>CAYQVB010000074.1:0-40989 GCA_964420925.1 uncultured Ectothiorhodospiraceae bacterium | reverse complement strand
CGATCGGCGAGTACGCGGAACGCACCAGCTTGATTCCCATTTCCTTCGCCGCGCTGCTCGACGTGGAGGGCAACGTGGTGAGCCAGGCGGAGCTCATCCCGATGCAGCTCGGCCCCATCGGGACCACCTTCCGCCCCTGCGCCGAACTCTATCCTCCGGATACGCTCGAACCCGGCGACTTCTACATCAACAACGACCCTTTCCAGGGCGGGCAGCACGTCCCCGACGTGTTCATTTTCTCGCCGATATTCTTCGGCGCGCGCCTGGTGGGATTCAGCGCGACCGTCGCCCATCACCTCGACCTCGGGGGCGGCGCGCCCGGTCTCAACATGGCGGCGGGCGACGTGCACCAGGAGGGCCTGATCTTTCCGCCGAGCCGCTACAACGTGAACCGGGACTGGAACGGCGGCCCCTTCGAGCGCCTGGTGCGCGCCAACGTGCGGGTGCCGGAGAAGACCATCGGGGACTGCAACGCGCAGTTCGCGGCCAACGGGGTGGGGGCGAGGCGTGTCATCGAGCTCTGCGAGAAGTTCGGGGCGGACGCGGTGACGGAAGCGATGTCGGCGCTGCTCGACTACTCCGAGCAGCGCATGCGCGCCGCGATCGCCGCGGCCCCCGACGGCGTGTACTACGGCGAGGACCAGCTCGATGGCGACGGCGTGAACGACGAGCCGCTCGTGGTGTGCGCGCGGGTCGAGATCGCGGGCGACCGCGTCTCCGTGGACTACGAGGGCACCTGCGACCAGGTCCGCACCAACGTCAACTGCCCCTTCGCATCGACGATTGCGGCGGGACTCTCCTGCGTGAAATCGGTGCTCACGAGCCCCGACATCCCCTTCAACGAAGGCGCGAAGCGCCCTGTTCACATTGCCGCGCCCTACGGCTCGCTGCTCAATCCCCGTCCTCCCGCCCCGGTGCGCGCGCGCATGCTGTCGGCCTACCGCGCCTACAATGCGGTGATGAAGGCGCTGGCGAGAGCGGTGCCGGAACAGGTGATGGCGGCCGGATTCGACACCACGCACTCCACCTGCCTCTCGCACCTCGACGAGGGCGGCTACGGCATCTACCTCGAGATCTTCGGGGGCGGCTACGGCGGGAGCGCGCTCGGGGACGGCTGCGATGCGGTGGACAGCCCGCTCTCGAACTGCTCGAACATCCCCGTCGAGGCCATCGACATGGAGCATGACTTTTTCCGGGTGGTGGAGTACGCGCTCGTGCCGGACTCCGGCGGCGCGGGCGAGCACCGCGGGGGGCTCGGGATGCGCCGGGTGTACGAGGTGCTGGCGGACGACGTGGAGTACCAGTCGTACTCCGATCGCTTCGCGATCCCGCCCGAAGGACTCTTCGGCGGCGAGGAGGGCGGGGCGGCCTTCACCTGCGTGCTGCGCGGCAACGAGGAGATCATGCTCGATTCGAAGACGAGCTTCCGCCTCGCGAAGGGCGACCGGCTGGTGATGAGCACCGGAGGCGGCGCGGGCTACGGCAATCCCGGACGTCGTTCGCCCGCCCGCGTTGCTGCCGACCGCGAGAGCGGCGCGGTCACCGTGCGCTAAGGCGGTTCACCGCGCGGGGAGGTCGAACGGCGATGCGAGACACGGTCTTCATCTCGGAGCTGCGCGTGGACACCGTCATCGGCATCTACGACTGGGAGCGCAAGATCCGGCAGGACGTGGTCATCGACGTCGAAATGGCATGCGACTGCGCGCTCGCGGCCGAGACCGATTCCGTCGACGACACGCTCGACTACAAGGCGATCGGGAAGCGGATCATCGCCTTCGTCGAGGCGAGCGAGTTCTTCCTCGTGGAAACGCTTGCACATCGTCTCGCGGAGACCCTGGTCGCGGAGTTCGCAATCCGCTGGCTGCGCCTCAAGGTGGACAAGGAGGGGGCCCTGCGCGGGGCGCGCGGGGTCGGGGTCATCGTCGAGCGCGGGACGCGCGACGGGGGCGGCGCAGGTGGGACAGGGTGAAGAGAAAGAGCGCGGCCACCACGATTGAAGGGCCGGAGGGCGTGTCGAAGTGCGCCGAGGCATAGAGCCCGCCGGCCACTGACGCGATTCCCACTGCGGCGGCGCCGATTGCCATCCTCTCGGGGCTCGTGGCGAAGGGGCGGGCGGTCGCCGCCGGTATCACCAGCAACGCGACGATCAGAAGCACCCCGACGATCTTGATCGCGACCGCGATTACCGCGGCCATGAGGAAGCCGAATGCGAGGCGCGCGCGGTCCGGGCGCAGTCCCGCCACGGTGGCCAGATCCGTGCTGACGGTCGCCGCGAGCAAGGGGCGCCACATCCAGCCCAGCACCCCCAGCGCGAGCACGCCGCCTCCCCAGACGATGGCAAGATCGCTCCGCGACACCCCGAGGATGTCGCCGAAGAGCAGCCCGTGCAGGTTGAGCCGCATATCTGGAAAGAAGGCGAGGATCACCAGTCCGATGGCGAGGCCGCCATGGGCCAGCAGGCCGAGCAGGGTGTCGGAAGGCAGGGTATCGCGACGTTCGAGGTGAAACATCACCACCACGATGGCGCACGCGCTGGCGAGGATTCCGGCCACCAGATGCACGTCGAGCAGGATGGCGAGCGCGACGCCGAGCAGGGCGGAGTGCGCGATGGTTTCTCCGAAGTACGCGAGGCGGCGCCACACGACGAAGCACCCCGCCGGTCCGGTGACGAGCGCCAGGCCGATGCCGGCGAGCAGGGCGCGGGTGAAGAAATCGTCCAGCATGACTCAGCTCGGCGGGCGGCTGTCCCGGTGCACGAGATTCACAGCGGTGCGTCTCCGTCCGCGGGCCTTTCGTCATGTTCGTGCGGCACCAGGACCACGACGTCGTCACCGGTTTCGAACGCTTTCCTGAGATCGTGCGAGATCATCAGGACTCCGCAGCCGAGGTCGCGGCGAATCCCCTCGATCAGCTCGTGAAGCACGTCCTCTCCCGCGGCATCGACGCCCTGGTTCGGTTCGTCCAGGACCAGCAGGCCCGGCCGATGAATGAGGGCGCGGGCAATCAGCAGCCGCTGAAACTCGCCACCGGACAGGGTCGAGACCGGAGGGTTCCCGAGTCGCAGCAGCCCGACCGCTTCGAGCGCCGCGTCGATATCGCGGGAGCCGAAGCGTCCCGTCAGCGTCATCAGCCGGCGCAGGGTCAGGGGCAGTGTGGGGTTGATCGACAGGCGTTGGGGAACATAGCCCACCTCCAGCGGCCGGATCCGTTCGACGCTCCCTTCGCTGAGTTCAATCAAGCCGAGGACCGCCTTGGCGCAGGTGGACTTGCCCGCGCCGTTGGCGCCGATGATGTAGACCAGCTTGCCTCGGGGCACTTCGAGGTCCACGTGGCGGATGATCCAGCGTTCGCCGCGCCGCACTCCTATGTCGTGAGCGCGCACGAGGGGAGCGGCGTTGGGTTCTGGGCTAGCCACTGAGGGTTCTTCGGCGCGACTGCGCGTGCCGGGCTTGAACTCGACGCGCGGGTCGGTGTAGAAGCAAACAGCTTAACGCAACGGACCGTGCTGGGTTACTGCGGAGCACTTCCGATGAAGCTGGGGTTCAAACCGACTCGAAGCTCTTGCCTGGGGATCGCGGTGGCCGGGCTCCTGCACTGGGGCGTCTCAGGTTCAGCCGCCGCGGATACCGTCATTCGCGTAGCCGTCTCGATCAAGCCCGTGCACTCGCTGGTGAGCGCGGTGATGGAGGGTGTGGCGGAACCTCACCTGATCATGCGGGGCGCCGTCGATCCCCACACCTACACCATGCGCCCATCCGATGCGGCGATGCTGCAAGAGGCGGATGTCGTCTTTCTCGTCGACGATGCGATGGAGAGCGCCCTCGCCGCCCAGATTCGCAACCTCGCCGGCAACGCGAGGATAGAGGAGCTTTCCGGGGCGGCCGGCCTCGTCCGCAGATCGCTTCGGGGAGGCGGCGCCTTCGAGGTGGACCATCACCACGATCACGACGGTCATGGCGATGACGACCATGGGCATGACCACGATCACGATCAGGACGATCACGGCCACAGTCACGACGAGAGCCACGGGCACGATCACGATCATGACATGCAAGCGGCCGGCGACGAGCACGACGCTCACGACTCGGGCGCCTTCGATCTGCACATCTGGCTCGACCCGGTGAACGCGGAAGCGATGACCCGCAT
The DNA here is from genome assembly GCA_964420925.1 of uncultured Ectothiorhodospiraceae bacterium. Lineage (GTDB taxonomy): Bacteria > Pseudomonadota > Gammaproteobacteria > HK1 > HK1 > JAJEAD01. Next base: position 36,843 of record CAYQVB010000074.1, on the reverse strand, counting down.
GATCGCCCGTACCCTGGCCGAGGCCGATCCTTCCAATGCCGCCAGGTACACGGACAATGCTCACCGCCACCTCCACGAACTAGAGCACCTGATCGAAGATATCGCGGTGGAGCTTTCGCCCGCCCGCGGCGTTCCCTTCATCGTGTTCCACGATGGGTACCGGTACTTCGAGGACCGCTTCGGCCTCCGCGCCGCCGGCTCGGCGGTGGTCAGCGCCGAGCGCTCGCCGGGCGTGAAGCGGATTCGGGAGCTCCGCGAGAAGGTGCGCGAGCTGGGCGTCGTCTGCGTGTTCGACGAGCCGCACTTCGACCAGCGCCTCGTGAACACCGTTGTCGAAGGCACTTCTGTCCGGGCCGGCACCCTGGATCCTCTGGGCGTGGGCATCGAGCCCGGTCCCGAGCTGTACTTCACGCTTCTGCGCGAAATGGCCCGGACGTTCAGGGAGTGTCTGGAGCCGGCTGCCGGGGGGTAGGGGCGCGCGGCATCCGCCGCGGCGCCCGCCGAATCTCAATCGGCGGCTTCGCGTCGGGCCTGTCGTTCACTCACCGAGGCGCCGACTTCACGGACCGATCGCGTGGTTGGTGCTTCCGGCTTCGGGACCGATCGGGTGCGGTCGAAACGACCCTTCATACCGTGAGCAGGGTGATGGCGGGGGTGTTTCGGAGGGGGTCTGCGCTGAATCCCTGCACGAGCAGAATGTACTCGCCCTGCTTTGCGAGTCCGAGCCAGCGCGCAATGGAACGAGACAGAGATACTGCATCGACGAACTCGGCGTCGTGGGCGTGCCACGGGATGCTGCCCCAGAGCAGCGCCGTGCGGCGGCAGGTGGCCTCGCGGGAAGACACGCATACGACCGGCGCGGCAGGGCGCGCCGCGCTCATCGTGGTGGCCGACATCCCGCTCGGGGACACGGCGACGATGGCCCGTACCTGCAGATCTCGGGACAGGGTCGCGGTGCAGTGCGCTACGGCGTCCCCGAATGGAAGGGGAGGTTCGGCGCTCGGCTCGCGATGGAAGCACTCGAAGCTGCTGTCTTCCCACAGATAGCCCTCGGCCTGACGCACGATCCGGTCCATCATGTCGACCGCGAGCACCGGGTTCTTCCCCGACGCGGATTCCGCCGAGAGCATGAGCGCGTCGGTCCCGCTCATCACCGCGTTGGAGACGTCGGAGACCTCGGCCCGAGTCGGGCGCGTGTGTTCGATCATCGACTCGAGCATCTGGGTGGCGACGATCACCGGCTTGTTGTGACGCCGGGCGCGATCGATGAGCTGCCGCTGCACGGTGGGGACCTTCTCCGGCGGCAGCTCGACGCCGAGGTCCCCTCGGGCCACCATGATGCCGTCGGCCGCCTCGAGGATCGCGTCGACTTCGGCGAGCGCCTCGGGGCGCTCGATCTTTGCGATGATGTCCACGTCGTGGCCGCTCCGGGCCACCAGCTCCCTCAGCGTCTCGCAGTCCGATCCCTGGCGCACGAAGGACTGGCCCAGGAAGTCGACCCCGAGCTCGAGGGCGAAGCGCGCGTCGTCGCGGTCCTTGTCCGTGAGGCAGGGGGCGGACAGCGCGCTCTGCGGAAGGTTGATCCCCTTGCGGTTCTGAAGGACGCCCCCGCGCACCACGCGGCAGCGGACCTCGGTCTTTTCGACCCTCCGTACTTCGAGCTCGAGGACGCCGTCCGCGAGCAGGATCGGGTCTCCGAGGGAGACGTCGCCGGGGAGCGCTTCGTACTGTGACGGGATCAGGTCCGCGCGGCCCGGCACGTCGCGGGTCGTCACGGTCACCGCGGCGCCCGGTACGAGCTCGATGGCGCCCTGCTCGAAGTCGCCCACCCGGATCTTCGGGCCTGCGAGATCGGCCACGACGGGGATGCTGCGCCCCGCCGTCTCGGCCGCTCTGCGAACGTGTTCGTACATGCGGCGGTGTGCGGCGTGATCGCCGTGCGACATGTTCAGACGAAAAACGTCCGCACCCGCCTCGATGAGCCTTCCTATCGTTTCCTCGTCGCCGGAGGACGGTCCCAGGGTTGCGACGATCTTCGTGCGACGCTTGCTGAGCAGCGTCACCTCATGGTCGATGGCCATGACAGGTCCCCGTCCCGCACCGCGCCGAGCGATGTGGCGATGATGGGCGCTTGGACGACGAAAGCAAAGCGCCTTCCTTCGGGGCGGGTCGATCCCGGCGCCCCGGGGTTCGTCCGGTGCATTGCGGCACCCGGACGCGATGCCGGAGGAGGCCGCGCGCGATGGGACGTGACCCGGCGGATCCGCCTCGCGGAGCTCCGTCGCCGGGAGGCCGGTTCTCAGCCGAGCAGCAGGATGAGGATGCCTGCGACGATCAACAGGACGCCCGCGATCTCCAGGCCGGTGGAACGTTCGCGGAAGAAGAACCACGAGGCAATGAAGGTGAAGACGAGCTCGACCTGGCCGAGCGCCCGCACGTATGCGGCGTTTTCCAGGGTCATGGCGGTGAACCAGCCCGCGGAGCCGAGCATTCCCGACACCCCGACGAAGGCGGCGACGCGCCAGGCGCGGGCAACCCGCGTCAGCTCACCCGGTTCCCGCACCCGGATCCACAACGCCATGAGCGCGGTCTGGAACACCAGTACGCACGCGAGCGTGAAGGCGGCCTGCATCAGGAATCCGTCCCCTCCGAGCGAGAGCGAGGCGGCCCGGTAGGACACCGCGCTCACGCCGAAGAAGGTGCCGGAGAGTACGCCGATGAGCGCGGCCCGGCCCGTCCATCCGAGGCGCAGGTTGTGCAGGGTGAGCGCGCCTCTGGCGACCGAGATCGCCATCACTCCGCCGAGGCTGATGGCAATCGCCAGCGCGGCCGCGAGGCTGACCGGCTCGCCGAGAATCAGGAGGCCGAAGATCGCGGCCTGCACCGTCTCCGTCTTGGAGTACGCGGTGCCGACGGCGAAGTTGCGGAGCGAGAACAGGTAGACGAGGAGAGCGGTCGCGGTGATCTGCGCGACTCCGCCGAGCATCGCAAAGAGCGCGAAACGCGGGTTCGGGGTGGGCCAGTCCAGACCGTACCCGTTGCCGAGCAGCAGGATGTAGGCGAGCGCGAGGGGCACGGCATAGACGAAGCGGCAGAAAGTGGCGCCCGAAGTGCTCAAGTCCCCCTTCAGGTGCTTCTGCAGGGCGGAGCGCAGGTTCTGCAGGAACGCGGCGGCAAGCGTGATCGGGACCCAGAGCTCCACCGGGTTGATTTCCGTCGCCGACGCCTTCGCTGCGCCCGTCTGCCTGATGGGAGGGGATGCTCAGGACGCCGGACGCGGACCGCGCAGTCCGCGCCCGCCGTCGACGTCGATGACCTGGCCGGTGACGAAGGCGGCGTCCTGCACGAGGAAGCGCACCGCGCTTGCGATGTCCCGAGGCTCGCCGAGTCGAGCAAGCAGGGTGTCGTCGATGATGCGTTGCCGGGCTCCGGGGTCACCGTCCTTCTCGGGCCAGAGGATCGCGCCCGGCGCCACCGCATTCACGCGCACCCTTGGCGCGAGCGCCGCGGCGAGGGAGCGGGTGAGACTGAGCAGCGCGGCCTTGGACGCGCAGTACGCGCCGTGGGAAGCGAGGGGCCGGTGGGCGTAGATGTCCCCGATGTTGACGATCGATCCGCCCCACGCCTGCAGGTGCGGAGCCGCCGCCTGGGAGATGAGCAGCGGAGCGAAGGTGTTGACGGCGAAGATCGCATCGAGCGTGGAAGGCTCGATCTCTCCGAGGGGGCTGGACGAGAAGACGGCGGCGTTGTTCACCACCGCGTCCAGACGGCCGAAAGCGCTTACCGTGGCCTCGACCAGCTCCGTCGCGCTCGCCGCCTGGGCCAGATCCGCGGGCAGCGCCCGAGCCGAATCGGGGCGCAGCGCGTTCAACTCCCCGCAGATCGCTTCCGCCTCCGCCTTCGAGCGATGGCAGTGGACGGCGACCCGCATGCCGGATTCATGCAGCGTTTGCACGATCGCGGCTCCGATACGCCGGGCTCCACCACTCACCAGTACCACCTCGAGATCGGACAAGGCGCCTCCCGCCCTGGTGCATAATCCCCATCAGTCTACTGCGCGTGCACGCGCCGCAAGGAAAAGTTGGGAACTCTCCAGGCCTGTGTGCTCGGCTTGCTGCAAGGGCTGACCGAGTTCCTGCCGATCTCGAGCTCGGCCCACCTCATCCTGTTGCCGGCGCTGGTGGGTTGGCCCGACCAGGGGCTGGCCTTCGACGTGGCGGTGCACCTCGGCACGCTGACCGCGGTGCTCGCCTACTTTCGGCGCGAGCTGCTGCGCATGATGCGTTCCTGTCTCCGCGTGTTGCGCACCGGGGTCGCCGACGCGGACGCACGCCTCGCCGGCCTCATCGCGCTCGGAACGGCTCCGGTAGTACTGGTCGGGCTGATCCTCGATGCGGTGGGCTCTCTCGATGTGACGGGGACCGCTGCCACGTTCAGGGGGGCGGCGGTGATCGCCTCGACCACCGTGGGCTTCGCGTTGCTGCTGTGGTGGGCGGACCGGAGGGGGAGCCGCACCCGCGACGAAAGCTCCCTCAACTGGCGCGACGCGCTCCTCGTGGGCGCGGCCCAGGTCCTTGCGCTGATACCGGGGACTTCCCGCTCCGGGATCACCATCACCGCGGCGCTCGCGCTCGGGTTCGAGCGCAAGGCGGCAGCCCGCTACGCCTTCCTGCTCTCCATCCCGGTCATCGCGGCGGCGGGCCTGCGCAGCGCGACGGCGGTGCTCGAGAGCCCGGCGGCGACGAACTGGGCGGCTCTTTCCCTCGGAGCGACGGTGTCGGCGCTGTCCGCCTGGCTCACCATTCACCTCTTCCTGAGGCTGCTGGATCGGATCGGCCTGCTCCCTTTCGTGATCTATCGCCTAGTGCTCGGAGCGCTGCTCTTCCTGTTCGTGGTCTGAAAGGGATTGCGCGCAAGCCCGGGTCCGGCCCTGGCGCCGCGGGAGCCCGGTGCCACGAGAAAAGGGGTCAGGAGCGCCCGGCGGTGGCGCGAAAATCGCGGTAGCGGCCGGCCCGGTTGCGTGGGCCGAGATATGTGGGCACCACGCTCTCCACATCGGTGGGCGTTATTCCGAGCGTCTCCAATCCGTTGTCTCCCGTCAGCACCGAGTCGACCTGGAGCGAGAGGTAGTTGTCCGTCGACAGCGGGGGACTGGGAAGACAGCCCATGATCATGGCCTGGAGGCGCGAGAGGCCGTCGCCGAGGCCCAGCACCCGGCACCGCTGTCCCGAGACTTCCGCGGCGTACTCGACCAGTTGGCGCAGCGTGTAGACCCTCGGTCCCGCGAGCTCGAAGCGTCGTCCCGCCGTCGTCCCGTCATCGAGACAGCGGACGAAGGCCTCCACCACGTCGCCCACGTACACCGGCGCGAACTTCGAATCCGGACAGGCGAGCGGAATGAAGCCCGGGCTGAGCGCGAGCAGGGTAGCGAAGCGGTTGAAGAACGAGTCGCCGGGGCCGAACACCACCGAGGGTCGCAGGCTCGTGACCTTCACCTCACCCCCTGCGCCGCGCAGTACGCTCGCCTCGCCTTCCGCCTTGGTGGCGAGGTACTCACTGGGACCGGCTCCGTTCGCCCGCAGCGCGCACATGTGCAGGAGCCTCGAGACTCCCTGTGCCCGGCAGGCATGGACCAGCTTCCCCGGCAACGCGACGTGGGCGTCGTGAAAGCTCGAGCCGCGGGGGTTCAGGATCCCTACCAGGTTGATGGCGGCGTCGCAGCCCGAAAGGCCCTGAGCCAGGGCATCCGGGGAGTGCACGTCGAGCTCGACGAGCTCACACTCCGGGATCACGAGCAGGTGCCGGTTCCGCTCGCGCCGCCTCGTGAAGACGCGTGTCCGGTAGCCCGCCCGGATCAGGGCGCACACCAGGTGGCTTCCGATGAAGCCGGTGCCGCCGAGTATCGCTATGCGTTGCATCTGCTCCCCGGGCATCCGTCCCGCCGCGAAGGTGCGGGCTAGTTTCGCGAGCGCTCCGATACGGGTCAAGGAGGGGCGGGCGCCGCCGAAGGTGGGTACCACGCCCTTCCTGCACGCTGTCCGAAACGCCGCGAATGCGGCGGGTATGGCTCCTCGAAAGCGCCCGCAGGGCCGGTCGAAGGGTGCGTGTCGTACGCGCGGCCGGGCCAGGCCGGAGCCGCCCGCTTCGCACCCGCATAGTTGCCGGCGTTGATTTCGGCTACATTTCGCCCATCATGCACGCCGGTCCCGCCCGGGCGGACCGAGACGGAGAAAGCGAATGGGCATCAGTATCTGGCAACTCTTGATCGTTCTGGTCATCGTGATGTTGCTGTTTGGAACGAAGAAGCTGCGCAATCTCGGCTCCGACCTCGGTGGGGCGGTCAAAGGATTCCGCAGCGCCGTGAAGCAGGGAACCGACGAAGTGGACGAGGCCGCCAAGCTCGAGCAGGCCGAAGGTGAGGTTATCGAGGGCGAGGTTGCGAGCCAGGAGCGGGACCGCGCATCGTCCTGAAGACGGCCCCTGTCCGCGATGCCCGTAGACGCCGCGGGCGCCGGCGACGGCTCGGCCGATCCCGATCAGCGATGAATGCAGCGCCGACAACGCCTATCCGTCCGGAGCATCACGCCGGTGCGCGCGACGCGCTCTCCGGTTCCGAGAGGTGACGGGGACGGGCCATGTTCGATATCGGCTTCACCGAGGTCACGCTCATCGCGGTCATCGGGTTGCTCGTGATCGGCCCGGAGCGCCTGCCCCGCGTCGCGCGTGAAATCGGCCTCTGGGTCGGCCGTCTTCGCCGCTACGTGGCCCAGGTCCGCGCCGATATCGAGCGCGAAGTGAGGGCGGACGAGCTTCGGGAGCTGGTGAAGAAGCCGACGGAGGAGCTGAAACAGGCGATCAAGGAAACCGAGAAGACCATCAAGGAGGAGGAGAAGAAGCTCGAGACCGACTTGAGGGAGGACGCGGAGTCCAAGAGCACGTCTGCCGCCGCTGCCGATACCAACGGAGAAGCGTCCAGGATCGCCTCGGGCGCAAGCGCTGCACCCTCCGCAAACGCATCGGGCGCCGCATCCGCGGCAGCCGCCGCGCCCGAATCGGCTTCCGGTCCCGCGGAGGGGAAAGAAGGGAAGGCCGGGGCGACGTCTGCCCCGCCTCCGGTCGAGGATGCGAAGGCGCAGGACGCCGAATCAGCCTCCGAGAGCGAGAGGGCGGGTACTCCCGCCCGCGAAGCGAGCTGATCGAATCCCGAGAAGCGACAACGATTTCGAGGGGCCATGAGCGACAAGGACCGCAACGACAACGAGAGTCACATGACGGAGATGACCTTCGTCGAGCACCTCGTGGAGTTGCGGAACCGCCTGGTGCGGGTCGTGCTCACCATCCTCGTGTTCCTGCTCATCCTCTTTCCTTTCGCCAACGATCTCTATCACTTCCTCGCGACCCCGCTCCTCGCGCACTTGCCGGAAGGCACCAGCATGATCGCGACGCAGGTCGCATCTCCCTTCCTCACGCCCTTCAAGCTCGCGCTCTTCGTGGCGATCTTCATCTCGATGCCGATGGCCCTCTACCACCTCTGGGCCTTCGTCGCGCCGGGCCTGTACAAGCGGGAGCAGCGCCTGGTCTTTCCCCTGATGGTCACCAGCAGCCTGCTCTTCTATCTCGGCATGGCCTTCGCGTACTACGTGGTCTTCCCCCTGATGTTCGCCTTCTTCCACATGGTTGCGCCCGACGAAGTCACGATCGCGACCGACATCACCGCCTACCTGGACTTCGTCCTGAAGATTTTCTTCGCGTTCGGACTCGCCTTCGAGGTGCCCATCGCGACCATCCTGCTCGTCTGGACCGGGTTCACCACCGTCAAGTCCCTGCGCGCGAAGCGCCCCTACGTCATCGTCGGGGCATTCGTGCTCGGCATGCTGCTGACGCCGCCCGACATGATCTCCCAGACCCTGCTCGCGCTGCCGATGTGGGTGCTCTTCGAGCTCGGCCTCATCTTCGCCAAGGCCTACGTGCGCACGGAAGACGAGGAGGAGGAGGAAGTCGCGGGCGCAAGCTAGCGCGAGGCGCGAACGAGGGTCCAGCCGGCGAAGCTCGCGAGAAAGAGCAGCAGCGCCGCCACGACGATGGAGGGCCCCGACGGCGTGTCCAGCCACAAGGAGCCGAAGAGGCCGAGCCCGCTCGCCGCGATTCCCAGCACCGCCGCGAGGAGCGCCATCTGCTCGGGAGTGCGCGACAGCGGTCGTGCCGCAGCGGCCGGGATGAGCGCAAGCGCGACGATGAGCAGCACGCCGACCACCTTCATCCCCGCGGCGACTATCGCCGCCATCAGAACCACGTAGCACATTCGCAAACGCAGAATGGCGATGCCTTCCGCCCGTGCGAGATCCGGGTGCAGGGTCGCCGCCACCAGCGGGCGCCAGATGAGCGCGAGAACGCCGAGGCACAGTGCGCCTCCGCCCCAGATGACGGCAAGATCGCGCGCGGTGACCGCCAGCACGTCGCCGAAGAGATATCCCATCAGGTCCTGGCGGAAGGCGCTCCCGGACAGCGCGAGCACGACGAGGCCGAGCGCAAGCGAAGAATGGGAAAGAATCCCGAGCAGGGCGTCGCTCGCCACCGGGGCGCTGCGTTCGAGCACCACGAGTAGCAGCGCGACCGCGATGGCGATTCCGAAGACCCCGACTCCGGGAGCGAGGCCGACCATCACGCCGAGCGCCACGCCGAGCAGGGCGGAATGCGCGACGGTGTCGCCGAAGTAGGCCATTCGGCTCCACAGCAGGATGCAGCCGAGCGGAGCGGCGATGCAGGCCACTCCGGCGGCGGCGAGGAGGGCGCGGACGAAGAAGTCGTCCAGCATCGCGCCGTCACCCCCTTTCGGCGCCGGAGCCTGCTACTTCGCCGGCGAGGTCGTGCACGTGATCGTGGGTATGGCGATAGATCGCAGCCCCCGTCGCTGCGCGGGGTCCGAAAAGGCGGCGGAACTCGTCGTGCCCGACCACCTCCTGGGGTGCTCCCGTGCAGCACACGTGCCGGTTGAGACAAACGACCCGATCCGTGGCGGCCATTACGAGGTGCAGGTCGTGGCTCACCAGCAGCACGCCACAACCGCGTCGTTCCACGATGCCGGCGATGAGTTCATAGAGATCGGCTTCCCCGGCGTAATCCACGCCCTGAACCGGCTCGTCCAGCACCAGCAGATTCGGCCTTCGGATGAGCGCGCGCGCCAGGAGGATGCGCTGCAGCTCACCCCCGGAGAGCTCCGAGACGCGCGCAGAGACGAGGTGTCCGACCGCAGTCTCTTCGAGCGCCTCGCGCACCGTCGCGTCCGGGCGACGGACGGTCAGCGTCATCAGGCGCCCGACGCTCAAGGGCAGGGTGAAGTCGAAGTGGATGCGTTGCGGAACGTAGCCGACGCTCAAGGAAGCGCTGCGGTGGACGGTGCCCCGGTCGACTTCCATGAGCCCGAGCAGGACTCGCACCAGAGTGGTTTTCCCCGCTCCATTGGGCCCGATGAGGGTAACCACTTCTCCGCTTGCGACTGCGATGTCAACCTCGTGGAGCAGCCATCGTCCGCTGCGGCGCACGCCGACTCCGCGCGCCTCGACCAGTGGCGTCGGTTGGTGCGGCACCGAATCAGGCTTGCTCGGACTGGACGCACTCCGGACACCGGCCCACGACTTCCAGGCTGTGGGAGCGCAGCTCGAACCCGGAAGTGCCGGCGAGCTCGTGCACGCTGCGCCCCAGCCCCGCTGCGCTCGGTTCGGCGACCGTCCCGCATTCCTCGCACACGAGAAACACGGTGCCGTGCCCCTCGCCCTGCCCGCTGCACGCGACGTAGGCATTGCGGCTCGCGATGCGGTGCACGAGGCCCATGGTCTCGAGGAAGGCCAGCGCGCGGTAAATCTGGGCGGGCGCCGGTCGCCGGCCCCGCCAGTCGAATCTCTCCAGGATGTCGTAGGCCCCGGCGGGCCGGTGTTCGGCGAGCAGAAGTTCGAGCACCTGCCGCCGGTTCTCGGTGAGCCTTTCCCGCCGGCTTCGACATACCGTCTCGGCCCGGGCCAGACCCTCCGCGATGCACGCATCGTGGTCGTGCCGCCGGGCGGGGAAGAGCGACGCATCGCTCGGCATCACGATGGACTCCGCCGAAGGCAGGGAAGACATGGCGACGTTGAAGTGGAAAAACGCAACAATATATCATTCTCTGGTGGGTGAGCCCGTCTCGGCGCGTTGCTCCCTCGTCCCGAAACTCCGGACGCCCAGAAATACGTCATGTTCCGTTTTCGTCATGTCCTCGCACTATTGGGACTCGCGACGCTCGCCCTCGCGCCGACTATAGCAGCCGCGAACGAGGCGCCCTTCACCGTAGCGAGCATCAAGCCGGTGCACTCGCTGCTTGCCGGGGTCATGCAGGGGGCAGGCCGCCCTATTCTCCTCCTCGGGGGAGGGGCTTCGCCACACTCATGGGCGCTGCGGCCGTCGGACGCACGCAATCTGGACGATGCAGAACTCGTGGTGTGGATTGGAGAGGAACTGGAGTCCTTCCTCGCCAGGCCGCTTCACGCACTTGCAAGCGACGCCCGCATGCTGACGCTCTCGAGAGCGAAGGGAGTGGCGCTGCTTCCCATGCGCACGGGAGGAGTGTGGAACGCGGATGAACGTCGTCGCGCAGCCTGGTTCCCGGCCCTGCCGGAGGGTCGGGACGATTCACGTGAAGACAGAGGGAACTCCGGAATCGACGAAGCGGAGCGGGGCATCTACAACATGCACCTGTGGCTCGACCCGGAAAACGCGACCGCGATGGTCGACGCGATGGCGGAGGTCTTGTCCCGGCTGGATCCGGAACGGGCCGGAGTCTACCGGGCGAACGCATCCGGGCTCCGCTCGCGCCTGCGCCGCCTCGACGCGGAGCTCGAGGCAACGCTGGCTCCCGTTTCGGAACGCGGTTTCGTCGTGTTCCACGATGCCTGGCAGTACTTCGACACCCGATATGGCCTGCGAGCGATTGGCTCCGTCACCGTCAATCCCGAACAACTGCCGGGTGTTGCGCGGCTCGCGGAGATCCGCCAAATGCTCAACGAGTCGAAGGTGGAATGCGTGTTCGTCGAGCCGCAGTTCGAGCCCCGACTGATTCGAGCCCTGGTCGCCGGCACCGGCGCTGCGGTCGGCGCCCTGGACCCGCTGGGAGCCACCATCGAAGACGGTCCGGATCTCTACTTCGAACTGATGCGCTTCAACGCAGAATCCTTTCGGGCCTGCTTCGAGCGTTGAAACCCGCTCGGCGCATGTCTGCGCAACGCCTGCGCCAGCCGTTGGAGAAAGTGCGTTTCCCGAACGACGCTTCCGGCAAAGGGACGTACCGGCACCCATCATCGACTACCAGTCGCGGGAACCCGCAAGCGGTGCGATGCGCGGGTAGCCGGACCGTGCGATCGAGAGGATCATTGGCGGCCCTTTCAGCATCCCGCCAGGATCCGTCGCGTCGGTCCGGCCACGCCGGCATCGGCATCGGCTGCGATCGCCCCTGTGGCAGAATGGCTCGCGATACTTCGACGCGAAAAGAGACGTCATGGTTCCGGAGTCCGGTGTTCGCCCTGCTGGGGATATCCGCCAGGCAAGGCATGGCGGGGGCGCACTCCGCTTCGAAGGGGTCGAGAAACGCTACGGCGACTTTCCTGCCCTGAAGCCGCTCGACCTCGAAATCGCCCCGGGGGAGTTCCTGACCCTGTTGGGCCCCTCGGGCAGCGGCAAGACGACGCTGCTGTCGATGATCGCGGGGTTCGAGAACGTATCGGCGGGCGCCATCTACCTGGACGGGCGGCGTCTCGACACCCTCCCGCCCGAGAAGCGCAACGTCGGCATGGTGGTGCAGAACTACGCGCTCTTTCCGCACATGTCGGTGCGCCGGAACGTAGAGTTTCCGCTGCGCATGCGGCGCGTGGAGCGCTCCGAGATCGACGCCTCGGTGCTCCGCGCCCTGGAACTGGTCGAGCTCGCCGACCAGATCGACAAGCACCCGAACCAGTTGTCGGGTGGGCAGCAGCAGCGGGTGGCGCTCGCCCGCGCCATCGTGTTCGAGCCGCAACTGCTGCTGATGGACGAGCCCCTCGGCGCCCTGGACCGCCGGCTGCGCGAAAGCGTCCAGTTCGAGCTGATCGCGATGCACCGCAAGCTTGCGACCACGATCGTCTACGTGACCCACGATCAGGTCGAGGCCTTGACCATGAGCGACCGCATCGTCGTGCTGCGGGACGGCGAGGTGCAGCAGGTCGGCACCCCGAGAGAGATCTACGAGCTTCCCGCGAACCGCTTCGTGGCGAACTTCATCGGGAATTCGATATCACTGGACGGCACGGTCAGTGAGAGCGACGGCGAAACCTGCCGGCTGAGAACGGCGGGAGGCGTCGAGCTCGAAGGACTGCGAGCCGGTGGCATCGCCGCCGGAGAGTCCGCGACCCTGATGGTGCGTCCGGAACGGATCGATCTCGGCCCCCACCAGGCGGAACAGGGGGTTCCCGCGAGGGTCACGGATCGCCTCTTCATGGGGGAGCTCACGCGATACTCGGTCGAGCTCGAGGACGGCACCTCGCTCGACGTCAACCAGCCGAATACGCGTGACCGCGTGGAGTTCGGTCCGGGGGCCAGGGTGTCCCTGGTGTGGAACGCCTCGGACGCGGTCGTCGTGCGTCAGTGAGCGAGGAGAGCAGGGGCCCGGCCGGATTCGGCGCGGTCCGATGGCGCGTCGAGTATCTCGTCGTCCCGGTGCTCGTGTTCTACGCGCTGACCCTGTTCTGGCCGGCGCTTCGCATGGTCCTCGTCAGCATGCCGGAAGGCGATCCCTTCCGGTACTACCGCGACATCCTGACGAGCGGACTGTACCAGGAGGCGATGCTGCGGACCTTCGTTTACTCCGTGATCGCCACGCTCGGCACCCTGGTGCTGGGGTATCCGCTGGCCTACTTCATGGTGCGGGGGCGAACCTGGATTCGGATCTCGATCACCGTGCTCGTGGTGGTCCCGATGTTCGTCGCGCTGCTGGTGCGGACATTCGGATGGATGATGATCTTCAGCCGCACCGGCCCCATCAATCGGGTTCTGCTTTCCCTCGACCTCATCGAGGAACCGATGCGCCTGATGTACACGACCTTCGCGGTTCAGGTCGGCATGGTGGCGGTGCTCCTGCCCTTCATGGTTCTGCCGCTCTACGCAACGATGCGTCGAATCGACCCCGGGCTCCTCGAGGCCGCGCGTGGTCTCGGCGCCCCCCCGCCCTCGGTGTTCGCCTTCGTGTTCATGCCGCTCAGCATGCCCGGGGTGTACGCGGGCATCATGATCGTGTTCGTGCTGAGTCTCGGTTTCTACATCACCCCCGATCTGCTCGGGGGGAGCAGCAACCAGGTGTACGCGGTGCTGCTCGCGAAGGCGGTGAAGCTCAATTCGACCCGGCCGGGCTTGCCCGCCGCGATGGCGGCCCTGTTGCTGCTCGTCGCGATGATGGTGCTGGCGATTTGCGCGCGCCTGGTGTCGGTGAACGATCTCTGGGTGGCCGAGACGCGCGAGCAGGTCTGGCGGCAAAGGAGCGCGCGCCGGAGCTCCGCGGCATGGTGGCGTCGCTTTCGGGATGGCGCGCTCGTCGAGTTCACGCTGCGGACGGGGAAGCTGCCCTGTTGGCTGCATGCCCTTCCCGGAACCTTGCTCGCAGGGCTGGCGATCGCATTGTCGATCGTGCCGATCTTCGTCGCGCTCGTGTTTTCCTTCGCCCGCTCCATCTTCCTCCCCTTCCCGCCGACCGAGTTCACGTTGAAGTGGTACTACACCTTCGCCGAGAGCGCGCGCTGGTACGAGGCCATCACCACCAGCGTCACCATGGGCCTCGCGGTCGCGGTGCTGGTGACGGCAGTTTCCGCGTTGACCGCAATCGCGGTGGTGAGAGGCCGTTTTCCCGGCAAGCAATGGGTCATCTCGCTGATCCTCTCGCCCCTCATCATCCCGCACGTGGCGCTCGCGGTGGGCCTCTGGCACCTGTTCTTCGTCGTGGGGCTTTCCGGCACCTGGCCCGGGGTGATCATCGCCCACATGATTCCGGCCATCCCGGTGACGACCATCGTCATCGCCGCGGACCTTCACAACTTCGACAAGAAGCTCGAGCAGGTGGCGCGGGGCCTCGGCGCGTCTCCGGTACGCGCCTTCGTGGCGGTCACCTTCCCGATTCTGAGGTCGGGATTCCTGGTCGGCGGCTTCTTCGGATTTCTCGTCAGCCTGGATGAACTCGTGTTCACCCTCTTTCTCGCGGGCTACTCGATTCGCACCCTGCCGCTTCGCCTGTGGGAGGATCTGCACGTCAGGCTCGATCCGGTGCTGGCGGTGGTCTCGGTGGTCGAAGTCCTGCTGGTCCTCGCCGTGCTCGCCGGGTCTTTTGCGATACTCAAGTTTCGGCAGCGCGCGGCCGGGGCTTGACGGGGACCGGGGGCGCCGACCGCGCCGGCGCCGAGCGATGCCCGGGTCGTTTCGCCCGCGCGCTGTCCAGTTCTTCCTGGGGCGGCAAGTAACCTGTTGACTTCCCGGGCATTCCGGACAATCGGAGGAAGAACCGGGGGCGCAGGTTTCGTTGTCACTGGTGATCGCGGGTGATAGGCTCCGAGCGCGCTCGCACTCGTCTCGCAACCGGAACGAGTGCTGTGTGGGGCACCGGCCATTGCACTGCGAAGCAGGGCAGGGGCCGAGCGTCGACGGCTGACACAACGGAGGAGATGACATGCATCCGGGGAAGAGCTTCAAGGCAGTTGCACTCGCGTTTTCCATCGGCATGGTCGGAAGCGCCGCGCAGGCGGATTCCCATCGACCGTGGATGGAGTGGGACCTGAAGGGCGAGATCATCAACATCGGTTATGGAGGATCCTTCTCGGCGGCGGAGTTCGAGCATTGCTGGGATCCCTTCAGCGAGCTGACCGGCGTCGAGGTCAAGGAGATCCCCTGGACCTCGGACATTTACGAGCAGGTTCGCACCCAGGTGGAGATGGGACGGGTCGAGATCGACCAGTACTCGGTGTTCGCGTCCAACTACCACCTGTACGCGGAGTGCTGTCTCGAGCCGATCGACTACTCGGTGTTTCCGCAGGAGACTCTCGACGGGATGCTCGACGAGCACAAGCTCGAGTATGCGGTGGCCTATGCCGAAGTGCCGATGGTGCTCGCATACAGCCTGGAGGCGTTCCCGGACGGCGGGCCCCAGCCCAGGAACTGGGTCGACTTCTGGGACGTGGAGAAGTTTCCCGGCGGGCGCGCGATGCCCGGCTACACGGCAATGGAGAACATGGAAGCGGCGTTGCTCGCCGATGGGGTGTCGAGAGAGGACATGTACCCGATTGACTTCGAGCGAGGCTTTGCGAAGCTCGCCGAAATCAAGCCACACATCGCCAATTGGTGGACCAGCGGCACCGAGGCGCAGCGCCTCCTCACCAGCGGCGAGGCGACCATGGTGCTGATGTCCAACTCACGCATCGAGAATCTCCTCGACGAGGGCTTCGCGGTGGCGTACACCATGCAGGATGCGCTCACCCATACCGACTACCTCGCAGTGCCCAGGGACGCACCGAACAAGGAAGCGTCGATGGCCTCCATCGCGTTTCGCTTCGAGCCCGAGGTGGGGGCGAGGATCGGCGAGGCCTGGCGTCAACCCATACCCTCCGTCGCGGTGTTCGAGGCGGCGGACAAGGAGAAGGCGAAGCGCTGGTCCACCTCCCGGGTCGACGTGCCGGAGCTCGGCGGGGTACCGAACGACATCGTCTTCCGCTACGACATCTTCTTCTGGTACCAGCCCTCCGCGGACGATCCGAGTCGCACGCTTCACGATGTGATGAACGATCGCTTCCAGGAGTTCATCGCGCAGTAGGCGGGAACATTCCGGCCGCCGGGCTCCAGCCGCCAGATTCGCGCCCGCAGCCGCGAAGCCGGTGAAAACTGGCGGCCGGGGGCGGCACCTGTCGCCCCAGGGGGCCGGCGGTTCTCGCCTTGTGCGGCATGTCGGTAACGAATCCGGCCCGGCCGCCTCGGTGAGAATCGACCGCTCTCCCCTGGACCCGTCGCTGGCAACCTGCGGCTGACCCGGGGGGTTGGCCCAGCTCCGCTCCTCTGCCGCACCGGGAGTGCGATGAGTCGCCCCGCGCATCGTCGGGGCGGTATCCGATCCGGCCCTTCGATGCCGACATGAATGATCTGTCGAGAGCATCGATGTCACTCGAAAGCTGATTGTTTGATCATTCCGGAAACGATGATCAATGCAGTCGAGCCCGTCTTCGCCTTTTGGCATTTCGCGATTGTTTCGGTATGAACATGGATGCCATCCTCGTCCCATAAGCAAAACCAATGTACATATTATGTCTTCCATGATAAGGGTTGAACAAAATACGGCGTTGCTTCAACGTTTGAAGGGATGTGGTCTCCGTAGCTTCATCAAGTTGCCCGGCGCCTTCCCGGATTGTGGGATTCGATATGTTCCCCAGTGCACTTTGCCAACGAGGTTGTCTGTTCGACACTCGACGCAGTTGCCGGATCGCCCAACGGCGGTACGAAGGGGAGAAGTCCTTGTCGATCCTTCCAGGCGGGTTTCCGGGCTGAAGGATTCAGGATTGCCGGAACCTGGACGGCTGGCGTCGTGAGCCCTCGGCGATAGAGATTTACCCCCCGTGACCACCAAGAGCTTCGTCCCGAGATCGGAACTCATCGACTGGCTCAGAGGCTCGGTGCGGCGTCGGGAAAACGTGGTGCTCAAGATCATCACTGAGCCGCAGCAGGAGACAATTACTCTGCGGCTGTCCGAGGGAAGGCTGATCTACGTGCACTGCGAAGGTCACGGCCCGCTCGAGGCGTTGTTCCTGTTGTCGGAGTGTGAGCAGGTCAAGTTCGGATATTCTTCCGTGCGGGTGAGCGAGCGCCGCGAGCTCATGTCGCCGGACGCCCTTCTGAAATGGCTCGACTCGGCGAGCGAGGAGGTTGCCGGCGCATTCGACACGCATGCCGACCGCTCGTCCCCGGCACCGGACGATGAGCGCTGGTCGGGCACGCTGAGAGGCGGGCGGGTCAGGAAAGGCAAGGCGCCGGTAGTGGTGGCGGTGGTGGCGACGGTGGCGCTGATCGCCGCGTTCGGGTTCTATCTGTCGACGGGATTCGAAGCCGGTGATTCCGCGGAGACCGGAGGGGCGACGAGCTCGCACAAGACATCGATCAAGACCGATGAGGCGGATGCCGAGGTCGTCCCGCAGTCCGTAGTGGAGTCGACAACGTGGAGAGCAGGACGCACCTATCTTCTCGACGGGCTCGTGTTCGTGGACGCTGGGGCGCGCCTCGTCATCGAGCCGGGGGTGACCGTGTTGGGCGGACCGGGCGCGGCGTTGGTCGTGACCCGTGATGCGTCGGTGCACGCGCGAGGCACCGTGGTCGAACCGATCGTGTTCACCAGCGCAAAAGCTGCGGGGGCGCGGACGAGCGGCGATTGGGGCGGAGTGGTGCTGCTCGGAAGTGCGCCGATCAACCGCGGTCGAGCCAACATCGAGGGGATCCCGCCGGACGACTCGAGGGGCGTCTTTGGCGGCAACGACCCGGCTTCGAATTGCGGCCTCCTGGAGTTCGTTCGCGTCGAGTTTGCCGGCTATGAGATCGGGCAGGACAACGAGCTCAATGGCCTGACGCTCGGGGGGTGTGGCGCGGATACGATCATTCGTCACGTCCAGGTGCATCGTGCCCACGACGACGGCGTGGAGATATTCGGAGGCAGCGTCGATCTCAGGTATGTCATCGTCAGTCACGCCCGGGACGATGCCTTCGACTGGGACATGGGCTGGACCGGGAGAGCCCAGTTCCTGATCGTTCAACAGCATCCGGATATGGGCGACGCCGGCTTCGAAGGTGACAACTGGAAGGACGAGCCCGAGGCGAAGCCCGTCTCCCGGCCGCGCATCTATAACGTGACCATGGTGGGTTCGCGCAACCCGAATCGCAGTCAGCGCGCAATGGTCATACGGCACGGGTCGGGCGGCGAGTTTCGCAACTTTCTGATCGCCGGCTTTCCTCACGAGTCGATCGACCTGCGAGGCGAGCTCACTGTCGAGCGCATTGCTTCCCGCATGCTCTCCTTCGGCAGCATTGCCATGTCCACGATAGGACCCGACGGCCAGACCTTCTTCCGGGAAGAGCTTGGTGAGGGCGACGATGACGGCGGATTCGACGAGCTGCTCTACTTTTCGCGGATTGCACCCGACATTCTTCTTGACGCGCCGGCGGCATTCGGGTCCCGGGCCTTCAGCCTGACCGAGCCGGACTTCGCGCCCGTCGGGGCCTACATCGGCGCGGGAAGCGACTGGCAGCCTCCCAAGAACGATGAGTTCTGGGATCAGAGCGGGAGCTACTACGGCGCCGTGCGTTACGGCGACAAAGAGAGCTGGACGCGGGGATGGACCGCGTACCCGGAAAGCTGAGCAGCCGCTTGCGTCTGGGTGGTGTGTAGTTCCGGCTGCCGCTCATCCGAGCCTCGGCACGGGGCAAAAAAAGGGAGCCATGGTCAACGTCCGCCGGTATACGAGCATCTGCCCGTCATCCCGATCGGTCCCGGACAGGCCATGGAGCAATGGGAAGCATCGTAGCGACGAAACCCCGGAGGTGTTGTCTCGATGGCAAGCGAGAACACGATGATCGACGCGATTGCAGCTCGTGGACCCGGCCCCCGGAACTCCCCTCGTCCGAACACCAGTGCGCGGAACGAGGCGCCGGGGGGATCATCGCTCGCGCAACGACTCGGGGCGGGGGGAGCGCTGCTTGCCGCACCGGTGATTGCGCTCGCCGACGAGATCGACTCCGGCGATACCGCATGGATGATTACCGCCACCGCTCTGGTCCTGTTCATGACCATTCCCGGCTTGTCGCTCTTCTACGCGGGAATGGTCCGACGCAAGAACGTCCTTTCGATGTTCATGCAGTGCTTCGCCACCGCGAGTCTGGTGGCGGTTCTTTGGGCCATCTACGGCTACAGTCTCGCGTTCGACGAAGGCAACGCCCTCATCGGCGGGTTCGGCAAGGCGTTCCTGAGCGGCGTTGGCGTGGATGCGACGATCGGCACGATTCCCGAGACCGTGTTCATGATGTACCAGATGACGTTCGCCATCATCACCCCGGCTCTGATCGTGGGCGCATTTGCCGAGCGGATGAAGTTCTCCGCGCTGCTCGTGTTCATGGCGCTCTGGGTCACTCTGTGCTACGCACCGATCTGCTACTGGGTCTGGGGGGGAGGATGGCTCGGCAGGCTCGGCATCATCGATTTCGCGGGCGGGACGGTGGTCCACATCAACGCCGGAATCGCGGGTCTCGCCGCCGCGCTGGTGCTCGGACCGCGCAAGGGGTATCCCAAGACACCGATGCCCCCGAACAACCTCACCTACACGATCGTCGGGGCCGCCATGCTCTGGGTCGGCTGGTTCGGGTTCAACGCGGGCTCCGGATTGGCCGCGGACGGTACGGCAGGCATGGCGGTGGCGGTCACCCAGTTCTCCGCCGCGGCGGGCGCGCTGAGCTGGATGTTCCTGGAGTGGATTCGCCACGGCAAACCGACCGTGCTCGGGATTGCATCGGGCGCCATCGCCGGGCTCGTCGCGATCACCCCTGCCTCGGGGTCCGTCGGACCGATGAGCGCGCTCATCATCGGCATGGTGTCCGGCTTCATGTGCTTCTTCATCTCGACGGTGCTGAAGGGGGTGCTGGGCTACGACGACTCCCTCGACGTATTCGGCATCCACTGCATCAGCGGTATCGTCGGCGCATTGCTGACCGGTGTATTCTGCGCAACGCAGTTCGGCGGCATCGGGTTCGGTGAAGGCAATGTCTCGATCGGAGACCAGCTCTTGTCTCAGGGCATCGGGGTGCTCGCGACGATTACCTACACGTTCGTCATCACTTGCACCACCCTGATTCTGCTCGACGCGATCATGGGCCTGCGAGTCAGCGCGCAGCAGGAGGAGGAGGGTCTCGATTTGGCGTTGCACGACGAACGCGGCTACATCATCTGACGGGAAGGGTGATGCGGCCCGGCAGGATTGCACCCTCCGGCATCCCGACGTGGACGTACTGCGATCCGGATGCTTTCGCGCAGGAACGGGAGCACCTCTTTCGCCGTTCCTGGGGTTTCGCCTGCCTCGTGCGCGAAGTCGATCGGCCCGGTGCGTACACGGTGGCGAGTGTCGGTGGAGACAGCGTTCTCGTCGTACACGACGGAGAGCGCCGCCGCGCTTTCCACAACGTGTGCCGGCACCGGGGCGCGGAAGTCGCCGCGGGCTCGGGGGTGACATCCGAGTTACGTTGCCCCTATCACGCCTGGACCTACCGGCTGGACGGGGCGCTGGACAAGGCGCCCGGGGTACGGGAGATACCGGAAGGGATTCGACTTCGGGAGCTGCGGGTCGAGACCTGGGGTCCCTTCGTCTTCGTGTGCAGCGACCGGCAGGTCGAGGCGCTCCATCGCTACTTCGAAGATATCTTCAAGGATATCGACTCGCGCGTGAATCTCTCCTCCGTCGCCGAGAACGGCACCACCGACGAAGTGAGCTTCGAGATGGAGGCGAACTGGAAGGTCGTCGTCGAGAACTCACTCGAGTGCTACCACTGCCGCTTTGCGCATCCGGGGCTCGCCGATTCCCTGGAGCTTTCCCGGTACCGGCAATGGACGGGCCGGTGGTGGAGCACCCAGCAGGTTCCGCAGCGCACCGTCGAATCGGCAGCAAGCACGGCGCTCGGCGAGGCGACGCGCCGGGGCGCCGACGAGAGCGGCATGCGCGCGGCGCGATTCAACTTTCTCTTCCCGAACCTCTACGTTTCGGTCTGGCCCGGTTCGGAAGGCTTTTCCACGACCGAGGTGCATCCGCTCGGCCCGCAGCGCACCCGCACCCGCTTCCGGCGCTTTTTCAACAGCAGGGTGTCCGATGCCGAGCGCGTGGAGAGCCGCACCTTCAGCCGTGCGGTCATCGACGAGGACATTGCGCTTTGCGAGTCGGTGCAGCGCGGGCTCGAGCGGCAGGTGAGCGAACAGCGCCTGGTGATCGGGGACGGCGGCGAGGGTCCGGACGAGAGCTGCATCGCGCACTTCCACGCCCTCCTGCGGGAGAGGCTCGACTGGGCGCCGCCGGGCGGCGAATGCGAGATCTCGTCATGAACGAGGATCGGGCGGGGGTGGAGATACTCCTTCGGCACGGAGTCGTCGTGACCATGGACGAGCAGCGGCGAATCTTCACCGACGGCGCCGTCGCGGTGAGCGAAGGGCGAGTCGTTGCGGTGGGGAGTGATTCCGATCTCGAGAATCGGTTCGAAGCCTCGCAGATCCGGGACCTCGGCGGGGCGCTCGTGCATCCGGGCCTCGTCGATGCCCACGTGCATACCGGACTGGATCTGCTGCGCGGTCTGGTGCCGGAAAGCAGCGCGGACTGGACCGAGGTCGAGGCGCCCTTCATTCGTGACAAGACGGGGGAGGACGAGTACCTCAGCACCATGCTCTGCTGCATGGAAATGGTCTCGAACGGCTCTACGCTCTACTCCGATACCGGCAGCTCCGACGACCTGGACGCGGCGGCACGGGCGACGGAGCTGGTCGGGGTACGCGGGATGCCGGGACACTTCGTCGCCGACCGGGCCGGGGAGATCGACACCTGGCACCGGCCGGTGGAAGGCTGCCTGGAAACGCTTCGGGAGCAGAGCGAGCGCTATCCCTTCCGCAAGGGCGGGAAAGTGCGTTGCGCAATCAGCATCGCGGGCATGGAAACGGCTTCGGACCGGTTGCTGGTGGAGGCGAAAGGGCTCGCTGACGAGCAGGGCCTGCCGATGGTGATGCACCAGTCCTGGGACGAAGGGGAGGTGAGCGAATCGCTCGCGGCGTACGGGAAACGGCCGATCGAGCATCTCGCGGAGCTCGGCATCCTGGGTCCCGGACTCACCCTGGTCCACATGATCCACCTGGACGAGCGGGAGGTGGACCTGATCGTGGAGTCGGGCACCCACATCGTGCATTGTCCTTCCGCCTCGCTCCGGCGGGCCAAGGGCGCCTTCCGGGCCGGGCGCATCGTCGAGATGCTGGATCGCGGCGTGACGGTCGGGCTGGGTTCGGATGGGCACAGCGGCCGGCATGACGTGATGCGGCAGGTGTATCTGGCCGCGTGCGTGCATCGGGAGGCGCGAAAGCGCATTCCCGTCGTGTCGGCGCAGACCGCTTTCGAGATGGCGACCCTGCATGGCGCCGCCGCGCTCGCCATGGAGGAAGAGGTGGGGTCGCTCGCGCCGGGCAAGCGCGCGGACCTCGTCGTGCACGCGACGGACCGCATCGATTCGCGGCCACGCTTTCGAGATCCGATAGTGAACATGGTCTACCACGCGCTGGGGAGCACGGTCGATTCCGTGATGGTCGACGGCGAGTTCATCTACGATCGCGGCCGCTTCACCCGATTCGACGAAACGGAAGTGTTGCGCGAGATCGACGCTCGTTCGCGGATCATCGAGGCGCGCTACGGGATCCGAGCGCCCGATGCGTGGCCCTTGATAGAGTGAGGGCCGCGAGCGCGAAGCGGCGCGGCAACGCGGACGGCGAGGGGCATTCGATAGTGGAAAGACAACGCGTGGCGGCGCGGCTGGACGACTTGATTCGCCGCTACGGCGAGCGCTGCGCTCGTTCGAAGGCGCTCTTCGAGCAGGCGCAGCGTTCGATGCCCGGCGGCAACACCCGTACCGGCGTCTACTTCAGCCCCTTTCCGATGTACCTGGAGCGTGGGGAGGGCACGTGCGTCCACGACGTGGACGGCAACGAGCTTCTCGACTTCATGAACAACAATACCGCCCTGATCCTGGGGCACTCGCACCCCGCAGTGGTCGAGGCGGTGCGCGAACAGGCGTCCCGCGGGACGGGCTTCAATCGTCCGACCGAGCTCGAGGTGGAGATGGCGGAGACCCTGTGCGGGCGCGTCCCGTCGCTCGAGCAGGTCCGATTCTGCAACTCCGGGACGGAAGCGGTGATCTGCGCCCTGCGCGCGGCCAAGGCCCATACCGGACGCTCGAAGATCGCGAAGTTCGAGGGGGCCTACCACGGCTCCGGGGAGTACGCTCAGATAAGCCACGTGCCGCCGCTCGGGCCCGCGCTCGGCCCTGACGATCGACCCCGCTCCGTGCCGTCCTCCCCCGGGGTGAGCGAGGGAGTGGTCGGCGATGTGGTAGTGCTGCCCTTCAACGATCCGGACGCCTGTGAGGCGATCATCGGCCGGCACGCCGGGGAGCTCGCCGCGCTGATCGTGGACCCGCTCTCGACCGGCGCCGGATTCACGTTGCCGAGAGACGGGTTTCTCGGACGCCTGCGGGCACTCACCGAAGACGCCGGCATCATGCTGGTCTTCGACGAGGTCATCAGCCTCCGGATCCGACCGGGCGGCGCCCAGGAGTACTACGACGTGCGGCCCGACCTTACCTGCACGGGCAAGATCGTCGCGGGAGGGCTGCCGGGCGGGGCCTTCGGGGGGCGCGCGGACATCATGGCGCACTTCGATCCCCTGGCCGCCCCGAGAATCCTGCAGGCGGGGACCTTCAACGCGAACCCGCTGACGATGGCGGCGGGTCTGGCCACGCTGCGATTGACCGACGAGGATGCGCTCCGGCGCATGGAAGCGCTGACCCGGAAGCTCGAGAGCGAACTGAACGAAGTGTTTCGCGAAGGGGGCGCGGAAGCGGTGTGCACGAGCATCGGTTCGCTCTTCCGCATCCACTTTCTGCCCCGGCGACCGAAGAACTACCGCGAGGCGGCGCGCGACGACGGCCTGATGCAGCAGTGGCTCTTCTTCTGGCTGTTGTCGGAAGGCATTCACCTGTCGCAGGGGGGAGCGCTGTCCCTGCCGATGGACGAGGGGCACATCGACCGGCTGGTGAACAGCGTTCGCCGGGGATTTGAGAGCATGTGAGCTTTGCGGCCCGTGCCGCGGACCGCTTCGCCGGGAGGAGAAACATGGATTGCACCTGGAACTACGCAGACCGCAAGGAGTATGCGAGGCGCATTCAGGAAGGGATGCCTCCGGTCATCATCAGCGTCGCGATCACCGGCACCAACCAGAAGAGCGGAAACCCCGCGGTGCCGGTTTCTGCGGAAGAGCAGGTGGAAGCGGCGGCCGCCGCCTGCGAGGCGGGTGCATCGATCGTCCACTTTCACGCGCGTGAGAGACACGATCCCGCCGAGTTCGCCCATGACACCGAACGCTACGGGGAGATCAACGCGCTCATTCGCGCCCGCGTGCCGATGCTGGTCGACAACTCGCAGGGGGTCTTCGACCTGCCGAGCGAGGGCACCGGTCTGGCGGGGACCGCCCACTACGTGGTGCCCCAGGTCGAGGCGGGGCCGGACGTCATGGCGCTCAATCCGGGGCCGATGACCTTTCGAGGGGGCGCGGCGTACACCGGCGGCGGCAACTCGCCGAGCAAGGTGTTCCTGTCATCCTTCGACGATGCGGAGCGGGCGGCCAACGCGCTCCGGGACAACGGAGTCAAGCCCCAGGTGTTCATCTATCACCCGGGCCACCTCGACGTCCTCGACTACCTGATCTCCCGCGACGCGCTCGACAAACCCTACTTTCTCCAGCTCGTGTTCGGCCAGGAGAGCGGCATCGCAACGAGCATGGAGAGCGTGACCTACACCGTGCGGAACCTGCCCGGAGACAGCGTCTTTCAGACCTGCGCCCTGGGGCTCGAGGCGGTGCAGGTGAACACGATGGCGATCCTGCTCGGGGGCCACGTGCGCACCGGTCTCGAGGACTGCCTCCACTACCAGCGCGGCGAGCTGGCGGCGAGCAACACGCAACTGGTGGAGCGGATCGTGCGCATCGCGCGAGACCTGGGCCGCCGGCCGGCCACCGTGGCGGAGACGAGGGAGATGCTGGGTCTCGCGCACTGATGGAGGTGCCGATGGTCGTTTGAGGCCGTCGCCGCCCCTGCTGCTCCGAGGGCATCAGGGCGAGGCGCTTTCGCCGCTATCGTGCAGTGGCCGCGAGTGCTAGACTCCGCGCGCCGGATGCTGCGCGCCTGTGCCGGCTCCGGCGCCGCTCGTAATCGGGGAACGCCGTGCTCACAGGACTTCTCGACATCTCGGTGTGGGGGATCGTCGCCTACACCCTCGTGGTCACTCACCTCACCATCATCTGCGTGACCGTGTACCTGCACCGTCACCAGGCGCACCGGGCGCTCGACCTTCACCCCGTGGCGAGCCACCCGATGCGCTTCTGGCTCTGGCTCACGACCGGAATGGTCACCCGGCAGTGGGTCGCGGTGCACCGCAAGCACCACGCCTGCGTGGAGTCGGAGCAGGATCCTCACAGCCCGCGCCAGGAAGGCTTTCTGAAGGTCCTGCTCGAGGGCACCGAGCTCTACCGCAAGGAAACGGCGCAAGAGGATACCCTCGAGCGCTACGGGCACGGCGCTCCGGAAGACTGGATCGAGCGCAAGCTCTATACCCCCTGGTCGAGCAAGGGCTACTGGCTGATGCTGGCCATCAACCTGATGCTCTTCGGCCCGATCGGATTGACGGTGTGGGCGGTGCAGATGCTGTGGATTCCCTTTCTCGCGGCCGGAGTCATCAACGGTGTCGGGCACTGGTGGGGGTATCGGAACTTCGAGACCGCGGACTTGTCCACCAACGTCATCCCCTTCGGGTTGATCATCGGCGGCGAGGAGTTGCATAACAACCATCACGCGTTCGCGAGCTCCGCGAAGCTTTCGGTGAAGTGGTGGGAGTTCGATGCCGGGTGGCTCTACATCCGGGTGCTGCAGGCGCTCGGCCTCGCCCGCGTCAAGAAGCTCCCTCCCAAGACGGTGCTGGTGCCGGGCAAGCTGCTGGACCGGGATGCGGTCGCTGCGATCATCGCAGGCCGCTTCTCCGTCATGTCGCGCTACGCGAAGACGGTGCTCTCGCAGGTATGGGCGGAGGAGCTTCGACGGGTCGACACCTCCAAGCGCTCACTGCTGCTTCCCGCCAAGGCGCTCATGGTGCGGGAGGAGTCGATGATGAGCCGCGAGGCGCTCGAGCGGCTGCATGGAATCCTGGAGCACAGCCAGGCGCTGGCCACCGTCTATCGCCACAAGCAGCGCCTGCAGGCGATATGGCAGGAGCGGTCCATGAGCCATGACGGTCTGCTGCACGCGCTCGAGGAGTGGTGCCGGGAGGCGGAGCAGAGCGGCATTCGCGCGCTGCGGGACTTCGCGCGAACGCTTCCCTCCTACTCGCTGGCGCGGGCCTGAGCCTTGGAGAGTGTCCGGGCATCGGAATGAGGCGAAGAGGGTGAACCCCTCGGCGCACTTCCCATGCCGTGGTCACGCGTAACCGGACTTCCTGCGGGAGCCGGACGCCCAAAGGGCAAACCGTCGTCACCCGGACCCGACGCTTCGCGGTCCGGTGACGATGGGCGGCAGGGCCTCCGTGAGGCCGGTCGGAGTCGGAGGCACCGAGCGCTCGCGCCGGTGTGCGCTCCGGCCCTGCGGCGCTACTTGATCTTGGCCTCTTTGTAGATGACGTGGCGGCGCACTACCGGATCGAACTTCTTCATCTGGAGCTTTTCCGGCGTGGTCCGCTTGTTCTTGTCGGTGGTGTAGAAGTGCCCCGTCCCGGCGCTGGACACCATTCTTATCTTGTCGCGCACGATAGATCCTCCTCCAAACGCCCTCTCAGGACGCGTTTCCTCGGGCTTCGATCTCCGCCAGCACCGTCTCGATGCCCTTCTTGTCGATGATGCGCAGTCCCTTCTTCGAGACCCGCAGCTTGACGAAGCGTTTCTCGCTCGGGACCCAGAATCGATGGGTGTGAAGGTTGGGCAGGAAGCGCCGGCGCGACTTGTTGTTCGCGTGCGACACGTTGTTACCGGCCATCGGCCGCTTTCCGGTGACCTGGCAGACCCTGCTCATGCCCTTGCCCGTTCGATGCGCAGTCGAGGGCGGCGGACTCTAGCAGCCGCACCCGCTTCCTACAACCACCCGCGTTCCGCGAACGACACCGTTTCGCCGTCGCCGACGACGATGTGATCGAGCAGGCGAAGTTCGACCAGCGCGCCGGCTTCGGTGAGTCGGCGGGTCAGAATGCGATCTGCATGGCTCGGCTCAGCCACGCCGGAAGGGTGGTTGTGGGCGACGATGAGCGCGGCGGCGTTGTGTTCCAGGGAGCGTTTGACGACCTCTCTCGGGTGCACGCTCGCCCCGTCGATGGTGCCTCGGAACATCTCCTCGAAGTGGATGACCCGGTGGCGGTTGTCGAGGAACAGGCACGCGAACACCTCGTACGGCCGGGAGCGCAGCCGGGCGCAGAGGAACCGGCTCGTGTGGGCAGGGCTCGTGAGCGCGTCGCTGCGCCGGACGCGTTCCTCGAGATAGCGGGTGGCGAGCTCGATCGCCGCCTTGAGCAGCGCGGTACGGGCCGGCCCGATTCCGGCGATGGTGGCGAGGCGGGCGGAGTCCAGGTCCAGAAGTCCGCGTAGCCCCTGCGTGCGGTCGAGCGCGGTGCGCGCGAGGTCGACGGCCGACGAGCCGCGGGTGCCGTTCTGGATGAACAGCGCGAGAAGCTCCGCGTCGGACAGCACCGCGGGACCCCGGGCGAGAAGTTTCTCGCGCGGCCGCTCGTCGCGCGGCCAGTCGGCAATGGACATGGTGGCTCCGTCCCGGCACGACCGCCTCCGCTCGTTGCGCGGAGTCCGTGGCCGTGAGATGGCGAGACATGCGGGGTACACTCTAGCCGCCATGTCGAGACCACCCAACCGCAAAATCGTGCTGGGAGTCGCAGGCGGCATCGCGGCCTACAAGGCTTGCGACCTGGTTCGACGGTTGCGCGACCGAAATTTCGACGTGAGGGTCGTGATGACCGCGTCGGCGCGGGAGTTCGTGACTCCGCTGACCTTCCAGGCGCTCTCCTCGAATCCGGTGCACTGCGAGCTCCTCGACGAGCAGGCCGAGGCCGGAATGGGCCACATCGAGCTCGCTCGCTGGGCGGATCTGGTGCTCGTCGCGCCGGCCACCGCCAACGTGCTCGCCCGGGTCGCCCACGGGCTCGCCGACGATCTCCTCACCACGCTGTGCCTCGCGACGACGGCGCCGCTGGTGCTCGCGCCGGCGATGAACCAGCAGATGTGGCAGGCGAGCGCGACCCGGGCGAACGTGCTCGCGCTGCTCGACCGCGGCGTCTCCATGCTGGGGCCCGCGGAAGGCGACCAGGCGTGCGGCGACGTCGGCCCGGGCCGGATGCTGGAGCCCGAGGAGATTGCGGCCCGGGTCGAGGCCCGGTTCCGCGGCGGGACGCTGGAGGGCGTCAATGTCCTCGTCACCGCCGGCCCGACCCGGGAAGCTCTCGACCCGGTGCGCTTCCTCACCAACCACAGCTCCGGGAAGATGGGATACGCGGTCGCGGCCGCGGCGGCGGAGGAGGGCGCTCTCGTGTCCCTCGTGAGCGGCCCCACCGCGCTGCCGGCGCCGCCCGGGGTCGAGCGCATCGACGTGACCAGCGCCGGGGAGATGCACGCGGAGGTGATGGCGCGGGCGGCCCGCTGCGACATCTTCATCGCCGCGGCGGCGGTCGCGGACTACCGGCCCGCGCGCCGCGAGGAGCAGAAGATCAAGAAGGGCGACGGCCCCGCCGCGCTCGACCTGGTTCGCACGCCGGACATCGTGGCCGGCGTTGCGGCGCTGGACGACCGCCCGTTCACGGTGGGGTTCGCGGCGGAGACGCAGTCGGTCGAGGCGCATGCCCTCGAGAAGCTGGAGCGCAAGGGCCTCGACATGATCGCGGCCAACCGGGTGGGACTCCCCGATCGTGGATTCGCGAGCGAGCGCAACGCGCTGAGCGTGCTGTGGCGGGGCGGCGGGCACCGCGAACTCGCGCTCGCCCCGAAGGCGGAGCTGGCCCGGAGCCTCGTCGGCCTCGTCGCCGAACGGTATCGTGCAGAGCATCCAGCTTAAGGTCCTCGATCCGAGGATCGGGAGCGAGTTCCCGCTCCCGCGGTACGAGACGGAGGGCGCGGCGGGGCTCGATCTCCGGGCGTGCATCGACGCGCCGGCCACCATCGCCCCCGGCGAGACCGTCCTCGTCTCGAGCGGCATCGCCATCCACATCGCCGACCCCGATCTGGCGGCGGTGGTGCTGCCGCGCTCCGGGCTCGGGCACCGGCACGGCATCGTGCTCGGCAACCTCGTCGGGCTCATCGACTCCGACTACCAGGGCCCGGTCGGCATCTCGGTGTGGAACCGCGGCGACGAGCCCTTCACGGTCGAGCCGGGCGACCGCATCGCCCAGCTCGTCTTCCTGTCCGTCGCCCGCGCGCGGTTCGAGGTCGTGGACGCCTTCGCCGGGACCGAACGGGGCGAGGGCGGATTCGGTCACTCGGGCCGGACCTGATGCGTGCCGGACCGGCATGAAAACGACTCTTGGGATCACGCGAGGAAATTCGGCGCCGTGCCCGCCGGTGGATTCCCGCCTGCGCGGGAATGACGTCTCAGGCGCTGGCGCCGTCATTCCCGCGACAGCGGGAATGATAGTCCGCACGGCGCCCGCCGGAACGCCCTCTTCCGTCATTCCCGCGCAGGCGGGAATCCATCGGTGTTCGCCACTCCCGCACGGCGCAGCCCCGGACACACCGACTCCCGTCGCTCCGGCCGGAGAGGACGCATGACCATCGCGCAGGCGAGTCCGCTTCCCGCGCATATCTTTCGCGCCTATGACATCCGGGGCATCGTCGGCGATGCCCTGACCCCGGACATCGTCCGGCGGATCGGCGGCGCGATCGGTGCCGAGGCACACCGCCGGGGCGCGCGGACGCTTGTGGTGGGCCGCGACGGGCGGAACTCCGGTGCGGAGCTGCGCACGGCGCTCGTCGAGGGGTTGCGCGAGAGCGGCCGCGACGTCGTCGACGTCGGACGGGTACCGAGTCCCGTGCTCTACTTCGCGGCGGAGCACCTGGAGACCGGCAGCGGCGTCATAGTCACCGGCAGTCACAACCCGGCCGACTACAACGGCCTGAAGATCGTGCTGGCGGGCGACACGCTGCACGGTGACGCCATTCAGGATCTGCGACGCAGGATCGAGGAGGACGATCTCGACTCCGGGCGGGACGTTCGCCGGCCCGGCGGCCTGCGCGGCACGGAGATCGTCGGGGACTACATCTGGCGCATCTGCGCGGAGATCCCGGCCGTGTCCGGTCACCAGGCCCGGAAGATCGTCATCGACTGCGGCAACGGCGTGGCCGGAGACGTCGCGCCGCGGCTGTTCAGGGCGCTCGGGCACGACGTGGTGGAGCTGTACTGCGAGGTCGACGGCGACTTTCCCAATCACCATCCGGACCCGAGTGTGCCGGAGAACCTGCGCGACCTCGTCGCGTCGGTGCGCGAGCACGGGGCGGACCTCGGGCTCGCGTTCGACGGCGACGGCGACCGGCTCGGCGTCGTGGACGGCGACGGGAACATCATCTGGCCGGACCGGCAGATGATGCTGTTCGCCGCCGACGTGCTGGCGAGCCGTCCGGGAGCGGAGATCGTCTTCGACGTCAAGTGCTCGGGGCTGCTCGCCGAGCACATCGCGTCGCTCGGGGGCCGGCCGGTCATGACGAAGACGGGCCATTCGTTCATCAAGGCGAAGCTCCGGGAGACCGGTGCGCCGCTTGCGGGCGAGATGAGCGGTCACATCTTCTTCGCGGACCGCTGGTACGGCTTCGACGACGCCATCTACTCCGCGGCCCGCTTGGTGCAGATCCTGGTCGGTCTCGGAGAGCCCTCCGCCCAGATCTTCGCGCGATTCCCGGCCGCGAAGAGCACGCCGGAGCTTCGCGTGCGGGTCGGCGAAGGCGAGCAGGTGCGGCTCGTGGACGCGTTGCTGGCCGGAGACCGGTTCCCCGGCGCGAGGAAGACCACCATCGACGGGCTGCGTGTCGACTGGCCCGACGGGTGGGGCCTCGCGCGAGCTTCGAACACCGAGCCGTGCCTGGTGGTGCGGTTCGAGGGGGTGGACGATGATGCGCTCACGCGCATCATGGAAGAGTTCAGACAGGCTCTGCTCTCCGTCGACGATTCTCTGGAACTGCCATTCTGAGTCATGATCGCACTACGGGAGACGATGCCCGTCGGGATATCGGGCGACGTGTCCCGCACACTGACCTGCCCGGTGGCTCCGAATCCGTGAGCGGTGAACGGGTTTGCGATGAGAACAGGTCCGAAAACCATGGATTCCCGCCTTCGCGGGAATGACGGCAACAGCGTCGGTGCTGCCATTCCCGCGCAAGCGGAAATGATGCCATCGACATGTACATGGTTGCGGCGGCAACCGTCATTCCCGCGAAGGCGGGAATCCATTTGGCCTCGACCGGACACGAATCGGTGGACCTGGGCCGCGCCGCTTGCGCGGCGTCGGGCGCCGTGAATTCACGAACCATGGACTGAGAGAAGCCACGCCGTGACCCGCAACCCCGAAGCAGCGGTGCGAACCGCGAAAGTCCTCGCCGAGGCGATGCCTTACATCCAGCGTTTCCAGGGCAGGACCGTCGTCATCAAATACGGCGGAGCCGCGATGGAGGCCGAGATCCTCAAGAGCAGCTTCGCGCGCGACATCGTCCTGCTGAAGCTGGTGGGCGTGCGTCCCGTGGTGGTGCACGGCGGCGGCCCGCAGATCGGCAGGCTACTCGCGCGCATCGGCAAGGAGACGCGGTTCGTCGAGGGGATGCGCGTCACCGACGCCGAGACCATGGACGTGGTCGAGATGGTGCTCGGCGGTCTCGTGAACAAGGAGATCGTGAACCTCGTCAACCGGCACGGCGGCAAGGCGGTGGGACTCACCGGGAAGGACGGCGGACTCATCCAGGCCCACAAGCTCACCATGACCCGGAGCCGCCCGGAGCTCGACGCCCCGGAGATCATCGACATCGGCCACGTCGGAGAGGTCGCGAGCATCGACACGGGAGTGCTGGAGCACCTCGCGCGCGGCGACTTCATCCCGGTCATCGCGCCTATCGGGGTCGGCGACGACGGCATGTCCTACAACATCAACGCCGACCTGGTGGCCGGAAAGCTCGCGCAGGCGCTCGAGGCGGAGAAGCTCATGCTCCTCACCAACACTCCCGGGCTGCTCGACCGCGAAGGCGAGCTGATCCCGTCGCTCGACGTGAAGGCCGTGGAGGCCCTCATCGCGGACGGCACCGTCTCCGGCGGGATGCTCCCGAAGGTGCGTTGCGCGCTCGACGCGGTGCAGGGCGGGGTGAACACGGCCCAGATCGTCGACGGGCGGGTCGAGCACGCGGTGCTGCTGGAGGTGTTCACGAACGCGGGCATGGGCACCTTCATCAGCCGGCGGGCGCCGTCGTGACCGAGCGCCGGAAGGTACCGCGCCGCCAGCAGATCCTGGAGGCGCTCGCGCGGGAGATCGAGCAGCGGCCCGCGTCGAGAATCACCACCGCGCGTCTTGCGGGTGTGGTGGGGGTATCGGAGGCGGCGCTCTATCGGCACTTCCCGGGCAAGGCGGCGATGTTCGAGGCGCTCATCGGGTTCGCCGAGGATGCGGTGTTCGGGCTGGTGAACCGCATCGTCGCGGAAGAGCCGGATTCGGCGCAGCGTCGCTGCGAGCGGATCGTCGGCGTGGTGCTCGGGTTCGCGGAGCACAACGCCGGAATCGCGCGCGTGCTCCTCGGCGAAGCGCTGGTGGGCGAGGACCGGGCGCTGGTCGATCGGGTCGGCCGGTTCTTCGATCGGCTCGAGACCCAGCTCCGGACGATCGTCCGCGACGCCGGCGACGCGAGCCTCACCCAGCGAAGCCGGGCGGGCGCGAGCGCGAACCTCATGGTCGCGTTCATCCTCGGGCGGATGCACCAGTACAGCGCGAGCGGACTGCGCCGCCGCCCCACCGAGGACCTGGAGCGCCAGTGGGCGATGATCGCGGGGGCGGTGTTCGACTGAGAACCATTCCCGCTCCCACCTCGAAAACTTCACCGATTCGCACCCGCAGCCGTGAATCGGTGAAATTTTCGGGTCAAGGGGCGTCGGCGGAAGCCAGCGTTGGCAGCGACCATCGAACGCAAGGACACCGTGAGGCTGGGCACGGCCCAGGTCCCCTACGTCTTCAAGCGCGTGCCGCGCCGCCGTCACGTGCACATCCTGGTCGATGACGAAGGGACGCCCGAGGTACGCGCGCCCTGGCGGTTCAGCCGGCGCAAGGCCCGGGAGGTGCTGCGCGAGAATGCCGACTGGGTCCTGAATGCGGTGGACACCGCGCGGGCAAGGCTCGCCGAGCGGCCTCGTCTGGTCACCGGTACACGCCTTCCGCTGCTCGACGGCTCGGTGCGTCTCGAGGTCCGGCCGCAGGCACAGATCGACCTGTTCGAGTGCGCGAGATCGTGGCGGGGCCGGGCGGAGCGCCGTGGATCGGTCCTGCGGGTCGGCACCACCTCGCTCGGTGACGCCGAGCTGCGGGCGCTGATCGAGCGCTGGTACCGCCGCGAGGCGGCGACGCACCTCGCCGGAAGGATCGAGCACTACGCACCGCGGCTCGGCGTGCGCCCGACGAGGGTGACCATCCGCGGCCAGCGTTCACGCTGGGGGAGTTGCTCGACCAGGGGGACAGTGAGCCTCAACTGGCGCCTGATGATGGTGCCGAGCGCGCTCGCCGACTACGTGGTCGTCCACGAGCTGTGCCATCTCCGGCACATGGACCATTCACCGCGCTTCTGGGCGATGGTGGGCGATGTCGTCCCCGACTACCGGGAGCGGCGCCGCAGCCTCAACGCGCTGCAGGGGCGGCTGCCGTTGTAGGGGGCTCCGTTCTCCCGTCCCCGCACCTTCAGCCCAGCGTCCCCGCAATCTGGCGCAACGGCCCCACCACGAGGATGGCGACGAGCTGGAGCGCTACCATCACCACGATCGGCGATAGGTCGAGTCCTCCGATCGGCGGGACGATCCGACGCGCCGGCCCGAGCAGCGGCTCGTTCAGGCTGTGGAGCACGCCGAGCAACGGGTTGTAGGAGCCGGGATTGATCCAGCTCATGATGACCTGGATCAGGATCGAGAACAGGAAGACGTAGATCGCGAGCTGGACGATCTCGGCGACCGAGAGCACGAGCAGGGCGATGACCGCGACGCGGTGGCCGAGCAGCCCCGTGACCAGCCACAGCTCGGCGAGCTGGAGGACGACGAGGAGGACGACGCAGGCGAGATCGATTCCGCCGACGGACGGAAGCGTGGTGCGCATCGGCGCCAGCACCGGCTGGGTCGCCTTCACGATGAACTGCGAGAGGGGGTTGTAGAAGTCCGCCCGGGCCCACTGGAGCAGGAGCCGGAGCATGACGATGAGGATGTAGATCCCGAACAGGGTCTCGATCAGGAACGTGGCCGCGTTTCCGACGTGCCCGCCCATGATCCCGTCCGCCCGTCTCAGACCGCGGCTGCGGACGGCGGTCGCGCCGGCGTCGTACCGCCCGTCGGCACGCGGAGCCGGACAGGCGTCGGCGAGCGTTCACTCACCTTCGTCGCCCCTTCGTGTGACTCCTCGACCACGCCGCGGTCCCCTCTCAGTCTCCGAACGCGTCGCCAAGCTCGATCGACCGCTGGCACGCGCCATGGATGCCGTCGGCCACCACCTTGTCGATGCCGCCTTCGCGCATGGTGACGAGCGCACGCTCGGTGGTGCCGCCCGGCGACGTCACCCGCTCGCGCAGCACCGCGGGCGGCTCGTCGCTCTCATTTGCGATGCGGGCCGCGCCGAGCGCGGTCTGGAGCGTGAGCCGACGGGCCGCCTCGGCGTCGAGGCCCATCGCCTCGCCCGTCGCCTGCATGATCTCCATGAGCAGGAAGTAGTAGGCGGGGCCGCTTCCGGACAGCGCGGTGACCGCGTCGAGCTGGGCCTCGTCGTCCACCCAGATGGTGATGCCCACTGCCTTGAGGATCGCGTCGGCGCGCTCGCGCTGGCCCGCGTCGACCTTCGCGTTCGCGCAGAGCGCGGTCGCCCCGCAGCCGACCAGCGCCGGAGTGTTCGGCATGGTGCGCACGATCGCCATGTCCCCGCCCGCCCAGCGGTTGATGTCCGCCTCGCGCACGCCGGCCGCGATGGATACGATGAGCGGCGCGTGCTCGCCGAGCGCCGGGGCGAGATCGCGCACCACCGTGTGCATGATTTGCGGCTTCACCGCCAGCACCACCGTGGCGCAGCGCGCCGCCACCTCGCCGTTGTCGGCGCCCGCGTGGATGCCGAACTTGCGGACGAGGTCGTCGAGCTTCGGGGTGTCGGGGTCCGAGACCCAGATCGAGCCGGGGGGTGTCCCGTTCGCGACGAGCCCACCGATGAGGCTGGTGGCCATGTTGCCGCCGCCGACGAATCCGATGTTCGAATCGCTCATTCCGGCCACCGTGCTGTTGCGCCGATGCGCAGCGGGCATTATGGGGCATTGATGCGTGGTCGCAACCCGGAGACCCTCGCCCGGTGGCCGGGAGTCCATGATGGGCGCAAGCCTCCGGACTTGACCCACGGTTCTTGCGAGGCGCCCCTGGGAGCGCGGGCGTCCCGCCCGCAGTGGGCCGCAGGCCCACGGTTGTTCGAGCGGGCAAGATGCCCGCGCTCCCGGGAGTCCGGTTCGGACGCTGCGGAAGGTTCCTGGTGCCCGATACCTTGCGGTGCGCGACAATCGACGCGACGTTCCCGGAGTTGCATGCCATGCCGAAACCCGAAGCCCAGCACGTATTCCGATACACCGAGGAATTCTCGGACACGATCATCACCGCCGCCCGCGGCGCCTGCGTCTACGACCGCGAGGGGCGCGAGATCCTCGACTTCACCTCCGGGCAGATGAGCGCCATCCTCGGCCACGCCCACCCCGAGATCGTCGCCACCGTCAGCGAGGCCGTCACCCGCCTCGCACACCTGCACAGCAGCTTCCTCTCCGACGTGGTCATCGACTTCGCGGATGCGCTGAGCGGACTGCTGCCGGAGTCGCTGTCCAGGGTGCTGCCGCTCAGCACCGGGGGCGAGTCCAACGAGGCGGCGCTCCGGATGGCGAAGCTCGCGACCGGCCGCTACGAGGTCGTCGCCTTCGACCGGTCGTGGCACGGCGTGACCGGCGGCGCCTCCGCAGCGACGTTCAACGGCGCCCGGCGCGGCTACGGACCGCCGGTGCCCGGGGTGCTGGCGTTGCCGACGCCGCACCCCTACCGCTCTCCGTTCGCGTCCAATGGCGAGTACGACTGGCGCTCGGAGCTCGACTGGGGGTTCGAGATGATCGACCGCCAGTCGACCGGCAGCCTCGCGGCCATGATCGCCGAGCCCATTCCGAGCTCCGGCGGAATCATCGAGCCCCCGGAGGGTTACCTGGCCGCGCTCGCCGAGCGCTGCCGGGCCCGCGGCATGCTGCTCATCTTCGACGAGGCGCAGACCGGCATGGGGCGCACCGGCGACCGGTTCGCCTTCGAGCACGAGGGCGTGGTGCCCGACATCCTGACCCTGTCCAAGACCCTCGGCGCGGGGCTGCCGTTGTCCGCCACGGTCGCTTCCGCCGAGGTGGAGCAGGCCTGCCACGAGCACGACTTCCTGTTCTACACCACGCACGCCGCCGACCCGCTCCCGGCCGCGGTCGGGAGAAAGGTCATCGAGATCCTGGTCCGCGACCGCCTCGAGGAACGGGCCCGGGAGCTGGGGCGATACATGAAGGGCATCCTGCGCGACCTGCAGCAGCGCCACGAGCCTATCGGCGACGTGCGCGGCCGCGGCCTGCTGCTCGGGGTGGAACTGGTCGGGGACCGCCACCGCAAGGAGCCCGCGCACGCGCTGGGAGCGGCCGTCGGTCGGCGCTGCATCGAGCTCGGAGCGAGCCTCAACATCGCACGGCAGTCGAGCGC
>CAYQVB010000073.1:0-5405 GCA_964420925.1 uncultured Ectothiorhodospiraceae bacterium | reverse complement strand
GTCCCGGGCCTCCCCCTTCCACAAGCGTCGCTGGAGCAGGGCGAGATCGCGTCCCGTGCCGAGCGTCTTCCCCGACTTCCCCGTCACCGCGAAACGGATCGTGAGATGGGGCGGCAGTTCGCGTGCGAGCCGCGATGCGTGGAAGTGCTCTTCCTCGACCGCCACGCCCTCGTGACGCCACAGATAGTGGCGCAGCGCCGCTCCGAGCGAGCCCTTCGGTTGCGAATGCGAAGCGATGAAGCGTGCCGCGACCTCCGACAACGGCATCAACTCCCGTCGCAGAGGCTTGGGCAGCGTACGCAACATCGCCAGGACCTTTTCTTCTCTCCGCCCCGGTACGAGCCACTCGAAGTCTCCGGGATCGAGACGGCCGAGGAGCGGCAGAGGCACGCCGACTCCGACGCCGTCTTCAGTCTCGCCGGGCGAGAAGCGATACGTGAGAGGGAGGCGGGCGTCCTCGAGGTGCCAGTGGTCGGGATAGTCGCGCTCGCTGTATTGGGGAGGGGGGCGCCCGATGCGAGCGGGATGCATCATGAGACGCGCTCTCTCTACGCGGGAGCAGCGCTGCCACCACGCCGCGAAGCTCACGCCGTCGCAGGTGCTTTCCGGCAGGTTCTCGTCGTAGAAGTCGAAGACGTCCTGATCCCGGATCGCCACGTCGGGACGACGGTGCTTGTGGTCGAGGCGCCGCAGCCCGGCCACCACCCCGCGATTGTGCGCCAGGCACTCCGCGGCGGAGTCGAAGTGACCTTCAACCAGTCCTGCGCGGATGAACAGGACCCGGGCTTCGGAGCGGCTGATCGGCGCGAAGCGCACGCGGCGTTTCGGGACCAGGGTGAGTCCGTAGAGCGAGGTCTGTTCGTAGACCATCGCCTCCGCGCGCACCGCATCCCAGTGCGCATCGAAATGGGTGCGCCGCAACAGGGGGAGGCTGGCGCGCTCGATCCATTCGGGGCGGATCTCGGCCACCCGGTGAGCGTAGAGGCGCTCGGTCTCGATCAAGTCCGCCGCAACCACCCACTTGGGGCGACGGGTGAAGAGCGCGGAGCCGGGAGAGATGCGGAAGCTCAAGTCCCGCACTCCGGAATAGTCGTGCAGATCGCTTCGCATGCCCACGTTGCGCACCAGCCCCGCGAGCAGAGCGCGATGCACGCGCCCGTAGGTCGGCGTCTTTCGGGCCCTCTCGAGCCGGATATCCTGCGCGGCCTGGCGGAGCTGGTCGTGCACGTCCTGCCACTCGCGCATCGCGGAGAAGGACAGGAAGTGCCGGCGGCAGTACTTCCGCGCGAACGAGAGACCGCGCGCCCGGGTGCGCTGTTGAAAGGTCTGCCAGAGGCGCAGCAGGCCCATGAAGTCCGAGCGCTCGTTGCGAAAGCGCTCGTGAGCGCTCTGTGCCTGAGCCTCCGCGCCGGGAGAGCGCTCGTAGGGATCTGCGACCGACAGCGCGCTCGCGATCACCAGCGTTTCGTCGAGCACGCCGAGCGCGGCCGCCTCGATGAGCATGCGCCCCGTTCGGGGATCCACCGGCATGCGGGCCAAGGCCCACCCGATGTCGGTGAGCGCGCCGCCCTCGAGCGCCCCGAGCTCACGCAACAGGCGCTCGGCGTCGCTCAGGCGCCGGCGCTCGGGCCGGTCGAGAAAGGGAAACTCGAAGAGATCGTCGACACCGATCGCCTTCAGGCGGAGCAACACCGCCGCCAGGCTGGAACGCAGGATCTCCGGCTCGGTGAACTCGGGTCGCGCGGCGAAGTCCTCCGATGAATAGAGCCGGACGCACAGGCCCGGGCCGATCCTTCCGCAACGGCCTTTGCGCTGGTCGGCGGAAGCCTTCGACACGGGCTCCACTGGAAGGCGCTGCACGGCGTGACGATGCGCGTGGCGGCTCATGCGGGCTCGGCCCGCGTCGATGACGTAGCGGATGCGCGGAACGGTGAGCGAGGTCTCGGCCACGTTGGTTGCGAGCACCACGCGTCGCATGGCCCCTGGCT
This sequence comes from uncultured Ectothiorhodospiraceae bacterium, assembly GCA_964420925.1. GTDB lineage: Bacteria > Pseudomonadota > Gammaproteobacteria > HK1 > HK1 > JAJEAD01. The sequence continues at coordinate 3,417 of CAYQVB010000073.1, read as the reverse complement.
CGAAGACCCGGAGTTGATCGCGCAAAGGCAGCCGCGCATAGAGCGGCAGCACCTCGGTGTCCGGCAGGCGAAGGCGCCGTATCGCGTCCGCGCCCTCTCGAATCTCGCGCTCGCTCGCGAGGAAGACGAGCACGTCGCCCTCGCCTTCCTCGCGGTAGATCTCCGCGAGCGCGGTGGAGAGCCCGGCCGGCAGGTCACCTTCCGGCGGTGGACGGTAGCGCACCTCGATGGGATAGCGCCTTCCCGATACTTCGATCACCGGAGCATCGTCGAAGAAAGCGGAGAATCTCCGGGTATCGATGGTGGCGGAGCTCACGATGACGCTGAGATCGGCGCGCCGTTGCACCAGGCGCCGGAGGTGGCCGAGCAGCACGTCGATATTGAGGCTGCGCTCGTGAGCCTCGTCGACGATGATCGCGCGGTACTCGCGCAAGTCCGGGTCCGCCTGGACTTCGGCGAGCAGGATGCCGTCGGTCATCAGTTTGAGGCGGCTGCGTCTTGCGACCCGGCGGTCGAATCGGACCTGGTAGCCGATCACTTCTCCGATGCGGGTGCCCGTTTCCCCGGCGACCCGCGCCGCCACGCTGCGCGCCGCAATGCGCCGAGGCTGGGTGTGTCCGATTCGGCGCATCTCGTCCGGCCACCGCGCGAGGCACATTTTCGGGAGCTGAGTGGTCTTCCCCGAGCCGGTGTCTCCGCACACGATCAGCACGCGATGCTCGCGCAGGCTCCGGGCGATGGTCGCCGCATGCGCCGCGATCGGCAGCGCGGGATCGACGGCCAGGCGCGGACTCCCGGCTCGTGGCACAGGATTGGCCGGGGTCTCCGCCCCCGGAGCCGGCGCCACGAGACGCTCAGTCACCCGAGGCGCTTTGCCGCTCCCTTCGAGGCCGATCCGGCACGCGGCGCTTCGCCCAGGTGTCGCGCAACGTGACGATGCGATTGAAGACCGGCCGGCCGGGAGCGGAGTCGATGGAATCCGCGCAGAAGTAGCCCTGGCGCTCGAACTGGTAGGCCGCACCCGGCTCGGCTTTCGCCAGACTTTCTTCGACGAGAGCATCGGCCGCGACACGCCGGGAATCCGGGTTGAGGGCGGAAACGAGATCCTCGGCGAGCCCCGGAGCGGGCACGCTGAACAGGCGCTCGTAGAGACGAACCTCGACCGCGCGCGCGCGCCGGGCGCACACCCAGTGCAGCGTCCCCTTCACCTTGCGCCCGTCCGGCGCGGATCCTCCGCGCGAGCGCGGATCGTGGGTGCAGTGGACCTCGACCACCTCTCCGTCGTCATTCGTCACATAGTCGACGCAGGTCACGAGGTAGGCGTAGCGCAGGCGCACTTCCCGGCCGGGAGCGAGACGGAAGAATCGGGGCGCCGGTTCCACCATGAAGTCGTCGCGCTCCATCCAGAACGTACGGGAGAAGGGCAGCTCCCGATGCCCGAGCTCCGGATCCCGGGGATGGTTCGGAGCGGGGAGGCGTTCTTCCCTGCCTTCCGGGTAGTCGACGATGACCACCTTCAGCGGATCCAGGACGCCCATTGCCCGCGGTGCGCGGGTGTCGAGCTCCGCGCGTACGCAGTGCTCGAGGGACTCCACCTCCACCACGCTGTCCTTGCGGGTGACACCGACCCGCCGGCAGAGATCCCGAATCGCCGCCGCCGGATAGCCGCGCCGCCGCATTCCCCGCAGGGTCGGCATGCGCGGGTCGTCCCAGCCGTCCACGTGCCCCGCCTCCACCAGCCGGATGAGCGCCCGTTTGCTGAGCACGGTGTAGGTGAGGTTGAGGCGCGCGAACTCGTACTGGCGCGGGGGGTGCTCGACCTCGAGCGCCTCCAGGAACCAGTCGTAGAGGGCGCGGTGATCCTCGAACTCCAGGGTGCACAGGGAGTGGGTGACCCCCTCGAGGTAGTCGCACTGGCCGTGCGCCCAGTCGTACATCGGGTAGATGCACCACCGGTCCCCGGTGTTCTGATGGGGCCGGTGCAGGATGCGGTACATCACCGGATCCCTCAGGTTCAGGTTCGGACTCGACATGTCGATCTTCGCGCGCAACACCCGCGCCCCCTCCGGGAACTCGCCCGCACGCATGCGGCGGAAGAGATCCACGTTCTCCTCCACCGGCCGATCGCGCCAGGGGCTCTCCCGCCCGGGCTCCGTCAGGGTGCCCCGGTTCGCCCGGATCTCCTCCGGGCTCTGGCCGTCCACGTACGCCTTGCCCCGTTGCACCAGTCGCATCGCGAGGTCGTAGAGCTCCTCGAAGTAGTCCGAGGCATGCGTGAGGCGATCCTCCCACGAGAACCCCAGCCAGCGCAGGTCCTCCTTCATCGACTCCACGTACTCCACGCTCTCCCGGGTGGGGTTCGTGTCGTCGAAACGCAGGTAGCAGCGCCCTTCCGGATAGCGCGCGGCGATGCCGAAGTTGAGCGCGGCGGACTTCGCGTGCCCCACGTGCAGGTAGCCGTTGGGTTCCGGGGGGAATCGCGTCACGACCTCGATCGCCCCCGAGGCACGGTCGGCATCGACGATCTCGCGCACGAAGTCCCGGGGAGAAGCGTCGTCGCCCATCGTCTCAGGCCTCTCCGCTGCGCTCACGAAGCGCGAGCACGTGACGCATCAGCCCCGCGGTGGAAGCGTCCACTTCGCCCTCTCCGCCCTCTCCCTCGAGGCGGCCGAGCACGTCGCGCGCAATCTCCTTGCCGAGCTCCACCCCCCACTGGTCGAAGGAGTTCACTCCCCAGCACACTCCCTGGACAAATACCTTGTGCTCATAGAGGGCGATGAGCGCGCCCAGCACCCGCGCATCGAGACGATCGTACACGATGGTGGTGGAGGGTTGATTTCCGGGGATCGCCCGGTGAGCGGCAATCACCCTGCCTTCCTCTCCCTCCGCCCCGGACGCCGCGCTCGCCTCTTCCGGGCGGCGGCCGCACATCATCGCACGGGACTGCGCGAGCGCGTTGGCAACCGCCTCCAGGTGGTGTCCGTCGAGCTCGCTCTGGCCGCGGGCGGCGACGATGAAGTCGCAGGGCACCGGCTCCGCCCCCTGGTGCAGCTTCTGGAAGAACGCGTGCTGGGCATCGTTGCCGAGGCCTCCCCAGACCACGGGGCAGGTATCGAGGGTGGTGGGCCGGCCGCAGCGGTCCACCCCTTTCCCATTGCTTTCCATCTCCAGTTGCTGGAGATAGGCGGGCAGGAGAGAGAGCGCGCAGTCGTAGGGCAGCACCGCCAGCGTCGGGGCCCCGAGCACGTTGCGGTTCCAGATCCCGATGAGCGCCATCAGCACCGGGGCGTTCGATGCAAGCGGTGCGTTGCGAAAGTGCGCGTCCATGCCGGCGGCGCCGTCGAGCAGCTCCTCGAAGGTGTCCATGCCCGCAACGGCGGCGATGGAGAGCCCCGCCGCCGTTGCGGGCATGGACAC
>CAYQVB010000072.1:0-31757 GCA_964420925.1 uncultured Ectothiorhodospiraceae bacterium | reverse complement strand
CGGCCAGCGGCACGGCGCCGCCAACGCGGTCCTGCCCAACACCACCCTGACGCTCGGCCCGAGCGCCTACGTGCCCGCGATCTACGTCCCGATCGCGCCCGGGGTCACGCGGGCCGAGATGGCCTGGTACTTCGCCCCGGGGGCGGCGACCGGCGAGGAGCACGCACCGGCGCGCGAGGCCGCCATCGACCGCTGGCTCGGACCGCAGCGCACGTTGAGCGAGCGTCGCGGCATCCGCGCCCAGGACCATCGCTGCATGGAGCTCCAGCAGGCGGCGCGGGCATCGCCGGTGGCCGACGACGTCAAGTTCTCTCCGGTGTGGGAGGCGGACGTGCGCTACTTCCAGACCTGGTTGGTGGAGCAGTTGAGGTAGGGGCGCTCGCGGCCGGTGAAGAGCCGGATTCGGCGCCACGTGGGGCCGGCGCGACATAGGCCATGAGGTAGCAGGCGCTCAAGAGCCGGCGCGTGTCGTCGAAGACCGGAGGGCGTTCGCGGATCCACCGGGGCTTCGCACCCGGTGTTTCGAGGATGCTCGCCTCGAGGCTCGCCATCGCCTGGCCGACCTGTTCCCGCAGCTTCGCCCGGAGATTCTCCCGGTAGGTCTCGGCATGGCGGTGCGCCAGGCGCAGGTGGAAGAGCGAGCTTCGCGCCCGCGACGCGGGGCGGATTCTCTCGGCCCAGGTCGGCACGGAATGCCACAGTTCACACGCGCGCCGATGGCGCCCTTCGGCGGCGCGCAGCCGGCCGCGATGCCGGGCGGCGGCAGCGGCGTTGGCGAGGCCACAGGCGAAACGGGGGTCTTCCCGAGGAAGGAAGAGCCGGCCCAGCCGCCAGGCCAGCATCCAGTAACGGGCGGCGGCATCGAGGTCGCCCGCCATCTGCCGGGTCTTGGCCCGGTTCTGCAGGCGCTCCCACCATATCTCGCTTCGACGCCAGCTCGCGGCCCGCGCGACGGCGACCTCCCGGCGCAGCCCATCCCCACCGTTCACCGCGACGGACCGGGCTCCACTGCCGCGCGAGGGACTCCTCGCGCTTCACTCCCCCGGCTCGCCCTCCCTTCCCTCATTGGCGCCCGTTCCGCGCGGCGGGCAGCCCGGCATCAGGCCCCGAGGTAGGCCCGCCGCACATGGTCGTTGCCGTGCAGCTCGTCCCCGACGCCGGACAACGCGATGGACCCCGTCTCCAGCACGTAGGCGTAGTCGGCGAGCTCGAGCGCCATCTCCGCGTTCTGCTCCACCAGCAGCACCGGCACCCCGGTGTCGCTGATGTCCCGGATGATGCGGGCGATCTCCTCCACGATCACCGGCGCCAGTCCCATGGACGGTTCGTCCAGCAGCAGCATTCGGGGGCGCAGCATGAGGGCGCGCCCGATCGCGAGCATCTGCTGCTCACCGCCGGACAGGGTGCGGGCAAACTGCCTCCGGCGCTCCGCGAGGCGCGGGAATCGGGAGTACACCGTCTCGAAGTCGCTGCGCACCCCCGCCGTATCCCGGCGCAGGAAGGCCCCGGTACTGAGATTTTCTTCCACCGTGAGGTCCGGAAACACCCGCCGTCCCTCCGGCACGTGGCCGATCCCGCGCGCGGCAATGCGGTTCGGTGCGAGCCCCGAAATCCGCTCGCCATCGAACACGATCTCGCCCTCCGAGAGCGGCGCCAGGCCGGAGACCGCACGCAGCGCGGTCGTCTTGCCCGCCCCGTTCGCGCCGATGATGGTGACGATCCCCCCCGCGGGGACGTCCATGGTGATGCGATGCAGCGCCCGCACCATATGGTAGGAAACGCTCGCTTCGCGGATCTCAAGCAGCACGGTGAGAGCTCCCGAGATAGGCTTCGATCACCTTGGGATCGCTGCGGACCTCCGCCGGGGTGCCCTCGGCGAGGAAGCGGCCGAAGTTCATCACGCTGATCGCGTCGCAGAGCCCCATCACCGCCTGCATGTCGTGTTCGACCAGCAGGATGGTGATCCCGCGCTCCCGTAGCGCCGCGACGAGGTCCATCATTCGCCGGGTCTCCTCGGGGTTCATGCCGGCGAAGGGCTCGTCGAGCAGCATCATCTCGGGCTCGGCGGCGAGCGCCACCGCCATGCCGAGCGCGCGCTGCGCGCCGTAGGGAAGCTCCGCGGCGAGCGCGTCACGATAGGGCCCGAGCCCGAAGAAGGCGAGGATCTCCTCCACCTGCTCCCGATCCTCCGCCGCGCTCCATCGTCCCCCGTGCCGCAGCGCGGAGAACAGGTCGCGGGGGTGCTCGAGGTGGCGGCCAACCAGGATGTTGTCCCGGACTCGCATCTCGAGGAACAGGGTGGAGTGCTGGAAGGTGCGCACCAAGCCCTCCGCCGCCACCCGGTGCATCGCGAGGCCGGTAATGTCCTTGCCGCGGTAGACGATGCGGCCGGAGGTGGGGGCGAAGAAGCCGCTGATGACGTTGAAGGTGGTGGTCTTGCCCGCACCGTTCGGGCCGATGAGGCCGCGAATCTCGCCCCGGCGCACGGAGAGGTCGAGTCCGTCGACCGCGACGAGTCCGCCGAAGCGCTTCACCAGACCCTCCACGCGGAGAATCTCCTCCCGGGTCATGCGGTGTCTCCCCGCGCCATGATGACGAGCGTATCGAGACTACCGGTATCGGTGCGGTGTTGCATTGCGTCACACTCCCGCGACTGGCCGCCGCCTCAGGCACGCACCGTCCGTGACCGTCCCCTTCCCAGGCGCGCGAGCATCGGGACGATGCTCTCCAGTCCCTTCGGCAGGAACAAGACGAACGCGATCAGGATGCCGCCGTACACCAGAGGACGGGTTTGTTCGAGTCCGATCTTGCGCAACACGACTTCGTTCAGGACCGTCAGCATCACCACCCCCAGGATGGGGCCGTAGAAGGTCGCGGTGCCGCCGACGATCGCCCAGGTGAGCACGTAGACCATCTCCTCGATATTGAATCGCGTCGGGTTGATGGCGCCGACGTAGTGCGCGAACAGCGCCCCGGCAAGTCCCGCGAAAGCGGAGGCAATGACCAGCGCGAGGGTGCGGTAGCGCCTGGTGTCCACGCCGACCGAGGCGGCGAGACTGTCCCGCCAGTGCACCGCGTGGAAGACGAGTCCGATGTTCGAGCGCTCCAGCCGCCACAGCAGCCACAGCGATACCGCGACCACGGCGATTGCGAAGTAGTAGTACGCCACCGGATCGAAGAAATCGATCCGAAAGGCTCCCACCTCGATGTCGGCAAGCTCCGGGATGCGCTTCAAGCCCTTGGGGCCTCCAAAGGGGTCGCGAAAACGTTTCCAGAGCAGCCGGATGACCTCTCCCGCCGCGAAGGATCCGATGAGAAAGTAAAATCCCTTCATCCGGAACAGGGGAAAGCTGAGCACCCACGCGACCGCCGCGCTCACCGCGGCCCCGGCAAGCATCGCGATGGGAACCGGGAAGCCCAGCCGCTTGGCCGCGAGCGCGCTCGCGTAGGCCCCCACCCCCATCATCACCACGTGCCCCAGCGACCATTCCCCGGTGAGGGTGAGGAAGCGGTAGCTCATCACCACGAGCACGTTGATGACGAGGAAGACCAGGATCTCCTGCTGGGAGTAGCTCACGACGTGAGGAAGCACCGCCAGCACCCCGACCAGGAACAGGGCGAAGGTGGCGCCGAACGCGCGCCGCTCAGACACGGTCGCGGCTCCCGAAGAGCCCGGTGGGCCGCACGATGAGCACCGCGAGCATGAGGAGAAGCCCGACGATGTCCGCGATCACGCCATCCACGAAAGTGGTGACGAAAGTGTGGACGAAAGCGTAGACGACGGCGGCGAGCACCGCGCCTTCGAGGCTTCCCACCCCGCCCACGATGATCACGATGAACGCGGCGATGATGACCGAGTGTCCCATGTACGGGAAAGTGCGCACCAGCGGCGCGGTGAGGGCGCCCGCGACCCCGGCCAGTGCCGCGCCGATCCCCACCGCGATGCGCGAGGCCTGGCCCATGGAAATGCCCTGAAGCGCCGCCGCCTCCGGATCCTGGGCGCTCGCCCGCAACGCGAAGCCCCATCGCGTGCGGTGGAGAAAGAGCCACAGGGCGCCGAGCAGCAGCACTGCGGCGAAGATGACGTTCAGGCGCTGAACGGGAATGCCCACGCCCTCGCGAAGCGTCAGCACCGCCTGCGAAGGGGGCGGGATGTGCTCCATGCGCACGCCGAAGCCGAGCGTCGCGAGGGACTGGAGGATGAGCAGCAGGCCGATGGAGACGACGAGGCCGCCCAAGGGGTTGTCGCGCATGGGGCGAAACAGGGTGCGCTCGGTGGCGATGCCCACGAGCCCCACGAAGACGAGGCCCGTCGCGACCGAGAGCAGGAAGGGCAGATGGAAGTCCGCGTAGATCGCGACGACACAGTAGGCCCCGAGCATGTAGAACTCGCCGTGGGCGAAGTTGATGATCCCCATCACGCCGAAGATGAGCACCAGCCCCACCGCGACCAGAGCCAGGTAGCTGGCCGCGTAGGTCGCGTTGACGATGGTCTGGAGCAGCAGCTCGGTCATGGCGGGATTCCTCGTCCCGCGTCACCTGCGCGGGGCGCGCCGTGTACCCATCCCAAAGGCCCGCCCCCGGCACGGCGTCGCGCCGGGGGCGGGAATTCAGCGGTAGTGACGGTGCGCGCGCTCAGCCGCGCTGGTAGTGCATCTGCCCGAAGGCTTCCATGTGCTTGACGAGCAGGTCGCCGTGCTTGCTCCACCACTCGGGGATGCTCCCGAACTCCTTGATCACCGCCTTGCCGTTCTCGATCACCACGACCGGCCAGTTGCCGACGAGCGCATTGTCGATCCCGAAGAGCTCGGTGCCCCACCAGTCGGCTTCGCCGAAGGCGTGCAGGCCCTTGCCGCCCTCCTTCATCGCCGCGAGCACCGCGTCCGGCTCGACCGAGCCGGCCTTCTCGGCCGCCGCCGTCCACAGGTCCATGATGGACGCGTACTCCCAGGAGACCGCGCCCCACTCTCCCGGATGGCGCTGGTTGTACTCCTCGAAGAAACGGTTGGCATCCCGGAAGTTCACCCCTTGCTCCGCGAGCGCGGGATCGTCGAAGTCCGGGAACTGGAAGACCAGCCCCTCGGCGAACTCCTTCGAGGTCCGTTCGATGATCTTGTCGTAGAAGTCCGCGGTGCAGGAAATGATCTGCCCCTCGAACTGCTGGAGATAGAGCTGCTCGCAAATCGGGTGCACGTAGTCGGTGTACGCGGTGTCCAGGCACACGATGTCCGGCTTGGAAGAGAGCAGGCGGGTCACCACCGGGGCAAAGTCGGTGGTCGCCGGGTCGAAGAGGAGCGGATCGTCCAGGGCTTCGATGCCGGCCGCCTCGAATGCGGCGAGATAGGTCGCCACCGAGGGAATGCCGAGCGCATCGTCCTGCGCGCAAATCACGTAGTTCTTCAACTCCGGACGGTTGCGCGCGAGCCAGTCGACCCCGGTGACGTTGTAGATGGGATGCACCTCGGCGGGAGCGAGGAGCGTCGTCGTCTCCGGCGAGAGGTCGGAGGGCAGCAGGGTGGAGAAGAGCATGCCGGTGTTGTCGGCTACCGGCTGCACTCCCGGCCAGGTGTCGCCGCCCAGCATCATGATGAACTTGACCCCGTCCTCGCGGATGAGCTTCGTCGCCCCCGCCCGCGCCTTGGCCGGGTCGTACTCGTTGTCGTAGGCGACGAACTCGAACTGATAGCTGTCGCCACCGATTTTCACGCCGCCGGCCGCGTTCATCCACTCGCCCCAGATCCGACAGCCGTCCAGTCCGGGCTTGCCCCAGGCCGCGACATCGCCGGTGAGCGGCGCGAGGAACCCGATCTTCACCACATTGTCCGCCGCGAAGACACGCCGCGGAAGGATGCTGGCAGCGGCGAGTGCGCCGGTGGCGGTGCTCGCCGCGCGGAGCAGACGACGACGACTCAATCGCTTTGAAAGAAAGTCACGCATTTCCACTTACCTCCTCGAGAGTGACGCCGGATTCAGTCTCCGGTCTCGGTCAACAGAGTGGTACAAAATTTGATCAATATTTCACAATTCTTAACGATTAGCGTCGAAACTACAGGGAAAAACGGGAACTCGCAAGCAAATCGGAAACACGAACGCTTTGCCTGATCCAATTGAAAACCAATGGTTTAGGCGGTGCGCATCGCGCCAGGCGCGCCGTCGAATGCCTCGCGAGAGACATCGGAAACATGGCCGGCTCGCCTGTCTCGACCATCGACCGGGAGTCGGTCGCAATCGTCGCGCAAGCGGGCCACGATCATGTTCCCTGTCCCCTGTCGCGCATGAAGCTTCGGCAATGGATCAGGGACCTTCCATACCAGGGGCAACCCATCGACCCCTTTCGGCCTTGTCCAAACCCGGATTCCGTCACGGGCGTCGAACATCGGGGTGTGGCGCATGGTTTGTACTCACACGGCGGGTGATAGACTCAGCCGACCTCGAAACCGACCTTCGAGTTCCGCTGAAGGACTGCCCCCGCCCGCCCATGCCCGCCACGCCCGAGCAGCGCGCTTCGCCCTACAACGGCTACCACCGGGTATCGGAGGCGCGCGAGGATCCGGAGCTCACCCATACCGGGCCGCACACGCCCTGTGGCGAGTACTTCCGGCGCTTCTGGATGCCGGTGGCGATGAGCGCGCAGGTGGGGAAACACGCGCTCGTCGTCAAGGTGCTGGGGGAAGAGCTCGTGCTCTTCCGGGACCGTTCCGGCCGGCTCGGCCTGTTGCACAAGCATTGCAGCCATCGCCGAGCATCGCTGGAGTACGGGATCGTCGCGGAGCGCGGCATCCGCTGCTGCTACCACGGCTGGCTCTTCGACGTGGACGGCACCATTCTGGAAGTGCCCGGCGAGCCCGAGGGTAGCCCGATTCCTCGCCGTCTGCGCCACGGCGCCTACCCGGTGCGCGAGCTCGCGGGCCTCGTCTTCGCCTACCTCGGGCCACCCGAAGTGGAGCCCGAGCTTCCCATGCTCGACACGCTCTCGCTGCCCGGAGACGAGCTCGTCCCCTACGCCATCGACTATCCCTGCAACTGGCTGCAGGTGGCCGAGAACCCGATGGACCCCTTCCACAGCGTCTTCCTGCACACCCGGGTGACGCGTGCGCACTTCAATCCCGCCTGGGGCACGATGCCGGTGGTGGAGTGGCACCCCCTGGAGGACCGCACCGGGATCTACCTCACCAACGTGCGGCGCTGGAACGAGTTCGTCTGGGTGCGCACCGCGGAGGTCATGCTGCCCGCCATCGCGCAGCCTCCCGACATCTACCAGAACCCGGATCGCGAGAAGTTCTTTCCCGGGGTCGGGATCACCAAGTGGACGGTTCCGGTGGACGATCGCCACTGTCGGATCATCGCCTGGCGCCACTTCAGTCCCGAACTCGACCTCGACGGCAAGGGGGATCGCACGAAGGTGGGACTCAACCGGGTGGACTTCGTAGGACAGACCGGCATCGAGCGCTCTTACGAGGAAGGGCTCGCCCTGCCCGGAGACTACGAGGCGCAGGTCTCCCAGGGCCCCATCACCCGGCATGCGGATGAACAGCTCGCGACCACCGACAAGGGAGTGGCGCTGTACCGGCGGATGCTGCGCCGCGCAATCCGCGAGCTCGAAGCCGGCGAGGAACCACCGCAACCGCGTCCCAGCACGGACGGCACGGTCCCGACGCTCGCCGGGGACGTGATCCTGCGCATTCCGGTCTCCAACCGGGACGACGGGGAGCTGCAACGCCGGATGGGACGAGAGGTGGGGCGCATCGTCCACGACACGATGGGGCTTCCGCGCGCCAAGCGCCGCGCCTCGATTGAAGAACAGGCGCGCGCGCTGGTGTGAAGCGACGAGATCGCGAGACTGAGGGGAGGAATTCATGAGCAGAGCATCGACCGAACGCCTGGACGCCGCGGATGTGCCGGTCATCGACATCGGCCCGCTGCGCGACGGCTCCGATCCGACAGAGGTGGGCCGACGCCTGGCATGGGCCGCCACCGAGGTGGGTTTCATCTATGTCGAGAACCACGGGGTGCCCGCTTCCCTCATCGAGAATGCACGCCGCACGGGACTCGAGTTCTTCCGCATGCCCGCGGAGACGAAGCTCGCGGCGGCCACCAACGAGTTCCACCACGGCTACCTCCGCCCCGGCTCGACGAAGATGTACGACGACGCCCGACCCGACCTCAAGGAGAGCTTCAATTGGGGAGTGGAGCGCAATGACGGCATGGCCCGTCCTTCGAACCCGCTTCTGGGACCGAACGTGTGGCCTCCCGGCATGCCGTCGCTGCGCGACGCGGTGTATCCCTTCTTCGCGGCGGCGAGCGCCTGCGCGGAAGACCTGCTGCGGGGATTCGCGCTCGGAGCGGGGCTCGATCCTCTGCACTTCATACGCCATCGCGACTGGCCCCTGAGCCGCGGCTCCCTCCAGTACTACCCGCCGCCCCCGCCTGACGCCGGAGAGGACCGATTCGGGGTGGCGCCCCACACCGACTTCGGCGTGCTCACCGTGCTCTGCCAGGACGAGGTGGGCGGGCTCCAGATCCGGCTCCTCGACGGCGAGTGGGTCGCGGTACCCCCCATTCCCGGCACCTTCGTGGTCAACGTCGGCGACCTGCTCGAACGCTGGTCGAGACTACGCTACCGCTCGACCCCCCACCGGGTGATCAATTCGAGCGGCCGCGAGCGACTCTCCCTGGTGCTCGCCTACGATCCCGACTTCGAGACTCTCATCGATCCGGACACCTTTCCCGGCGGGGACGAGGATCCGGGCGACCCGCCCATCACCTGCGGCGACTACCTGCTGTGGCGCTTCGGCAAGGCCTTCTCCTACCGACGGTGAGCCACGGCAGGGCCGGGAATGCCGCCGCGCTGCGCCCTCGCCTTTCCTGAACCTCCGGTGCAGCGCTTCTCGTTTCTTTCCCTCCTGCGCAATGCGCTGCGCTACCGGCCGGGATGGCAACGCATGTGGCGAAACCCGGAGCCGAAACGCCGCTACGACGTGGTGATCATCGGAGGCGGCGGCCACGGGCTCGGGGCCGCGTACTACCTGGCGAAGGAGCACGGGATTCGCAACGTGGCGGTGCTGGAACGCGGGTGGCTCGGCGGGGGCAACACCGCGCGCAACACCATGACCATTCGCTCGAACTACATCCGTCCGCCGAGCGTGCCCTTCCACGAGGGCTCAATGGCTCTGTATCGGGAGCTTTCGCGCGAGCTCAACTACAACCTGATGGTGGGCCGGCGCGGCATGATTGCGTTTCTCCAGGGGACGGCGGCTGCGCGCACCGCCGCGCGCATGGCGAACACCATGCACGTGTACGGCGCGAGGTACGAGCTCATCGACGTGGAGGAGATCGAGCGCCGCGTGCCCGCCTTCCGTCCGCCCGCACGCCCACGTCTCCCCCTGCTCGGCGGCGTGTGCCAACCCGACGCGATGATGGCGCGCCACGACGCGCTCGCGTGGGGATTCGCGCGCATGGCGGATGCGCTCGGCGTCGACATCATCCAGAACTGCGAGGTCACCGGTATCCGCCGCGACGGCAATCGCGTCACCGGCGTGGCCACCAACCGCGGCAGGATCGAGACGGGCAAGGTGGGCATGGCGGTCGCGGGCCACGGCAGCGTGGTGGCGGAAATGGCCGGTATCCGCCTGCCGATCGAAGTGCAGCCCCTGCAGGCCTGGGTCTCCGAACCGGTAAAGCCCGTCCTCGACCAGATCCTCGTCTTCAGCGGCTACGGCTGCTACATGATGCAGTCCGACAAGGGCGAGCTGGTCATCGGCGGGCCGACCGATCCCTACCCTTCCTATGCCCAGCGCGGGACCTTCCCGATCATCGAGCAGGTCACCGAGGCGGTGCTCGAGATGTTCCCGGCATTCGCCCGCATGAAGCTGCTGCGGCACTGGGCGGGCATGCTCGACATCGTGTACGACGGTTCGCCGATCATCTCGAAGACGCCACTCGAAGGCTTCAGCGTGGACGTGGCCGGCGCCGGCGGCTTCAAGACCACACCCATGGCGGCGCGCATGCACGCGTGGCTCATCGCGAAGGACGAGCCGCACGAGCTGATCCGGAGCTTCGGACTCGAACGCTTCGAGCGCGGGCGTCTGGTCGTCGAGGGCGGCGTGTCCTTCAATCGATGAGGGCGATCGAGCGATGATGCTCATTCCCTGCCCTTTCTGCGGACCCCGCAACGAGGACGAGTTCACCTGCTGGAGCGAAGCGGTGCCGAGGCCGGCCGACCCCTCCTCGCTCTCGGACGCCGAGTGGGTCGACTACGTCTACAGCCACCGCAATCCGAAAGGCCGGGTGCGGGAGCAGTGGTGGCACGCACGGGGTTGCCGGCGCTGGATCCTGGTCGAGCGCGACACGCTCACCCACGAGATCGCCTCCGCGACGCCCGCCGCTTCATGAGCACGCTGCAGGACCGGCGCCTCTCCGCGGGAGGGGAGATCGATCGATCGCGCTCCTTGCGCTTCCACTTCAACGGGAAAGCGCTCGAAGGGCATCCCGGCGACACCCTGGCCTCCGCGCTGCTCGCCAACGGCGTGCGCATGGTGGCGCGCAGCTTCAAGTACCACCGTCCCCGGGGCATCGTCACCGCGGGAGCGGATGAACCGAACGCCATCGTGCAGCTCGAAGGCGACGATGACGAACCCAACGTGCGAGCCACCACCCTTGCGCTCCGCGACGGCATGCGGGCGCGGAGCGTCAACTGCTGGCCGGGCCTCGAATTCGACTTCGGCGCGCTCAACGAGCGCCTCTCCGGACTCTTCGCGGCGGGCTTCTACTACAAGACCTTCATCGGACCTCCCGGAGACTGGAATCTCTACGGACCCCTGATCCGGCGGATGGCCGGCCTCGGGCACGCGCCCCGAAGGCCGGCCGAGCGGAACTGCGAGAAACGCTTCCACCACTGTGACGTGCTCGTGGCGGGTGCAGGACCGGCCGGCCTGTGCGCTGCGCTCGCCGCCGCGCGAGGCGGCGCCCGGGTGCTCCTCGCCGACGACGCGTTCGCACCGGGGGGCATGCTCCGGGAGAGTGCAAACGAACTCGACGGGAGGACGGGCAGAGAGTGGGCGGAGTCGGTGGTGGCAGAGCTCGACGCCTTTCCCGGGGTGCTGCACCTTCAGAGCGCTACGGTTGCCGGCTGCTACGATCATCATCTCTTCACGCTCGTCGAGCGGCGCCCCGCCCCGTCCTTCGTCGACGCACGGCTCTGGAAGGTGAGGGCCCGTCGCGTGGTGCTCGCGACCGGCGCTTCGGAACGACCGCTCGTGTTCGCGGACAACGACCGGCCGGGGGTGATGACGGCGAGCGCAGCGCTCGCCTACCTCGTCCGATTCGCGGTGCGCCCGGGGCTCCGTGCCGTGGTCTTCACCAACAACAGCTCCGCCTACCGCGCCGCAGCGCAACTGGTCGGTGCGGGCCTCGAAGTGCGGACGCTCGTCGATACGCGCGCGTCGCCTCCCGGCGATCTGGCCCGCAGTCTCGAGTCCCGCGGCGTGGAAGTGCTCCCTTCGAGCGTGGTCCTGCGCGCGGTCGGCGCTCGGGGGGTGAGGGCCGCGCACGTGGCGCCGCGGGACCACTCCCGTCCCGTACGCCACATCGACTGCGACCTCGTGCTCTGCTCCGGGGGATGGGACCCTCGCGTCCATCTCCACTCACAATCGGGAGGCCGTCCCCGCCACGAGGAGACGCTCTCCTGCTTCGTGCCGGGCGAGCACACCCTGCCGCAGCGAAGCGCGGGCGCGGCCAACGGCGCATTCACCCTGCGCGACTGTCTCCGGGAGGGATGGCAGGCGGGAGCCGAAGCATGCCTTGCCCTCGGCCTCCCGGTTCCCGACGGATTGCCGCCCGAGTGCCCCCCGGAGCCACTTCTGGGCATCGAGCCGCTCTGGGAAGCTCCGCCCCCGACCGCAGGGCGGCGCAAGGCGTTCGTCGACCTGCAGAACGACGTGACCACGGATGACATCCGCCAGAGCGTTCAGGAAGGGTTTCGCTCCGTCGAGCACGTCAAGCGCTACACCACCGCCGGCATGGGCACCGACCAGGGCAAGCTCGGCAACGTCAACACGATCGGCGTCCTGTCCGACACCCTCTCCCTCCCGCCCAGCGCGGTGGGCACCACGACGTACCGCCCGCCGTACACGCCGATCGACTTCGACGTGATCGCGGGCCGGGAGCGGGGAGAGCTCGTCTCGCCTTCTTGGCGCACCGCCCTCACCGACTGGCTGGAGAACGCGGGCGCGGTGATGTTCGAGGCGGGGGCGGGCTATCGCCGACCGCTCTATTTCCCTCGCAACGGCGAAGACATGGCCGCCGCGGTGGCGCGTGAAGTACGCGCCTGCCGCACGAGCGCAGGCATCTACGACGGCTCTCCGCTCGGCAAGCTCGAGCTCCACGGACCGGACGCCGCGATCTTCCTCAATCGAGTCCACGCAAACCGCTTCGAAGACCTCGAGATCGGTCGGGGCCGCTTCGGCTGGATGCTGCGCGAGGACGGCCGGCTTCTCGACGATGCGGTAACGTTCCGGCTGGGAGACGAACGCTACCTGGTGTTCGTGGGCACCGGCGCCGCGGGCTACGTCGAGGCCCACCTCGAACGCCTCCTCCAGATCGAGTGGCCCTCGCTCAGAGTCTTCCTCACCGTGGTGACCGCGCAGTGGACCAACATCTGCCTCTGCGGGCCGAAGGCGCGCGACGTGCTGGAGAGCGCGGAAATCGACGGGGACATCGGCCCCCGGGCCTTCCCGTTCATGACGATGCGGGACATGCGCGTGGCAGGCGTAGCGGCGCGAGTGGCGAGAGCGGGATACACCGGAGAGCTCTCCTTCGAGGTCAACGTGCGCGCCCGCGAGGGCCGGAAAGTGTGGGAGGCGCTGCTGCGCGCGGGCGAGCCACACGATCTGACCCTCGTCGGCTCGGAGGCGAGCATGGTGATGCGCTGTGAGAAAGGCTTCGTCTCGGCCGGATTCGAGGGCGACGGCATCGTCAACCCCTTCGACGCCGGATACGGCTGGGCGGTGGACATGAGCAAGGAGGACTTCATCGGGCGCCGCTCGCTGGTGCGCGATGCCAATGCCGGGGGAGTCCGGCCCGAAGTGGTGGGCCTGCTCCCGGAGGACCCTGCCTTCGTGCCGCCGGACGGCTCGCCGCTCGTCGAGGCCGGCGCTCCGCTTCAATCGCCGCCGGTGATCGGCTACATCTCGCAGGCCTGCCACAGCCCGAATGCAGGGCGGTCCATCGCGCTCGCGGTGCTCGACGACGGGCGGCGGCGCATCGGCGACCGGATCACGATCGCCGCGGTCGGGCGGCGTGCGGAAGCGCTCGTCACCCGGCCCTGCTTCGTGGATCCCGAAGGCGAGCGGATGAGGGCTTAGGACGCCAATGTCCTATCGGATCACTCTGAGCGGCCCGGAACGCGCGTCGCTCATCAACCTTCGCGCACGGGCCGCGGGCCGGGCCGCAATCGAGTCGGCGCTGGGATTCGGGCTGCCCGCGCCCTCCGGGCTCGCTGCGGGCGATGCTTCCGTCCTCGTGTTCGGGCTCGGACCGGACGAATGGCTGCTCAGGACGCCGCTCCCGGAGGAAGACGTGTGGCTGACCCGCCTCGAAGAGGCGCTCTCCTCCACCCTTGCCTCGGTCGTGCTCGTCTCGGATGCCTATTGTGTCCTGTCGATCGCCGGCCCTGACTGCCTCGGCGTTCTCGCTCAGTCGACCGGGGTGGATCTCGACCCCCGGGCATTTCCCACCGGACGCGCGACCCGGGCCGCCTTCGCGAAAGTGAGCGCGATCCTCCACCGCGTGGATGATCAGCCTTCCTTCGACCTCTACGTAGACAGCTCACTATCCGCCTACGCGTCCAAGTGGCTCGAAACCGCATCGGGAAGAACGGCAACTTCGAGGTGAACACACATCCGGGGGGCCGGGGCATTTCACGCTTCCACGGCACCGGCCTCGACTCGCCGTCTTGCGTGCAGATCGCATTGGAAGCACCGCCTGGACCAGCTTGAGATACCCCTGATCCGGAGGTGCGGGCGGTGCCGGCCGAAGCGCGTCGGGTGCTATCCTCCGCCGCGAGATTGAAGGCGCCGCCCCCGCCGTCGCGTGGCGAGCGTTCCCGCCGGCATGCAGGCAGAGGATCGGGCAGCGCCGCGACCGCGCATCACCCGGGAAGACATCGACAATGAACCACGAGACACGACGATTCACCGGCTACCAGCAGGCGAAGGCCCCGCCTCCCGGACCCGACGAGGTGCTGGTCCGGGTGGGCCCGGACACTCCCGGCGGGGAGTACCTGCGGCGCTTCTGGCATCCGGTGGCGATGAGCTCGCAGGTGGGCGAGCTCCCCCTCGCGATCCGCCGGCTCGGCGAGGACCTCGTGCTCTTTCGCGACGGCAGCGGGGACCTCGGCCTGGTGCACCGGCACTGTCCCCACCGCAACGCGTCGCTCGAGTTCGGCATCGTGCAGACGCATGGCATCCGGTGCTGCTATCACGGCTGGCACTTCGATGTCGACGGCACGCTGCTCCAGGCGCCCGCCGAACCGGAAGGCGTCCGACTCGACGAGCGGGTGCGCCTCGGCGCTTACCCGGTGCGCGAGTACAAGGGCCTCGTGTTCGCGTACTTCGGTCCTCCGGACGAAGTTCCCCCCTTTCCGGTGTTCGACACCTGCGAGATCGAGCGGGGTGAGCTCCTGCCCTACGAGGTGCCGATGGACTGCAACTGGCTGCAGGTCGCCGAGAACTCCATGGACCCGATGCACGTGGTGTTCCTCCACACCCGCGTCAACCGGGTGCAGTTCACCAAGAAGCTCGGGATCCTGCCGGTGATCCGATGGTTCGAGACTCCGATCGGGTTCTTCTACACCAAGGGCCGACGCATGGGGGACCACGTGTGGATCTCCACCAACGACATCGTGCTCCCCAACTTCACCCAGGCCGGCGCGGTGTACGAGAGCACCGACGGCGCGAGCACGAAGTACTTCGGGCGCAACTCCTTCACCCGCTGGATCGTGCCGGTGGACGATACCCATACCACCGTGCTCGCGTACCGGCACTTCAATCCTCGGGCGGAGTCGCCGCGTGACGAGTGGCGCACCCCCGAGGCGCTGGAGGAGATCGACATCACGCGGCTTCGCAATCGGCCCTACGAGGAGCGGCAGCGCGACCCCGGCGACTACGAGGCAGTATCCGGGCAGGGGCCGATCACGCCCCACGGGCGCGAACACCTCGCTTCCTCCGACACCGGAGTGGTGCGCTACCGGCGCCGGCTGCGTTCCGAGATGCTCGCTCTCGCGGAAGGCCGAAAGCCGCTTCAACCCGGCACGCTGTCCGCGGCACCGATCCCCACCTACGGCAGCGATACCGTCATTCGTTTCCCCCCCGCGTCCGATGCGCGTGAAGACGAGGAGGCGGTCGGCGAGCTGCTCGACGCGGTCGGGTCGGTCTATCGCAGCGCGGATGATCTGAAGGGGAATCAACGCTACGACGACCTCGAAGCCAAGCTGGCCGCCCTCAACCGCTGATCCGTCGGCCGGCAGGGCGCCCCTTCACCCGCGCGGTGGCGCGGACCCCGTGGGCATCGAGCGCCAGGGTTCCAGCTCCGCCGCGTACCCGAATGCCGAAGGCACTCCGCCGGTGCAAGGAAAGAGGACCAGGATTTCCGCCCGAACGGTGAGCCATTGGCGATTTCCCCGTTGTCTCGATCGCCCGAGACCCCGCTGACCAGGGCACCATTCGACTCCGTCCTCTGGCACACTCTCCCCCGGCATCGACACCATCACCGAGATGTACACGCTCTATACCCATCGCGATTCCTACGGCATGACCGCCGAGCTCGTCCTCGAGGAGCTCGAGCTCGAGTACGAGCCCGTCGTGTTCAACGTGCATGTCGAGGAGGAATGGCCCGAGGGCTTCACGAGCGCGAATCCGAATGCCCGAGTGCCGACACTGCTCACGGAGCACGGCCCCCTCTACGAGAGCGCGGCGATACTGGTGCACCTGGCCGAGACCCACGGAGAAGGACGGCTGATGCCGCCGCCCGGCGACCCGCGTCGCGCGCGCTACTGGCAGTGGCACTTCTACCTCATGAGCACCTTCCAGCCGGAAGTGCTCATTCAGTTCCACCCCGAGAAGTACTTTCCGGACAACCCCTCAGGCCAGCGTGACCTGCAAAGCGCTTCACGACGCTGGCTGGACCGAATCTGGAAAGTGCTCGACGACGGGATCGGCGCCGGACCCTGGTTCCTGGGCGATCTGTACACGACCTGCGACATCTCCTTCGCGATGCAGGCCCTGTGGCGGGAGAACCAGCCTTCCGACCTCTCGCTCTTCCCCAACGCGAAACGCTGCCTGAAGACGATTCTGGACCGCCCCGCCGCGCAGCGGGTGCTGCGCCGGAACGCCCGCGAACATCTCGCCCGTCTGTGAGCCGGGACCGCTGCCACGGGTCGCAACCGTTCACACAGTGAACAAGGTCTCCCATGAGCCGAATCCTCAACGTCCTCGAGTCGAGCACGTCCAGGCCGAACTTCGCCCTCAATCGAAGGGGTGTCGATCGATGATCGCGTCGTCCCGATCCGGGCCGGTCGAGATCAGGTGCACCGGCGCCTCGACCAGCGACGCGATGCAGTCGAGGAAGGCGCGGGCCTTCGCGGGCAACTCCGTCCGTTCACGCGCGCCCAGAGTGGAGTCCCGCCAGCCCGCCATTTCTCGATAGACGGGTTCGCACCGCGCGAGCCGTTCGGCATCGGTCGGGAGCTCGTCGATGCGCTCACCGTCCAGCCGGTACGCTTCACATACCTTCACCGTCTCGAGCGCGTCCAGGACGTCGAGCTTGGTGATGCAGAGGCCGTTGACCGTGTTCGTGCGCACCGCGCGGCGAAGCGCCACCGCGTCCAGCCATCCGCAGCGCCGGGGCCGTCCGGTCGTGGCGCCGAACTCCTGACCTTGCTCGGCGATGTGGGCGCCCACCTCGTCGCGGAGCTCGGTGGGAAAGGGCCCTTCGCCCACTCTCGTGGCATAGGCCTTGGCGACCCCGAGAACGTAGTCGAAGCTGCGCACCCCCAGCCCGCTGCCGGAAGACGCACCGGCCGCGACGGTGTGGGATGACGTGACGAAAGGGAAGGTGCCCTGGTCGACGTCGAGCAAGGCGCCCTGGGCGCCCTCGAAGAGGAGGCTTTCCCCCCGCCGCTGCATCTCGTGCAGGCACCGGGGAACATCGCACACGAGCGGACGGATCCTTTCCGCCGCATCGAGCGCCGCATCACGGCAGGCCGTCGGGTCCACCCGCGAGGTGCGGTGGTAGTTCTCGAGCAGGAAGTTGTGATAGTCGAGAAGCGGTTCGAGACGCCGTTCGAAGCGGGCTTCGTCGAGCAGGTCGTGCACGCGCAAGGCGCGCCGCGCCGCGCGATCCTCATACGCCGGGCCGATGCCGCGCCCGGTGGTTCCGATCCTCACACCGTCGCGGCCCGCCTCCCTTGCTCTGTCCAGCGCGATGTGAGAGGGCAGGATGAGCGCGCACGCATCGCTCACCGAGAGACGCTCGGCCACCGGCACCCCCTGCTGCTCGAGCAACTCCATCTCCGCAACCAACGCTTCGGGAGACAGCACCACCCCGTGCCCGATGAAGGAACGGACCCCGGAATGCAGGATGCCGGAGGGGATGAGATGCAGGACGGTCTTGTTGTCGCCGATGACCACCGTGTGGCCGGCGTTGTGCCCGCCCTGGAAGCGCACCACGCCCGCACAACGCGCGCTGAGGAGATCGACGACCTTCCCCTTGCCTTCGTCACCCCACTGGGTGCCGATGACGACTACCGTAGTGCTCACTCCTCAAGCGCCCGCGTTCGTCAGGGAGCACCAATCGAGCACCGCGGGGTCGCGTTCGCGCTATCTCAGCGCGTAGAGCAGCAGACACCCGAGGATCATGCTGGTCAGTCCCGCGAAACGCAGGGTGTTGTCGTTGAGGTTGACGAGCTTCATGACTGCGCGGCGCATCGCGTCGGGACTCAGAAAGGGAAGCAGGCCCTCGAGGACCAGCACCAGGGCAACTGCGACCAGAAGATCGTGCCACATCGGACCGACAGCCTGGCGGGCGTCGTGCAGTCGCCGGACGCTATCCTCCCGAATCCTTGAAGTAGCGGAAGAACTGGGTGTTCGGCTCGAGCAGCAACACGTCGGCCCGGTTGCTGAAGGTGTTGCGGTAGGCGTCCAGGCTGCGGTACAGCGAGTAGAATTCACCGTCCTGTCCGTAGGCGGAGGCGTAGGTCTCGGTCGCTACCGCATCGCCGTTGCCGCGTATCTTCTGGGCGTCCCGCTCGGCTTCCGCGAGAATGACCCGTACCTCGCGGTCCGCCTCCGCCTCTATCGTGATCTTGAGCTCCTGGCCTTCGGAACGGAACTTCTGCGCCACCTGCTTGCGTTCGATTTTCATGCGTTCGAAGACGGAC
The DNA here is from genome assembly GCA_964420925.1 of uncultured Ectothiorhodospiraceae bacterium. Lineage (GTDB taxonomy): Bacteria > Pseudomonadota > Gammaproteobacteria > HK1 > HK1 > JAJEAD01. The sequence goes on along the minus strand of CAYQVB010000072.1, from coordinate 13,324 downwards.
TCGCTGACCTCCTGCGGCAGGTCCACCCGCTTGATGCGCACGTCGACGATATTGATGCCCAGCTCGTCGGCCTGATCGGAAGCGGACTCGAGCATGATCTCCCGGATCTCCGCCCGCTCTCCCGAGACCACCTGGCGAACGGTGCGCTTTCCGAACTCGTCTCGCAGCGCCTTGACCACCACCACCGAGAGCCGCTGGTTGGCGATCAGGGGATTGCCTCCGGAAGAGGTGTAGTACTGCTCGGCGTCCCGGACTTTCCACTTCACGAAAGAGTCGACGATGACCTGCTTCTTCTCGCTCGTGAGGTAGAGCTGCGGATCGGAATCCAGCGTCTGGATTCGGGCGTCGAACTTGAGCACCGATTGCCAGAACCATTTGAAGTGCAGCCCCGGCATGTAGTCCGAACGCTTGATCTCGCCGAACTGCAGCTTCAGCGCCTTTTCGCGCATGTCGACGGTGAACATCGACAGTGCGCCCATTCCGAGCAGGATCACCGCCGCGACGAGGTAGGCACGATTCATCATTCCAGGCTCCTCCCGCTCAGGCCGTCGCGCGAACGGGTCGCGCGTCCCGAATCCGATGGTCTCCCTGATTCGCTTTCCAGGCTCTCGTCCTCGTCGGGGCGAGGCGCAAGCAGGCGATCGAGAGGCAGGTACATCAGGTTGTTGCCGCCTTGCACGTCGACCAGGACCTTGCTCGATTTCTCCATCACCGACTCCACCGCCTCGAGGTAGAGGCGTTCGCGGGTGATGTCGGGAGCACGTTGATACTCGGCCAGGACCTGGAGGAAGCGCGACGTCTCACCTTCCGCGTGAGCGATCACCCGCTGCCGGTAGGCTTCCGCCTCCTCCAACTTTGCCTGTGCATCACCTCGGGCCCTCGGCACGACGGCCGCCTTGTAGGCATTGGCCTCGTTGATGTAGCGCTCCTGGTCCTCGCGTGCCCGGATCGCGTCGAAGAAGGCATCCTGCACCTGGTCGGGAGGCTGGGCGTTCTGCATGTTCACGCTGGTGACGTTGAGGCCGCTTCCGTAGCGGTCGAGGATGTCCTGGATGAGCACCTGCGCCTCGGCCGCCACTGCATCGCGTCCGTCGGTGATGACGAAGTCCATGCCGCTTCGCCCCACGATTTCGCGCACCGCACTCTCGGTCGCCTGGCGGAGCGTGATTTCGGGCTCGACGACGTTGAAGAGGAAATCGGCCGGTTCCTTGACGCGATACTGCACCGCGAACTTGATGTCGATGATGTTCTCGTCCTCGGTGAGCATCAGCGACTCGTGCGCCACCGAGATGGAGCTCGATCCTTGCGTGCGAAAGCCGATGTCCTGGCTCCGGATCACCTGCACGTTCACCTTCTCGACGCTCTCGATGAAGGGGGGAACCCAGTGAGGGCCCGGCCCCGTGGTGCGCACGTACTGCCCGAAGCGCAGCACCACCCCCGCCTCGGCGGGATCCACGACATAGATGCCGTAGGCGCCCCAGGCAAGCACCGCGAGCACGGCGATGATAGCTACTCCGAAACCGCCAAATCTGCCGCCGCCGCTGCTACCGCCGCTGCCGCCGCCATCGCCGCTGCCTCCGGAGCCGGACCTGCGACCGGGACGTCCTCCGAAGAGCTGTCCGAGACGCGCCTGCACTTTCCTGAGGACCTCGTCCAGATCCGGCGGACCCTGTTGCCCGCCGCGATCGTTCCAGGGATCCCGACCGTCACCGCCAGGTTGATTCCAGGCCATTTGAGATGAACTCCCGATAGCGCCGCGTTGCTCAGCCGGCAGTGGAACCCCCCCCGTCTTCGAGGTCGGGACGTGGCAGCTTCACGTTGCTCGAGGGTACGACTGTGGAGATCGCGTGCTTGTAGACCATTTGGCTCACCGAGTTCCGCAGCAGCACCACGAACTGGTCGAATGACTCGATCTGTCCCTGCAACTTGATTCCGTTCACGAGGAAGATCGATACGGGAACCCTTTCCTTGCGCAGTGTATTCAGGAAAGGATCCTGAAGCGAATGCCCCTTGTTCATCGCTGTTCTCCTTGTTCTGGGCTCCTTGTTGTAATCGGCCCCGACCGCCTTCACCCCGGCCGGGGTCGGCGAAGCAGTATAAACAATCCTGTCACCAAAGAGACCGGGGGCCGATCCGGCATTCGAGATGACGGAGAACATTCTCCTTCACTCGGCATGCGCTCGCATCGAAGCGTTCACCCTGCACCTGGGTACGCAGCCAGGTGAGCTGTCGCTTCGCGAGCTGACGGGTCGCGGCAAGCACGCCTTCCACCATCGTCTCGAACTCCACTCCTCCGTCGAGCCAGGCCCAGATCTGCCGGTATCCCACCGCCCGCATCGCCGGCAGATCGCGGCCGAGCCGCGGGTCCTCGCGCAATGCGCGCACCTCTTCGACGAGTCCGCGTTCCAGCATCGATTCGAAGCGGACGCGGATACGGGCGTGCAACAGGTCGCGGTCCGGCAGGTCGAGGCCGATCACGTGCATCTCGGCGCGAAGAGCCGGGCCGCGCCCCGTCGCGTGAAGGCGGGACAGTGGTCGTCCGCTGAGTATCGCCACCTCGAGGGCGCGCTGGACGCGCTGTGCATCATTGGGGTGGATGCGCGTCGCCGCTTGCCGGTCGATGCGCGCGAGACGGGCGTGCATCGCCGGCCCGCCGCGCCGCGCCGCCTCTCGGCCAAGCTCGCGGCGGAGATTCGGATCCGCCGCGGGCATCGCAGACAATCCTCGCATCAGGGCGGCAAAGTACAGTCCCGTCCCCCCCACCAGCAGGGGCACCCGGCCATTGCGGCGGATGTCCGTGATGGCGGCCTCGGCATCGTGGCGAAACCGGGCGGCGGAGTAGGTCTCGTGCGGCTCGCGGATGTCGATGAGCCGGTGCGGCGCCCGCTCCTGGACCTCCCGATCCGGCTTGCCGGTCCCGATGTCCATGCGCCGGTAGACCATCGCGGAATCGACGCTGACGATCTCGAAGGGGCCGCGGGACACCAGCCAGACCGCGAGATCGGTCTTTCCCACCGCGGTGGGACCCATGAGGCAGATGCAAGGACCCTCCTCGGCACCGGTGCCCGGGACCTTCACCTGCGCTCCGGGGCGGTGAACATGGCCGCAATGTCGTCGCCCGACACTTCGACCCACACCCGTCCCCGCGCCGTGCCGGGCTCGGGAGACCTCACCGGCAACTCCTGGAGCAGGGTCCCCACCCGAGACCAGTCCAGGGGCAAGTCGAGATTCTCGACGAGGCGGCGAACAAAGACCGGGATACGTTCCTCCCCGGATTCCTCTCCCAGAACCTCGAGCGCCGTCGCGAGCGCGCTCGTCACCCCTCCCGGCGCGACCCCCGCGAGCGCGATCGGAGCCTCCCGCAACGTGATGCGCTCGGGGCCGACCCGCCGGAACTCGAAGCCGAGACGCACGAGCAGCGTCTCGTGCGTCTCGAAGCGGTCTGCTTCCGCCGCGCTTACCACGTGGGGTTCCGGCACCAGGAAAGGACGTGAGGGCAGCGGGCCCTTCGCGGCCGCCGTCTCGAGTTCGGCGATCAATGCCTGCTTTCGCGCGACGACGACGTCCACGAAGCGGATACCTCCACCCGTGGCCACCGCGACGTAGCGCCCGTGCACCGGGCCGAGCACGGCGCTCTCGGGTCCGGAAGGCTCCGTCGCCCGCGCCTCGGACCCCGCCCCCCGGTGCGAACGCCCCGCATGCCCCGAATGCACATAGGTTGCGCGCGCCTCGGCAACCTCGACACCATCGCGCGCTGTACCCGTGCCCTCGGGTCGACGGGACGGGAGACCGGAGCGGGCGGGCGCACCCGGCAGCTCGGTGGGGAGAAGCGATGCGCCGCCGAGCCCCCGCAGACAGCGCACGACGAAATCGTGAACGAGCCTCGAGTCGCGAAAGCGCACTTCGTGCTTGGTCGGATGCACGTTCACGTCCACGTCCGCCGCGGGGAGCACCAGAGCGAGAACGTATGCCGGCTGCCGATCCGCGCCCAGCCAGTCCGCGCATGCCGCGCGAATCGCATGCCTCACCACAGGATCGCGTACCGCGCGCGAATTGACGAAGAGGTGCTGGGGGGCGGATACACCGGACTCGAGCCCCGGACCGCCCACCCATCCCCGCAGTGCGAGCCCCCCGGAGGCGAACTCGACCCGGAGGGAATGCTCGATGAATCGGCGCCCGCAGAGCCTGGCGACCCGTGCATCGCGCTCGTGCTCGGTCGATGCCGCCCGCAGGCGATAAACCAGCCGGTCATTGTGAGCGAGGACGATTTCCAACCCGGGGTGGCCCAGCGCGAGAACCTTGACCATCGTTTCCAGGTGACGGTACTCCGTCTTCTCGGTGCGAAGGAACTTCCTGCGGGCCGGCGTGTTGAAGAACAGATCCCGCACTTCGACCGTCGTTCCCGTCGCGTGCACGGCGGGAACGGGGTCGCTCACTTCGGCCGAACCCGCCGACTCCACCTTCCAGGCGCTCTTGTCGCCGTCGACTCGTGATACCAGGGTGAGCCGGGATACCGAGGCGATGCTCGGCAGCGCTTCGCCGCGAAATCCCAGGCTCTCGATCCGCCTCAGGTCCTCGAAGCTTCGTATCTTGCTCGTGGCGTGTCGGCGCAACGCCAGCACCAGGTCATCACGGTGGATCCCGACACCGTTGTCTCTCAGCCGGACGAGCTTCGCACCGCCACGCTCGACTTCCACGTCGATGCGACCCGCCCCCGCATCGATGCTGTTCTCGAGAAGCTCCTTCAGCACCGAGGCCGGACGTTCGACCACCTCGCCCGCTGCAATCTGGTTGGCGAGAGTGAGGTCCAGGCGCCGGATTCGCATCATGGCAAGGTATCAGCAGACACCGCGGTGCGCGAGCCGCCCTCTCGCGCCGGCAATGCCCAGCCGCAACATCGCGACGATAATCGCTGCGACGTAGCGGCTAGCCGGGCAGGGGGGTCCGTTCCGGAAGCGCGGAGTATGGGCGCAGCCCTCGCGGGTTCAGGTTTCGGGCGAGTATCAGGGCATCCTCGCGCCCACGCGCCGCCGGATAGTACCCAGGTCGCGTGCCCACCTCGTGAAAGCCCATGCTCTCGTACAGGTGCCGGGCCTTGCGGTTGGTGGTGCGCACTTCGAGAGTGAGCGTGTCGGCGCCCCGGCGGCGCGCGGTGTCGAGGATCGAATCGAGAAGCAGCCTCCCCAGGCCCTGCCCCTGCGCCGGTCGCCGCACGCAGAGATTCAGCACCCGCGATTCCGCTCCCCGGATCTCCAGGATTCCGAAGCCGTCCACCATCCCGACACGCTCCAGTACGGTGCACGCGTAGCCGACCCGCAGGCAGTCCGCGAACACCTCTCCCGACCACGGAAAAGCGTTGGCGCCGCGTTCGATCGCCAGCACCACGCCAAGATCGGTCTCGCGCATGGCGCGGATCCGGACCTCGTCCCGCCCGGTCTCCGATCCGCTCGCGCGCCTCATGCCGGTGCCGGGGAGAGCCTCACGGCGCAGCCCGGCCCTTCTCCCGAGATGTTCATCCGGTTCGTGACTCGAGCAGCGAGCGCAAGCGCTTCAGGTCCTGCCAGGCCTTGCCCTTCTCGTGGGGAGAGCGCAGCAGGTACGCGGGATGATAGGTCGCCACCACCGGCACCGGGGGAGAGCCATAGGTGTGGTTGCCGCCGCGCAGGCGCCCCAGGGACAGCGTCGAAGAAAGCAGGTTCTGGGCCGCGACCCGCCCGACGGCGAGAATCGCTTTCGGCCGAACGAGCTCGATCTGCCGGCGCAACCACGCCGCGCAACTCGCCACCTCGTCGGGAAGGGGATCCCGATTGTTCGGCGGCCGGCACTTCACGATGTTGGCGATGTAGACCTCTTCTCGGGGGACTCCGAGCGCGAAGAGCATGGAATCGAGGAGTCGGCCCGCACGCCCCACGAAGGGCTCGCCCCGCGCATCCTCCTGTGCACCGGGACCCTCGCCGATGACCATGAAGGGCGCGGGGTGAGGCCCCACCCCGAACACCGCGTGGGTCCGTCCCCGATGAAGGGGGCAACGCGTGCAGACTTCGACCATGCGACGAAGCGTTTCAAGGTCTGCGTGCTCGGGATCGGGGGGGGATTCGGAGTCGAGGCCCTTGCCCATCGCCACGGGCGCCACGGCTTCCGCGCGGGAAGACGGCAGTGCCTCCCGTGGGATCCAGAGCGTGACCCCCATCGCGTGCAGATAGCGCCGGCGGCGCCGTTCCCGCCCGTCCGTCCGCGGTGCGGCGGTGCTACTCGACGCGTTCACCCTTGGACATGGTGCCGCTGCGTCGAGCCGCCCGCCGGCGGTGGCGCCCGGCCAGGGTGAGCACGGGACCGTGAAGGGCATAGAGCGCCGAGGCCGAAAACAACACGAGCGGCGGATCGCTGGAGACGAACACGAAGACCGCCACCACGAGCAACAGGGCGACGAAAGGCACTTTTCCGCGCAGGTCGAGGTCCTTGAAGCTCAGGAAACGGATGTTGCTCACCATCAGCACTCCGCAGAGCAGGCAGACCGCGCAGGTGACGGCGGACAATTCGCTCCCCTGAATCCCGAAATCGGTGGCCAGCCACACGAAACCCGCGATCACCGCCGCAGCCGGCGGACAGGGCAGCCCCTGGAAGTAGCGCTTGTCGGCGGTGCCGATCTGGGTGTTGAAGCGCGCGAGGCGAAGCGCGGTAGCGGCGGCGTAGAAGAAGGCGGCGAGCCAGCCCACTTTGCCCATCTCCGCCAGCGACCACTCGTAGACGATGAGCGCGGGCGCGATGCCAAAGGACACCATGTCGGCGAGGCTGTCGTACTCCGCTCCGAACGCGCTCTGGGTATTGGTCATCCGGGCGATGCGCCCGTCCGCGCCGTCGAGCACCATCGCGATGTAGATCGCGAGCGCCGCCTCCTCGAAGCGTCCTCCCATCGCAGCGACGATGGCATAGAAGCCCGCGAACAGCGCAGCGGTGGTGAAGAGATTGGGCAGCAGGTAGATGCCGCGCCGCTGCTTCGGCGTGGATGGAGTCTGCATCCCGGGATTCTAGCCGCAATATCTCACCAACTCACGGGTGCGGACGCGAGGCGAGGCGACGCGGCGAGGGGTGCTCACACCCGGAGCACTTTCTCCCCGCGACCGATCCCCAGCGCACCGGAGCGCACCACCTCCAGGATGAGCCGACGGTCCAGGATCTCTATGAACGCGTCGTTCTTGGCGCTGTCCCCGATGAGCTCGATGATGTAGGTCGTCTCGGTCACGTCCAGGATCCGCCCGCGAAAGATGTCGCACAGGCGCTTCATCTCGTCGCGCCCGGCTCCCGTCGCACGCACCTTTATCAGCATCATCTCGCGCACGACGTGGGCGGCCTCGGTGATGTCGATGAGGCGCACGACATCCACCAGCTTGTTCAACTGCTTCGTGATCTGCTCGATGACCGCGTCGGAGCCATCGGTAACCAGGGTCATTCTGGAGACGCTCGCATCCTCGGTGGCGGCGACGCTGAGCGATTCGATGTTGTAACCGCGCGCGGAAAACAGGTTCGCGACCCGGCACAGGGCACCCGGCTCGTTCTCCAGCAGCAGCGAGATGATGTGACGCACCGGCATCCCTTCCTCGGCGGAGCCTCCAGCCGCCGCCCCGTCAGGCGAGCTCGCGATCCCGGCACATCTCGGAAAGCAGCATCTCGTTGTGCCCCTTCCCCTGCATCATCATCGGGAAGACGTTTTCGGTGGGATCGGTGATGAAATCCAGGAACACCAGGCGATCCTTCAACGCGAAGGCTTCCGCGAGCGCATCTTCGACGTCTCCCGGGCTCTCGATGGTCATGCCCACGTGCCCGAAGCTTCGGCTGAGAGCGGCGAAGTCCGGCAGGGAGTCGAGATAGGAATGCGATTCCCGGTTCTCGTACATGAACTCCTGCCACTGCCGGACCATGCCGAGGTATCGGTTGTTGAGGTTGACGACCTTTACGGGCAGTCCGTACTGCTTTGCGGTCGACAGCTCCTGAATGCACATCACGATGCTGCCTTCGCCGGTCACGCAAGCGACCTTCGCGTCGGGGTAGGCGAACTGCACGCCCATTGCGGCGGGGAGCCCGAAGCCCATCGTCCCGAGCCCCCCCGAGTTGATCCAGCGCCGCGGCTCGTCGAAGGGGTAGAACTGCGCCGCCCACATCTGGTGCTGCCCGACATCGGAGGTGATGTACGCATCGCCCTCCGTGATTTCGTAGAGCTTCTGCAGCACGTACTGGGGCTTGATCCGGGAGTCGGAGTATTCGTAGCGCAGGCAGTCGATGGACTGCCATTCGCGAATCTGCCCCCACCAGGCCTCCAGAGCCTGGGCGTCGGGGCGTCGGTTCGTCGCGGAGAGCATTGCGTTCATCTCCCGCAGCACGCTCCCGACCGGCCCCACGATCGGCACATCCACCTTGACCGTCTTCGAGATCGACGAGGGATCGATGTCGATGTGGACGATCCGGGCGTGCGGGCAGAACTTCTTCACGTCTCCGACCACGCGATCGTCGAATCGCGCTCCGATTCCGATGAGGACGTCGCACTCGTGCATCGCCATGTTGGCTTCGTAGGTCCCGTGCATGCCGAGCATGCCCACGAACTGGGGATCGGTGCCCGGAAACGCCCCGAGCCCCATCAGGGTATTCGTGATCGGATATCCCAGAGAACGGGCGAAGGTGCGCAGCTCCTCCGACGCGTCGTCGAGCACCACGCCGCCGCCGGTGTAGATCATCGGACGTTCGGCGGAAAGAATCAGATCCAGCGCCTTCTTCATCTGCCCGGTGTGTCCCTTCTGCGCCGGGTTGTAGCTGCGCATTCGTATGTCGCACGGATACTCGTAGGGGATCTTGATGTCCGGATGGGTTACGTCCTTGGGAATGTCGACGACCACCGGCCCCGGGCGGCCCGAAGTCGCCACGTGGAAGGCCTTCCTGAGCGTCACCGCGAGGTCGTGCACGTCCTTGACCAGGTAGTTGTGCTTCACGCAGGGCCGGGTGATGCCCACGCAGTCGACCTCCTGGAATGCGTCCATCCCGATGGCGTGGGTGGGCACCTGCCCGGTAATCACCACCATGGGAATGGAGTCCATGTGGGCGGTGGCGATTCCCGTAACCGCATTGGTCGCGCCGGGCCCGGAGGTCACCAGCACCACGCCGGGCTTGCCGGTGGCGCGGGCGTACCCATCGGCCATGTGGGTGGCGCCCTGCTCGTGACGCACCAGGATGTGCTTGACGTCATCCTGCTGGTAGATGGCGTCGTAGATGTGGAGCACCGCGCCGCCCGGATAGCCGAACAGGTACTCGACGCCCTCGTCCTTGAGAAACTGGAGTACGATCTCCGCCCCGGATAGTCTCACGGAATACGATCCCCCGCCCTGAGGGCAAACACACGAACTGACCAACATAGGCTACTGTCGGTCCAACGGTCAAGATATCGCTGCCCTTAAGCCCTGCGGGAACGCGAATCCCGGAACGGGGCCGGTGGCGCCGCGCTGACAATCGACGGATCGCAGGATATATTTCCGGGCGCGAAAGGGGCCTCTCGTTCAGAAGGTCCTCGACCTCCTCCCGGCGCCACACACGGTGTGCGGCCGACGTGTCCATTCCCTTCACCGGGTCCCAGCTTACATGCGCGTTTCGCAAACGCTCCTCGCCACCGTCAAGGAAACGCCCGCGGACGCGGAGATCGTCAGCCATCGACTGATGCTGCGCGCCGGGCTCATCCGCCCCCTCGCGGCGGGTCTCTACACCTGGCTCCCTCTCGGAATGCGGGTGCTGCGCAAGGTCGAGAACATCGTTCGCGAGGAAATGGACGCGGCGGGCGCGCTCGAGGTGTTCATGCCCGCCATTCAGCCCGCCGAGCTCTGGAAGGAGTCCGGCCGCTGGGAGAAGTACGGGCCGGAACTGCTGCGGATCCGGGATCGCCACGAGCGGGACTTCTGTTTCGGGCCGACCCACGAAGAGGTCATCACCGACATCGCGCGGCGCGAAATACGCAGCTACCGGCAACTGCCGGTCAACCTGTATCAGATCCAGACCAAGTTTCGCGACGAGGTGCGTCCTCGCTTCGGCGTCATGCGATCGCGGGAATTCGTGATGAAGGACGCCTACTCCTTCGACCTGAGCCAGGAGGCGCACCAGTCGAGCTATCGAAGAATGCACGACGCGTACTGCCGGATCTTTGAGCGTACCGGACTCGACTTCAGGGTCGTCGCCGCCGATTCCGGAGCGATCGGCGGCAGCCGCTCCCATGAATTCCACGTGCTCGCCGATTCGGGGGAAGACGCGATCGCGTTCAGTTCCGGCAGCAACTTTGCCGCCAACGTGGAGCTCGTTCCGTGCCGCGCGTCCGACGAGCCGCGGCCGGCGCCGGCGCAGGAGCTGGAAAGGGTCGGCACACCCGGGGTCCGGAGCATAGCCGAGCTGGCCGTGCACCTCGGAGTTCCGGCTCGCCGTTGTCTCAAGACGCTTTTCCTGGAAGGAGAAGACGGCACGCCGGCAGCGGTCTGCCTGCGGGGCGACCACGAGCTCAACCTGGTCAAGGCCGCCGCCCTGCCCGGCGTCGCCACCCCCGTCGCCTTCGCATCGAAGGAGCGCATCGCGACGGCAACCGGATGCCCGCCCGGCTCGGTGGGACCGGTCGGCCTTTCGCTCCCGGTACACGCGGATCATGCCGCCCTGCACCTGTCCGACTTCATCTGCGGGGCGAACCGCGAGGGCCACCATCTTCGGGGAGTGAACTGGGGGCGGGACCTCGAAGAGCCGGTGGCGGCGGATCTGCGCAACGCGGTCGAGGGTGACCCGAGTCCCGACGACAGCGGCCCGCTGTCCATCGCCCGCGGAATCGAAGTCGGACACATCTTCCAGCTCGGAGACGAATACAGCCGCTCGATGGGCTCGGTGGTGCTCGACGAGCAGGGGCGCGCCGTCAACCTCTTCATGGGCTGTTACGGAATCGGCGTGACCCGGGTCGTGGCGGCGGCCATCGAGCAGAACCACGACGAACGGGGAATCATCTGGCCGGCCGCGATCGCGCCCTATCACGTCGCCCTGCTCCCCATGAACATGCACAAGTCCGAGCGCCTGCGCGCCGCGGTGGACGAGATCTACGCCGAGCTGCGCGCGGCCGGCATCGAAGTGCTGCTCGACGATCGCCGGGTTCGCCCCGGCGTGATGTTCGCGGATTCGGAGTTGCTGGGCATTCCCTACCGGGTCGTGATGAGCGACCGCGGCCTCGACCGAGGCCACGCCGAGTGCATGCACCGGCGGGACGAGGACCGCACGGAAGTTCCCCTCGACGAGATCGCGAGCCGTCTGCGCGCACGCATCGATGGCGAGGCCGGGACGGCGCGGACTCGGCAGCAGGCACCTTCGTGAGCCTCGTCATCTACCACAACCCGCGCTGCAGCAAGTCCCGGCAGACGCTCGCGTTGCTGCACGAACGTGGCCTCGAGCCGGAGATCGTCCTCTACCTGGAATCGCCGCCCTCGGAAGCCGGACTCGAGGAGTTGCTCGACATGCTCGGCATGCCGGCGAGGGACCTGATGCGCAGGAAGGAAGCGCCCTACCGGGAGCTCGGTCTCGACGACCCGTCCCTGACCCGCGCGGAGCTCGTGGCCGCGATGGCTTCGCATCCCATCCTCATCGAGCGCCCGGTAGTGGTGTCCGGGACGCGCGCCGCGATCGGACGCCCGCCGGAAAAAGTGCTCGAAATCCTCTGAAGCCACCGGGTTGTTCCCTCCCTGCCGGTCCGGCAAGGTCCCGGCCCGACCTTCCGCCATGGCCCTGATCCTGGTTCTCTACTACAGCCTGCACGGGAGCACCGCGGCGATGGCGCGGCAGGTGGCACGCGGCATCGAGCAGGTGGAGGGCGCGCGGGCGCGACTGCGTACCGTGCCTCGGGTCTCGACCCTCATCGAGGCGCAGGAGCCCGCGATCCCGGAGCAGGGTCCGCCCTACGCCCGGCTGTCCGATCTCGTCGAATGCGACGGACTGGTCCTCGGCAGCCCCACCCGCTTCGGCAACATGGCGGCACCGCTCAAGTACTTCCTCGACGGCACCAGCAGCGAGTGGATTTCGGGAACGCTGAGCGGCAAGCCGGCCGGCGTCTTCACCTCGACCTCCAGCCTGCACGGCGGACAGGAGAGCACGCTCCTCTCGATGATGATTCCCCTGCTGCATCACGGCATGGTGGTGGTGGGACTGCCCTACACCCGACCCGAGTTGATGAGCACGCGCAGCGGCGGAACGCCCTACGGCCCGAGCCACGTCGCCGGAATCGATCAGGAATCCCGGTTGTCCCGGGAGGAGATCGCGCTGTGCCGGACCCTGGGCCGCCGGGTGGCCGAGATCGCAATGCGCCTTCGCACCGGGCCACTCGGGAACTGAGCGCAGCGGCGGGCCCTCGGCCCACCAGGTAGCGCCTTCGTCAACGTCGACTGCGCGGGTACGACGCTTCCCGAGCCATCACCTCGCGCACGAAGGGCAGTGTGAGGGCGCGCTTCTCCGAAAGGGCGGCTTCATCGAGACGCTCGAGAAGACGGATCAGCGCGGGCAAGTCCCGCTGGTGGTGGCGGAGTATGAAGCCCGAGACCTCGGGTCTCAGATTCAAACCGCGCTGGCGGGCTTGCACGCGCAGGACCTCGCCGCGTTCACCGTCGCTTAAAGGTCTCAGACGAATCACGAGTCCCGCCGCCAGTCGCGAAGTGAGGTCGGGCAGCGCGAGCCCCAGTGCGTGAGGGCCGCAGGTCGCGGACACCAGCAACCCGTTCCCCTTCGCCCGCAGGCATTGGTAGAGCCCGAACACCGCCTCCTCCCAGTCCGCCCGCGACGCGATGGCTTGCGCATCGTCGAGGCAAACCAGATCGAAAGCGTCGAAGTCGGCGATGACTTCGGCCGACCTCCCGGTGTACTCCCCGAGCGGCACGTATGCGACCCTTCGCCCGGCGGCGGCGGCGGCCTCGCAGGCCGCGTGCAGCAGATGTGTCTTGCCGGTGCCTGCGCTCCCCCAGAGGTAGAGGCTCGCCATGCCACCCCGTTCGGCGAGCCGGCGCACGGATTGAATCGCTTCCGCGTTGCTGCCTGCGACCAGGTGCTCGAAGGCGGCGCCGCGGCGCCAGTTGATGCCGAGAGCGAGTTGGGCCGGCACGCCGCCGCGCGGCGGGCGATCACTCATCTTTCGTCATCGTGCTAGTGTAGTGTCCTTAACAAAACGGTTTTTAAGGTGTTTTTAGTAATGCCGATCGGCCCCGACGGACCTTTTCGACGATCTCCTCGACCGTCTTTGTCCACACCAAGGCTCGAGGGTTTTCGTTGTAGCTCTGTAGAT
>CAYQVB010000071.1:0-41374 GCA_964420925.1 uncultured Ectothiorhodospiraceae bacterium | reverse complement strand
TATCTACAGAGCTACAACGAAAACCCTCGAGCCTTGGTGTGGACAAAGACGGTCGAGGAGATCGTCGAAAAGGTCCGTCGGGGCCGATCGGCATTACTAAAAACACCTTAAAAACCGTTTTGTTAAGGACACTACACTAGCTCCCCGGAGAGCCAGCAGATTCTACTTTGCTGGTCCTCCCAGCTCCCCCCCGAGACCTAGCGCTGCTGAGCGGCCGAAATTGGCGGGAGCGACTCGCACGTCGATGAGCGCCGCCAAAGCGTACGGGATACGCTTTCCTATGCCGGTGACATACGAAGGGTGCCTACGCACCCGCGGAGCAGGCTGAAGACACAGAGGGAAGAGAACAACAGCGCCCGAACTCGACTTCGGTAGGGCGGACTTCGAGGCACGTGCCATCTCACCTTTCCACGAGATGGGTGCCTACGCGGCCCTCTGGTCCGAGCGGGAGACGACGTTCAAGGCCCTGTCGGAGCGCTTCGCCCCGTATCCCGGCAGCGTACCGTCGGACTCTATCTCCCCGACCGAGGCCCATGAATGCGCAGTCTTCGTGAGACGGCGCTTCGACGAGCCCGAGGTCGAAGGATCCGGCGTGCGTGTCCATGGCGCGGGCGAGTCTCCCGAGAAACTGCGCAATGCGGCTTATCCGGTCGCGCTGCTCTACTACCTGGGCTGGTGGGACTTGGCATACTCGCGCTCAATCGCCGTTGTGGGTGCCCGCAAGCCCTCGCGCGCACCCGATGCCTCGTACGCGAGGTCGTGGCCAACGCCCCGAACCGCTGAAGGCCGAGCCGAGAGACAGCGACAAAGGCAGCGTAGACCGCAATGGTGTGCAAGCCCGTCCGGGCGAGGACTTCGACGGTGTCGACGATGGAAGGCCAAGGCGACCCGCGAGCCCGGCGTCGATGGCGTCGTGCCGCGTCCCCGTGTCGACGAGAGCGTCCGCCGAACCAAACGGGGCAGCCCAAGAAGGAAATCTGGCTCCGGCCCCTCCTATAAGGCTGGCGGCGAACTCTCAACCGGTGACACCATGCCCCGCTGTCAGCGCGTGACCGAAACCCCTGGTAGTAGAGGGACCCAAGCCTGAGTTTTCTGGCAGCCAACGACATCCAGTTTCAGACTACGGTGTTCCATGTGTGTTGCCCAGGCTGTCTCCGGAACTCTTAGACTCCACGGATGAAGGCTCGGAATTCAAGTTTTTTCAATGTGTTGTAAGAGAATTCCTCATGGCTGCAGAGCCGTCCTCGGGAATGACGGAGTTCCATTCCCCTGTCCGTCAGAGCGCTCCGGCCCTCGAGGGGAAGGGTTCGATCATGACCGGTCCGGTTTCCGCCTCGCGGTCACAGGCGCATCCGGGTCTGCGGATCGAAGAAGTGCAGCTTGTCGCAATCGGCATAGACCTGGACCCGGGCTCCCGGTTCCGAGCGTGTCCCCGGCGCACAGCGCGCCTGGATCTGCTCCCCCGCCAGGTTTCCCACGAGGTAGGTGTCCGGCCCGAGCGTCTCGCAAACGAGGACATCGAGGGAGAGCTTCTGCGGATGCCGAAACCCCTTCCCGCGGCTGGAATCGGTCAGGTCTTCGGGCCGCAGCCCGATCAGAACCCGGCGTCCGGGATGGAGCTCCTTGCGCGCCGAAGCCTCCGGCGGCAGCGAGAGCAGTTGACCGTCGGCAAACCTGGCCGCGGCACCGCCGTCCCGTCGCTCCAGGTCGACCTCCAGAAGGCTGATCGGCGGGGAGCCGATGAAGCTCGCCACGAACAGGTTCCGGGGCCGGCTGTAGAGTTCGTCCGGGGTTCCGACCTGAGCGATCAGCCCCGCATCGAGACAGATGATCCGGTCGGCAAGGGTCATCGCCTCGGTCTGATCGTGGGTGACGAAGATGCTCGTCATCCCGAGCTGGCCGTGCAGAAGCTTGATCTGCGTCCGCACCTCGAGCCTCAGCTTTGCGTCGAGGTTCGAGAGCGGTTCGTCGAAGAGGAAGAGCCTGGCCTTTCGGGCAAGGGCGCGTCCCATCGCGACACGCTGGCGCTGCCCGCCCGAGAGCGCGCGCGGCTTCCGGTCGAGGAAGGGCTCGAGTTGCAGCAAACGCGCGACCTCGGCAACCCGCTCGGCCCGAAGCGGCGCCGGCACGCCGTTCATCTTCAGACCGAAGCCGATGTTCGCGGCAACCGTCATGTGCGGGTAGAGCGCGTAATCCTGAAACACCATCGCGAGATTTCGGTCCTTGGCGGGCGTCTCGTTGACGCGCTCGCCATCGATCCGAATCTCGCCGTGCGTCACGTCTTCCAGGCCCGCGATCATGCGCAGGATCGTGCTCTTGCCGCAGCCGGAGGGACCCACGAGCACGGCGAATTCTCCGTCGGCGATGTCGAGATCGATGCCGTGCACGACCTCCACGTCACCGTAGCTCTTGTGCACTCCCTCGAGCGTAAGCGTTGCCATTTCGCCCCGGCATGATCAGAAGTCTTGCGGAATCTGAGCGAAGCATCCGCAAGCGCTCGCACCGAAATTCACGGGTGGCCTCGAGACATGAGTAGTCCATCGGGTGTCAAGCCCGATATGGAGGGTATCGTGGCGTGGACCGAGGCCACCCGAGCGGACTATAGACGACCGGATGACCATCGACAAAATTCGGGAGTTTCGGTTGAAGGGGGCTCTGCGCGTGTGGCAGCATTATCGAGTTGGGGATCCGTCGGAGCCTGCAGGGAGGACGGCTCTGTCCGCAGATCGTGACGCGAAGCCCCGCGTCGTTCCAACCGCCCCCGGCATGGGTCGCCGGGGCCCACAACGAGGAGGTCTTCACTCATGATCAGAACTGCCCGACTTCTTGGCGCGGCGGCGCTCGCCGCGTGTCTGACGGCGCCCGCATACGCCGAAGAAATCAATGTCTATCTCATCCCGAGCCCGTCCTCGACGGCAATCCAGTCCTTCATTCCCGCGTTCCAGGAAGCGACCGGGATCACGGTGAATGTCACCGAAACGCCTTACGGCGAAGCACATCAGAAACTGCTGCTTTCGGTTCGGCTCGGACAGGGTCAGTACGACGTCGCGCAGTTCGACAACACGTTCCTTGCGCCTTATGGCGCGGCGCGAACGATGCAGTCGCTCGACGACTATCTCGCGGCATCGGACGAGTACGACATCGCCGACTTCGAGCAGGGGCAGCGCGACTACGGCAAGTACGAGGGCGAGACGCTCGGGCTCACGCTCTCGACCGAGCCGATGATCCAGTGGTATCGCACCGACATCTACGAGGAGCTCGGTCTGGCGCCCGCAACGACGTGGGACGAGTACCTCGCGAATGCAAAGGCGATCCAGGAGGCTGGCCGCGGCGATGGGCACATCATGGGTTGGGGCCCCAATGCGAGCTGGTGGTGGATGACGCTGGTGTGGAGCTTTGGCGGACACCTGTACGACGCCGATCTGAACCCGATGGTCAACTCGCCGGAGGCCGTCGCCGCCACGGCCTTCTTCAGAGACCTTCTCGCCTATGGTCCCGAAGGCGGCATCTCGGCCAGCGGCGACGACACGACGAACAAGTTTCTTTCGCAGGACATCGGCGCGATGATCCAGTACTCCGGCTACTGGGGCGTTGCGCTCGATCCGGCGAACTCGGCCTTCGTCGGCAAGTTGGGAACCGCCGCCATGCCGATGGGTGCCGTGGACATCACCCATCTGGCGGGATGGAACATCGGCATTCCGGCGGATGCGCAGAATCCGGACGCCGGATGGAAGTTCCTCGAGTTCGTGCTCGGAAAGGCGAACGCCGTCGACTATCTCCTGGCCGGCGCCGCCGCGATCGGACGCATGTCCATCGCCAGCAACGAAGAGCTCCTGGCGCTGCATCCCTATCTTCCGCTTCTCAACATCCCCGCTTCGAGCCGCATCGAGCGCTATCCCCAGATTCGCGTGTGGCCCGAGGTCGAGAAGGCGATCCTCGATGCGCTGCCGCCGATGCTCAACGGCGAGGTGGAGATTCAGCCGGCGCTCGATGCGCTGAACGAGACCCTGAAACCGATCCTCGAACAGGAGATGGCCAGCTAGTCCAACTCTCCCTCGCGTAGCGCGCGCCGCGGCCTGTCGGACGACCATGCCGGCGGACCGTGGCGCGCCGCCTGCCGCCGGCAAACCTTCCGGCGGCATCGAGAGCGCGGCGCAGCGCGTTGCGGAGCTTTTCTCCGCGCCGAGCTGGCTGCTGATCCTTGCGGTTTTTGCGCTCCCCATCGTCGGAGCGGCCTGGCTGTCCTTTCGCAACGAAACGCTGGGCGCGTTCGTTGCGCCGCACTTTGTCGGCTTCGAGAACTACGCGACCGCGTTCGCGGATCCGCGATTCTGGGAATCGCTCAGGACGACCTTTCTCATCGCCGTGATCGGGCTCGCGATTCAGCTTCCGATCGGGCTGGGCCTCGCGCTCCTCCTCGACCGCGAGCTGCGGGGCACGCGGATCTTCCGGACGATCCTCATCATCCCGATGCTGCTGACCCCGGTGGCCGTCGGATTGATGTGGCGCTTCATGTACGACACCGATCTCGGGGTGATCAACTGGCTCCTCGGGCACCTGCAGCTCGGCACGCCGAACTGGCTCGGGGCGCGCTGGCCGGCGCTCTTTGCCGTCATCATCGTCGACTGCTGGCAATCGATCCCGTTCGTGATGCTGATCGCGCTGGCCGGGCTCGCGACGCTGCCGAAAGGACCGCGGGAAGCGGCGATGATCGACGGGGCGAACGCGGCCCAGGTCTTCTTCCACGTCACCTTGCCGTCGCTCGCGCCGGTCATCCTCGTCATCGTGATGATCCGGGTCGTCGACGCGATCAAGCTCTTCGACGTGATCTTCATCGTGACCCAGCGCGGCGGACCGGGAACGGCGACGCAGACGCTCGGCATGCTGATCTACAACACGGGGTTCATCTTCTTCCAGACCTCCCGTGCCGCCGCGCTCGGCATCCTTCTGGTCCTTCTCGTGGCGCCCGTCTACTTTCTCTGGCGTCACGTCTCGCGGGAGGAACGCTGAAACCGGCGTCGGCCAGAGCGCGTCGCAGGCGCTTCGCCGCCTGGGCCAGGCGCTGCGCGAGAGACGGGCTGGCCTACCTGCTGCTTGGCCTCGCGACCCTCGTCGCGCTCTTCCCGGTGTTCTGGACCCTTTCGACCTCCATCAAGCAGAGGGCAGACACGTTCGCGATCCCGCCCCACTTCTTCGACTTCGTTCCGACCTGGAAAAACTACATCGCGATCTTCGAGACCGCCGGGTTCGGAAGGATCTACCTCAACACCATCGTGATCACGTTGTTCTCGACCGCGCTCTGCGTGTCGGTGGCAACGCTCGCCGCCTACGCGCTGGCCCGCTCGCGGGGATTTCGGGGACGCAGGCCGCTCGAGGTCGGGCTCATCCTGGTCCGGGCCGTGCCGACCATCGTGCTGATGGTGCCGCTGTTTCAGATTCTGGCCACGCTCGGCCTCTACGACAACCACGTCACGCTGATCGTCATGTACGCCGCCGTGAACCTGCCCTTCGCGACCTGGTTGATGTCGTCCTTCGTCGGCCAGATACCGGTCGCTCTGGAACAGAGCGCGGCGGTGGACGGGGCAACGCGCCTGAAGACGCTCTGGTACGTGGTCCTGCCGCTTCTGCTCCCCGGAATCGGCGCCACCACGATCTTCATCGCGCTCCTGACCTGGAACGAGTTCCTGATTCCGGTCATGCTCGCCGGCAACAGCGCCAAGACCCTGCCCGTCTTCATCGCGGGCTTCATCTCCGCGCGCAATCTCGACTGGGGACCGATGGCGGCCGCGAGCTCGCTCGCCATCGTTCCGATCACGCTCGTCACCATTGCCGCGCAGCGTCTGCTGGTGAGAGGCCTGTCGTCGGGCGCCATCAAGGGATAGCCGGAGACGTTGATGCCAAGGACGACCACGGCCGCGGGCACGCGCTCGGCGACGGCGACTTCGAACGGGCTACAAGGGCCGCAAGCGGGCCAAGGCCAGGGGATTTGGCCCCGCTGTCACGCAAGGAATATCGAGAAAGTACACGCGTTCGAATCGTCTGTTCCCGTCCTTCCCGCGCAAGCGGGAATCCACGACTGGTGGGGATTTTCCATCCAAGCGGGAGGGCAGGCGTCATGATTCCCGAACTCGCATCCCAACCCCGCATCGTGACACCCGGCACCATCGAGCCCGGGCGCGGGCGCACCCTTCTTCTGGTCGTCGCGCACGGCGACGATCCCGCCTTTTTCGTCGGTGGCGCCCTACGCCTCTGGGCGGATGCGGGGTGGCGGATCATCTGCTTGCGGGTCACCGACGACCGGTGGGATTCGGTGGGCCTGGACGAAGAGGAGACCATCCGGCGCAACACCGAGGAGTTCCGCGCCGCGGCCGCGGTCCTTGGAATCGCCGAGACCCATGAGCTGGGATGGGCCACCGACGTTCTGGGGGACGCGTCCCGCGTCGCGCTGCGCGAGCGCATCATCCATGCCGTGCGCCGGTTTCGCCCCTACGGCATCGTGGGATTCGATCCCGATTCGATGTTCTACGAGGACAACCTCGATCATCGGGTCCTCGCCCAAGCCGTCGACGAGGCGTACTGGTGCGCCCAGTTCGACAAGCATCACCCGGAGCACATGGAACAGGGTCTCGAAGAGCACGGCGCGTTCGAGCGATGGTTTTTCGGGCGCACCGTCCTTTCGGTGACCCACGTCTTCGATACGGAATCCGTCTTCGACCGGCAGGTCGAAGCGCTTCTCTGCCACCGCACGATGCTCGACAACATCGCCCGCCAGTTCCGGCTGCAAGCCCGTACCGGGGGAGTCCGCGTGCCGGCGATCGAGACAGCGGTCGCGGGCGATCATCATGCACTGTTCGAGCGGCTGCTGCGGAAGAGCGCGGAAGCCAAGGGCGCCCCGTTCGGGCTGCGCGCGGCCGAAACGCTGCGCTGCCATCGCTCCCCGGTAGCATCGCTGGCGTGATGCTTCAGCGTGCGGGGACCGATCGAAGGGGCTATGAAACTCGCCCACTGGAATGACGGAAACCAGACCGGCACCACAAATCGTCCTTCCCTTGATTACCGGGAATCCACCCGAGACTGTGCAGGTCTCGTAGGAAGCGTAGTTCGGCCCACGTGCTCCTGGGCGGAGTCCTAACCAGTCTTCGTTCCTCGAGTTCTGGGGTCAAAGGCGATCGCCCCCACCTCGTGCCGCAGCCGGGCATTGCCGTCCGGGCCACGCTTCTGCACCTGGCCGGACAGATTTTTCCGGTTGGCCCGCCGTTTCATCCAGGCTAGAGTGGCGATAGACAGCTCCGGGGGCCTGACACGACGCTCTCGCCGGCTGTCGTATCAACCATAAAGACGCGATACCGACCCATGGCCGCCGTATCAGCCGCTCGCCGGGTGCTGGAGGTGCGGGATATCCGTACCCGCTTCCACACCCAGGACGGGGTCGTGCACGCGGTCAACGGCATCAGCTTCGATCTCGACGAGGGCGAGCTTCTCGGCGTGGTGGGCGAGAGCGGCTCGGGCAAGAGCGTGACCATGATGTCGCTGCTCAAGCTCCTGCCGATGCCCCCGGCCGAGATCGTATCGGGCCGGGCGCTCCTCGAAGGCGAGAACCTGATCGCGCTCGACGTGGAACGCCTGCGGCGGGTGCGCGGCGCCCACGTCGGGTTCATCTTCCAGGATCCGATGACCTCCCTGAACCCGGTGCTCACCGTCGGCTACCAGCTCACCGAGCCGCTGCGGGTCCATCTCGGGTTGAGCCGGGCCGCGGCGCGGCGCCGTGCGGTCGAGTTGCTGGAGCTGGTCGGCATCCCGATGGCGGCGAGCCGACTGAGTGACTTCCCACACCAGTTCTCGGGCGGGATGCGCCAGCGGGTGATGATCGCGATCGCGCTTGCCTGCGACCCGAAGGTATTGATCGCGGACGAGCCGACCACCGCCCTCGACGTCACCATCCAGGCCCAGATCCTGGATCTGGTCAAGCGACTGCGGCGTGAACTGGGCATGTCGATCATCTGGATCACCCACGACCTCGGGGTGGTGGCGGGCCTCGCGGACCGGGTAATGGTCATGTACGGCGGGCTGGTGGTGGAGCGCGCGCGAGTGAATGAGCTCTACGCCCGTCCCCGGCATCCCTACACCCGTGGATTGCTGCGCACCCTGCCGCGCCTCGACGGCACGCGGTCCGAACGCCTCGAGAGCATCGCCGGACAGCCGCCGAACCTCGCGCAAGCCCCCGCCGCATGCCCCTTCGCGCCGCGCTGCGACCACGCCTTCGAACGCTGCTGGAAGGAGAACCCCGCGCTCGAAGCAGTCGCGGCAGGGCACGAGGTCGCGTGCTGGCTCGATCCCGAGACGGGAGCCGCCCGTGTCGCCTGATCCTCGATTCCTACCCGGAGAGCTGTCCAGAGTGGAGCAGCACCCCAATACCAAAGCAAAACGTCCGGCAGTGGATTCCCGCTTTCGCGGGAATGACGGGATCCACCACAGACCTCACCTGCCGTCATTCCCGCGAAAGCGGGAATCCACGAATCTCAGGAGTGCGGGGGAGTTTCCATGCAAGCAACCCGCGAAGCCACCATGAGCAGCCCCGACAGCGCACAGCCCCTGCTCGCGGTGGAGAAGCTCACCAAGCACTTCCCCATCATGCAGGGGGTGTTCCGCCGCCAGGTCGGCACCGTGAAGGCGGTGGACGGGCTCGATTTCGAGATCCGGGAGCGCGAGACCCTGGGTCTGGTCGGCGAGAGCGGCTGCGGAAAGTCGACCGCGGGGCGGGTGATCCTCCGTCTCTACGCGGCGACCGCGGGCCGCATCGTGTTCCGCGGAACCGATATAACCGCGCTGGAAGGCGAAGCGCTGCGCCGCATGCGCCCGCGCATGCAGATGATCTTCCAGGATCCGCAGGACAGCCTGAACCCGCGCATGACGGTGGGCACCATCATCGGGGAACCCCTGCTGGAGCACGGCGCGGAGGGGAAGCGCGCGCTGCAGGCGCGCGTGGAGGAGCTGCTCGAATCCGTCGGGCTCGATCCCGGCTTCACCAACCGCTATCCGCACGAGTTCTCCGGCGGGCAGCGCCAGCGCATCGGGGTCGCGCGGGCGCTCGCGCTCAACCCGGAGTTCATCATATGCGACGAGCCGATCGCCGCGCTCGACGTGTCCATTCAGGCCCAGGTCGTGAACCTGCTGGAGGACCTGCAGGAGCGCCTCGGGCTCACCTACCTCTTCATCTCCCACGATCTGAGCATGATCCGCCACATCGCGGACCGGGTCGCGGTGATGTACCTCGGCAAGATCGTCGAGCTCGCCGCGAGCGACGCGCTCTACCGCGAGCCGCTGCATCCCTATACGCGGGCCCTGCTCTCCGCGGTGCCCATCCACGACCCCGAGCTGGAGGCGCGCCGCGAGCGGATCATCCTGAGCGGCGACGTGCCGAGCCCCGCCGACCCGCCCCCCGGCTGCCGCTTCAGCACCCGCTGCCCGATGGCGGCGCCGGAGTGCCGCGAACGCGAGCCGGAGTGGCGCGAGCTTCGGCCCGGCCACCGGGTCGCCTGTCACTTCGCCGAGTAGAGGAGAGTGATCACCCTCGATGTCACGATGGTCCAGGCGGCGGCCGGGGGATGCTCCGGATCGCCAAGGACGATTACGGCGCTCCTCGTGCCGCTGCGGCGGCCATGAGGAGTAGCATAAGAGCGGCCCGAAACGGGAAGCGGCGATTCGAGTCCATCCCCGCTTCATATCCATCTTCAACCCACCCCCAAGAGGAAGCAGAGGAAAATGAAAAACATCACCACCCTGATCGCGGCGTTCGCGGTGACGGCAATGGTGTCGTCCCCCGTCCACGCCCAACGCGGCCGCGACGGTCACCTGAACGTCCTGTACTGGCAGGCGGCCTCGTCCATGAACCCCTATCTCTCCGGCGGCACGAAGGAGATCGAGGCCTCGTCGCTCGTCATCGAACCGCTCGCCCACTACGACGAGAACGGCAACATGGTGCCGGTGCTGGTCGACGAGATCCCCACCATCGAGAACGGCGGGGTCGCGAGCGATCTGCGCAGCATCACCTGGAAGCTCCGCAAGGATATCGTCTGGTCCGACGGCAGCCCGCTCACCGCGCACGATGTCGTCTTCTCCGGCGAGTACTGCCTGCACCCGGACGGGGGCTGCACGTCGCTCAACTACTTCTCCGACGTCTCCGGGCTGGAGGCGCTCGACGACCACACCGTGAAGGTCAACTTCGGCGTCGCCAAGCCCTTCCCCTACGGCCCCTTCGTCGGTTCGACCACCCCCGTCATCCAGAAGGCGCAGTTCGCGGACTGTCTGGGCGTCAAGGCGGTGGAGTGCACCGACGCGAACTTCGGCCCCATCGGCACCGGCCCCTTCATGGTCGACGAGTTCCGCGCCAACGACGTGGTGACCCTGTCCGCCAACGAGAAATTCCGCGAAGCCGACAAGCCGGCCTTCGCGACCGCCACCTTCAAGGGCGGCGGCGACGCCGCCTCCGCGGCGCGCTCGGTGCTGGAAACCGGCGAGTTCGACTACGCCTGGAACCTGCAGGTGGAGCCCGAAGTGCTCGCGCAGATGGAAGCGGCCGGCAAGGGCCAGGTGGTCACCGCCTTCGGCACCTCGGTGGAGCGCCTGATGGTCAACCAGACCAACAACGATCCCGCCCTCGGACCGGACAAGCGCTCGCTCTACCTCGACGGCACCAACCCCCACCCCTTCCTCTCCGATCCTGCGGTGCGCCGCGCGCTCTCGCTCGCCATCGACCGCCAGATCCTCGTCGACGCGGGCTACGGCGCCGCCGGCAAGCCGACCTGCAACGTCCTGCCCGCACCGGCGGTGTACGCATCGATGGCCAACGACGAGTGCCTGACCCAGAACACCGAGGAGGCGAACCGCATCCTCGACGAGGCGGGCTGGATGCCGGGCGGCGACGGGGTCCGTGAGAAGGACGGAGTGCGCCTCTCGATCCTGTACCAGACCTCGACCAACTCCGTGCGCCAGGGCACCCAGGCCCTCATCAAGCAGATGTGGGAGCAGATCGGAGTGGAGACGGAGCTGCGCAACATCGACGCGGCGGTGTTCTTCGGAGGCGACCCGGCGAGCCCGGACACCTACATGAAGTTCTACGCCGACATCGAGATGTACACCAACAACTTCTCCGGCACCGACCCCGAGTCCTACATGGCCAACTGGACCTGCGAGAAGATCCCCGGCCCGGAGAACCAGTGGCTCCTGTCCAACATCCAGCGCCAGTGTGTCCCGGAGTACGATGCGCTGTCAGCCGAGATGTCGCAGACCGCTTCGCTCGAGGAGCGGGCGAGGCTCGCCAAGGAGATGAACGACATCATCGTGGGCAACCACTACATGATCCCGCTCATCTGGCGCGGCAGCGTCTCCGCCCATTCCAACACCCTCATGGGGGTACGGATGAACGCGTGGGACTCCGAGCTGTGGAACGTGGCGGACTGGCATCGCTGAGGCGCCGGCACGCCACCGCACTTCGTTTCGCGTGAGCATGCGCTGCGGTCCGCCGGCACCCCCGGCGGGCCGCGGCCGCTCCTGACGCACCCATGATCCGCTACATCATCCGGCGGCTCCTCTTCGCGGTGCCGACGCTGGTCGCGATCAGCTTCATCGTCTTCGCGATCCTCGACCTCGCGCCCAACGATCCCACCGGCCAGCTCCCGCTCACCATTCCCCCCGAGGTGCGCGCCCAGATCCGCGAATCCCTCGGGCTCGGTCAGCCGTTCTATATCCGATACGGCAAGTGGATGGAGCAGTTCTTCGTCAACGAGCCGCTCAACATCATCGAGCAGGCTTTCGACGTAAAGATCGGCGATTCGGAGTCTCGCCTGCGGGTACGCTCCTGGGCCACTCGCAGTCCGGTGGTGGACCTCATCGTCGAGCGCATGCCGCAGACCCTGTGGGTGGTGGGGCTTTCCTACATCGTGGGGATCCTCATCGCGATCCCGATCGGGATCATCTCCGCCTACCGGCAGTATTCCTGATTCGACCAGGTCGGGACATTCGTCTCCATGGTCGGGTTCTCGGTACCGACCTTCTTCACCGGGCTGCTCGCGATCATCGTCTTCAGCGTGATGCTGCAGTGGCTGCCCTCCATCTACGACACCACCCACCGGGTGACCGACCTCGCGAGCTTCTGGGTGCATCTGAAGCAGCTCATCATGCCGGTGATGGTGCTCGCGCTCTTCAACGCCGCGCAGCTCAGCCGCTTCATGCGCTCCGCGATGCTCGACAACCTCAATCTCGACTACGTGCGCACCGCCCGATCAAAGGGCATGCGCGAACGGGTGGTGCTGCTCATCCACGTGCTCCGCAACAGCATGATCCCGGTGGTGACCCTGATCGCCCTCGGCATCCCCACCATCTTCAGCGGCGCGATCATCACCGAGCAGATCTTCCGGGTGAACGGCCTCGGACAACTGCTCATCATCGCCATCCAGGGCGCGGACATCCCGCTGGTGCAGACGCTGACCTTCATGTTCGCGGTGCTGATCGTGCTCTTCAATCTCGTGGCCGACGTGCTCTACGGGATTCTCGATCCCCGCATCCGCTACGAGTAACCGATACCGCGATGGCCGCCACCCCGGAAAGCATCGACACCCTGCGCGAAGCGCGGGTGCACCGCTCGCTGTGGATGGACGTGTGGCTTGCCTTCCGCAACCACACCGGTGCGCTGGTCGGCATGGTGGTGTTCGCGATCATCGTCCTCGGCGTGGTAGTCGGCCCCTGGTTCCACGACATCGATCCCCAGTATCTCGACATCCGGGTGAAGAACCAGGGGCCCTCGCTTGCCCATCCCATGGGCACCGACAACCTGGGGCGCGACATGTTCGCGCAAGTGCTCGCGGGCGGGCGCATCTCGCTCGCGGTCGGCTTCACCGCGATGCTGCTCTCACTGGTGCTCGGCACCGTGGTCGGCGTGCTCGCCGGCTACTTCAACCGCCTCGACGGCCCCTTGATGCGCACCACCGACCTCTTCCTCGCGCTGCCCCTGCTGCCCCTCCTCCTCGTCATCATCATGCTCTTCCGGGACACGCTGCGCACCGCGTTCGGCCCGGAGACCGGGATCTTCCTGCTCATCGTGTTCGTGATCGGCATCACGAGCTGGATGCAGACCGCGCGCATCGTGCGCGGCGACGTGCTGGCGCTCAAGGAGCGCGAGTTCGTCACCGCGGCGCGCAGCATCGGCACCCGCCGGCGGCGCATCATCACCCGCCACGTGCTCCCGAACGTGCTGAGCCCGATCATGGTCTCGGCGACGCTCGGCATCGCCAACGCGATCATCACCGAGTCGGCGCTCTCCTTCCTGGGCCTCGGCTTCCCGCCCGACTTCCCGACCTGGGGCCGCCTGCTCTTCGACGGCGCCAACTTCATGACCATCACCCCGGCGCGCGTGCTCTGGCCCGGGCTCGCGATCTCGCTCACCGTGCTCAGCGTCAACTACATCGGCGACGGCCTGCGCGACGCCCTGGACCCGAGGCTGCGGGGGACCTGATCCTTCCCCGGTCCATCTTCCTCCCGGTCCGGAGCACTTCCCGGATCACGCCCGGACATGCGGACACGGCGCATCCGGGCCACATACCCCGCAACGAGCGCGGGCGAAACACCACGAGAGAGTGCGGGACGCGTTCGACCCCATTGGAATAAAGCGTCGACGATGAAGGCCAGCGACACCAAGCGATTCGGAGCCGGAATGTTCATCGGCTCGTGGGTGCTGCTGCTCGGGATTCTGACCGTCCACTTCTCCGGGTGGCTCGACGCCCGGGACGACCCCAATCGTTCGGTGACCGGCACCGTTTCCGAGCTCGGCGTGCGGGAGGTACGGTTGTTCCAGAACCGAGCGGGACACTACATAGCCAAGGGCAGGATCAACGGGAGCCCGGTGCGCTTCGTGCTCGACACCGGGGCGACCGCGGTCGCGCTTCCCGGCCGTGTCGCGGAGAAGCTCGGGCTCCGGGCTGGTAAACCGCAGTTGGCCAAGACCGCCAACGGGACCATCACCACCTACCGCACCCGGCTCGACGAGGTCAGCCTGGGCACGATTCGGCTGCGCAACGTGCGTGCGGACATCAATCCCCACATGGAGGGGAACGAGGTTCTGCTCGGCATGAGCTTCCTGCGAAGCCTGGAACTCGTGCAGCGCGACGGCAGCCTGACGCTTCGCCAGCACGTGGGTTCCTGAAGCCGGCGCCGCGATCGCTTGTCCTGCGCCGACGACCCATGAGCGAGATCTGGGACTACATCGCCGTCGGCGCCGGCTTCGATACAATTCGCGCCCATGGCTGAGAAGCGCCGACCAATCTCCCCTCGAGCCGCCATCCAGTACCAGGGGCGATGGATGCTCGTGCAGCGGCGGCTCACCGAGGAGCTTCGGGCCACCTCGATGGAGACGAAGCTGCTTCAATTGGCGGCGCTGATGGCGTCGGCTCGGGAAATGGGGTGGTCGGTGTCGCTCGAGGCGGAGGACAATGCGACCCGGGACAGGTGGATGGCACTGAAGCGGACAAAGCTTGGCAAAGCGTGAGTCTGCCGGCCGGCGCCGGGATCCTCCGGCACCCCTCGTCCAGGCGCTCGGCGCGGTGTCGCAGTGGCTCGATGC
This sequence comes from uncultured Ectothiorhodospiraceae bacterium, assembly GCA_964420925.1. GTDB lineage: Bacteria > Pseudomonadota > Gammaproteobacteria > HK1 > HK1 > JAJEAD01. Next base: position 26,760 of record CAYQVB010000071.1, on the reverse strand, counting down.
CCGCGCCACGCCCGGTGCGATCATCAGTGGAGTCGCCGCATCGATCCTGGGACGGCCCCGACTCACCGACGACATCGATGTGCTCGTGCTGCTCGAGCACGGGGACTGGCCCGATTTCCTCGTCGCGGGGCGAGAGTTCGGATTCGTTCCGCGCATCGAAGATGCTCTCGACTTTGCCGATACGAGCCGCGTTCTACTCGTCTCGCATCAGCCCAGCGGAGTCCGGGTCGATATCGTGTTCGGTGCACTGTCCCTGGAGGACGAGATCGTGCGCAGCGCCACCAGAGTGGAAATCGCCGGCAACGTCATACCGCTGCCGACCCCGGAATCGATCGTGGTCATGAAGGCGGTCGCCGGGCGGACGCGCGACATCGTGGACATCGAGGGCATTCTCGAAGTTCACGAGCGTCTCGACCTCGCTTGGATCCGGGCCTGGCTGTCCGAATTCGACCAGGCTCTCGGCCGGAGCGACCTCCTCGACGAGTTCAATCGCATCGTGACCCGCACCCGGAGGCCGACGGCCTTTGACGATTCCACCGAATGAGGATGTCGTCCCCCTGTTGAAGCGTGTGTTCGGTGTTTCGGGCTTCTCCAACCCGATGGATGCCGCGCCATGGGGGCAGGTTACACTCGATTCAATTCCCCCGGAGCACGGCCCCGCTCCGAAGTCATGAGCGAGACCTGGGACTACATCGTCGTCGGCGCCGGCTCCGCGGGCAGCATCGTGGCATCGCGGCTGTCGGAGTCGCCGGACACGCGAGTCCTGCTGCTGGAGGCGGGCGGCAGCGATCGGCGCTGGCAGATCCGCATCCCGGCCGCGGTACGCGAGAACGTCAAGGCGTCGAGCCGCGTCAACTGGCACTTCGAGAGCGAGCCCGAACCCGGGCTCGACCACCGCCGCATTGCCCATCCGCGGGGCAAGGTGCTGGGCGGGTCGGGCTCGATCAACGGGATGGTGTTCCTGCGCGGCCATCCGCTCGACTACGAACGCTGGGCGCAGGAAGGCGCGCGCGGTTGGTCCTACCGGAATGTCCTGCCCTACTTCAAGCGTCTGGAAAGCAACGAGAACGGCGCCGACCGGTATCGGAGCGTCGACGGCCCGATCCGGGTACGGCGCCAGAAGGACCTGTGGGCCTTGTCCGAGGCTTTTCTCGACGCCGGCCCGGCGCTCGGCTATCCCGCAAGCGACGACTTCAACGGCTACCGGCAGGACGGATTCGGTCGTTTCGACATGAACGTCGATCGTGGCGTGCGGGCGAGCAGCGCCTACGCGATTCTGAGGCCCGCGATGCGCCGGACGAATCTGCGGATACTGACGCACTGTCACGCGCGCAGGATCCTGTTCGAGGGAGAACGCACCACCGGCGTCGAGTACCGGCGGCACAGCAGGATCGAACAGGCCCGCTGCGAGCGCGAGCTCGTCCTCTGCGGGGGCGCCTTCGGCTCTCCGCAGCTATTGATGCTCTCCGGGATCGGGCCGGCGGAGCAACTGAAGCGACGGGAAATCCCGGCTCGCGTGGACCTGCCGGGAGTGGGTCGCAATCTCCAGGACCACCTGGAAGTCCACCTGCAGCACGAATGCCCCGATCCGGTCTCGGTGAACCTTTACATGCACCCGTTGCGCAAGCTCGCGATCGGGCTTCGCTGGCTGCTCACCCGCAGCGGCCCGGCCGCCTCCGGGCAGAGCCACGTGGGCGCTTTCCTCAAGCTGCGACCGGAGTCCGCGCATCCGGACGCCCAGATCCACTTCTGGGCGGCGATCTTCGACGGCTGGGAGGTGCCGCACGACCGCTTCGGGTTTCGACTCGGCATCGGCCCTATGCGGCCCACCAGCCGGGGCGAAGTGCGGCTGCGTTCCGCCGATCCGGAGGATCCCCCGCTCCTCCACTTCAACTACTGTGCGACGGAAGAGGACCGCCGCGACATGCGCGAGTGCGTGCACGTCGCGCGGAAGATCGCCGCGAGCCCGGCGTTCTCGGGGTTCCGGTCGAAGGAGATCGATCCAGGGCCCGAGATTCGCTCCGACGAAGAGATCGATGCCTGGGTGCGCAGGACCGCGACCACCTCGTGGCACCCGAGCGGCACCTGCGCCATGGGCGACCCCGCCGCCGCGCACAGCGTCGTCGACCCCGAGACCCGGGTGAGGGGCGTCGCCGGCCTTCGGATCGTCGACGCTTCCATCATGCCGAGCATCGCGAGCAGCAACCTCAACGCGGTGGTGATGATGATGGCCGAGCGCGCCTCCGACCTCATCCGCGGCCGGCCCCTCCTCCCGCCGGAGGACGTCGAGTACTACGTCGAAGGGGCGGTGTAGGCGAGGCTCCGGAGGCCGGCGGCCTCGGAGCGGCGAGTCCTGACAAAGCGTGCACGGGCCCGCAAGAGAGCCCGACTGGTGGATTCCCGCTTACGCGGGAATGACGGGTGTGGACGGTCTTCGCGCACGTACTGTCTTGATGTTCCTCCGCGACCGCGGGGACAGGCCCCCTGGCCGTCCCGCTGCCCACGCAAGAAGCATCAAGTTCATCTGCACGCTTGAGCGATTTCGATCCGCGTCGTGTTATGTCAAGTACGAGAACGAATAATCAATGACTTGTGGGAAGTTCCATGAAAGCGGAAATCCATCGGCTCAGTGGAACACGGGTGCCGATTCCAACTGACTCACGGTGAAACCCTTCTCCCGGATGGAGACGTCTCCGTTGTCGGTAGCCGGCACGTAATGGATTTCGGAAGGAATCAGGACTCCCCACTCGATTGGTCGGACGCCGCGAGATGCGCGCCAAGCCTCTCGCAGACCGCGGGCAGCAGTTGCTCCGAGGGTTCGCGGAGCAAGGTGACGCGGCGGTGGGGCGATGCACCGGCGCCCGGGTCGATCGCCAACATTGGCCGTCGCGCTGTCAATCCGCCGTGGAGGAAGAGATCGGTCACCCCGACCGAGAACGAGGTGCCGACGAAGAGGCACGCGTCCATCGTCTGCGCCGCTGCGACCACGCGTTCCCACTGGTAGTCACGGTGTTCGTCGTAGAACTCGTCGAACCAGAGCACGTGCTGTCGGAGCGGCGCGCCGCAGGCGGGACAACACGGGACGTTCTCGGACACCGGCTCCGCGTGGAAAGCACGCATGTCAATCTCGGCGCGCGGCAGGGATCCGCTCGGAGCGCCGTGGACACAGCCATGGCGCGAGCAGCGCACCCGGTCCGCGGAACCATGCACTTTCACCAGCCGCTCGCTGCCCGCGCGCTCATGGAGCGGGTCGACGTTCTGAGTGACGAGCAGAAAGCGCCCAACACGTGCGACTTGCCAGCGCTCGATCGCGGCGAGCGCGTAGTGGGCAGGGTTCGGCCGCTTCTCCAGCACCATGTCGAAACGGCTCGTGTACCACGTCCAGCTCCCGGCGGGGTCCTCTTCGAAGTAGCGGTTCGTGCCGAGCTCGGTGACATCACGCTTCCATACCGCACCGGGGTCTGTGCCCCGGAATGTCGGGATACCGCTCGCGTGACTGACCCCGGCGCCGGTGACGACGACGAGGTAGCCGGCGCCGACCGCGTCGAGCGCGGCCGAGAGGGTGGCGCAGGCGTCGTTGCCGTTCATGAAACGCGCGACGACGGACCGTTTCGGAAGGCGATATCGAGCACCGCACGCACCGCCGAGTAGATGTTCCGATCCTCGCTCTGACGCGGTCCGGCGATGTTGAGCACCTCGGCGCCTTCGATCGCCGCCCAGTCGAGAAGACGCGTCGCGGCGACCTCCGTGGAGCATTTCGAGAGATCCAGACAGAGCAAGGGCTTGTCGAGCTCCCTGCCTGCCTCCACCGTCCACTGCGTTCCGCCGAAGAGGTCTCCATGGTAGAAGACCACGGTAGCGTCGGAATCGCGCACGTTGCACTTTGTCCGAATCGCGGGATCGGCCGAGCACGCCTCCTTCATGTTCGGGTAACAGTCCGGCACCCTGCCATCCTCGGCCCACCGACCCCGTGGCACCCATCCCCCGGTCTCGATATCCGCTTCCCGCGCCGCATCGAGCGCGGCCCGATCCGCACCGGTCTGCCCGCCGGAGACGATCCGCCATATCACCGGAAGACTCTCAAACGGAGAGCGGGACACGCGACGGGAGATACCGCCCCCTCAGGGCGCGGCGACCGGGAGCAAGCCCGCCTCCGATACCATCCGGTTGAACTCGCCGAGGTCGTGGGTGAGGAGTCCGCCGAGGCGCTCGAGCTGTGCATCGATTGCGGCCATGTACTCGTCGGCGAGGGCGCGGGCCGCGACGGGAGGGCGGTCGTCCGCAGCGTCCACCACGCCGATGACGGAGGCGAGCGCCGCGTTCAGGCGCACGCGGTGGTGCAGCCCGACGGAGTCGGCCTGGTCGCCGGGAAGGATGAGGACCGTCTCCACCTCGGCGAGCGCATCGCGGAGCGCGCGGCCGGCCTGCGCCGCTTCCGCATGGCCGCCCGCCTCGAGGCGTGAGCACCAACGCCCGAGCTCTTCGCTCGTCTCCCGGATGCGTTTCACGCCATCGTAGAGGTCGGAGAGCTTGTCCCGGATCGCGAACAGGCATTCGAGCTGCTCGCGGAGCTCGTCGAGACTTGCGGGGGAGCGGGGATCGTTCACGACCTCGAAAGTTTCGGCGAGCGCCTGCCCCCCAACCCGAAGGCACACCTCGTAGCTACCCGGCAACGCGAGGGGACCGCGGAATGCCTCTTCTCCGGTCTTGTTGCCCCGCAGGCGCATTGCGGCGCTATGGCGCAGGTCCCAGATGAAGCGGTTGACGCCGGCACGTACCGGCATCCACGGTCCCGGATCGAGGGCCTTGTCCTCGTCGCTCAGTTTGTCATGACCGGCGGGCTTGGGGAGAAACTCGCAGACCAGATGGCCGCCTGCATCGTGAATGGCGAGGGAGGCGAGGGCGGTGGTGCCCGAAGGCGAGGAAGTTGACGCGCGGGCCTCGGTGTTGGCCGCCGCGTCCGCCGCCAGGTCCTCGGGAAGGCAGTAGTAGACGACGGCTCCGACCGGCGCCGCCTCTCCCGAGTCGAGGAAGCGGCGCTCCACCTGGCCCACTTCGTTGCGGGACGCAACATAGGTGGCCGCCTTGCCGAGCCCGATGGTGTAGTCCTTGCCGTCGGTGCCGGTGATGAAATCCATGACCCCCGGCAGCAGGCGCCACGCCGGCCGGGGCGGGAACAGCAGGGCGCCACCATCGATGTCGCCGGCGTCGCTGGCGCCATTGGAAGTGCCGCCTCCGGGGTCGGAGTCGGCCTGGTCAGAGTCAGGCGTCCAGCGGAAGCCCGTCTCGGGGGAATAGAACACCGAGCGCTCGCCGGCTGCGGCCTGGGCCGCGATCCGGCGCAGCGGCGTGAGGTCGTCGTGGATCCAGAACGAGCGCCCGTGGGTGGCGATCGCCAGCTCGTCGCCTTCCACCTTGAGGTCGTAGACCGGCACCACCGGAAAGTTCGAGCGCCAGCGCCGCCACGAGGCGCCGTCGTCGAGCGACACGTAGAGCCCGGTCTCGGTGCCGGCGTAGAGCACACCTTCGCAGCACGGGTCCGCGCGAACCACGCGGACGAAGTCGTGCGCCGGAATCGCCGTCTCACCGGAGCCGACGATCGCCTCCCAGGTCTTCCCGTAGTCGCGGGTCCGGTAGAGGTAGGGAGCGGTATCGTCGAGCTTGTAGCGGGTGGCGGCGACATAGAGCGTGCCCTTGTCGTGGGGCGAGGGCTCGACGTTGCGGATGAAGGCCCATTCCGGCAGCTCGGGCGGGGTTACGTCGTGCCAGCTCGTGCCCCCGTCGCGAGAGACATGCACGAGCCCGTCGTCGGAACCCGCCCACAGCACGCCCGGTTCATGGGGCGACTCCTCGAGGGTGTGCAGGGTGCAGTAGTGCTCGGCGCCGCTCGTATCCAACGTGATGGGACCGCCCGAAGGGCCGAGCTTGTCATCGGCGGCGCGGGTCAGATCAGGGCTGATCGCTTCCCAGGTGTGCCCTTCGTCCCGGCTGCGGAACACCCGGTTGCCGCCCACGTAGAGCACATCGGGATCGTGGGGGGAGAAGCGGATGGGGTAGGTCCACCCGAAGCGGTACTTGAGCTCTCCTGCGCCCATGCCGCCGTGGTGCTCGGGCCAGACATTGACGAGACGGATCTGTCCGGTGCGATGGTCGTAGCGCTGCAGGGCGCCCTGCCCGCCCGGCGAGCTGCCGATCGCCCCGACGTACACCACGTCGGGGTCGCCGGGCTTGACCGCGACGAAGCCGCTCTCGCCGGTGCCCGCGATGCGGCAGTCGGCCCAGGTGATGGCGCCGTCGTTGGCGCCGGACGGCACGCCGATGCTCGAGTTGTCCTGCTGGGTGCCGTAGACGAAGTAGTGGGGCCGGCGGCCGTCGGTGTCGATGGTGTAGAGCTGGGCGGTGAGCTGGTTGTAGATCGAGCTCCACGAGGCGCCGGCGTTGAAGGAGACATTGGCGCCCCCGTCGTTGCTCTGGATCATGCGGCGGTTGTCGCGCGGGTCGATCCACAGGTCGTGGTTGTCCCCGTGCGGGGTGGGCATCCTCGTGAAGTGCGCACCCGCGTCGCTCGACTTCCACATCTGGAGGTTGCAGACGTAGACGGTGTCCGCATCCTGCGGGTCCGCGAACACGTGCATGTAGTACCAGGGACGGTAGCGGAGCTCCTGGCGCCCGCTCGCGAGCGTCCAGGTCTCTCCGAAGTCGTCGGAGCGGTAGAGCCCCCCTTCGGCGTCCGCCTCGATCAGCGCCCATACCCGGCCCGGGCGCGCCGCGGAAGCGGAAACGCCGATCTTCCCGAGCAGGGCCGATGCCGGCAAGGGCAGCCGGGAACGCAGATCGGTCCAGGTGTCTCCTCCATCGGTCGAGCGCCACAGACCACTCCCCGACCCGCCGCTCGACAGCTCCCAGAAGTTGCGATGCACCTCCCACAAGCTCGCGTAGAGGACGTCCGGATAGTGCGCGTCGAGCGCGAGGTCCGCCGCCCCGGCATGGTCGCCGGAGCCCAGCACCCGCTCCCAGCTTAGCCCCCCGTCCTTCGAGCGGTACACGCCGCGTTCCGGGTTCGGTCCGAAGGCGTGGCCGAGGGCTGCGACGTACACGCGGTCCGCGTCGCGCGGATGGATGCGGATCTCGCTGATGTGCCGGGTGTCGGAGAGGCCCACGCGAACCCAGCTCTGACCGCCGTCGCTCGACTTGTAGACCCCGTCGCCATGGGAGACGTCGGTCCGGATGGTGCTCTCGCCCATGCCCGCGTAGATGACGCCGGGCTCGGAATCCGACACCGCAAGCGCGCCTACCGAAGAAGTTCCCAGGTAACCGTCGCTCACGTTCCGCCAGGTGGTACCCGCATCCTCGGTTTTCCAGATGCCGCCCGCCACCGCGCCGAAGTAGAACACCGCCGGCTCGCGAGGATGACCCGCCACCGCGACCACCCGGCCGCCCCGCGGCGGGCCGATGCAGCGAAACGGCATGGCGTCGAGCAATTGATCAATCATGGAAATCTCTCCCTTGACCGTGCGCCGGAGGCGCTGACGGGGACGCCTTCATAGTGGAGCGACAGAGCCATCCGACTTGCCTTTCCAGAATCAGGTCCGGAGTTCTGGTTCGTGCATGCCCCGTCGATTCGAGTCCCGGGCCTCGCTGGTGAAGTCCCCCGCGTCCCGGAGCTTCGGGTTTCTCTCACTCCTCCCACGCGACACGGACCACCGCGCACCTCGGGAGGCCGCCCGTTGCGCTTCAGGCTCCGTCTTCCGCCGGCCGGGCGAAGGCGCGTGCGATGCCGGCGATGATCGCGTCCAGCACGAACCAGGTCACGAGGAAGCCGAGACACTCCAGCGTGAAGCTGCCGAACTTGTAGAAGAGCTCGGCGATGACGAGCGAGCCGGCGAGCGCGGGCGCCTGGCGGGAAAGCAACTGGCGCAGCGGCACCGAACGGATGAGTTCGAACATGTTTCCTGTCTCCCGGAGGTCGAGCGGCGCCATGATAGCGGCTCGGGCGGCGCGGGTGCGCACTCTTCACCGGCCGCGGGGAGCGGGTGATGCGAGCCGGGTTCAGACCCGAAGGAAACGAGCACTCAGCTCTTCGCGAAGCGCGTCTTCTCCGCACAGCCGTCTTCGTGCGGGGACACAAAGTGAGGTTGGGTCGGTCGAACCCGATGCCGACCTGCTCCCCTGCTATTGCGTGATTCGACCCTTCCGCGAGGAGGCTCCTCCTGCGCCGCCTACTCCGGCGGAAGGAGCACCACCGCTTCCGCCGGCCAGGTCAGCCACAGGTCATCGGACTCCGCGGCATGAGCGCTGTGCAGCAAGGGGAGGACGTTCTGGCTCGCCACCGAAATTGGAGCGCCGAGTCCGGGAACGTCGACCCGGAGGTGGCTGCGGTCTCCGAGATAGGAGGCCGCGGCCACTCTTCCTCGCGCCACGTTGAGGAGGCCCTCGGGCTTCTCCCGGCTGACGGCGATCTTCTCGGGCCGGATGGCGATGAGTACCCGACTGCCCCGGCTCGGGCGATGTTCGCTCACCGCACTCACCCTTCCCAAGGGACCCGCATCGGCGGTGACCGTTCCGTTCTCCACCCCCTCCACTTCGCCTTCGATGAAGTTCATGGTCCCGATGAAGTCGGCGACCTCTCGGGATACCGGACGCTCGTAGAGACGCTCCGGCGTATCCACCTGCAGCACCTCGCCTTCGGACATCACCGCGATGCGGTCCGACATCGACAGGGCTTCTTCCTGGTCGTGGGTCACGAAAACAAAGGTGACTCCCACCTCCTGCTGAAGAGCACGCAGCTCCACCTGCATCTGCTCGCGCAGGCGCTTGTCCAGGGCGCCCAGGGGCTCGTCCAGCAGCAGCACCTTGGGCTGCTTGACCAGAGCCCGGGCGAGCGCCACCCGTTGCCGCTGCCCGCCGGAGAGTTGATCGGAGCGCCGCTCGCCGAACCCTTCGAGCTTGATCAAGGCGAGAGCGCGTTCGATGACCGCGTCGAGCTCGGCCTTGGGAAGCTTCTGCCGGCGCAGACCGTAGGCCAGGTTCTGCCGCACGTTCAGGTGGGGAAAGATCGCGTAGTTCTGGAACACCATGTTCACCGGCCGGCGGTTCGGCGGCACCGCCGACATCGCCTGGCCGTCGATGAACACCTCTCCCTCGGTGGGCGACTCGAATCCGGCGAGAATCCGCAGCAAAGTGGTCTTGCCACACCCCGAAGGCCCGAGGAGCGCGAAGAATTCACCCTCGTTCACTTCGATGTCGACCGACTGGAGCGCCCTCACCCTTCCGAAATGCTTGGTGACGTCGCGAACTGCAATAAAGTCCCGTTTCTTCATCACACGCCCAATCCGCTTCCCCGCCCGCTGCGAAGATTTCGCCTTCGAATGTACTCCGCCAGGACGATCACTATCGTGGAAGCCGCGAGAATGCAGGAACCCAGCGCCAGCACGTTGGGCAGCTTCTGGGAGAGCCGGAGCTGGGAGAAGATGAAGATTGGCAGAGTCGACTCCTTGCCGGTCAGGAAGAACGCGATCAGGAACTCGTCGAAGGAAAGGGTGAAGGTGAGCAGGAGGCTCGCAACGATTCCCGGAAGCGCGAGAGGAAAGGTGACCCGCCAGAACGTCGACCACGCGCCCTCGCCGAGATCCATCGACGCCTCTTCCAGGTCCCGATCGAGCCCCTCGAGCCGCGAGATCATCACCATCATCGAAAAGGGAATGGCGATCATGACGTGCCCGAGCCCCACCGTGAACAAGGACGGCTCCACCCCCAGGCGATTGATGAGCACCAGCAGCGAGATGCCGAGAATGATGCCGGGGATGACGAAGGGGATCATGATGAACGCCACGATGGGGGCCTTTCCGCGCAGGTCGTAGGCGGTCACCGCCTTGGCGGCCAGAGTGCCGAAGATGGTGCTGATGATCGCAACCGCGCTCGCAACCTTCAGACTGTTCACCAACGAGCGCACCAGCGCGTCCTGGGCGATCATCGCTTCGTACCATTGGAGAGTGAACCCCTTCAGAGGAAAGGCGATGTAGATCGAATCATTGAACGAGAACAGAGGGATGAGAAGGATCGGCAGGTAGAGGAAGCCGAGGTAGGCCACCCCGTACACGATGAGTCCATCAATGCGCTTGCTCTGCTCCATGGGATCAGCGTTGCCGCATCTTTCGGATGAACCAGAGCGTCACGATGATGAGCAGCGTAATCGTGGTCATGGAGATCACGGCGAGCGCCGCGCCCATGGGCCAGTTGTTTCCGCGCCCGAACATCGTCTGAATGATGTTGCCGATCATGATGCCGCCGGTCCCGCCCACCAGCCGGGGTGTCACGTAGTCGCCCACCGTGGGAATGAACACGAAGAGGAAGGCGGCGATGACGCCCGGCATGGAGAGCGGCAGGGTGACGCCGAAGAAACGCGCCACGGGACCGTCGCCGAGGTCGGTCGCCGCTTCGAGCAGAGAGCGATCGATCTTCTCGAGCGACACGTAGATGGGCAGGATGGCGAAGGCCGCCCAGGCATGCGTCAGGGTCACCACGACCGAGAAACGGTTGTACAGGAGAAACTGCAAGGGCTCCGAGATGAGGTCGATACTCATGAGCCCCGAGTTGATCACCCCCTGATAGCCCAGGGTTATCTTCCAGGCGAATACCCGGAGGAGAAAGCTGGTCCAGAAGGGGATGGTGATCAGGATGAGCCACATGATCTTCGCCCGCTTGATGCGGAAGGCCAGGCAATAGGCCATCGGGTAGGCGAGCAGCACGGTGGCGGTGGCCACGCAGAGCGACGTGCCGATGCTGGTGGCGAGCAGCTTCGAATAGATGATCCGACCGAAGAAGGCCAGGTAGTTGTCGAAAGTGAACGCGGGGGTAAAGAAGAGCCCGTCCTGCTTCCAGAAGCTGAGCGTGAACAGGATTCCCAGGGGAACCACCAGAAACAGGATCATCACGAAGAGGGTCGGCGAGAGCAGCGCGTAGCCGCGCATCTGCGCGCTCCTCAGGAAGCGCCGTCTCATCCGCTCCCACATGAGCCCCTTCTCCGTACGCAAGCCCCGCGCGGGCCGGCGCGACTACGCCGGCCCGCGCAGGCGCTCCGCTTCTACAACCCGGCCTTGACCTCTTCGTACATGGCCTGCAGCTCGGGCTCGTTCTGGATGGTGGCCTGGAAGATTCCCGACGCGATGTAGCCGGGAATGTCGTCCGGCGGCAGTCCGCGGGTGGCAAGCTCCTCGGCCGAGAACTGCGCGAAGGCCTTGATGTTGGAGTGCCCCATGCCGAAGGTCTCGATCCAGTATGCGCCGGTCTCGGGTGAGAGATAAGCGTCGATGAGTTCGTAGGCGCGCGTTTCCATTTCCGGCGCGACGTAATCGAACAGCACCATCCCGCAGGTCCAGGTCATGGCGCCCTCCTTGGGGTTCATGAACTGCACCGGCAGGCCGTCCCTGATGAGCTTGGTGGGGGTGTCGTTCCAGGAGGCGGCCGCCACCAGCTCTCCGGATGCCAGGCCCTGCTCCCAGGAGGTCAGGTCGTTGGTGTAGTAGCGCAGCAATGGACGCTGCTCGCGCATCAGCTCCCGAACTCTCTCCACTTCCTCGCTCGTCATGTTGAAGGGGTCCTTGGCGCCGGAATAGATCGCGGCGACCATGACGCCGTCGATGAGGCTGTCGATCATGGACAGGCGGCCGGCATACTTCGGATCCCACAGGATGCCCCAGGTGTGGTTCTCCTCCGGGATGTACTCGGGCGCGATGTCGGTGCGGAAGGTCACCGAAGTAAGGCCCCACCAGCCGGTGACCATGAGGCGCTTGTCGTCGACGAACGTGTCGGGGACTTCCTTCAGCACGTCGATGACGTCGTCCCAGTGCGCCAGACGGCTGGTGTCGATGGGCCTGAGAAAGCCCAGCTCGTTCCACTTCTTGATCTTGTAGGAGCAGGGCATGCCCACGTCGGGGTGGAAACCGGCCCGAATCTTGGCTTCCGCCTCCTCCTCGTCGCCCCAGAGCGAGAAGTTGGGCTCTTCGCCGTACTTTGCGAGGTACTCCCCGTACATCTCGGGCACCTCGTACCCTCCCCAGGTGTACACCGTGGGGTGGTCTTCGGCCGCCGCGAGAGCCGGTCTCGACACGAGCGGTGTCGCCACCAGGGCGAGGCCGACCGAAGCCAGCCCTCTATGGAAGTCGCGCCGGCTCAACCGGCCGAGCTTCATGTCGTCGACAAACTTCTGAACGTCTCGCTTGGATTGCATGATTCGAACTCCTTGTGGGGCGGGTTGTGCGTTACGAGGGGGCGCTGCCGCAGCGCTCCGCTCGCGACGCTGTTGTTCGCAGGTGTTCTACCAAATGACGGAAGCCAAGGACAGATCGCCCGCCAATCCCCCTGTTTCGGCGCCGGGGACCGACTCCCCTGCCGGACACGATGCCCCGCCGAATCCAGTGACATCCTTCGACAGCACCTCCGTAATGGTGCAGGACTGCCCCGGCGGCAATGAGAGGGATGGAGGACGCGCTCACCCTTCGTCGACCAGCACGTCCAGCAGGTACGGACCTCCCGAAGCGAACGCGGCTTCAACCGCCGGGATCACCTCCTCCACCTTCTCCAACCGCCGTGCCGGCACCCTGAAGCCGGCGGCGGCGGAAACGAAGTCGACCCGGGGATCGTCGAGGTCGAGGTAGGGGTAGCCACGATCCGCCGCGATGCCGGACATGTGGCGGTAGTGGTCCATGTTGATCTTGAGCACCCGGTAGGTGCCGTTGTTGAGAATGAGGAAGACGATGTCGAGGCGCCGGTGGGCGGCGGTCCACAGGGCCTGGATGGTGTAGAGCGCCGAGCCGTCTCCGGATATCGCGAGCACCGGACGCGAGGGCTCCGCGAGCTTGAGCGCGACCGCGCTCGGCAGGCCCTGGCCGATGCCCCCGCCGCGCGGACCCAGCAGGGCGTTCCGGTCCTTGAAATCGAGGGTGTGCAACACGTCCGGGCTCCCCGTAATCGCCTCGCTCGCCACCGCGACGTTGTCCGGAAGCACCTTCGCCAGCTCCGCCATCAGGGTGGCGGTGGACATGGGAAGGTTGCCCCCCCGCGACGCAGCCTTGGCCCGCTGCCGCTCCCGACTGGCCGCCTTCCTCCGCGCGTGCTCGTCCCGGCGCGCGCGAATCGTTGCAGCGCGCTCGGCCGAGCCCCCGACCTCATCGTCGAGATGGCGGGTCAGCGCGGCAAGGGAGAGCTTCAGATCTCCGACGAGACCGCAGTCGACCCGGTAGTTGCGCCCGATGCTGGCACCGGTCGCCTCAAGCTGGATGATCCGTGCGTCCTCGGGAAAGGGCGTGTCGTCCACGAACCAGATTTCCTCGAAGAAACGCCCGCCGACCAGCACGATCGCATCCGCCGCTCCCATGCGGGCCCGGATCGCGCTCTGGTCACGCGCCATGCGGTCGCGGAAGTGCGGGTGCTGATTGGGGAAATTGATGCGGGCGGGGAGCACGTCGGCGTAGACCGCGGCGCCGGTCGCCTCCGCGAGCGCCACTGCGTCGGCCACCGCGTCGGCCCGCGCGACCCCGTCGCCGCAGACGATCACCACCTCGCGCGCCGCGCGCAGAATCTCCGCCGCTTCGGCGAGCCCGCGGGCGTCGGCCAGGGGGCGGTCGAAGACCCGCGAGGAGGGCATCGGCGGGTGCTCGGTGCGTTGCTCCATCACGTCCAGGGGCAGCGACACGAAAACCGGCCCGGAAGGCGCCTCGCGAGCGATTTTGAAGGCGCGGTTGAGGATCAGGGGCAGCTCGTCGGCGCTCTGGGCCTCCACCGACCACTTGGTGAGCGGCGCCGCCATCGCCACCAGATCGTGGCCGAGCATGGGCTTGCGCAGGCGCAGGCGAGTGTCCTGCTGCCCCGCCGTCACCAGCAGGGGCGTATCGCCCTGCCACGCGTTGTAGACCGAGCCGAGTCCGTTGCCGAGCCCCGGCGCGACGTGAAGGTTGACCACACCGACGGTATCGGACGCGAGCGCGTAGGCGTCGGCCATGGAGACCGCCACGCCTTCGTGCAGGCAGAGCACGTAGTCGATGTCCGGATAGTCGTGGAGGCTGTCGATGACGGGGAGCTCGGTGGTCCCCGGGTTGCCGAAGATGTACCGGACTCCCTCCGCCATCAGGGTGTCCATGAAGATCTGCTTGCCGCTGTAGCTCAATGGGGTCTCCTTGACTCTGGTGCGCGGTCGCGAAAGGGCGCGTTCATGACTGGGATTGCGGAATCACCGGCAGCACGATGCGCGATGCGCGGTTTCCGCCGCGCAGCACGCTCACCTCCGGCGCGGGGTCGAGGACCGGGGTGGCGAAGGTGTCCTTGTCGGCGCAGGTGACGGTGACCCGGATGCGGTGCCCCTCCCGGAACACGACCGAGGTGGGCTGGAGGTCGAAGCAGAGCTCGACCGGCTCGCCGGACACCAGCGGCATCGCATCCTCGGCATGGCTGCGGTGGTAGGGGAGCCCCATGCGGTCATAGGGCGGAGACGCAAGGCGGCGGTGCGAAGCCCGTAACTGCCCTTCCGTGACGTAGGCCGAGCGCCCGTCCGGCTCGACGTCCTCGAGGTAGACGAAGAAGTCGCCGTCCTCCGCGCTCGAGGTCACCCACAGGTGCACCACCGGATGGCCGGTCACCTCCAGGAGCCCGTCGAGCGGCGCAGTGGTGTAGGTGAGCCCTTTCGCGTCATTCCCGCGCATGTCGGGATACGGGAACACGCCGAGCGGCTTCGGCACCTCCGTGACGGTGCCCCCGCCCGCGGTCCAGGTCCAGCGGTTGTCGATGCCCGACGAGGCGGTGTAGTCCACGCGGTAGTCGTCCCGCCCCTCCGAACCCGGACCGCCCTCCACGAGCAGGCCGTCATTCGCAGAGTCGATGCTGCCGGAGGGACCGGCATGGAAGTGAAACGCGGTGCGGCGCTCGCTCGGCAGCGGCCACGCGTCGGCGCCGCGCCACTCCTCTCCCTCCGTCGCGTTCAGGGTCCAGTAGTGGAGCGCCGGCTCCTCGAGCACTGCGTTGTCGACCCCTTTCAGCCAGTGGTCGAACCAGCGCAGGTACTCCGCCGGCATGTCGATCCCTGCGAGCCCGCCGTGGAACCAGGGCCCCATGACCAGCTTCTGCCGGTTCGGATAGTTGCGGAACCACAGCATGGTGTCGCGGGTGAAGCCGTCGAACCACCCGCCGAGGTGATAGGCGGGCACCCCCGATCGCGCAATGTCGGGAAGGCGGGGCCAGGGGCTGCGCTGCTCGTGGTATCGCACCCCGGTGCGCGCATCGACGCTGTCGCGGAAGGGCAGCGCCGCTCCGACGGCATGGCCGTTCATGCTCGCCCGGTGCGCGGCGGTGGCCTCCGCGAGCAGCCTCCCGTCATGGTCCTCGTCGACCGGCACCACGGGACCCGCCGGGTCGCCTCCGGAGGGGGCGGCGCCCCCGTACTCGATCGGGGTATAGGGGACGGGGGCGGCATGACCCGTCGCGTTGCGCCCCACGACATCCCGCCAGTCGGGGGGCAGGGCGGCGCTGCGGTCCGCCGCCTCCACGAAGCCCGCCCATGAGTAGACCGGCCAGTCGAGGAAGATCCCGCCCGGGTAGATGAAGTCGTACTCGTCGATGAATGCGACCCCGGGGAAGATGCACCCGAGGTGGGGCGGCGACTGCGAGGCGTTGAAGTACTGGGTGATGCCGAGATAGGAACGGCGCGCCATGCCGATCCGGCCGTTACACCAGGGCTGCGCCGCGAACCACTCGGTAAGGTCGAAGGCGTCCTCCGCCTCCTCCGGCGGGAACCATCCGTGCTTGCTCCCGTAGGAGGCGCCGGAGCCGCGCACGTCGGCGTTCCCGAGCACGTAGCCGTGCTGCATGACGTTGAGGAGGGGAGGATGCTGGTGGAAGGTGGTGTAGAGCTCGCCGCCGGTGATGTTGGCGCGCTGGTAGCGATTGAAGCTCCACACCACCGGCAGTCGCTCCGTGTGCAGCGCGCCCGCCCGGGTCGGACGGTAGTAGTCGATGGCGATGCGCGTCCCGTCGCGCACCGTCACGTGCCGAGAGAAGCGCCGCCAGCCGTCATAATCCGCAGTGGCGTACCCCCGGTACTCCCCGAAGCGTGAAACCCTCGCGTCGCTCGCGCTCATGCATCGATCCCCCGTCACTCCCCGCGCGGGATTCTACTCGCGGCGTAAGATGGGGGCGCTACGACGATGGCGTCTCCTGCGCCGCATTCGGACCTTCCTTTCGAGACCTGAGGACTGATAGTCCGCGATTTCGACGCTGCTCGGACCCGATTGTCCTTCCGGTCACTCGAAACAGAGCCGCCAGTGTCATCAGACCACACCCCGTTCCCGCAGAGACGCCACGTCATCCGCGGAGAAGCCGAGCTCTGCGAGGATCGTATCGGTATGCTCCCCGTGCACCGGTGGCGGAGATGTGATCTCGGGACCGTCCTCGGCCCAGGTCGCCGCGCTCACCGGGACCCGAGCCGAACCCCCGAATCCCTCGAACCCCTCCGCCCGCTGCAGCACCGCGCGGCGCGCGAGTTGCGGGTCCGCGAGAGTCTCGTCCAGCGAGCGTACGCGGGAGACGGGCACGCCCGCCTGAACCAGGCACTCTTCCCATTCTCCGGCGGTCCGAGTGATCAGAACTTCCTGCAGCTCTGCCCGGAGTCGCTCGTAGCAGGCCTCGATGTCGGGCGGCTTTTGCCATCGCGTTTCCTCCGCGAGGTCTTCGCGGCCGAGTGCACGCCACAGTCGTTCGTGCTGGCGGGCGGTATGTACGCCCAGCATCAGCAACCCGTCTTCGGTGGGATAGCACCCATAGGCGTAGCGGCTCGGGTGCGAATTGCCATGAGGGATCGGAGGGGCGCCGCTCAGCTCGCTCGTCACCGTCGCCGAAGACATCAGGACCAGGGTGGCATCGAGCATCGAGACATCGATGCGTTGCCCCTTTCCGGTGCGCTCGCGCCGCAGCAGCGCGGCCGTGATCGCGAAAGCGGCCTGCGCGCCGGTACCGTAGTCGAGCACCGGAGCGCCGACGCGCACCGGCGCGCTGTCCGGCGTGCCCGTGGTCGCCATCAGCCCGGAGCGGGCCTGAATGACGTTGTCGAAAGCAGTGTGTCCCGCATTGGGTCCGGTCTGGCCAAAACCGGTAATGGAGCAGTAGATGAGCGAAGGGTTCTGCGCCGCGAGATCGTCGTAGCCGAGCCCGAGTGACGGGAGCGCGCCCGCCCGATAGTTCTCCACCACCACGTCGGCGCCGCTGGCGAGGCGTTTGAAGATTGCGCGCCCCGTTTCGGTCTTGAGATCGAGCGACATCGCCCGCTTGTTCGCCCCCTGGCTCTGAAAAAGGGTCCCCATGCCCCGCCGGTTGAGCGACTCGATTCCGCCTTCCGCGCGCATCATGTCCGGTTCGCCGGGAGGTTCTATCTTGATGACTTCCGCACCGAGCACCGCGAGCTGATAGGTGCAGAAGGGGCCGGCGAGGACATGAGTCAGGTCGAGCACCCGGTAGCCCTCGAATGCCTTCATTGCCGGCTTGCTTCCCGCCGTGGGCGACGACTGGTGATGGGAGGGGCGAGCCTCACCGGCGTTCGTGCGTTCTCGGGGTCAGCAGCATCGGCGCAGCGAGCGATGTTGGCCCGGGAAGAAGTGGTTCAGTGCCGTCCGCTGATCGAGGCGAGCGCGGCCCGCGCTACCTGACCAGCCCGAAATCGTTGAGCAACGCCAGCAACTCGCGCTCGCGCCCGGTGTCCACCGACACGCTGGCGGTCATGCCCGCGCGCAACTCGGGGTGTCCGGGTGCGAAGTCGATCTCGATGTGCACCGGGACCCGCTGCACCACCTTGATCCAGTTGCCGGTGGCGTTCTGGGGGGGCAGCACCATGAACTCCGACCCGGTAGCGGGGCTGATTCGGGTGACGACGCCCTTCCAGTCCACCCCGGGATAGGCATCGACTTCAAAGGTCACGGCCTGACCCGGCACCACATGGGTGAGCTGGGTCTCCTTCAGATTCGCCTCTATCCAGAGCTCGCTCGTGTCAATCAGGCTGAAGACCGGACGCCCCTTGTCCACCCACTCACCGGGTTGGAGCTGTACCCGGCTCGCGATCCCGTTGGCGGGCGCACGGACCGTGGCGTACTCGAGCGCGAGCTCCGCCTCCTCCCGGGCCGCCCTCGCCTCGAGGAATCGAGGATGCTCCGCAATGGGCTGCTCCAGATCGCCACCGAGCTCCGCCAGAACCTGCCTCGCCTTTTCGTGCAGCGCCTGCAACGCCTGCACCGCCGCGTTGCTCTCGTACTTGAGGGTATCGATCGCGGTCGCGTTGGCGACGCCTTCGGCCGCGAGGGCCTCCTGGCGCGACTGCTCGCTCCGGAGATACTTCACCCTCTCCCGGGCGTCCGCGATCTCCGCCGCGACCTGGGCAAACGCGGCCCGCTTTGCGGCGAGCTCGTTGCGCACCGCCGCCATGCGGGCCTCGGCCCGCGTGCGCGCAATCTCGTAGGGCCGGGGATCGAGCGTGAACAACACTTCACCCTGCACCACCGGCCGGTTGTCCTCGACCATCACCTCCATGACGCGGCCGTCGATCGAGGCGCTGATCGCGATCATGTGCGCCTTGGCGTAGGCGTTGTCGGTGACCACGTAACGCCCGCCGAGCGCGTACCAGTAAAGGCCGGCTGCACCTCCCACGAGAGGCACCAGAACGAGGAAGAAAACCCGCACAAAGATCCCGCCGCGCTGGCGGCTCGGAAGGTTCATGGCGCCTTGTCCCGCCCCGGTGAGGGC
The DNA here is from genome assembly GCA_964420925.1 of uncultured Ectothiorhodospiraceae bacterium. GTDB lineage: Bacteria > Pseudomonadota > Gammaproteobacteria > HK1 > HK1 > JAJEAD01. The sequence continues at coordinate 7,986 of CAYQVB010000071.1, read as the reverse complement.
CGACACCCTACGCTCGCCGACTCTGAGCGACAAGGGGTTTTGTACTGCCGCGGGGCTCGCAATTCCGCGCATTCGATGGCAGCCTGAACGAACCATGAAGAAGCGCATGTTCACCGCAGGATTCGGTCACGAGTCGAACTCCTTCTCGCCGCTGCCAACCGGTCTCGCGAGCTTCCGGGAGTACCTGCTGTGGCGTCCCGGAGATGCGCCGCTCGCCTATCGGGGCATGGAGACCGGGCCCCTCGACGCGGCACGGGCGCTGGTGCGCGCGGACACCGACTGGGAGCTCGTGGAAGGCACCCTCGCCTACGCCACGCCCTCCGCCCCCTTGACCCGCTCCACCTACGAGGCCCTGCGCGACGAGATCCTCGACCAGGTGGAAGCGGCCATGCCGCTCGACGCGGTGGCGCTCTCGCTGCACGGCGCAATGCTCGCCGACGGCTACCCGGACTGCGAGGGAGACCTGCTCGCCCGCACCCGGAGCGTAATCGGCCCCGGCGCGGCTCTCGGCGCGGAGCTCGATCTCCACTGCCACATCTCACCCGCAATGACCGGGGCGGCGGATTTTCTGGTGGCGTTCAAGGAGTATCCCCACTCCGACTACGCAGCGCGCGGCGAGGAGCTGATCTCGCTTCTGGCACGCTGCGCCAGGGGCGAAGTCCGGCCGCACACCGCAGTGTTCGACTGCCACCAGATCGCGCTCTACCACACCCCGGTTCCCCCGATGCGCGGCTTTGTCGAGCGCATGCAGGCGCTCGAGCGCGAACCCGGAGTGCTGTCGGTATCCGCAGCGCACGGCTTTCCGTGGGGAGACACACCGCACATCGGAACCAAGGTGCTGGTGACGACAGACGGGCAGCCGAATCTCGGGGCGGAGCTCGCAGCCTCTCTCGGCGCCGAGCTGCGCGAGTTGCGCGGACGCGGCACTCCGCCGCACCTCTCGCTCGAGGAAGGTCTCGCGCGCGCGGTCGCGGCCTCGGAAGGGCCGGTGGTCCTCGCCGATGCCGGCGACAACTCCGGCGGCGGGGCGGCGAACGACTCGACCTTCGTGGCCCACGCCATGATCGATGCCGGCATGCACGACACCGCAATCGGGCCGCTCTGGGACCCGATCTCGGTCGACATGTGCCGGGCCGCGGGAGCGGGCGCCCGGCTCGCGCTTCGCATCGGGGGCAAGGTCGGCCCGCAGTCGGGACCGCCGATCGACCTCGAAGTGGAGGTGGTGGGCCTCGTGGAAAATGCCACGCAGACTTTTGCGGGCGAGCCCTCGCCGCTCGGCAACGTCGCCGGGGTGCGAAGCGCGACGGGCATGGCCTTCGTGCTGAACGACCTGCGCACCCAGGCCTTCGGAGCGGATCTCTTCGATGCCGGGGGCTTCGACCCCGCATCGTTCCGCTACCTGGTGGTGAAGTCCGCGCAGCACTTCTACGACGGCTTCCTGCCCGTCGCGCGTGAGGTCCTCTACCTCGCGAGCCCCGGCACCATGACCCACGACATCACCACCCTGCCCTTCGAGCATCGACCGCCCGGACTCTGGCCCTTCGAAGGCTGAATCGGAGGCCAGTGTGCCCGGCGACCGCCAGGGGACCTCCCGCCCTGCGGAGACGCACTCCAGTATCATGCGGCGCCGGTAGTGCCCACCGGGACGGGAGAGTGACCAATGGGAGAACGACTGCGGGACAAGGCTGCGATCGTGACCGGCGCCGGGTCGGTCGGACCCGGGATCGGCAACGGCAAGGCGGCGGCGATGCTCTTCGCCCGGGAAGGCGCGCACGTAATGCTCGTCGACCTGAACCTCGAAGCCGCGGAAGAGACGAAGCGTCTCATCGATGAAGAAGGAGGAGTCTGCTTCACGTCCCGGGCCGACGTGAGCCGGGCTGCGGACTGCGAGCGAGTCGCCCGCGAGTGCATCGACGAGTACGGCCGGATCGACATCCTGCACAACAACGTCGGGATCGAGCTCCCCGGCGGCATCCTGGAGATCAGCGAAGCGGACTGGGACCGGACCCTCGACGTCAACCTGAAGAGCGTGTTCCTGATGTGCCGCGCGGTGCTGCCGCAGATGGTCGAGCAGGGAAGCGGCGCGATCGTCAACATCTCGTCCATCAACGGCATCCGCACCCTTCCCGCGCTGTCCGGCGCCTACGGAGCGTCGAAGCTCGGCATGGTGGCGCTCACCCGCGAGATCGCGATCGAGTTCGCTCCGAAGGGCATCCGCTGCAACGCGCTGCTGCCGGGCATGATGCGCACCCCCTTCGTCGAAGCCTCGCTGACGCAGGCCTGGGGCGGCGACGTCGAGGACATGATGCGCCAGCGCGATGCGATGATCCCGATCGGCAAACAGGGCGAGTCCTGGGACGTCGCCCATGCCGCGCTCTTCCTCGCCTCCGACGAGGCCCGCTACGTCACCGGCGCGGCCCTGGTGGTGGACGGCGGCCTCACCGGCGGAGTGCAGACCGCGTCCTGACGGGAAGCGCGGGGCCGCCGGCGGGCCCTTACATCGGCACTTCGCCCGCCAGCGTCGCCCGGTGCAGCACCCGGCGAAAGCCGGACCCGTTGCGCGCAGCGCTGAAGTCGTCGTTCAGTGCGTTGTGCATGACCACCCGGTTGTCCCAGACCAGCACCGAGCCCCGCGACCAGCGAAAGCGGAACGTGAACTCGGGACGGACAGCGTGGTCGTGGAGGTAGTCGAGCACGGGTTCGCTCTCCTCCGCCGTCATGTCCTCGAAGCTGTGGGTGAAGAGCGGATTGACGAAGAGCGACTTGCGGCCGGTGACCGGATGGGTGCGCGCCACCGGGTGCACATGCTCGGTGGGAGCGTTGCCCCTTCGCTCGTGCATACTGCGGAATCTCGACGAGTAAAGGTGCGGCTCACCCGAGACGTGCAGCGCACCGAGGCCGTCCAGCATCTCCCGCATGCCCTCCGACAGGGTCTCGTAGGCGAGGTACATGTTGGCGAACAGGGTGTCGCCCCCGACCGGCGGGAGCTCACGCCCGTAGAGCACGGCGCCTCCCGGCGGCGTCTCCAGGAAGGTGAGGTCGGCGTGCCAGTAACCGCCCCAGTTTCGGGTCTCCTCGGGCTCCTTCACGATCTCGATGACCTCGGGGTATCCCTCGAGCCCGTGCACGTAAGGGTGGGGAATCAGCTCCCCGAAGCGCCGGGCGAAGGCGTAGTGCTGGTCGGTCGTCAGATCCTGATCGCGAAAGGAGATGACAAGGTGTTCGTGAAGTGCGTTCCTGATCGCCTCGAACGTCTCGTCGGACACGGGCAGGGAGAGATCCACGCCGTGAATCCGGGCGCCGAGCGCGCCCGCCACCGGTTCGACCCGGAACGATGCATCGGTCATTGCCGTCTCCTGGTGCGCGAATTCCCGAGATGGATGAAACGCTCGCGAACAGCGCTCGATGCTACGCTTGGGCTACCGGGGTCGCAATTGCGGCAAGCGCGGAGACAATCATGAAATTCTCGATCGGCATGGTCGGCGACTTCGGACCCGAGCAGACCGTGGACCTCGCCCGGTTCGCGGAACGCCGCGGTCTGGACCAGGTATGGGTGGCGGACGAACGCTTCTACCGCGACGTGTACGCGAGCATGACTCTGCTTGCGTGCCGCACCGAGCGCATCCGGATCGGCGCGATGGTGACCGACCCCTTCGTGCGTCATCCCGCCCTGACCGCCACCGCGGCGGCATCGGTGGACGAGATATCGGGCGGGCGCTGCGTGCTCGGAATTGGAGCGGGGGTCAGCGGCTTCGCGGCGATGGGCATCGAGCGGATTCGCCCCGCCCGCGCGATCAAGGAAGCCATCGCGCTCATCAACCGTCTCTGCGACGGGGAGCAGGATGTGAAGTTCGAGGGGGAGATCATCCGCTTCGATGGCGGGCATCTCGGTTTCGAGCCACTGCGGCGCGTGCCCATAGTCGTCGCGGGGCGCGGACCGCGGGTGCTGCAGGCGGGCGGAGAGATGGCGGATGGCGTGGTCGTCGCGAGCTACGCCTCGGAGGAGGGAATCCGCTGGGGCATCGACCACGTCGCGAAGGGCGCAAAGCGGGGCGGACGCTCGCTCGAGGACATCGAGCTCATGTCCTGGCTGTACACCTCGGTATCCGACGACGGAGACCGGGCCCGGGACGCGGTGCGCACCGGCGTCGCGGTCGCGATGTGGGGCAGCCGCGAGATTCTCGCGAAGATCGGGGTGACGCTGCCCGACGACGTGCTGCGTTTCATGGACGAGCACAGCTACGGCCACGCTCCGGGGCTCACCGGCACGCTGGGGCGCATGCTCCCGGACGAGCTGCTCGGGCAGTTCTCGCTCGCGGGGACCCCCGCCGAGGTCACCGAACGGCTCGTTCGCATCGCGCGGATGGGCATCGGCCACGCCGCATTCTGGATCTTTCCCCCCGAGGGGGAGTCGATCTACGCGGTGCTCGAGCCCCTGCTGGAGGAGGTCATCCCCGCGGTGCGCGCCGCCGTCTAGCCGCAACGCCCGCCCCGTCCGGGCGGGCGGAGCCCGGCCCGAGATCCGCGAGCGCCGTCCCGGTGAAGGGACCCGCCGCCGCGTGGAGAGGCGTCCCGGTCGGGCCGGGGAGACCTGGCAGTACACGGGCGTTGCCCGCGTTTCAATCACTTTGTCCAAGCTCCATGTTCGCGTCGAGGTTCGCCCGCAGCTCCCGACGGACCTCCTGCCACCTGAAGCGCACCGAGTTGCGGACGATCTCCTCGTCGAGCGCCATGAGCTCCGGGATTATGGGCGCGTTGCGCACGAGCGCTTCCGGGCTCGCGGTGAACTCGCTCTCGTCGTCGTCGACGGCGTGCCAGTCGCACCGGCTCAGCCGATCGCGCACCGCCTTCGCGCCGTCGGCGTACAGGGGGCCCGAATCGTCCGGCGTACCGGTGCGTTCGAGAATCGCCTCCACCGTGCGCCGCACGGCCGCACCGGCTGCCGCGGGGCCGGCTTGCGAACGCCGAGCGAGCAACCCGCCCGCGAACACCGAGAGGTCCGAAAGACAGGCGAGCCACATCTGCCACTTGGCATGGTTGATCGAGACGACGAACGCGTCGTTCTCGAAGAGCACCGGATACCGGGTGCCGGCCCGGGTGCGGAGATAGCCGTAGAGCGTCGTCTGGGCGACGAGGCTGGCCCTCGTGTCGAGAAAGTGCTGGAGGGCCGCGAGGTCGGCGATGGTCCGCCTGCGGCCCGCCACCCCTGCCCCGAGATACTCCGCGAGCACGGATATCCCTCGCCGCAGCCGGACCCGGATCGATTCGTTCATTCGAGTGACGCCCCCAAATCCGATTCGCCCCTGGAGTGCGAGTTCTCCTCTCGACGACGCTATTCACCCGACGGATGTTGCAGGGGATCCGTCCATCGAAGCATCGACATTTTCAGGCTCCGCGATACTGAACCGAAGTCGGACCAACCCATGCCGGCGGGTGCAATTTCGCTCGCGCAAGAGACGACGCCGCCCTACAATGGCGCGCTGGGGGAATCGACAATCAGCCTCATGGCTCCACCGCCGCGGAACCGGGCAAGGCCGGTGCCGGCAACTCGCGGCGGCACTGGCGCGGCCGTTTCCGTTCGACCGGTTTCGACCCGAGGAGCATCAACGAAGGCGTATGCATGCAGGAATTCCGGCAGTCTCATCACAAAGGAGGAGGGTAGATGAACAGCGACCAAACCGCGCACTGGCGGCGTACTCGCGGTCTGATGTGGATCACGCTCGCCATCTGGTTCGTGTTCTCGTTCGTCGTGCACTGGTTCGCCGATGCGCTCAACGGGGCGAGCTTCCTCGGGTTCCCGCTCGGCTTCTACATGGCCGCGCAAGGGTCCCTGATCGTGTTCGTGGTGCTGATCTTCTGGTTCGCAAGAACCCAGGACAAGATCGACCGCGAATTCGGCGTGGCCGAAGACGACTGAGGGGGGGACGACCATGGCAATGCGAGGGAACTTCATCGACAACCTGCCCAAGATCTACGGACTGTACACGGGCGGTTTCGTCGTCTTCATCGGCCTCATGGCCATCCTCGAACAGATGGGGATGTCGGCCGACACCATCGGGATCCTGTTCGTCGGGTTCACCGTTCTCATCTACGCCGCGATCGGGTGGTTGTCGCGCACGATGCAGGTCGACGCCTACTACGTCGCCGGGCGAAGCGTCCCGCCGGTGTTCAACGGCATGGCGACGGCGGCGGACTGGATGTCCGGCGCGTCGTTCGTCGCGATGGCCGGTGGCATCTACATGGGCGGCCACGCCTATCTCGCGTTCGTCGTCGGCTGGACCGGCGGATACGTGCTGGTGGCGGCGCTCATGGCGCCGTACCTGCGCAAGTTCGGCTGCTACACCGTGCCCGACTTCATCGGCACGCGCTACGGCGGCGACGTTGCCCGCTTCTGCGCGGTGCTCGTGCTGGTGGTCGCGTCGTTCACCTACGTGACCGCACAGATCAACGCGACGGGCACCATCGCGTCGCGGGCCCTGCACATCCCGTTCGAGGTCGGCGTCTGGTTCGGCCTGCTCGGCATCCTGCTCTGCTCGATGCTCGGCGGCATGCGGGCGGTGACGTGGACTCAGGTGGCGCAGTACATCGTGCTCATCATCGCCTACCTCGTCCCCGTGATCTGGATGTCGAACAAGCAGGGCTTCGGCATCTTTCCGCAACTCGTCTATGGCGACGCGGTGATGCGGCTCGGCGAGCTGGAGGCCATGCACCAGGTCGGGGTGTTGAAGCCGGAGCAGGCGGTGCCGGGACTGAAGGCGCTCACGGTGCCGCACGCGGCGGCCGGGACGACCGCGCTCGAAAGTTGGCGCTTCATCACCCTGGTGCTCTGCATGATGGCGGGGACCGCATCGCTGCCGCATATCCTGATGCGCTACTTCACGACCCCGTCGGTGCGGGCGGCGCGCCAGTCCGTGGCGTGGTCGCTGTTCTTCATCTTCCTGCTCTACTTCACCGCTCCGGCGCTCGCGACGTTCACCAAGCTGCAGGTGCTCGACCCGAGTCTCGCCACGGGCATCATCGGGAAGACCATCGCGGAGGTAAGCGCTCTCGACTGGGTCAGGAACTGGAGCGAGGTCGGCTTCCTCAAGGTGATCGACTCGAACGGGGACGGAATACTCCAGATCAACGAGTTCTTCATGCGCGGCGACATCGTCGTGCTGGCGACTCCGGAGATCGCGGGCCTGCCCTACGTTATCTCGGGTCTGGTCGCGGCCGGCGGCATGGCCGCCGCGATGTCCACCGCGGACGGCCTGCTCCTCGCCATCGCCAACGCGCTCTCGCATGATCTGTACTACAAGATCATCGACCCGAAGGCGGAGACGAAGACGCGGCTCGTCGTGGCCCGCGTGCTCCTCATCGTGATCGGCGCGGCGGGCGCGGTGGTCGCGAGCTTTAAGCTCACGGGAATCCTCGGAGCGGTGGCCTGGGCATTCGACTTCGCGTGCTCCGGACTCTTCTTCCCGCTGGTGCTCGGCGTGTGGTGGAAGCGCGCCAACCGGCAGGGAGCGATCGCGGGGATGCTCGGGGGCCTCATTGCCGGAACGTGGTACCTCTACATGGTGCGCTTCGCCGGCATGGATCCGTGGATCGGCATCGACCACCTGCGCTTCGGGATGATCGGCATGCCGGTGAGCCTGGTCTGCATGGTGGTAGTCAGCTTGATGACCGCGGCGCCGGACAAGGAGACTCAGGACATGGTCGACTCGACCCGGATTCCGAAGGGCGAGTCGGTCCTGGCGTCTTCGCACTGAGGTCGCCGGTTGTCACTTTCGCCGGGGCGGGCTTTCCGCCCCGGCGTTTTCGTCCTGCGGCCGGTGTCGCTTCCGACCCGGCCTCTTTCGTTTGTCGCTGATCTCGCCGGCTGATGTACGACGCGTTTCCACTCTGGATCCTGGTCGCCGACTACGTGCTCGGCGCGGTGATGTGGACCCTGATCGGCCGGTTCGGAATGGGGCTGTTCCTGCCCGAGGACAGCAACTTCTTCTT
>CAYQVB010000070.1:0-36114 GCA_964420925.1 uncultured Ectothiorhodospiraceae bacterium | reverse complement strand
TACCTCGCGCAACGGCGCCATGGGACTCGGACTGACCCTGGCCCACCACCTCGCCACGAAGTACGAGGGCGACATCAAGGTCAACTCCCTGCCCGACCAGGGCACCGTCACCCGCATCACCCTGCCCGCAGGGACGCCGGGGCGCTAGCCGCCATGTTTTACCGATTCGCGATAGCTACGGGCGTGAAGATGCCGGCAGATTCGCGTCCGCAGCCGCGAATCGGGGAAACATGGCGGCTGAGGACACGACGTATGTGCATCGCAGGCGCCACGTCCGACGTATCCCGATGAGCCCGGCCGGATTCGCCGGGACCCGGGAGGCAAGGCCGACGCCCGCGCCGCATCTGCCCCCCCTCTTCGTGGCGGCCGGGGAATGCGACGCCACCCCCGCCGCGAGCTGGTTCGCGCGGCTCCCGCCAACAGGAGCATCGAAGCCATGAACACACCTCAACGCCGCGGCAGCAGTCTGCGCACGTTGCTTGTCTCCCGCACCTTGCTCGGCACGGGATTGCCGGTGCTGCTCTCGGGCGCCATCGCGTGGTTCTTCCTTTCCTACCAATTGGAGATCATCGGGGCGAGCTTCGACCGAAGCCGCCATGCGCTCACCCACGATATCGCGGGAACGGATCTGAGAGCGCAGGCGGAGAATGCCGCCCGACAGCTCGATACCTTCCTGATCGAACGCATGGCGGAGGCCCGGGCCTGGGCTTCCGCTCCCCTCGTGGTGGAGGCGGCGATGTCGGCGCACCGGCGCCACTTCGCCGAAGGGCTCACCACTGCTTCCATCGAGGCGGTCGAGGAACGATTCCGCATCGAGAAGAGCCTCGGTACCGCACCCGAGGCCGATACCTACCTGCGCCAGCAGATTGCGGCGTCGCCGTACTTCGCCGAGGTCTTCTTCACCGATCGAAACGGTTACAACGTGGCGCTCACCAACCCCACGAGCGACTTCGTCCAATCCGACGAGGACTGGTGGCAGAGCGCGTGGAGCCGCGGTCTCTCGGTGGGGGAAATCGAGTACGACGACTCCGCGGGAGTATGGTCCATCGACATCTCGCTGCGCATCGTGGACCCCGATTCCGAACAACCGGCCGGCGTCATGAAGACGGTGCTGGCGATCGAGCCCATACAGCGGGTGGCCGATCGCACCGCCCAGACCCTGGCCGGCGGGCGGGTCCAGATCGCCACCGGTCGGGGCATCCTCATCGCGGAGACGAGTTCGGGCCACGCCCGCGAGCGCATCATGAATCCCGAGGTCAACCTCCAGGAACAGGGGGAGCCCTCGGTACGCGCCGCCTTCGGCGCCGAACGGGCGGGCTTCGCGGCGGACGACGGGTGGCTCGCCGGCTACGCCCGAACCGGTGGACGTGACACCTACGCCGGAGTCGCCGAGCGATTTGCGGGTTTCGACTGGGTCGTTGTCCTGCAACGACCGGTGGCGGGCATCACGGACGCGATCACTGCGCTCGTTGCGATCGAGGATGCGCTGCGCGACTGGCGTCGCATGCTCCTCCTGGTCCTCGGAGCAGTGGCGCTCGCGTGCGTTCTCGTGGCCCTCGCCCTCGCCCTCGGTACCGCCCGCCGCCTCGCGGCGTCGATGCTGGCCATCCGGGAGGTGGCCGAGCGATCGGCGTCGGGACAGGTGGCGACTCCCGCCACGATAGACGGTCCGGTGGAGCTCTCTCGCCTGAACGACGAGGTAAACCGCCTGAGCCAGGTGCTGATAACCGTCCTGCGCCGGAGCCAGCACCGGACGGCTCGCCACTGAAAGACCCCGATCCCGGCATTCCTCTTCCGCCCCTGCGACGCCAGGGACGGCCGACGAACCCTGGAGGCTGAACCATGATCCTCGAATCGATCAGAGTCAGGGACTACAAGAACATCAGGGATTCCGGCGACGTCGACATCCGTGACGGCGTCACCTGCCTGGTGGGCAAGAACGAGAGCGGGAAAACCTCCCTGCTCGAAGCGCTCTATCGCCTGAATCCGGTGACCACCGGTCATCCGGAAAGGTTCGTGGCCCTTCGCGATTACCCGCGCCGCCGCTACGCCCGCGACCGGGAACGCGCGCCCTGCACCCGGGCCGTCACCGCCACGTTCGGGTTGGAAGAATCGGATGTTCAGGCGGTGGAGGAGATCTGCGGGCCTTCCGCGCCGGCCTTCCGGCGGGTCACGGTATCACGGAGTTACGACAACGCGTTGCACTGGGAGTTCGAGTACAGCGAGGAAGCGGACAGCTTCGCGTCTCCGGTGGAAGTGCCCGAGCCCCGGCATGCGGATTCCCGGGAAGGCTCGGCCGAAGGACTGCGCACCGGGAGCGCCCATGCGACGCGTGCGCCGGAAGGTGGAGGCGACTCGCAGTGGACGGACGAGGCTTCCAGCCTCCGTGACCGCGTCCGGCGCGTCCTCGAGCGCCGCCTTCCGGGCTTCCTGTACTTCGACGAGTACAGCGTCATGAGCGGGCGCCTTTCCGTAGCGCGTCTGCAGGGCGGTGACGAACGCACACTCGGTCCGGGCGAGCGCACCGCGCTCTCGCTGCTGCGACTCGCCAACGTCGATCTCTCGGACTTCGACGCCGGAGGTTACGATACCCGCAAGGCGGCACTGGAAGCGGCGGCGAACGAAGTCACGGAGGAGGTGCTGCGCTACTGGAGTCAGAATCCTTCGCTTTCCGTCGACTTCGACATCGACTTCGACGGCGATGGCATCGGCGGTGCCCCCTTCGTCGACATCCGCGTTCGCAACGAACGTCACCGCGTCACCTTCAACTTCAGCGAACGCTCGCAGGGCTTTACCTGGTTCTTCTCCTTTCTCGCCGCGCTGTCCGAGCTTCGCGGCTGCGAACGCACCGTCCTGCTCCTCGACGAACCGGGCCTCGGGCTGCACGCCGCCGCGCAGCGGGATCTGCTGCGCTTCATCGACGAGCGGCTCGCTTCTTCGCACCAGGTGATCTACTCCACCCACTCCCCTTTCCTGGTCGCGGCGACGGATCTCGAGCGGGTGCGCACCGTGGAGGACCGGGAGGACGTGGGCTCGCACGTGAGCCACGCCTTCTTCGATCACTCGGTGGATACGCGCCTTCCTCTGCAGGCGTCGCTCGGCCGCGAGCTCATCCGCTCCCTCCCGGTCTGCTCGGACACGCTGCTCGTGGCAGGACCTTCCGACCACGTGTTTCTCACCGCGGTGAGCACACATCTCGAACAGCAGGGGCGCTCCTGCCTCGATCCGCGCTGGACCGTGGTCCCGGTAGGGGGCCTGAGCGGAGTCTGCGCCTTCGCCGCCTTGCTTCGAGCGGGCCCGAACGTGGCGATCATCGCCGACCTCTCCGGCCGGGAGGACGCCATCGCGGACTCACCGATGGGAAGGGAGATGATCGGCCGGGAAGGCGTGATCCGGCTTGCGGACATCACCGGAACGCAGGAAGCCGACATCGAAGATCTCTTTGCGGAATCCTTCTACGTGGACCTCGTCAACCTTTCCAACGCCGCCGCGGTGGAAGCCTTCGAAGTGCAGGGCGAGGGGCGCATCGTGGAGCGCATCGAGAACGCCACCGGCGCCGGCTTCAATCGCTACCTGCCGGCGCGCTTCCTCCTCGAGCATGCGGACACCTGGTCCGAGCGACTGGACGACACCACCCTCGACCGTTTCGAGACCCTCTTTCGCCGGGTCAATGACTCGAGCGGCGATCGCTGAACCCCGCACACCGCTTCGCGCATCGTCGCGGAGCGGCCCGCCCCCCAGACCCCAACGCGGGGGATAATGTGGGCCTGCTCGAAGCCGTCGTGCTCATGAACGGCGGCGAAACGGGAGGTGGACCCTCGTGCCCGAGTTCGCACAGCCCTGGTGGCTCGCGCTCCTCGCGCTGTTGCCCCTGCTGGCGTGGGGGATCCGCGGGCCTCGGGGAGACGGCGCCGCTTTCCGGCGGATTGCCGGCGCCGGACTGCGCGGGCTCGCGATCGCCGCGCTCGTCGTGGCCCTGGCCGGTCCCCTCGAGCGGGGTTCCCTGCGGCACACCGACGTCATGTTCGCCCTCGACGTGTCGAGCAGCATCGAAGCGGACACCGTTGCGCAGGCGCTCGGATTCGTCAACCGCGCCATCGAGAGCAAGGCGCCCGAGGCGCGAATGGGCCTGGTGGTGTTCGGAGCGGAGGCGGCGACCGAGCTTTCGCTCGCCTCCCGCGCCACGCCGGTGCGCGATCTCAGCGTGGACGTGCCGGCGGGGGGCACCGACATCGGCCGCGCGCTCGAAGTGGCGGTAGGCGCCTTCGACTCCGAGCAGGGGCGCCGGGTGGTGCTGTTGAGCGACGGGCGCGAGACCGAGGGCAGCGCCCGCGCCGCGAGCGTGGCGGCGCGATCCCTCGGGGTGGAGATCCTCGGCGTACCCCTCGAGCCCCGCAGCGCCCGTGACGAAGTCCGGGTACGGGGCATCCTCGCTCCGTCCACGGTGCGCAGCGGCGAGCCCTTCGAGGTGCAGGTGATGATCGACAGCCGGAATGCGACCCGGGCGCATCTCGTGCTCCTGCGAGACGGGGCAGTGCTGCGCGAAGAGGAAGTGCGCCTCGCTCCGGGAACCAACCGCTACGTGCTGCACCAGGAGGCGCCGGAGTCCGGCCTGCGCGAGTACGAGGCGGTGGTCAACAGCGAGAGCGACCTGCTTCCCGAGAACAACCGGCATCAAGTGTTCGTGCGGGTGAGAGGCGTGCCCAAGGTGCTCTACGCGCTCGGCCGCTCCGACACCGAAGCGTTTCTTCCCGATGCCCTCCGGGCCCAGGGGCTCGAAGTGGACGAGCTCGTGGCGAGCGTGCTGCCCTCCACCCTGCACGAGCTGGTGGAGTACGACCTCGTCATCCTCGACGATGTTTCGGGATTCGACATGTCGCTCGAGAAGATGGAGCAGCTCGAGCGCTACGTCCGGGACGCGGGAGGCGGGCTCGTCAAGCTCGGCGGGGAACGCAGCTACAGCGCGGGCGGATACTACGACACTCCGGTGGAGCGCCTGCTCCCGGTCACCATGGACATCGAGACCGAAGTGAGGATCCCCTCGCTGGCGGTCACCTTCGTCATCGACAAGTCGGGCAGCATGTCCTCGCGGGCGGAGGGTGAGGAGAAACTCGCGATCGCGAAGGTCGCCGCGCTTTCCGCCATCGAGGTGCTGAACCCGCTGGACCGCGTCGCGGTCCTGAGCTTCGACGCGGACTACGAGTGGAGCGTGCCGGCCACCGAGGCCGGCAACCGGCACGCCATCGCGGAAACGCTGCGGGTGCTCGGCGCCGGCGGCAGCACCGACCTCTTCCGGGCGCTCGAGGAAGCCTACCGCGGAACGCGAGAGCAGCACGCCAAGCTCAAGCACCTGATCGTGCTCTCGGACGGCCTGAGCCGGGGCGACTCGGACTACACCAGACTCGCGCGCCGCATTCATGCCGACGGCATCACCATCTCCACCGTGGCATTCGGCGAGGATGCGGACCTCCCCCTGATGGCGAACATCGCCGCGCAGGGCAAGGGACGCTTCTACCACACCGAGGACCCGCGGAACATTCCTCGCATCTTCACCAGCGAAACGCTGGTCGTTTCGAGGGACCTGCTGGTCGAGGAGCACGTCGTGCCGCGGCCGGGGTACCCGGGCGAGATGCTCGAGGGATTCGACCTCGACGCGCTTCCGCCGCTGGCGGGATTCCAGCGCACCTGGCCCAAGGCGGCCGCCCAGGTTCTGTTGCACGCGAGCGAGGGAGAGCCCTTGCTCGCCGCCTGGCGCTACGGGCTCGGAAAATCGGTCGCATTCACCTCCGACCTCGGTGGGCGTTGGGGAAAGGAGTGGGTCTCCTGGCCGGAGTTCGGCCGCTTCGCCGCCCAGATGGCGCGCTGGACCATGCGTCATCGTGGACCGGAGACCCTGGCGCCCTCTTTCGAGTGGAGAGAAGGCAAGGCCCGGATCACGGTCGATGCGCTGGACCGGGACGAGCGCTTCGTCAATCACCTGGATCTCCGCGCCACCGTGCTCGGCCCAAGAGGCGAACCTCGGGCGATCGAGCTCCCGCAGGTCGCGCCGGGACGCTACCGCGGGGAGTTCGAAGCGCAGCCGGGGGAGCGCTACTACGTGAACCTGCGGGGACGCGCGGGGGAAATCGAGGTGGGGCCGGAGACCTTCGGCCTGGCGCTGCCCTACTCTTCCGAGTACGCGGGACTCGGCGTCGACCTCGAGGGCCTGAGCGACATCGCCACCGCTACCGGCGGGCGGCTGGTGCCGCTGTCCAACGCCTCGCTCGACGCCATCCAGGCGCCGCCCGCGGCCGGTCCGGGACCGCGCTGGCGGGTGTGGAAGCCTCTGCTTCTCGCCGCGCTCGTGCTCCTGCTGCTGGAGGTCGCGCTGCGCAAGCTCAATCTGCCCGAGTCGTGGCGCCGACGCCTGGGAGCGCGGCGTGCCCACCCGGCTCCCGAGGCCGAACCCGCCTACCAGGAGCTCAGAGAAGAGATCGAACGGGCGCGCGAGCGCCACATCCGGGCGCTGCGCGACCAGATCTACTACCGTCCCGACGATCCGGCAGTGCGCGCGCGTCTCTACGTTTCGGGCTTCCGCCGCGGAGCGGGGTGAACCCGGGGCTGGACACCAGGCCCCGGTGAGGTGCGGGGCCGCAACGGCCTGCGATTGCCGCGACCCACGGGTGTCAGTCTTCGCGGCGGAGCGCCCTGTCGTCGAAGCCCACGGGACCGCGCCCGGCCCGTGGCGAGGCGCGGGTTTCGCACCTGTGTCGCGCGCGTCGTTGTTCCCGGTGGTGGGCGGCGCTACCATGCCTCGAACCCGTCGCGAGGGCCTTCGGACCACACCGGCCACTCGAGTCCCGGGCAAAGAGCGGGAGTCGGAAGGAGTCCGCCTGCGGATCGCCCGAAGCACCTGCCCGTCACTTACCATTGAAGGAAAGACCTGCCATGAAGCAAGCAAGCACCACGCTCAGCCGGCGGCGCGTCCTCGCCGGCAGCGGCGCGGCGGCAGCCGCCGTCGCGTTCCCCGGCATCCTCACTCCGCGCAAGGCCGGCGCGGTGACCAAGCTCACGGTACGGGATCCGGGCGGACCCTACGTGAAGGCCTATGCCGCGGCCTACTACGAGCCTTTCAACAAGAAGTTCGCCGGCAAGATCGAGGTGACCGGAGTCATCGGCAAGCACGAGCCGACCTCGCAGATCAAGGCGATGGTCGAGACCGGCACCTACACCTGGGATGTCGCGCTGCTGAGCGAGGCGGCCCACAACCTGCTGCGAGACATCGACTACCTCGAGCCGCTCGCCAACCGTGACCATCCCGACGTGCAGGAGATCCCGGACGAGTTCAAGACCGAGCACCTTCAGGGAGTGGACGTCTACGGCACCGTCCTCGCCTACCGCAACGACGTGTACCCGGCCAAGGCGCGGGCGCCCGACCAGGGCTGGAAGGATCTCTGGGACGTCGAGGGCATCCCCGGCATCCGGGCCCTGCGCAAGCACCCCTTCGACACCATCGAAGAAGCGCTCATCGCGGACGGCGTGGAAGCCGGCAAGGAGTACGACTGGCTGCGCGAGAACGGCTACGACCGGGCCTTCGCCTCGCTCGACAAGATCAAGCCGAACATCGACATCTGGTGGACCGGCGGTGCGCAGACCTCGCAGTTGCTGAGTACCGGCGAGGTCGACATCTGCCCGACCTGGAACGGCCGCGCCCAAGCCGCGATCGACGGCGGCGCCCCCGTGACCATCTCCTGGAACGAGGGCATCTTCAACTTCGAGGGGTGGTGCATCCTCAAGGGCACCCCCAACCTGGAAGCGGCGCAGGAGTTCGTCACCTTCTGCGCGAACGCGAAGACCCAGGCCCTGCAGGCGCCCCACATCTCCTACGGGCCGGTCAATCCCAACGCCTACGAGCACATCGACGCGGAGCGCGCCAAGGTGCTCTCGACCAATCCGGAGTTCCTGCCCCTCATGCACAAGGCGGACAACGTGTTCTGGGGCAAGGAGAAGGACAAGGCATCCGAGCTCTTCAACGCGTGGCTGGTGGGATAGCGCGCGCCTCCGCCTGAGCTTCGGAAGCGGGCACGGCGCCGCGCCGGGCCCGCTTCCGCGCGTTCATGAACCGTTCCGACTACAAGCTCCAGATCCGCGCGCTGCGCAAGACCTACGGCTCCGTCGTCGCGCTGGCCGGGGCCGACGTCGAAATGCACGAGGGCGAGTTCCTCACCCTGCTCGGTCCCTCCGGCTCGGGCAAGACCACGATGCTGATGCTCATTGCCGGCCTCATCCAGCCCGAGCGCGGAGAGGTCTGGATCGACGGTCAGCTCTCCACCTACATGCCGCCCCACCGGCGCGATCTGGGCATGGTGTTCCAGAACTACGCGCTCTTCCCCCACATGACGGTGTACGAGAACATCGCGTTCCCGCTGCGCATGCGCAAGGTGAAGGAAGCGACGATCCGCAGCGAGGTCGAGCGCGTGCTCGACGTGGTGCAGCTCGGTGGGATCGAGGCGCGTCACCCGCGACAACTCTCGGGCGGACAGCAGCAGCGCATCGCGCTCGCCCGCTGCATGGTCTACCGCCCCCCCATCATTCTCATGGACGAGCCGCTCGGCGCGCTCGACAAGAAGCTCCGCGAGCAGCTCCAGCTCGAAATCCGCCGCCTCCACCGCGAGCAGGGCATCACGGTGCTCTACGTGACTCACGACCAGGAGGAAGCACTCGTGATGTCGGACCGGATCTGTCTCATGGACCAGGGCGAAATCGTGCAGATCGACACGCCGGACGGTCTTTACTTCCGCCCCGAGACGGTGTTCGCGGCGGACTTCCTCGGCGAATCGAACCTGCTGGACGCCACCGTACGCCGTGTTGACGATGGACTCGCTCACCTGGACGGGCCGGGCGGGGCACGAATCGAGGCCCCCGCCCCTGACGGCATTTCGGAGGGGCAGGATGTGAAGTTCATGGTGCGCCCCGAGAACGTGCGCCTCCTCGAAGGCGAGGAGAACGCCGAGAACACCCTGAGCGCAGCGCTCCAGGACGTGATCCTCGTCGGCCAGGTCACCAAGCACTACGCCCTGCTGCCCGGTGACATCGAGGTCTCGGCGACCTCCCTCACCCGGCGCCGGCGGCCCCGCTTCACTCCGGGCGAGACGGTGCGCTTCGGCTTCGACCGCGCGAGCACCGTCGTGCTGCCGTTCGGCGAGGCGCCGCCCGCGGCGTGAACGCGGACTCGGCATCGGAGCGCCGCGACTCCAGAGGGAGAGCGCGGCCCGAGTGGCGCGCCTTCGGTCCTTTGCTGCCGGTGCTCGCCTTTCTCGGCGTCCTCTTCGTGTTCCCCGTCGCTCAGCTCCTGTGGCTCAGCGTGGTCGACGCGCAGGGCGCCCTCACCTCTTTGCATTACTCCCGGCTCTTCGACTCCGCGGTCTACGTCAAGGTGCTCGGCATCACCTTCCGCATCGCGGCCTGGACGACTCTCTTCTGCGTGCTCGCCGGCTACCCGGTAGCCTATCTTCTCGCGACCGCGCACGTGCGCACCCGGAACATGCTCATCCTCTGGGTGCTGATGCCATTCTGGACGAGCTTTCTGGTGCGCACCTTCGCCTGGATGGTGTTGCTCGGGCGCCGGGGCGCGATCAACGAGTGGATGCAGGCGGTGGGCCTGACCGACGCCCCGGTGAAGCTCATCTACAACTTCGCGGGCGTGATGATCGGCATGGTGCACGCGCTCATGCCGCTCGCCATCGTGACCATGCTCGCGGTGATGCGCAACATCGATCAGAACCTGACGCTCGCCGCGAGCTCGCTCGGAGCGCGGGGCGGGCAGTCCTTCTGGCGGGTGTACTTCCCGCTCTCGCTGCCGGGAGTGGCGTCGAGCGCGCTGCTCGTGTTCATCGTCGCACTCGGATTCTTCATCACCCCGGCGCTCCTCGGCAGCGGGCGCGAGATCATGGTCGCGCAGGTCATCATCGAGCAGATGGAAGAGCTGCTCAACTGGAGCTTCTCCGGTGCCGTCGCAGTGCTCCTGCTCGGCACCACTCTCGTGGTGTTCTTCGTCTACGACCGGCTCTTCGGCCTCTCCACCGTATCGAGCGCCGGCGGCATCGCCGAGGACGGCGAACGCAAAACGGGATACATCGCCCGAATGGGGGCCTGGGTCGGCGGACGCCTCATCGCGCTGATGGGATGGATCTGCGACCGCTTCAGCGATGCGGTGGAGGCGCTGCGGACGCCGAAAGCGGAGCGTCCGCGCGCCACTTTCTCGCGCAAGGTGCTGTGGTGCACCGGGGTCACGGTGCTCGTCTACCTCGTCGCCCCTTCGTTCTTCGTGATCCCGATGTCCTTCTCCGAGGCCGCGTTCATCAGTTGGCCGCCGATCGGGTTCACCTTCCAGAACTACGAGATGTTCCTCTCCGACCCGATCTACGTCGGCGCGATGATCCGCTCCTTCGTGGTCGCCCTTGTTTCGGCCGGACTCGCGATGCTGCTCGGGGTGCCCGCGGCCTTCGTCATGGCGAGGCAGCGGATGCGGGGCAAGGGCGTGGTGTTCGCGTGCATCCTCGCGCCGGTCATCATCCCCCACATCATCATCGCGGTCGCCCTCTTCTATGCCTTCGCGCAGGTGGGCCTCGTCGGCACCACCGTGGGGCTGGTGCTCGGCCATACCGTCATCTCGGTGCCTTTCGTGGTGGTGACCATCATGGCGGTGCTCAAGAACTACGACACCCGGCTCGACCAGGCCGCCTGGAGCCTCGGCGCCTCGAAGCTGCGCACCCTTCGCCACGTCACCTTTCCCCTCATCCTGCCGGGGCTGATCGCGGCCTTTCTCTTCGCCTTCGTGATCTCGCTGGACGAGCTCACCATCGCGCTCTTCGTGAGCGGGGGGCAGACCCCGACCCTGCCCAAGCAGATGTGGGTCGACGCGATCTTCAAGCTGAACCCCATGGTGACCGCGGTTTCCACCGTGGTCCTGGTCTTCGTCACCTCGCTCATCCTGGTCGCGGAGTTCGCAAGGCGCCGCTCCGAGAAGGTGATGGGATAGCCGGCCCGGGTCGCGGTGCGCTCGGAGAGGCGGCGAAGCGGCTCGCAACTCCGATACGGACAGATTCACCTCAAGGGACCGTCGCAACCGCAATCGGTGAACGAATCCGCGTTCCCGCCGCCAATGGATTCCCGCGTGTCAAGGGAATGGCAAACCGGCCGGCTACCGGCGCATCGCGATGGTCTCGATCTCGATCTCCGCTCCGGAAAGGCCAAATCCCGGCAGCGGCACTCCCGTCGATGCCCCGGCGGGCTCTCGGTAGAAGGATGAACGCAGTCGCTGGTTGGTGACGATGTCCTCGGCCCGCGCGGCGCCGAGGTAGAAGCTCGTCTGTTTCACCATGTCGTCGAGGTCGAGCCCGAAGGCGGCGAGGTCCGCTCGGGTGTGGGCCATGGCGAGGCGGGTCTGTGCGTTGAGGTCTCCCCGGTGCCGCAATTCGCCCCTTTCGTCGAGCGGCGGGTGTCCGCCGAGGAACACGAGGTCTCCGCACGCCAGCGCGCGCGGGAAGGGCAGATTCGCCGGCCACCTCCATCCGGGAGGCGGAGGAGCGTGGTGGCGTGTCGTGGCCCTTCCCACCGCCCAGCCCCATAGCCGTACTCCGAACGAGGGTTCGAGCGCGGGCGTCGGCAGCGCACTGAGCACCGGGGCCTCTGCGCCGAATCCTGCTCCGAGGTTCTCGACGAGACTCCGCCAATCGGCGTCTGCCCCGCCGCCGGGGAACCACGCGTTGAGCTTCGCCACGTCCGCGAGCCCGCCGCCCGCCGCGCTCAGGATTCCACGCAGGCGTTCCACCCCCTCGGCCGGCTCGGCGGCATCCGTCGCCCCCACCCAGAGATCATCGTCGCAGCGCACCGCATGTGACAGCGTTTCGGGCAGCGGAGCGCCGCCCGGCACCCGGAAGCACTCGCGCGGCGGGGGAGCGCCTCCCTCGCCGAGCCGTGCCACCGCCTCGATCTCCACCATCATTCCGGGCAGGGCCAGACAAGGCAAGGGGATCAGGGAAAGCACCGGGCCCCGGCCGGGCGGCACCGATCCGATTTCCTCCAGGTGACGGCCAATGTCGGCCACGAGCGCGCGCTCACCGCCCCGAGGTGCGGCGTGGTAGGCGATGAGGCTCACCACGTCCTTAAGGCCCGAGCCGAACTCCGCCAGCACCCGCTCGATGTGGCCGATCACCACCTCGGTCTGCGCCGGGAGGTCTCCGACGCGTTGCGGCTCCCCGGTGGAATCCTTGTCGACCTGTCCGCCCAGGAAGGCGAAGCCGCCGCAGCGCACGCCGTGCTTGAACGCGAGGTGCCGGTACCAGTCCCAGTGGCCCTCGGGCCAGGAGTAGGTGCGTGGGTTCATGGAGATACCCCTATCGCCAAGGCCGGATTCAGCGCCCTTTCCACACCCATGCACCTCGCGTAACCCAGGTCAGCTACATTCGTGTAGCGAGGGCTTCTCGCACTCCGGTGCACCTCCGTCACAATTGCCTCCAGCGACTGATCTGCGCCTCCAGATCGGCCAGGAGCTCGGGAATCGTGTCTTTCTCCGCCTCCCGCTGACCGACGATCCTGGCAATCTCCGGAACCGGTCGCTGGATGTCTGTGGCGAAGTTTCCCAGGGCAGTTCTGGCGGCGTCACGCTGTTGCACGGCCCCTCCCGCCACCTGCTCCAACTGGCGCATCTTTCGATGAAGGTCTTCCAGCGTCAGGCCGAACTTGATGGCGTAATCGTCAGGCCGATCGCGTATCGTGTTCCACAGCCACTGCTCCGGGGGGGCTTCTCCCGGCAGGAACAAGGGCTGCAACGAGTGTCCGTATTCTTCGGCGATCGCCTTCAGCCGGTTCTCCATCTCCCGCGAATCACCGTCCAGGACCACGATGAAATCGGCCAGTTTGCCAAACTTTCCCAGCGTTCGGACGTGGCTCGGGAACTCGTCTCTGCCGGTGTTCCGTCCGATGATGACGTCCTCGTGCCGCAACGCCATCCGGACATTCAGCACGTCCAGCACTCCGCGGATCACGCCTTCGGCCACCTGGTCTTCGCACAGCACGGAGAGCTGATCCCATGACTGCCCGTACAGCGCCTTCTGAAAGATGTCCCGATACAGTGGCGCGCGTCGCACCTGTCCGGTCGCAGTATCGCGGTCCAGAAACATTCGCCCCTCGGGAGGCACGCTGTCGAGGACCACGGGGCTGTGCGAGGCGACGATGATCTGCAGGTTCCGGCGCAGCGCGATGCGCTGCAGTTCGAGCATCGCCTGTTGCTGAGTATGGGGGTGCAGCCCGGTATCCACCTCGTCTATCAGGACCAAGGCGTTCTCGAGATGGGAGATGTCCTTCGAGATGCGCAGGATGGTGCGTTCCCCCGAGGACATGTGGAACTCGGAATAGCGCATTGTCTCGACGCCCTCGATCTCGGCGAAGAGCAGGTCGCGCGCGGATCGGTCGCTGATCAGAGTCAGGTTCTGATAGCGCCACGGCAGAACGCGGTGAGCGAACATCAGCAGTTCCGGGCTGAGAGTCTCACTGCGGACCTGCTTCCTCCCGAGTTGCAGAACGCTGCGTACCTCGGCGGGATTGGTGAGATTGGCGAGGGTACGGAGGTAGACTTGCCGCTCCGGCTGGCCGTCTCCCTTCCGGCTCCACGATTTCCTTCTCCGCCAGGCCATGCTGAGCCGCTCGCCCCGGTGCAGGTAGTGAAACTCGAGCTCGGTCGCCTGTGGCGCGTCCGACTCCACGGCCGGCTGCCGGCTGCTGAAGTCGGGGAAGAGTCGACTGGGGGCGAGATCCCGCGGGCCGCGCCCGGGTGCGCGATAGGCACAGGCACACGCGAACAGCACCGTCGATTTGCCGCAAGCGTTGGGGCCGGCCAGGACGGTGACGGGATACTCGAAGGGAAAGCGCAGGTCCCAGACGCCGCGCAGCTTCCGGATGCGGGCTTCCACCAGCGCCTCGTCTCGGTCACGGTTGCTGGCGCGCAACGCATCCCACACCTCTCTCAGCTCCCTGGCGATCAGCGACATGGCCGCTCCTCGGACGAGCTGCGGCGTTGTCCCCGGCGCGACCTGCCTCGGTCATGAAACGCCGCAATCATGAAGTCCCCTCGATACCGTCGCCGGATCGTGGCGTCTGCTTCCGGCTCGCCGTCCTGGCGAGACGGCTGACCTCCGGCCAGCTTTGCACCAGAGCGTTGTAGGTCCGTGCCTCGTGGACGCGCCGCCCACGTTCGCATAAATCATGGAGCCGGTAGCACAAAGTGCGGGCGGCGTCGCGGCTCCTCAGCTTGCGAAAAAGTACTGCCGCGGCCACCTCTCCCCCGAGTGTCATCTCCCGCACCAGATGGTGGACCACCTCCCAGACGCTCAGCCGCCCATCGGGGCTGAAGTCTCGCCAGGAGCGCAATTCGTCCGGACGCAGGAGCCGAGCCTCACCGGCTCTCACCTCGAGAATCCCCATCTGCACCAGGTCGCTCACGGTGGTGTCCCAGGCCTTGCAGAGTATCGTCGCGTCCTCACGATCGCCCGCCTCGAAGCCGTGTCGTGCGAACCACGCCACCGCCCAGCGGCTCGCGGCATCCAGATCGCTCTCCTGCTCGGTCAGCGCTTGGTCACGGGTCCGGTTGATGAGGGCAAGCGCCTCCTGGGTCGGCAGGAGCAGGCCGTCGGCGCCGAGCACCCGGGCGTAGCGAGTGTAGACTGCCATGCCGGGGCCGATGGCGGCCTCGGCGATGTCCGCCGGCGCGATGCTCGCCGCTTGCAGCAGGCGCAACGCGGACGGCAACTCGGTGCCGAGCGCGGCCAGGAACTCGTGTCGGGTCGCGGCAGGAGCGTCGCCGGGTTGGCGACGGCAGACGAGAACGATACCTGCAGGGGGCGTTGTGGCACCCGTTCGCGCCATCCGGTTTTCGGCTTCGTTGCGTAGCGGCCATGTGCGGTTGATGGCAAAACCCGACCGGACCACCAAGTCGACGAGAGCCTCCCAGCGGAGACTCGCAGTGCCCGGGCTGCCCCTTTGCTCGGGCTGGCCGAGGGCGTAGTAGATGGTGACCGGGAAAGCAGGATGCGATTGCTTCGCAAGATGGCGCAGTGCTCGGCTCATACCGTCCAGGTAGTGCGCTTCCGCCTCGCCTCTGCTCCCGCAACGCCAGGGAGCGACGACCAGTTCTTCCGCCTTGGGGACGGCGGGTGTGGCGAAGAGGTTGGGAAAAACCGCCTTCAGAGTTCGGCGCAGCCAGACATAGAAGAAACCCGACAGATCCGCATACGCAACGTTGTCGTAAAAGGGTGGATCGGTGGAAACGACTTTGTCGGTGCTCGAGGTCTGTTGGGTCGCATCGGCCTGGATGGCCACACCGAACGATGCAACGGGTCCGACGGACACCCCGTCGATGCTCTCGGCGATCCACTTCACGGCAGCAAGAAAGCTGCCCGCTCCGCCGGGCAAAGGATTGATCTCCGCATAGTCCCAGGTCATCGGGACCCCCGGGCGGGCGAAGGTGTTTCGGATCGACTCCCGCTCGGCAGACCATGTGCAGATGGTCGAGTTCCGGTCGGCGAGTCTCGATATCGCGCATGCCACATAGACACCGAGCGCCTCCGCGTAGGCGGTCGTCCCCTCGCCGCCATCGCGCAGAGGCCGGCCGTCGTCGGGCAGCCCGGCGCCGGCCGCATCGCACCGGATGCGTGCCATGGTCTCCGTCACCAGGTCAGAGAAGGTGGTGAGGGCGACGAGCTGACGCGGAGTGAAGTAGTCCCCGAAGGTCCGGAACCCATATCGACGGGCCTGGAAGTTACCCGTCCAGACACCACGACTCGGCGTCTCGGGCATCCAGGCGGGCTTCGCGTCACGTGCGGCCGCTTCCGCCTCGGATGAGGGCGACAGGTAGATCCGCATTCGATCCCCGGCGACGACGATGGCCATCAACCGTGCCTTCATCCGGCCCGCATCGGCCTCGCCGTCGATGTACTCGGACGGGATTGGAACATCTGAAAGCAGGCAGCGAAAACCTTTGTGCAACACCCTGGTACCGGCCTTCACCGAATGCGGATCGGCCGGCTTTCCCACCTTGACCGTGAACCGGTAGCCGTGTCCCTCGATCACCGGCTCGACATAAGCTTCCCTTCCTTTCCTGGTACAGAGCATGAAGGTGGACGCGAGGGGAACGTGCACACCGGCGAAGGCGTGGGTCGGGCTCTCGACCGTACGCGCCCAGAGCCACGCGACGACATTCAATCTCCGGCCCTGAAATGGCTTCAGGTCGGGCCGATCGCGCGCCATCTCCGCGGTAATCTCGACCTTCGGATAGAGCGACCCGATCCGCCGTTCGGCCTCGTCGCACATCCAACGACCATAGCAACGGAGGTCCTCGGCAATCCCCTGCGACCCGCACCATGTGCCGGCAACGGCCGTCCATCCTCCCTTGGCGGCAGGGCTCACCGGCGACCGGCCGGCGAAACGAGGCGGAATCTCGATCGTCGCTTTGCTGATGAGCACAGCTACCGGATTCAGGTCGCCGGCATGGGCATCGAGGCCGAGACGCTGCGCTTCGAGCGGCAAAGCGCCGCCACCGGCAAAGGGATCGTGGAAGGCGGGCAGCTCATCGCGATCGAAGATCTCTCGTGCACGGGGATGGCCGCGGTTGTCGTTGCACGCTCTTCGCCAGCTCTTCCAGATCTCAGCGCGCGCCTGCTCGAGCACTTCGTCGTTCGTCGTGTTCTCCCAGAGCACCAGCGCTTCGATGAGCTTGAACAGACGCTCGCGCTCCAGCTCCTCCACCATTTGACGAAGCGCTGATCCGGCGGCTTGGAGCGGTGCCGTGTCGGTTGCATCATCCGGCAAAACCGGCACATCACTTGCACCAGCCGAAAGCGCAATACTTCCCTTGGCGGCTTCGGGTTTCGCCACGCCCTCAAGCGCATCCATCGCCTCGCATCGCATCTTCCGATCCGACAGCAATTCGTCGACGTACTCGGACGGGTCGTCGATCATCTGGGCGAAGATCACCGCCCGCGCCACCGCCAGGGGGCGCCGCGCCCACCACAGATGCAGCGCGCTGGGATGCCCGTGCCGGATCGACTTCTCCCGCGCCATCGCCCGGTTGATGGCGTCGAGGGGCAGCGCCGTCTCGATCAGCTTCCTGCGTTGCATGCCGGCCGTCTCCGTCGGCGCTTCTCTCATGTGGGGGTACGCCGACGCGGAATCACTGGTGCGGTGAGCCATATGCAGCCGGTTACGTCATGGTGAAACGCCCTGTCCTGGTATCGGAACGCGCGGGTTGAACTGCGGGTTCAGTCTCCTCCACACAGGGCCGCAACGACGAGGGCAGGCCATAGGCGAGTGTAGCGCAACCCCAAGTCCAGCATCCGTGAGTGCATGCGGACGGCGCAGGGTGCACGTTCCGCCACGGCTGCATGCATGTTGCGTGCCCGCATGTGGGTGGTGATGGGGCCGGAACGCAATCCGGGGTGGGCGAGGATGCGCTACGCTGCCGGCCGCGCCGTTCTCCGCGGGATGACCAGCGCATCCACCGCCACGGAGCCGCCTGCGTTCGCGATGAGTGGATTCACGTCGACCTCCGACAGCGCATCGCCGAACTCGGAGGCCAGCACGCCGAAGCCGGCCACGATGCGACACAGTGCAGACCGGTCGACGGGCGCAGCGCCCCGTGCACCGTCGAGCAGCGGTGCAACCCGCAAGCTCTCGATGGCGCGCGCCGCGGCCGCTTCGTCAATCGGCGGGAGGAGAAAGCGGCGATCCCGGAGCGTCTCTATCAACACCCCGCCCGCGCCGATCATCACCAGCGGACCGAACTGCTCGTCGACGACGATGCCGAGCGCGAGCTCCACCCCGGGCGCCGCCATCGCCGACACCAGCACGCGGGGGCCGAGCCGAGCGCTCAAGTCGCGGTAGGCTCGATCGAGAGCGAGCCGGTCTCCAAGGGCCAGGCGGACGCCGTCCACATCGGACCGGTGGTGCACGCCCGCCGCGGCGGTCTTCATCGCCACCGGGAATCCGATCTCGCGGGCGGCCTCCCTGGCCGCATCCAGGTTGTCGACGACGAGGGTTCGCGCGCTCTGCACACCGAATGCACCGAGAAGCGCATTGGCCTCCAGGGGGTCGAAGGGGTCGCCGTCATCGATTCGCCGGCGCCACCGATCGAGAACCCGGGCGGGTGGCGACGCGGGCGCCGAGAGGGGCGCGCGTGCGAAGCAGGCCCGGCTCGCGAAAGCATGCTTGACGGCGAGAATCGCGTTCTCGGCGCCGTCCAGCACCGGAACCCCCCGGCGGGTGAGCTCGGCCGCGTGATCGGGCATGCGTTGGCGACTCCAGTTCATCGCCAATGCCATCGGCCTGCCGGTGCTCTCCGCCACCTCCAGAGGCAGACTCGCGTACGCCCTGGACTCCTCGTCGTCCGCGGCCGCATCGGTAAAGAGCAGAGTGATTGCGGTTCCGGGGTCTTCGGCCACCGCCTCGAGGCAGGTCCGAAACACGTCCCGGTAGCCGTCGTATCCTCCCCAGGCATCCACCGGGTTGACCGCAGGCAAACCGTAGGCGAGGGTCTGCGCGAGCTTCGCGCTAGTGGCCTCGTTGATTTGCGTCAGAGGCACCCCGGCGCGGTGGGCGAGATCGATGATCATGCCGCGCAGACCTCCGGAGTCGTGCACCGAGGACAGGCCCCCCGGTCCGAGCTGAGGATGAGCCGCGAGCAGCGTGAGGGTGGCGCTCATCTCGTCGATGCTGTGGACGCGGCCCACGCCGTAGTGGTCGAACACCGCCTCGTAGGCCGCGTCGTCGCCGGCAAGCGCTCCGGAATGGCTCTGTGCGAGCTGCGCGCTGAGCGCGGTGCTTCCCACCTTGAGGGCCACCACCGGAATCCGCCGTTCACGGGCTCGCTCGAGCGTAGCGCAGAAGCGCTCCGGGTCGCGCACCGTCTCCAGCAGGAGCCCCACCACACGCGTGCTCTCGAGGCCCAGGGCATAGTCCAGGTAATCGGCCACGCTCGTCACCAGTTCCTGTCCCGGCGACACGATCAGGTTGTAGCGCATGCGCGGATCGATGCCGGCGAGCGAGAAGTAAGCGGTGCCGGAATGGGTGATCAGCGTGATGGGGCCGGATTCCAGGCGGCCGTAGTCGAACCACGTGGCACGAGCGCCGACCTCCAGTTGCGCGAAGCCGAGGCAGTTGGCGCCGCAGATCGGAATGGCTGCCTCGCGCGCAATGCTGCGCAGCCGGTCCAACAGCAACGGGGTCCGGTCGCCCTGCAGGTATCCGCTGGCGAAGATCACCGCGGCCCTGGCCCCCTGCTCGATGGCGTCGACCAGCGCCGCCTCGATACGTTCGTTGCCGAGCGCGAACACCACGAGCTCGGCGGGTGCGGGCAAGCTCTCGAGCGACGGATAACAGGGAGTGTCGAGGATCGACGTGTAACGCGGATTGACCGGGAAGACCGGCCCGTCCAGCCCTCCGATCAGGGCCTGGCGAACGGCAGTACGACCCAACGTGCGCTCGCGGGCCGAGGCGCCGACCACCGCGATGGACGTCGGCTCGACGAGCGGACGCAAGGGATGTTCGGACACGAGGCCGGCTGCCGGTTGCTGGACGTTTCGATTGGCGTTCATTCGGGCTCTCGCTCCGTGCCCATGCACTACCACCAGCGCAGTAGTGGCACGATGGTCGCGTAGTCGTCTGTCCATGCCCGGACGCGGTCGGGAGGTCCGAGCGCGATCCAGCCCGCGTCGAGCCCAAGCGCCGCAAGCGTAGCCTCCTCGCGTGCGAGCACTACGACGTGGGAGGACTTCGAGGGGGCACGCGGTGACGGAGCGTCCGGCGCAGAATAGCGCTTGATGCGCGCCGCGAGCCCAACGCGATCGGCGAGCGCCGCAAGCACCGGCTCGAGGTCCAGATACCGATTGGAGATGTGCACCGCGAGGATGCCCTCCGGGGCGAGGACGCGAAGGTAGTGCCGAAATGCCTCGAGGGTCAGAAGGTGGACAGGGATCGAGTCGGACGAAAAAGTGTCGAGGGCGAGAAAGTCGAGCGCCGTCTCTTCGTGCTCCAGGAGAAGCCGGGCGTCTCCGACGGCCACGCTCGCCGACGGCGCACAGTCGCGAAGGGCCGAGAAGTGGCTCATCGCTATCCGCACGACTTCGGGATCGATCTCGTAAACCCGCACTTCGTCACCGGGACGCGCGTAGCAGGCGAGCGAACCCGTACCCAGTCCCGCGAGCCCGATCACCACCGGCCGCGGGCGACGCCCGAGGGCCGTCATCAGCTCGAAGTAGGGCGTTCCGATGCCGTAGTACGTTGTCCGGCTCTCCATCGAACCGTCGGGCAGCGGCCACTCGGCGCCGTGGAGTGTGGTGCCATGATAGAAAGTGCGCACTCCTTCCGTATCGAAGACTCGGTATACGCCGAAGAAGGTGCGCTCGCGCACCACATTCTCCTCCGCGCTTCGCGAAACTGCGGTGGGCACGAGCAGGACGCAAAGAAGGGCGCCGGCGAGAAAGGGGGGATGCGCCCGCAGCACGAGGAGAGCGGGCGCGGCGAGCGCGATGAGCGTGAGCGCCACGATTGTCACGATGCCAAAGCCGTCTTCGGAAGCATCGGGGTGGACGAGAATCGTCGACAACCCGGCGAGGACGATGCCGAGTGCGCCCGCGGCGGCTATCCAGTGACCTCGGCGCAGGATGTAGCGCCGTGATGGAAGGAGCGCTGCGACCAGGCCGAGCGCAATCGGGTACTCGTACAGGTCGACGAACACGAGCGGGGCGAGAAGGGCAACGGCCATGCCGCCCATCAGACCGCCGCTCGAGACCAGAAGATAGAAGCGGGTGAGGGCCGATGGATCCGGACGCAGGCGGGCGAGAGCACCGTGGCAGTACAGTGCCGCGAGGGCAAACACGAGGAGGTGCAAGAGGCCGAACACGAGCACGGTTCGGGTGAGCAGGTAGGAGACCGCAAGAAGTATGAGGGCCGGCGCCAGGAGGCGCTCGAGCACCCACTGCGGTATCCATTCGCGGCGCGCAAAGGCGTGGACGAAGGTGGCGAGGTAGAGCACGAGGGGCACGACCCACAGCAACGGCACCGAGGCTACGTCAGTCGTGAGATAGCGCGTGATCGCGAGCAAGAGGGCGCTCGGGAGCGCGGAAAGAGCCAGAATGCGAAGCGTGCGCATCCTGACGGGAGGACCGGTGGTGCGCGCGTCTTTCACATGAGCGGATCCGCACCCCCCGGACAGCGGTCGCCACACGAACAGCAACAACGGGGCGAGACCAAGCAGAGCGGCACTCCATAGCCACGCCTGTCGTTCCAAACCGACAAAGGGTTCGAGGAGGAAGGGATAGGCGAGCAACGCACCGGCGGAGCCGGCGTTCGAGGCCGAGTACAGAAAATAGGGGTCGGCGGAAGAGGCGCCCGCACCGGCACGCGCGAGCCAGGACTGCACCAGCGGCGTCAGACACGAAGCGGCGACGAAGGGGATTGCGAGCGCGCCCGCCAGGGTGCCGAGGAGCCACAGCGTGGGGGGCAACTCCGACGGAGTTTCACCCAGCACTCGGAGCGAGCCGGCGGGTGACGCTAGGGCGACGCACACCCACAGGACAAAGAGGACCGCGAGTTGGCGGGCAGGTGACACGTGGCGGGCGAGGTAGTGAGCAAGGGCGTATCCTGCGAGGAGAGCCGATTGAAAGAACACCATCGCGGTGTTCCACACCGCCGGTGATCCTCCGAGAACGGGCAGGATGTCGCGCACCGCAAGAGGCTGGATCCAGAAGACCAGCCACGCGGCGGAGAACACGACGAGACCGTACACCCATGCGGGAGGCGCCGCCCGAGGGAAGGTTGAAGGTCTGATCAGTAGATCTCCAGGTATTCGTTGCGCTCCCAGTCGGTCACGTGGCTGTGGAAGCAAGCGAGCTCGAACCGCTTGACGCTGTTGAAGACCTCGAAGAACTCCTCGCCGAGCAGGGCGCGAAATGCATCGTCTTCAGCCAGTGCATCCAGTGATTCCTCCAGGTTCCGAGGAAGAGTGGGCCAGCTCGCGTCGTCCTCGGCCAGCCCGGCGCTCTCGGCCTGCAGCTCGAGCCTGGCATCGATCCCGAGCAGGCCGGCCGCAAGCGTCGCGGCAGCGCTGAGATAAGGATTGGCCATCGCCGAGGCGAGGCGATTCTCGGCATGCGTTCGATCGTCGCGCGTGGCCTTGACGCGAACCATGGCCGTGCGGTCCTCGATACCCCAACTGATGTTGGACGGGGCAAAGGTGTGTGGCTTGACCCGGTGGTAGCAGTTGGGGGTGGGGTTCTTAAGTGCCATCATCGCCCGGCCATGCGCGAGTTGGCCCTGGATGAAGGACTTGGCGAGGTCGGACAGGCCGAGATCGTCCTTCACATCCACGAAGGCGTTGTCGCCCGAGTTCCGGTCCCACAGGCTGACATGAACATGGCAGCCGGAGCCCGCACGGTCCGGCCACGGCTTCGACATGAACGTGGCGTGGTGCCCCGCGCGCTGGACAAACTCCTTGACCGCATTCCTGAAGGTGAAACCCTTGTCGGCGCCGACCAGGCCGAATGCCGGCCGGTAGTTGATCTCGAACTGCGACGGTGCGTACTCGCAGTTATGGGTGATGACATCGATTCCCATCGCTTGAACGTGGTCGAGCAGTTCGTCGATGAAGGGCGCCCACTGGTTGCGCACGTTGTTGAAGATGAACCGCCCACCAAACAACGGCTCCTTCGTCTCGGCCTCGAGCACGTAAAACTCGAACTCGTGGGCCATCATGACCTTGTATCCCATCTCCTCGGCCTTCTCGAGGACCTGGCGCAAGACATGGCGCGGCGCCGCCCGCAAGGGTTCGCCCGGGCCCCACTCCGTGTCGCAGATCACTTTGGCCGTTCCCTCGTGCCAGGGAACGGGGGTCACCGTCTCGAGGTCGGGGTAGAGCAACTGGTCGCGGAACTTCACCTCCTCGTGGTAGCGCGCGCCAGGCACCACGCGCGAACCGGTGTCCAGGGCCAGGGTGCCTCCATAGAAGTTGAGGCCTCGCCTGGCAAAACCGGCCACGTTCTGAATGGGCACCACCTTGCAGCGGGAGATTCCGTGCAAGTCCGGCAGCTCGAAGCGCACGTATCGCATGTTCTGCTCTTCCAGCTCCCTGACGAACTGGTCGACAGCCTCCGCCGAGCGTTGGAACGAATGGGGCATCGCTCCCTCCTCTGCCGGATTTCTCGCGTTGATGTTCATGATCTCGCTCCTGTTCTTCCTGCCGGTGCGCGAGGTCAGGACGGTGCAGCGCGCATGCTCGCGCGCCGAACGGCATCGGTCAGCTCGGCGGCGCCGGGAAGATCGTCCAGGCCGATGAACACGATACCCGGAGCCGGCGCGCCGTGTGTCAGCGACGGGGACCGGCGTTCGATGTAGACCGTCCGGCCGCAGGCCTGAACGATCAGCCATTCCGGCCGCGAGGCGTCACCGCAGACGAAGCCCTTGGCGCGGAGCACCCGAGGCATGAGCGCGGACAGGGCTGTGCGCAGCCGGCCGGGGTCGATCGCGTCCGGGCACGGCACGAAGCGGGACACGAAGCGGAGCAGGTGATCCGGCGAATGTTCGTGCGCCTGGGGGTCGGACGGATCCCCATCGGCGGGGAATGACGCATTTGCGGGCGCGACAGCGGCGGTCGCGGGTTCGGGGTCGATACCCGAGTCGGCAGCGCCCTGCTCACCGGTGCGGGCATTCGGCGCCGGCTCGGTCGTGAGGGATACAGCGACCGTCGCGCTTTCGCCGACTTCCCCGAGCGCCGGCAGGGCGTGGCCCTTCAACCAGGCAGGGGACAGCAGCTCCATGGGAATGTCGGCGTCGATCGCGCGAATGGACGGCGCCTGCGAGCGGTCGCGTGCCCAGGATTCGGTTTCTCTCGTCTCTTCCTCCGATACCCGATCGCACTTGTTGAGCACGACCAGGTCGGCCGCCTCGAGCTGACGCCTCAGGGTGTCCTGAAGCCGATGGTCCGCGTACCGCGCACGCACCGTCTCCACGTCGGCCAGCACCACGACCAGGTCGCGCGAGAGTCCGGGATGCAGGGTCGCGACGTCGGCGATCGCGCGCGGGTCCGCCACGCCGCTGGCTTCCACGAGGACGTGCTCCGGGGGCCGGTCCCCGTCCAGCAGGCGATCGAGCGTGCCCACGAGATCGTCGCCCATGGCGCAGCACACGCAGCCGTTCGCGAACGTGACCGTCTCGCCGTCGTGCGCGGCAACGAGGCTGCCGTCGACCGCGACCGCCCCGAAGTCGTTGACGAGCACCGCGTAGCGTACGCCGTGGCGGCCGAACAGGACGCGGTTCAGGAGCGTCGTCTTGCCGGCGCCGAGAAACCCTCCGAGCACGCTCATCGGGGTGCGGACGGTCACGACGGCGCCCCGACCTCACCGATCTCGCAGACCGGAAACACGCGTCCACCTACCACGGTGCCCCAGACCGCGACGTCCTTCAGCACCTCCGGTTCCACGGCCAGCGGATCGTCTTCCAGAATCGCGAAGTCCGCCCGCTTGCCGGTCTCGATGGAGCCTATCTCGGTGTCGAGCTTCAGCGTGTACGCGGCGCCCAGCGTGACGGCCTCCAGCGCGTCGCGGACCGTTATCCGCTCCGCCTCGCCGAGAACGCGTCCGCTCGCGCTGACCCGGTTCACCGCGCACCACGCGGTGAACAGCGGCGCGAGGTGCGTGACCGGCGCATCGGAGTGGATCGAGAAGGGCACGCCCGTGCGCTTGGCCGTGCCGGCCGCGTCCATGCGCTCTACCCGCTCCGGACCCATGGTGAGGGAGAGGTGCTGGTCGCCCCAGTAGTAGAGGTGATTCGCGAAGAGGTTGGCGCAGATTCCGAGCCGGGCCATGCGCCGGAAATGCGCGTCGTGGGCCATCTGGCAGTGCTGAAGGGTGAAGCGGGCATCGCCCGCGGGGTGCTCGCGCAGGACCGCCTCGATCGCGTCGATGGCGGCCTCCGTCGCCTCGTCGCCGTTGGTGTGGATGTGCACCTGGAGCCCGGACCGATGGTATGTGCCGAGAACGCGAGGAAGCTCCTCGCGCGGCTCGATGTACCACAGCCCGTTCTCGTGTCCGTTGTAGTACCCCGGCCACTTCATCCGTGCCGTGAATCCCTGAATGGAGCCGTCCGCGACGAGTTTGACGAGCCCGTAGCGCAGGCGCTCGTGGCTGCGGGGAATCAGCGACTTCACCCACTCCACGCCCTCGCCGGCAGGTCGGGTGTTGGCGAGGAACGCGGGGACGATGCGAAGCGGGAAGTGTTCGTGCGAGGTTTCGGCCACCTGGCATGCCACGGTCTCCTCGAGCAGCTCGTTGGCCAGATCGGTCGCGGTGGTCACGCCCGCACGCCGGGCACTGTGCGCGAAGCGCCACAGGGCGTCGCGTCCCCCCATGTCGAGGAAGCGCCGCCTTCCCGCCGCGCGGTAAGCGATGGCCTGCAGCGCCGGTCCCTGGAGCTCGCCGGTCGGCTCCCCGTTCGTGTCGGTGACCAGGCCCTGCACGTTCGTGTCGCGGGTGATTGCGCCCCGGCGCAGCACCTCGGAGTTCACGTTCACGATATGACCGCTCTGATGCATCACGATGATCGGGCGGGTTGCAGACACGCGGTCGAGGTCCGCCGCGGCCATGCGCCGGCCGCCGAAGAAGATGGGGTCGAAGCCCCAGCCCATCGCCGCCTCGTCCGGGTCCGAGAGCCGGGCTTCGGCCGCCCGAAGCCGGTCGACGACCGCGTCGATGCTCTCGAGCCCGCGATGGAGGACCCCGTCCGGCGCGGTCCTGTCGAAAAAACCGAGGTAGGTGTCCTCCCACGCGCTGCCTTCCCACGAGTGGCAGTGCCCCTCGACGAAGCCGGGCACGATGACCTTGTCGGCGAAGCGCTCGTCGAGCGTGTGGTCGCCCCAGCCGGTCAGGTTTTCCAGCGTGCCGGTGCCGAGCACGTGGCCGTCACGCACCGCGACGTGGGTCGCCTCGGGACGGCGGGGATTCATGGTGTGGATCTTGCGCGCGCGGTAGATGGTCGTCGTCATCGCGGGTCCTCGTGGGAAGCGGCCGGGCGCTCGGCCTTGCGATCCCTGGCGCCGTTACGCCATCACCTCAGTGAAACCTCGCCGGTGCGGCAGAGAATCGCCTGGCGCTTCACGCCGGCCACCTTGTAGCGGAGGATGTAGTTCTTCTTTCCGCCTTACGTCACTTGAATACCAAGGTCGGCCGCCTGAGCGTCCCGGATGGTGCGGGCTCTTCCGGTCGCCTCGGCGTCCCGGACAACGCGCTCGCTTCGCATGATGCCGTCTCCGTGTCACCAGGATGGCGCCACTTCGACAGAAGATCCGCTAGTCCCCGCCAAGGTCAACTGATTCCCAATAGCCCATAACTATTTGAATTGTTGATGGAAACCAAGCTGAATGTTGGTGCCGGTGAGTGGACTCGAACCACCGACCTACTGATTACGAATCAGTTGCTCTGCCGACTGAGCTACACCGGCCCGTTGCCCTCGCGGGGGCGGGATTATAGCGGAAGCGCTCGCGCTCGATTCGGAGTCCCAGTGCCTCCCGGGAGCGCGAACGCCCGTCCCGCCCGACCGGATTCCGAAGCGATGGAATCAGGTCGGCCTGGCTCCCCGAGCGTGGATTTCCGGCTACGACGCTCTTTCCCTCGAGGCCCCAGCCGCCAACAATAGGCGCTCGGCTTCCCCCCGGACGGGAAGCGCTGTCGCCACCCTCCCCCGCCTGTCGGCCAAGCGAAGGAGTCATCGTCCCATGAAGACCGCCCTGATCCAGATGGACAGCAAGTTCGGGGAAATCGAACGCAACATCGCCACCGCGGAGCGGATGATCGACGATGCCGTCGCGCAGGGCGCGGAGATCATTCTGCTTCCGGAGTACTGGAGCACCGCGTTCTTTCCTGCGACGCGCGACTACGCCTGCTACGAGCTCGCCGCCCCGGACACCGGGCCGGCGATCACCGCGATGAAGGCCAAGGCGGTGCAGCACCGGCTGCACATCATCGCGACCATTTTCGAGCGCGACGGCACGGACCTCTGCTACGACACCGCGATGCTGATCGGCCCGGAGGGCGGCATCATCGGCAAGTACCGCAAGACGCACATCGGCGGAGATCGGCACGTGGTGATCGACGGAAAGCTCGACACCGATCTGGGCATCGAGTCGATCTACTTCCGCACCGGATCTCGCTACCCCGTGTTCCGGATCGGCGAGTGGCGAGTGGGCATAACGCTTTGTTACGACACCTACTTTCCCGAGGCGGTGCGTTGCCTCGCCCTCGGCGGGGCCGAGGTGATCATGGCCCCCTTCGGCATCGCGGACACCAAGGACACGATCTGGAGGGAGCTGCTCGCCACGCGGGCCTTCGAGAACATGACCTACGTGCTCGCGGCCAACAACATCGGCACGGTTCCCGCTCCCGATATCCCGATCTACGCCCTCGGGGGAAAGAGCATCGCCTTCGATCCCATCGGCAAGCTGATCGCGGAGGCGAGCTACGATCAGGAGGAGGTGTTGATGGTGGATCTGGACCGGCCACATCTCGAGTACGCCCGCCGGCTGCACTTCATGTATCGCGACCGCCGGCCCGAGACCTACGGGATCATCAGCACCCACACCGACGAGATCACGCGCGAGTAGACCCCGTCGGACGGCGCTCGGGCTCCGCTCTCAGGCGGAATCCTCGATGCGACGGCCG
The DNA here is from genome assembly GCA_964420925.1 of uncultured Ectothiorhodospiraceae bacterium. Taxonomy (GTDB): domain Bacteria; phylum Pseudomonadota; class Gammaproteobacteria; order HK1; family HK1; genus JAJEAD01. Next base: position 8,377 of record CAYQVB010000070.1, on the reverse strand, counting down.
GAGTCGGGGGCGAAGAAGTGCAGCGCTTTCGGATCCACTCCGATGCGCAAGCGGTCTCCCGGCGCGGGGCGCAGGGCGGGGTCGACGCCGACCGCGAGGCGACGTCGCTCGCCCGTCCTCCCGTACACGAAGGTCTGGCTGCCGAGCGTCTCCACGATATCGACGGAGAGCTCCGTTTCCCCTTCCGGTGAGACGACGAAGTGCTCCGGCCGTATGCCGAGCACCACTTCCCGGCCCTCCGGCATCGCCACGTCGCCAGCGCCGCCAAGGGCGAGCGCGCCCTCCTCCGTCTTCAGGACCGGCCGACCTCCTTCCTCTCCGATGCGACCCTCGATGAAGTTCATCACCGGCGACCCGATGAATCCGGCAACGAAGCGGTCGGCCGGGCGATGGTAGATCTCCTCCGGAGCGGCATACTGGTGAAGCTCCCCTCTTCTCATGATCGCGATGGTGTCGGCCAGGGTCATCGCCTCGACCTGATCGTGGGTGACGAATATGAAGGTCGCGCCGAGGCGTCTCTGCAGCTCGGCGAGCTCGAGCCGCATGTCGGCGCGGAGTTGGGCATCGAGGTTCGACAGGGGCTCGTCGAGCAGGAAGGCGTCGGGATCCCTGACGATGGCCCGGCCTACCGCGACCCGCTGCCGCTCTCCCCCCGACAACTGCGCCGGATAGCGTTCCAGGAGCCCTTCGAGTCCCAGGGTCCGGGCCACTCCCGTCACGCGCTCGCGGATCTCCGCGCGTGATCGGCCCTGCATCTTGAGAGGAAACCCGATGTTCTCGGCAACCGGCATGTGGGGGTAGAGCGCGTAGTTCTGGAACACGAAGGGCAGGTTGCGGCGCTGGGGCGGCACGTCGTTGACGACCTCGCCGTTGATGCGGATCTCTCCGCGGTCGGGCTTTTCGAGCCCCGCGATCATCCGAAGCGTCGTCGATTTCCCGCAGCCGGAAGGCCCCAGCAGGACGACGAAGTGACCCGTGGGAACCGCGAAGGAAACGTCACTCACCGCGACGACTTTTCGGCGCCCGAAGGTCTTGGTGATGCCGTGCAGAGCAATGTGATCCATGGGTTCCTTCTCGGCCTGCGCTACCCTTTGACCGCTCCCTTGAGGAAGCCCGAAACGAGGTAGCGCTGGAAGTACGCGAAGATGACCACGCTCGGGAGGCTCACCACCACCGAGGCCGCCATCAACTGGGCCATCACCGACTCGGTCGCGTTGCGGCCGGTGAAGTAGGCGTGGACGCCCACCGGAGCGGTGAAGGCGTCCGCGGACTGCACGAGCAGGAACGCGAAGAGGAACTCGGTCCAGGACAGGATGAACGAGTAGGCTCCGCCCGCGAGCAGTCCCGGAACCGAGAGGGGGAGGATGATGTGCCACAGGACCCGGCGCAGGCTCGCGCCGTCGATGTAGCCCGCTTCTTCGAGATCGGGAGGAATCGAATGGTAGAAGTCCTGTAGCACCCAGGTGGTGAAGGGTATGGTGAAGGTCGCGTGCAGGAGAATGAGCGCGAAGTAGGAGTTCGTCAGTCGCAGCGTCGTCAGCAGCACGAAGACCGGGACCGCGAGCATGATTGAGGGGATGGCATAGCTCGAGATCAGTACCACCGCGCCCGCGTTGCGCCCCCGGAAGCGAAGTCTCGCGATCGCGAACGCCGCGGGGGCCGAGACGGTGAGCGAGAGCAAGGTGGTGCCGCTCGCGATGATCAGGCTGTTGGCGACCCACCGCGTCAACTGGCTGCGGCCGAAGGCCAGCTCGTAGCTCGTCAGGTCCAGCGATTTCGGAAACGCGCCCGAAAGATCCAGGGAAAAGAACTCGTCGACGCCACGAAACGAAGAAAGCGCGATCCACAGAAAGGGGAACACCACCGCCAGCATCACCATCATGCCCAGGAAGGTGTAGAGGCAGCGCTGGAGGATCGGGTAGCTCGGCCAACCGGTTCTCGGGAGCGTCGTCGTCACGGATCTAGCCCGCATATGTCACCGATTTACGTCGCGAGGGCGCCGAGGCGCCGCGATAGCGGGGTGAACGGACCGAGAGACGCTGATGGCATAGCCGACACTATGTCGAAGCGGCTCGAGGGGGTACGCCCCGCTAGCGTGAGCGGATCGGCGTCCGCAGCAGGAAATCGGTGACATATGCGGGTTAGGTCGTCCTGGCCCGGCCGCGCGCAATGAGGAAGTAGAGCGCCAGCAAGGAGGCCATGCAGGACAGGAATATCGTGATACCGATCGTGGCGGCCCGGCCGATGTTCAGACTTCTGAACATCTGGTTGTACTCGAGCATGGGCAGGGTCATGGTGAGCCCCGCCGGTCCACCGCCCGTCAGCAGGAAAGTCAGGTCGAAGAGCGCGAAGTTGTAGGCTCCCGACAGCACGGCGGCGAGTGCGATGGGCGCCTTGAGGTGGGGCAGGATGACGTACTGAAGTTGAGCGAGCCGCCAGGCGCCATCGACCTTCGCGGCCTCCAACTGCTCTTCCGGCAAGGACTGGAGGGCCGCGAACACGATGATGAACACCAGCGGCAGGCCTTTCCAGGCATGAGCCACCACGACCGAGAGCAGCGCGAGATCGGGGTCTCCGAAGAAACCGAGCGGTTCATTGAGGATCCCGTACTCCAGTCCGACCTGGTTGAAGATGCCGTAGTGCGGGTTGCACAGCCACAGGAATGCGGCCGCCACCGCGATGGTCGGGACCGCCCATGGCAGCGTGATGAGGGCTCTCCAGAGGCCGCGCAGGTACATCCTCTGGTTCAACAGGATTGCGAGGGGAACCGCGACGACGATCTCGAGGAGGACCGACCCGATCCCGATGATCAGGCTGTTCGCGAAGCTCGGGAGAAAGAGCGGGCTCGCGAGCCAGGCGTAGTTCTCGAAGCCGATGCCCTGGGAGCGCTTCTCGATGAAGCTCGAGACGATGATGTAGCCGAAGGGGGCTACCAGCAGCATCAGCAGCAACAGGAGGGCGGGGATCACCATGATGATCCCCGCCACCTGCATCGTGCTTTCGATACTTAGATTGCGGTACCAGTGCGGAACCGATCTGATCAACGCGATGGGGCCTACATCTCGGACTTGATCACGTCGATCGCCCACGCAAGGACGTCTTCGGGCTTCTCGTCACGGACCACCAGCCGGTCGCCGATCTGCTTCTCGACGTCGGTCGCGATCAGGGCCCCGGCGTTCTTGCTCGGGCCGAAGTAGCCGGTGCCGACCACGCCGTTCGCGGCCGATTGTCCGCCGATGTCGATGAACTCCCGCACGATGGAGATGCGCGGGTGGCTCAGGTACGCGTCCGTGTACGCATCGTCCATCATCGGCACCCAGCCCACCACCGTACGTGTGAGGTACTCCTGGAACACGTCGAAGTCGAGCCAGTACTTCAGGTATTCCTGAGCGAGCTCGGCGTTCTTGGCGCGCTCCGGAACCACGAAGCCGTAGAAGTCCAGCGACGCGCCCTTGGCTCCCTCCTTGCTCGGATAGAGCGAAGCACCGAACATGCCGATGTTGTCGGGCGTGAAGTTGGCGGACAGGCTGGTGGTGGTCATCATGTGGGCGACCTTCCCGTCCACGTACAGGGCGCGACTCTCCAGGTCGCTCTGCGCCATGGAACCTGCCGGCGACCACTTTCCGAGCTCCTTGTAGAAGTTCCAGGCGTCGATGGTCTCGGGACGGTCGAGCGCCAGGTTGTCGTCTTCGTCGAAGTAGTAGGCGCCATGGGTCCACATCGCGGTCTTCAGGTTCCAGACGTCGGATATCGCCTGGTTGGTCAACTGGTAGCCGTAGATCTCCGGCGGGTTGTGGCAGGCCTCGATGTTGTGGAGCAGCTCTTCATGGGTCGCGGGCGGATTCAGTCCGAGCTTCTCGTAGAGATCCTTACGGTAGTAGATGAAGAAGGGGAAGCCGACGAAGGGCACCGAGTAGAACTGTCCGTCGACCTGGATACCGTTCAGGGCACCACCCATGAAACGATCCCGGCCAATCTCGTCGATCAGGCCGGTGACGTTGCTCGCGATGCCGTCCAGGCCGAACGAGAACAGGAAGTCGCTGTACGCCCAGGTGACGTCCGGAACGTCGCCGGCCGCGTGGCCGGTAACCAGCTTGGCGGTGTCGTCGCCATAGGGCACCGTGAGGTGATCGACGCTCGCCTCCGGATTGGCCGCCGCAAAGGCCTCGTTCAGCCACGCCTCGGAGGCGAGCGCGGCATCCCGGGTATCGGGACTCCAGGTGCGAATCGTTCCGGAAGCCCCCCATGCCGGCATTGCCGGCGCCAGGGTGAGTCCTCCCGCCGTGACGAGACTCGAACGCATGAATTCGCGGCGAGTGAAAGGTCTCGGGTTTCTCATCTGCTCATCCCTCCTCTCGTATGTTGATGATCGAGATTGCGAATGGTCGTCCCCTCAAGATTCATTAGACCGACGCCTCTCTCGGAGTGTCAAGGAAATGCGTGGGGACCGCCGGCCGACGGCTTCAGGCTTGCATGTCCAGATCCGACAGCACCTGCTCGAAGCCACTCACGATTATCGGCACCGCGTCGGTCACCGGAGGGGCTGAATTGTTGTAGGTCTTGACCGCAGATGCCGCCGCCATTCCTCGTTGATTCAGCGTCTCCGGCGTGGGCCAGTAGGCCACCAGGCCGTTACAGTATCCGGCGAAGAAGGTGACCGCTGCCGACGAGCAACGCTTCGCTTCCAGCGCGATTTCCACGAAGGGCTCGCCGGGCATCGCGAGCAGGACGAAGTCGTCCAGGCGAAAACCCTGAACCTCGATGCGGAGCTCATCGTTGACGATGCCGCTTTGCACCTTGTCATGCACCCCACGGGCCCAGCGTTCGACCAGCATCTGGGGGTAGGTCTTCGTTCTCGGGGCGCCTTCGCTTTCGAGCTCCCGAAGCCGTTGCGTCGCGTCGCAGAGCTGTCGTTCCGCTTCTTCCCGGGAAGGAAGAGATTGAAGCGGTACCGTCACCGGCCGAGTCGCCAGTTCAAAGGCATCGTGCGTGGGCCCGTCATCCACGAAGGTCTTGTAGTAGTGCGCAACGTCCGACAACGACTTTCCGACTTCCCGCACGGTTTCGCCGGGTCTCGTCTCGATAGTGTAGAAGGCCTGCACCGCCGCGGCGCCAATCTGCCCGCCCATGCGTTCCATCTCGCCCCAGTCGCTCTGCAGGAACGAGAGCACGGCCTGGTTGCCGGCCGCCCCGGTCAGGAACAGGCAGGTGGCGCCGGTCACCTGCTCGACGATGCGCCGCACCACCCCCGGGTAGTCCGGGGTATAGTCGTAGATCTCGTAGCCCATCACCACGGGGTGCGCGGCATAGCCGGTCACCACCGCGACCGCGTTCCCCCGCAGATCATCGATTCGGAGAACCGGTACCGAGTGATCGCTCGGTCCCTTCGGGTTGCGCCCGACGAAGGTCCGCCCGCTCGAGTCCACCTCTTCCCGGTTGATCCCCACCTGCGCCCGCCCCTCCCCCGCGCGGGCGCGGGCCGGACGCCGCGAGGCGTCGGCGAGCTTCGCAATCCCCGCCAACTGCAGCGCGAGGTTGCCGATGTAGGCATCCAGCGCGGCGATCTCCCACGCCTCGCCGCCGACATCGTGGACTCCCCCGAGCGCGCCTCGGAAGGTGCAGGGGCCGTTGTGGGTGTGCGTGCACCCGAGGATGACGTTCGCCGCGGAAACTCCGATTGCTTCCCCGATTCGGCCTCGAATCTCGCTCGCCAGGGGCGGATCGAAACCGAGGAGGTCGCAGTCCACGAGCGCCAGCTTCTTCTCGTCGTCCGCGAGCACCAGGCAGGTGGCGAGCAAGGGGGCCTGAACCCCCGACGCGCCTTCGGTGCGCCGCATGGCGCCCTGCATTCGGAACCCCAGGGGCGGGGTGATGTCGGTTCGCGCCACGCCGGCGCTCAAGGAATGTTTCGGCATGATTTGCGCCCTCGCGTTCGACGACTCGAAGCGGCAGCTACTCGAAGGGGCTGCGCTTGAGCCCTCGTCCCCGCACGTCTTCGCCGCGAACCAGGTAGTACTCCCGGTCGAAGCTGCTCCGATCGAGATAGCTCGTGTAGTGGCGCTCGCCCATTTCCTCGGCATCGGCGCGCATGAAGTGCATCGTCATCGCCCGCCTCCAGGATGAGGAGCGGTTGGGCCGCGATCGGTGGGGAAGATAGGAGCTGTGCGTTGCCGCCTGACCGGCGCGGAACCGATAGATCACCTCGCGCTCCTCGGCGTCGTCGGGAAGCGCCGCGGGATCGACGGAGTAACCGAAGAAGTCGCCTTCCATGCTCGCGGTCGGCAGCAGCCCCTTGCGGTGCTCGAAAGGAAGCACGGACATGGTCCCGTTCGTCTCGTCGACGTCGTCGAAAGGGATCCACAGGCCGGCGAGAGGTGCGTGGACATGCTGCCGATCCCAGTACATCTGGTCCTGGTGCCAGAGGATCTCCCGGCCCGTTTCCGGTTCCTTGTTCAGCACGTCCGCGTGCCACAGCACGAGATTCGGACCCAGCCTGCGCTCCGCGAAGTCCAGGATCTTCGGATCCGTGATGATGTCCCACATCCACTTCTCACCGAGCTGGTGGGGCGACATCATCTCCGTTCCCAAAAAGCCTTCCGCGCGTTCGCCGATCATGCGGTCGATGTGGCGGCGGCCCTCCTCGAGCGCCTCATCCGTCAGGCAGTGCTCGAAGATGTAGTAGCCCTGCCTCTCGAAGAGCTCGAGCTCCGCGTCCCCGAATCGAAAATCTTCGTGAATGAGGGGAGCACGGGTACTCATCGTGTGGACCATCGAAATCTCCTCGACTCGTGGGGAGCGGACGGGATCACTCATGGGCGCGCCATGATCGGCAGAATGGCGCGACCCGGTGAGGCGCCTACGACCCACCGCTTCGGATCCGTACGATGACGTCGACCCCCTCGACGCTCGCCCCGGGCGGAAGATCGGGAATGTCGCCCACCTCGATTCGCTCCCGGTCGATGTCGGTGAGCTCCCCCGTGCTCACGTCGTAGAAGTGATAGTGCGGGGCGGGGTTCGAGTCGTAAAAGACCTTCGCGGGGTCGACGACGACCTCCCGGACCAGGCCGCGCTGCGCGAAGAGTCCGAGTGTGTTGTAGACGGTGGCCTTGGAAACCGCGGGGTCTTCCCGGTTCGCCAGGAACAACAGGCGCTCCGCCGAGAGGTGCTGCGGTCTCGCGAGCAGGATTTCGGCAAGCTTCAGTCGCTGCGCGGTGGGCGTGATGCGATGCGCGCAAAGCAGCCCGGCGAGTCGCTCGGACTGCGCTTCACGTACGGTGCTGTTCGAACCCGTCATGCGCAAACCGCGATGGCGTCAGGGTCGTCGGCGCAGTATATGCCCGCGCCAAAACAGGTTTCCACCGCCCTCCCGCGGCAGTGAAGGCAGCGTATGCGCGGTGCAGGGAACCCTTTTCAGGCAGAGACCCTGCTCCACTGCGCATCGAGGCGGCGTTCCGATATCCGGTACGCGGTTCCGAGCTCCTGCGCGAACAGGGAGACTCGAAACTCTTCCAGCATCCAGCGGTAGCGCTCGAGCTCGGGGTCGCGCCTGCCCCGTGCACGGTGCGTTCGTGCCCGGGATACGAGTCGGGACCAATGCGGCTCGAAGACTGCGAGCTTCCGAGCGTCACCGGCCCCGCCTCTTCGAATCTTCTCGAGGCGAAGTGCCAGCGCCTCGAGATATCTGGGCATCTCGCCGAGATCCGTCCAACCCGTCGAAACCAGGAATCCGCGAAACACGAGGTGGGATACCTGACGCTCCACGTCAGCGGCGGCAGATGCGGAGAGCGCTCCTTGACGCTGCCGTGCAAGCACCTCCCGGTATGGCTCCAGGATTCGCTCGCAGAGTGCGCAGACCTGCCCCGCAGCTTCGTCGAGACGCTCCACACCCTGCCGGTATGCTTCTTCGAAGTCGCCGGGGGATCGCACCCTGGGAGCGGAGGACAGGAAGGCCTGCGCACAGACGGCCTCGGCCAGCTCGTCCACCAGGCCGGGCGGGGACTCCCACAGCGTTCGCGGCAGGTGCAGGACACTCGCCACGGCGGCCGATGCCGGAGGGACGAGAGCGTACGCCAGTCCGAGACGCTCCATTCCGGGCAGGCGGTGCCGCAGCTTCTTGAGGAGAGGGGCGGCCCGGAGCATCAGCAGGCGCAACAGACCTCGCCTGGTGAGCGCAGCGGCGCCATCGTGGGTATCGACGAGCACCAGATCCACTGAGTCTCCACGGTCGACGAGCGCCGGCCAGGCACGCCAGCGCGCGCCACGCTGCTCGAGATCGACTTCTTCGGGCAGCATGTCGAAGCTCCATTCCGTGATCCCGCGCCGCTCGAATTCGGCCGCCGCCGGCGCTCGTCGACCGTGGAGACTCAGTGGATCTGGT
>CAYQVB010000069.1:0-46711 GCA_964420925.1 uncultured Ectothiorhodospiraceae bacterium | reverse complement strand
TACCTGCTGCGCTACGCTATCCCTGCTTCGCTTGCAGGCCGGGGCAAGCCATCCTGGCTTGCCCGCTCGCCGGGACGAAGTGCCACCGGCACTTCGTCTGATTCCGGCTCGCCCTTCAGCGTCTCTCGGTCCGTGCGACCCACTACCACGGCACCTTGGCGCCCTCGCTACGAAAATCGGTGAAACATTGCGGCTAGCGGTGTTCTCGGAACCCTGGATGTCCCGACGCTGCATCGTCAGTGGTAGTCCATGCCCGGAACCGGAGAACTACTCGAGCAGCTTCCGCTCGTAGGGGTAGTGGCAGATCTTCACCGGCCCGTCGGCGGTGATCCAGATCTCGTCCTCGAGCTTCACCCCGTCCTGCGCGCCGGACTTGCCGGCGTAGCACTCCACGGCCACCACCATGTTCTCCTCGAACTGCCCCTCCGGCATCTGGAAATCCGTGTGGCCGAGAATCGGCACGAAGGGGGGCACGTTGTCGGTGCCGATGCCGTGCAGAACCGCCGGCATCCATTGTTCCCGGTAGGCTTCCGGTACTTCGGGAATGCTCTTCGCATAGTCCTCGAAGCTCATGCCCGGCTTGAGCTCCTCGGATGCGCCGAGAACGAAATCGTAGGCGACCCGGTAGGCCTCCTTCTGCGCCGGCGTTCCTTCCTCTCCGCACAGAAAGGTGCGGGAGATGTCGCACAGATAGCCTTCCGGCCCGGTCGCGTCGGTATCGATGGCGACCAGGTCCCCCGGCCGCACCCGCTTGCTGCCCGCCTCGTGGAACCAGGGATTCGTCTTGGTGCCGGAGACGAGCAGGCGGGTCGACATGTACTCGCCTCCGAGCGCGAGCAGCCCGTGCCAGAAGACCCCCATCAGCTCGTTCTCGGTGATGCCCGGCCGGATGGCCTGCTCCATGTCGAAGAGCGCGGACTCGCACACCGAAGCGGAGAGGTGCAGAAGCTCGATCTCGTCCGGGGTCTTGATGGTGCGGGCGGCCTCGACTGCCTCGTCGGCGTCGCACAGAGTCAGACCGGCGTGGTTGAGCGCCTGAAATCCATGGTAGTCGAGGATGTCCACGCCAATCCTGGTCTCGGCCAGGCCCTGCCGCTCGAGCACTTCCTTGATTTCGGCCGCCCACTCCGTGGAGCGTTGCGGAGCCTTGTGAGCCGCGAAACGGGCCTGCCAGATGTGCGGCGCGCGCACGTCGTCGAAAAAGGGCTCCGCCCGGAACTCGGCCCGAATGGCCTCGAAGAGGGTGGGCTCACCCTCGACCGGCACGAGCACGTAGTGCGCGAGGTTGTAGGCGGTCCAGATCGGCATCACCGCGACGCCGGTGGTGTAGCGAATGTTCTGAACGTCCGTGAGCACCAGGGCGCCGATGTCGCGGGCGGCCATCTCGCGCTGGACCTTTTCGAGTCGTTCGCGGCGCAGTCGGTCGAAGTCCACTCCCGGTTCGTAGAGGGTCTTGAATTGCCCGAGGACATGTCGGTCCTGTCGCACCATCCTCTCGTTCTCCTTGGGTCAAGTCAGTCGGGTGCCGGTCGCGGAGAGGGCGTCCGCGTCGAAACTCGATTCACGAAACTTCCGCTGCCTCAGCCTTGCTCCAGCCACTCGTCCGGGCCTCCGCCGGCCCGTTCGATGTCCATGTCCATGACGCCGTCGGGCGGACCTTCCGCCCGGCGGTTGGGGCGTGCCGCGGGGAGCTGCCGCTCCGCCGGGGGGCGGCCCTTCATCGCGGCCGGGGGCGGCTCGCCCCAGTACTCGCGGGAGGGCGGCAGCAGCTCGCCGCCGTCTCCGCTTTCACGCACTCCGATGCGCTCGATCGGCTTGTCGTCGATGAAGATCGTGGTGTCCTCGCGCTCGTTCCAGAACGCAAGATGTCCGGCAACTGCCGCGATCGAGGGCAGGGGGCGGACGTACTGCCACGCGATGTCGTCGAAGCGCGCACCGTCGAGCTCCAGGTGGTAGTAGCGGGCGCGGCCCTTGTAGGGACAGAGGGTGTAGGTCTCGCTCGCGCGCAGCAGGTCTTGCCGCACGTCCTCCGGGGGCAGGTAGAAGCGGGTCACCAGGCCGGTCTCGAAGAGCAGCACCGGGCGGTTCGATTCCGCGATCGTCGTGTCAGCGACTTCCACCCTCACCTGCCGCAAGCTGCGCAAGGCATCCACCCGCAGCAGGGGATCGCGCGCATGCACGTAGAGCCGCTCGTTCTCCTCGTACCACGCGTCCATGCTGTGCCAGTCGAATCCGTAGTAGCCCCGGGTATCGGGCGAGCCCGGCTTCGGGCGCAAGTAGCTCCATACCGCGAAGCGCGCGGTGCGCTCCGGAGTTCGCAGGTGCCAGTAGCTCGCGGTGCCCTTGTAGGGCGATCGGGTGGTGTAATCCGTGGGGACGAGGAGATCCGTACGCACGTCCTCCGCCGGAAAGTAGTAGACCGGCAGGAACCCGTGCTGCCGCAGCAGCATAATGCGGGCCGAGTCCGCGACCCGGACGCCGCCGAAGTGCACCCGCACCCGCCGGGGGCTCCTGCGCCACTCGCTTGTCTCGACCAGTCGCTTCGACATCACACCCGTGTTCAATACAGGGACCATGCGACAATCCATCGAATGACGGTGATGTGCAACCCCTGTCACCCTGGCGAACTCATACGTGAGAGCGTGGAAGCGGGTGGCTGGACGGTGACCGAAACAGCGGCGAAGCTCGGCGCCGCGCGGCAGGCGCTGTCCCGTCTGCTGAACGGGCCAAAGCGGAGTCACGCCGGCCATGGCCTTGGCGCTCGAACAGATCGGCTGGAGCAATGCCGACTACTGGATGAGGATGCAAGCGGGGTACGACTTGGCGCAGGAGAGACGCCGCCGCGCGGCGGCGTGATGGCCCCGGAATCCGCTCCGGCATCCCGTTTCCGCGGGTTTGTCACCGGCAAACCTTGGCGTTAGGCTTGTCCGCTCACCGTTTACGCTTGTTCCCGATGGAGGAGTACACACAGATGAAAGACCAAAAAGAGCACCCGTACGTCCCGACGCTCAAGCAGAATCTCGTCGACCGGAAGATCGATCGCCGCGAGTTTCTGCGCACCTCGACCCTGCTCGGGGTCTCGGCGCTCGCAGCGTATGAGTTCGCGGGCCGCATCGAAGGGCGCAGCCTGCTCCCGAAGGCTTCCGCTGGCGACCTGCCGAAGGGCGGCCACCTTCGCTTGGGCTGGCGCGTTCCCGAGCTCGACAGCCCCCACACCTTCGCATGGGGCGGCTCCGAGTTCACCCGTTCCACCTGCGAGCACCTCACCCGCACCGGTCCCGACAACGTCACCCGTCCCTGGCTCCTGGATCGCTGGGAGGCGAGCGAGGACCTGAAGACCTGGTACCTGCACCTGCGCCAGGGCGTGAAGTGGCGCAACGGTCGCGACTTTGTGGCCGACGACGCCATATGGAACCTCCAGCACGTGCTCGATCCCGATACCGGCTCCTCCGTTCTCGGCCTCATGAAGGGCTACATGATGAACGAAGACGGGACCGCGCTGTGGGACGCCAACGCGATCGAGAAGGTGGACGACCACACCGTGCGGCTGAACTGCCGTAATCCTCAGCTCGCGGTACCCGAGCACCTCTTCCACTACCCGCTGCACATTCTCGACCCGGAGGATGGAGGCGTGTTCGGAGTCGGCGCCAACGGCACCGGGGCCTTCGAGGTGGTCGAAGCCGCAATCGGACAGAAGGTGGTCATCAAGAACACCAACCCCCACTACTGGGGCGATCCGGTGCACCTCGATTCGATGGAGTTCCTGGATCTCGGGGACGACCCGAACGCGGAGTTGAATGCGCTCATCTCGAAGCAGGTTCACGGCGTCTCCGAGCTGAACGTCGAACAGCTCCCCCTGCTCGCGAACATCCCGCACGTGCAGGTCTACGACGTGGCCACCGCGCGTACCGGCGTGGTGCGCATGCGGGTGACCGAGGATCCCTTCGGCGATCCCCGGGTGCGCAAGGCGATGCGTCTCGCCACGGACTGCGGCAAGACCCTGGAGCTCGCGATCCAGGGACTGGGCGTCAAGGCGGAGCATCATCACGTATGCCCGATTCATCCGGAGTACGCGGAGCTTCCCGAGATGACGCGGGATCCGGCGGCGGCGAGAGCGCTGCTCGCCGAGGCCGGACACCCCGACGGAATCGAGGTGACGATCGACTGCAAGCCGGATCCGTCGTGGGAGATCGCCGCGGTGCAGGCGATGGTGGAGCAGTGGAAGGAAGCCGGGATCAACTGCAAGATCAACTCCATGCCGTCGGCTTCCTACTGGGACATCTGGGACAAGACCGCGTTCGGGTTCACCGGCTGGACCCACCGCCCGCTGGGGGTCATGGTGCTGGCGCTCGCCTACCGTTCCGGGGTGCCCTGGAACGAGACCGCCTACAACAACCCCGAGTTCGACGCGTTGCTGACCAAGGCGGAGGGCATTCTCGACGTCGACGCACGCCGCGAGGTGATGGCCGAAATCCAGACGCTCATGCAGGAGGACGGGCCGATCGCCCAGCCCCTGTGGCGCAAGTCCTTCACCGCCATGGACAAGCGGGTGAAGAACTACCAGCCGCATCCGACCCTGTACTACTTCGCCGACCTGCTGGCGATCGAGTCGGCCTGAGGCCGCGCCTCCCTCCGGGGAGGCTTCCAGAAATGGAGCCGGCGCACCGGATGCGCCGGCTCCTCGTTGACCGCACGATCCCATGCTGCTCTTCATCCTGAAGCGCATCGGCTTCATGGCACTCACCATGCTGGCGGTGTCCGTGGTGCTGTTCGCGCTGCTCGAGATCGACAAGGAGAAGGTCGCGGTCCGGGTCATCGGGCAGTACACGACGCCGGAGCAGCGCGCGGCCTGGCTCGAGCGCAACGGCTACAACCGGCCCGTCGTGGAACGCTACGTGAGCTGGCTCGGCCACGTGGCGATCGGCGACTTCGGACGCTCGGTGCGGTACCAGGGGCCGGTCGCCGACGTGCTGTGGCCGCGGGTGTGGAACACGGTCATCCTCGCCACCTACGCGCTCGCGATCATCGTGCCCTTGTCCCTGGTGCTCGGCATCCTCGCGGGGATGCGGGAGGGTTCGAAGCTCGACCGCGCGATCTCGGTCACCTGCATCGGCACCACCTCGGTGCCCGAGTTCGCGAGCGCGGTGTTCATCGCCGCGCTCTTCGTGTTCGTTCTCGGGATTCTCCCGGGCACCAGCTCCATGGCGGACGGATTCAACATCCTGGAACTCGTGATGCCGGTGATGGTGCTGGTGCTCTACGACTTCGGCTACGTGGCGCGCATGACACGCGCCTCCATGGCGGAAGTGATGACCACCCAGTACGTGCGCACCGCGGTGCTCGCGGGCCTGCCCTATGGCCGGGTGATCTGGAAGTACGCGTTGCGCAACGCGCTGATCGCGCCGTTCACCGTGATCATGCTGCAGGTGAACTGGCTTCTCTCGGGAGTCATCGTGGTCGAGGTCTTCTTCTCCTACAAGGGATTCGGCGCCCTGCTCCTCGACGCCTCGCTCAGCCAGGACGTCTACCTCATCGAGGCCTGCACCCTGGTCGCGGTGTTCGTGGCGGTGGGTACGCAGACCATCGCCGACATCGCCTACACCTACCTGAACCCGCGCATCCGATTTACCTGAGGAGTCGAGCGATGGCCACTCCGAGCGCCCAGATTGCGCTGCCCGCCCCCGGCATCGGCGCCGCGCTGCACAAGGCGCTCCGACCCATCGGCCTGCTGCGGGAGAGCCCGGTGGGCATGGTCGGCATCACCCTGGTCGCGTTCTGGGTGCTGGTCGCGATCTTCGCGCCGCTGATTGCGCCTTACGACCCTCTCGCCACCCAGGACCCCTTCCGCTGCCCGGATTGGTGGCAGCACAGCTACTGCCCGACGAACGAGGTGGAGAACTTCTACCTGCTCGGCACCGATCACCTCGGGCGGGACGTCTTCTCGCGCCTGGTGTGGGGGGCGAGGAAGGTGCTCATCTACGCCCCGCTCGCCACTATCTGCGCCTACACAGTGGGCATCGTGATGGGTCTCTGTGCCGGCTACTACCGGGGCTGGACCGACAACATCCTGTCCCGCTTCGCCGATCTCATCCTCTCGTTCCCGGTGCTGGTGCTCTACATCCTCATCATCGCGCACTTCGGAGCGTCCGCCGTCAACATCGTGGTCGCGATCGTGTTCGCGAGCGGTCCGGGCATCATGCGCATCGTCCGCGGGCTGGTCCTCGACCTGCGCACCCGCGAGTACGTGGCCGCGGCGGAGACCCGCGGGGAGCCGGCGTGGTGGATCATGCTGGTCGAGATCCTGCCGAACGCCCGCGGTCCGCTCATCGTCGACGCCTGCCTGCGGCTCGGATACGTCACCATCACCATCGGCGTGCTCGGCTTCCTGGGCCTGGGGCTGCCGCCTCCGGATCCAGACTGGGGCGGGATGATCAACGAGACCCGGTCGATGGCGATCACCTTCCCGCACATGACGGTCTTCCCCTGCATCGCGATCTCGACGCTCATCCTCGGGTTCAACCTCATGGCGGACGGACTGCGCGAGATCTCGCTGCGCGACTGAGCGATGTCCGCCGGCAGCCGGAACCCCCCACTCCTCGAGATCCGGGATCTCAACATCTCGTACTGGACGCGGGCGGGCGAGATCCCGGCCGTAATCGACTTCTCTCTCACCGTGGAGCGGGGCGAGAGCGTGGGGTTGGTGGGCGAGTCCGGCTGCGGCAAGTCCACCGTCGCGCTCGCGATCATGCAGTACATGGGCACCAACGGCTCGATCAAGAGCGGCAGCATCAAGTTGAACGGGACCGATCTCCGCTCTCTCGACCCGGATGCACTACGCAACCTGCGCGGGTCCGAGATCGCGATGATCTACCAGGAGCCTTTCGCGGCGCTGAATCCCGCCCTCACCATCGGCTCCCAGCTCAAGGACATCCCGATGTTCCACGAGGGGGTGAGCGAGCGCGAAGCCCTCGATCGCGCCGCCACGATCCTCGCCGACTGCCAGTTGCCGGACCCGCAGCGTGTGCTCGCCTCCTTCCCCCACCAGCTCTCGGGTGGGCAGCAGCAGCGCGCGGTCATCGCGATGGCGCTGCTCTCCAACCCCGCTCTGCTGCTGCTCGACGAGCCGACCACCGCCCTCGACGTCACGGTCGAAGCGGGAATCGTCGATCTGGTCCGTGAGATCGGCAAGAAGTACGGCGCGGCGCAGATCTACATCTCGCACAACCTGGGTCTGATCCTCGAGGTCTGCGACCGGGTCGCCGTCATGTACTCGGGGGAGGTGGTCGAAGAGGGCACGATCGACGAGCTCTTCCACAATCCCCGGCACCCCTATACTCACGGGCTCTTCGGCTGCATTCCCCTTCCCGCTACCGACAAGAACAGTGCGCCGCTGCGCCCGATCCGCGGCCAGCTTCCCCTGCCCCACGAGCGGCCCGAGGGGTGCAACTTCGGCCCGCGCTGCGAGCATTTCACACCGGGGAGATGCGACCAGGGGGTCATCCCCATCGAGTCGGTCGTGGCGGCGAACGGGAGCGGTCATCGCGTGCGCTGCCGGCGCTTCCGCCAGATCGACCACGGCGCCCGGGTCGCGCAGGCGAGCGGGGGAGCCCCGATCGGGCTCGGGGATACCGTGCTCGAAGTCGACGCGATGCAGAAGTACTACGAGGTGGAGGATCGCTCCCTCATGGCATGGATCCGCGGGAAGCGGGTTCGCTACGTCAAGGCCAACGAGTCGCTGGACTTCGACGCCCGCCGGGCGGAGACGGTGGCCATCGTCGGCGAGTCGGGCTGCGGGAAGTCCACCTTCGCCAAGGTGTTGATGGGACTCGAAGTCGCGACCGACGGCGAGGTGCGTCACGAAGGCACCGACATCGGCTCCATTCCGGTGCGCGAGCGCGGTCCGAAGCGGATCCGATCCCTGCAGATGGTGTTTCAGAATCCCTTCGACACCCTCAACCCGAGCCACACCATCGGGTGGCAGATCGGCCGGGTGATCAAGCGCTTCGGGGTGGAGAGCGATCGGCGCAAGGTGCGCGAGCGAGTGCTGCGCCTGCTCGACACCGTCAAGCTTCCGCGGGATTTCTACTACCGGCGACCGCGCCAGCTCTCCGGAGGACAGAAGCAGCGGATCGGCATTGCCCGCGCCTTCGCCGGCAACCCGTCCCTGGTGATTGCTGACGAGCCGGTTTCCTCTCTGGATGTCTCGGTGGCGGCAGCGGTCACCGAGCTGTTGATGGAAATCCAGCGCGAGAACAAGACCACGCTGCTCTTCATCAGTCACGACCTGAGCGTGGTGCGCTACCTCTCCGACCGCATCGTCGTGATGTACCTCGGCCAGATCATGGAGCGGGGCACGACGGAGCAGGTGTTCGAGCCGCCCTACCACCCCTACACCGAGGCGTTGCTCTCCGCCATCCCCATCGCCGACCCCGACGTCACCAAGCGCGATATCCTGCTCTCCGGCAACCTGCCGAGCGCTCTCGATCCGCCGGTCGGCTGTCCCTTCAGCACGCGCTGCCCGCGGTACCTGGGCGCGATCTGCGACGAGTCGCGCCCGGCCCTGCAGCAGGACGGGGACGGCCACGTCATCGCCTGCCACATCCCCATCGACGAGCTTCGCGCGGTGGAGCCGGTCATACAGATGCGGGAGCCCGAAGCCGCTCCGGCCGGGGTCGGCTGAGCCTCCGGGCGGACTGCTCCTCAGGCCCGGTGCACGGCGCGCCTGCGCGCACGCATGGTGACGGTCACCTCCGGGCCATCGCCGCGGATATGATCGAGCGCGCGATCAGCTTCGCCTGCACGGGCTCGAAGTCCACGAACCACGAGTTGAACAGCGCACGCGCCATCGCCTCCAGCGTCTCGTACATGCGCCGGTTCAGCTCGATCCTGTCGTTCAGCGTGCCGAGGATGGCGGCGATGGCGCGTTGTTCGCATGGTCAGTTCCCTTCGTCAGAGTCAGTTCCTGCACTCATTTGCCACGCCACATGGTCCCGCTCGATCTCCCGATGAAATCTCTTCGGCAGGCGCGTCCAGTCGCGTGCTTCTACGAGGAAGGGGATGTTCGATTCCCGCACTGCCTCCTCGAAGTCCACTAGTTGGTCAATCGGTATTTCCTTCAGACCCGGCCCGCGCAGCACGAGATCGAGGTCGCTGCCGTCATGGCTCCGACCGTTCACGCGGCTGCCATAGGCCCAGACTTCGACATCAGGCAGATACCGTCGCAGCAACGCTTCCAGCAGCCGGCGGTGTCTTGGCAAGAGATGCAATCGGTCAGACATCGTCCGCCGTTTCGAGCGTATCAGCCAACGCTTTCGCATCGGCGATGAACGCCGGTAGAAGCTTCAACGTGGCTTCTGCAAAGTTCTCGCCGTAGTCGTGCGCGGTGTCGTTCCGGTTATCCCGGTACTGCAGCCAGCGTTCAACCGTCTCCAGGTCGATCAGCCCGTGCTTGGCGGCATGGCGGTAGAGATCCTTGAAGACCAGACGATCCGCCTGCCGGTTGCTGGCGAAGAACGCCGCCATGCGCTTGCGCAGCAGCTTGCCGCTCTGCTCCAGGACCAGCTCGAATTCCTTGACGCAGGCGGCGCGGTAAACGTCGTAGAGGACGTCGTCCGCCTCCTGGTGCTTGTGTATCTCGCCCGAAGCGAGCTCCAGACTCTGGATGCAGCGTCGCAGGAAGGTGGTGTCTATCCTCATGACCCGCGGCTCCGGAATCTCAGCGCCTCGAGGTTGGCGGCGATGGCCTCGTATCGCCGCACGCTTTCCGCCTGCTGCTCGTGCAGTTCGGCGACGAGGCGCCTCATCTTCTCGGCGAACGGTTCGCTGTCGTCCTCCGCGGGAGGCGCGCCCACGTAGCGTCCAGGCGTCAGGACGTGGTCGTGAAGACGCAACTCTTCCAGGGTGATGCTGCGGCAGAAGCCTGGCTCGTCCCTGTAACCGTCGCCCTCGCCGCGCCAGCGGTGATAGGTGCCGGCGACTCGGGCGATGTCCTCGAAGGCGTCCATCGAGCCGCGGAGCGCATCGGCCATTGCCCAGAGTTCGGATTCGTCGATGCCAATGGGAGAGGTGGGAGAGTGGCTCGTCTGGGTGGAGCCCTGCGACTGTCTGGCGGGCATGGCGACGGCGGTTCGTCTGTGGCCTCGGGAGCGATTCTAGCGCCGCGGCCGGCAATCGTCGCCCCGTCACCACGCGTTGGCCGGTCGAGTCGAGCCTGAATGAATCGCTTATCCATTTGAAAAACGGAACTTTGTGGACATGACGGCAGGCATCGATCCATTCAGGATCGACCTGCCGTCAAGGTGAAGACGCCTTGGTGGATGAAAGTGGAGATCCGCAGGAAAAGGCGGTCAGTTCAGGGAAGTTCCCTTTTGGGAACAGGATCCCCGGGCGGACATCATTACCGCGGATGCGGGATTTCGGATGTCTCGGTACTCCGGATTCGAGTTCGCAAAGCGTGCGGCGACGGATAGCATCGCGGCGTCCCTACCGAGGAGTTCCAATCATGTCCCGGGACCCACGTTACGACGTCCTCTTCGAACCGGTAAAGATCGGTCCGGTCACCGCCCGCAATCGCTTCTACCAGGTGCCCCACTGCAACGGCATGGGGCGACACCACCCCACCTCCATGGCCGTGATGCGCGGCGTGAAGGCGGAGGGGGGCTGGGCCGTCGTCAACACCGAGCAGTGCGACATCCATCCCACCACCGAGTCCGGCCGCGAGGTGCGCCTGTGGGACGAGCGTGACATCCCCACCCTGGCCCGAATGACAGAGCTCGTGCACCGCCACGGGAGCCTCGCCTCGATCGAGCTCACTCACATGGGCTACCACGCCAGCAACCTGACCAGCCGGGAGGTGCCGATGGCGCCGAGCCCGCGACCGGTGGACGGCATCAACCCCATCCACGCGCGGGCCATGACCAAGGCCGATATCGCCGACTACCGGCGCTGGCACCGTCGCGCCGCGCTGAACGCGAGGAAGGCCGGCTTCGACATCGTGTGCGTGTACGCGGCCCACGACCTCTCGCTCCTCATGCACTTCCTCTCGCCGCGCCACAATCAGCGCCGCGACGAGTACGGGGGCTCGATGGAGAACCGCGCACGGCTGCTGCGCGAGGTCATCGAGGACACCAAGGAGGCGGTCGGCGACACGATGGGGGTCGTGGTGCGCTTCGCGGTCGACGAGCTCATGGGCGAGAAGGGGATCCTCGCCGAGCGCGAGGGCCGCGAGGTGCTGGAGATGCTGGGCGAGCTCCCCGACCTCTGGGACGTCAACTGCAGCGACTGGGACAACGACTCCATCACCTCGCGCTTCTCGGAGGAGGGCTTCCAGGAGCCCTACACCAGCTTCGTGAAGCAGCTCACCTCGAAGCCGGTGGTCGGCGTCGGGCGCTACACATCGCCGGACCGGATGGTGAGCCTGGTCCGCAAGGGCGTGCTCGACATGATCGGCGCCGCCCGTCCCTCGATCGCGGATCCCTTCCTGCCGAAGAAGATCGAAGAAGGACGCATCGAGGACATCCGGGAGTGCATCGGCTGCAACATCTGCGTGGCCGGCGACAACCTGAGCGCCCCCATGCGCTGCACCCAGAATCCGACCAAGGGGGAGGAGTGGCGCAAGGGCTGGCATCCGGAGCGGATCCCCGCCCGCGCCGGCGACGAGCGGGTGCTCGTGGTCGGGGCGGGTCCCGCGGGCCTGGAGGCGGCGCGCGCGCTCGGCCAGCGCGGCTACGAAGTGATGCTCGCCGAGGCCGGCACCGAGCTCGGGGGGCGGGTCGCGCGCGAGAGCCGTCTCCCCGGCCTTGCCGCCTGGGGACGGGTGCGCGACTGGCGGGTCGGGCAGCTCCACAAGCTGCCCAACGTCGAAGTGTACCGGGCGAGCCGCCTCGACGCGGCCGAGGTGTGCGAGACGGGCTGTCCGCTGGTCGCGATCGCCACCGGCTCGACCTGGCGCCGCGACGGCAGCGGGCGCCACCACGAGTGGCCGATGCCGGGTGCGCTCGATTTCCCCGAGCGGGTGCGCACCCCGGACGACATCATGCGCGGGGCGGCGCTTCAGAGTCCGGTCGTGGTCTTTGACGATGACCACTACTACATGGGGGGCGCCATCGCGGAGAAGCTGGCCGCGGAAGGATACGAGGTGACGCTGGTGACTCCCGAGCCTCTCGTGTCGGCCTGGACCACGTACACCCTGGAGCTCCGCCGCATCCAGGTTCGCATGCACGAGGCGGGGGTGAACGTGATGGCGAACCACGCGGTGAGCGGGCTCGCAGACGGCAGGGTGAGCATCGAGCCCGAGTACGGAGGCGACCCCTTCGAGCGCGAGTGCGCCACCCTGGTCCTGGTGACCGCGCCGCTCGCCGACGATGCGCTCTACCACGACCTCATGGAGGACGAGGCCAGGCTGGCGGACGCCGGCATCCGCCGCGTGACGCGGATCGGCGACTGCCTCGCTCCGGGGACCATCGCCGCCGCGGTCTACGGCGGTCACCGCTACGCCCGCGAGCTGGGCGAAGTGCCCCCGGACGATGCCGTTCCCTACGATCGGGAGCTGGTGGAGCTCACGCCCGACTTCGTCATGCCGTGAAGCGACGCGAGGGACCGGGATGATTCAACACCGAAGCAGTGGCGAAGCAGGCTCCTCTCTCTCAGCGACGCCGCTCTCCGAGTAGAGCCTCGAGCTCCGCGACGCGCGCTTCCGCCGCCTCGGCGCGAGCGGCGGCGGCATCGGCTCGAGATTCCGCGGCCCGGCGCGCGGCAGCTTCCTCCCGACGGGCGGCGTGCTCCTCGTACTGACTGAGCAGGATCTGCCCCGTCGCCGGGTCCCGGAAGCGCATCTCTTCGTTCTGCGCGCGCAACTCGAGCCCCAGCGTCTCGCTCGTCAGGGTCAGCGCGCCGTTCGGGGACGTGACCGCCAACTGGCGCACATAGGCGCCCCCGGCCAGGCGCAGGCCCTGCAGCACCGGGGTGAAGTACTTCCCCCGGGGGTCGTACTGCCAGTACTCCTTCACCCCCAGGCGCGCGTAGAGGTCGCGCTTCGGACCCAGGTCCCCGCGCCACGTGCTCTTCGAGGCCACCTCCAGCACGAAGTCCGGCGCCTTGCCCTCCTTCCACACCAGGTAGCGCTCCCGCACCCGGTCCTCGACCCCGAACACCACAAAGACGTCGGGCGCCACCGAAGCCTTCGGGTTGCCCTCCTCGTAGTACATGAGCAGGTCCCCCGAGACGTACACGTCGGCGCGGTCCCGGTAGTACACCCGCAACGCGCCGATGGCGTAGAGCATCGCCAGGAGCTGCGCGTCGTTCTCCGCCATCGGCTTGCCGTCCCCGCTCGGGTACTCAATCGCGACCGGAGGGAGAAGGGGTTGGCTCATCGGCAAGCCTCTGCTGGCGGCACGACGGGGTCGGGTAGCCCCATGTCCCGAACGACGGTAACACAGCTCCGTTTGCATCCGAAGTCGAATCGTGGGGACCCACGATGCTCCATCAGCGAACGCCAACCCGTAGGCCGAGCCCCCGAGTGATGTAGGAGATTGGCTCGATCTGTTATCGAGCGGTGCTCGCCACGCGTGAGTTCACGGCGCTCTCGGTGCCGATATCCGCATCCGGGATCGCTCGAGCAAAGCGCGGGCTGGTCGTCCGTTGGGTGGTCTTCCGGGAAGCTTCCGGTCCCGGTGCCGGGACGCTCAATCCTGGATCGGCAGCACCATGGGAGAGAGTTCGGCCGCGCTTCTGCCTGCCCAGTCGAGAGACGGGGTGCGTTCGAGCGAACGGGCCTGCGCTTCCTCGAGCGCCTGAAGTGCGCTTCGATGGTCGATGGTGAGCACTTCGCCTTTCTCCACGACCAACCGGCCGTCGACATAGACGCGCTCGATGGCGCGTTCCGCCGCGACGTAGATGAGGCTTCGCAACGGCTCCCGCACCGGCATCATGGAAGGCGCGCTGAGGTCGACGAGGAGCAGGTCCGCCCGGCAACCCGGAGCAAGGCGTCCGATGTCGTCGCGGCCGAGGGCCTTCGCGCTCCCGATGGTTGCGGCGTTGAAGACGTCCGCGGTGGTGAGGTCGGCGACGCTCTCTCCCGCGATGCGGGCGCAGTAAAGCGCGCTTCGCATCTCGTCCAGCAGGTGATGCGGGTAGGTGTCGGTGCCGATGCCGACGTTGACGCCGCGGCGCAGGTAAGCGCCGAGGGTGCGAAGCGAGATTCCCCGGCGCATGAACACGGTGGGACAGTGCGCCACGCTCACGTCCTGGTCCGCGAGGAGGTCGAGATCTCCGCGCGTGGTCCAGTGCAGCCACGGGTGATGATCCAGGAAGATCGCATGCCCGATGACGCTGCGCTCGCCCAGCGCCCCGACCGAGTGCAGGAAGCGGATCGGGGTCTTGCCGTGGCGGCGCTGCATCTCGTGGAACTCGGTCACGCTCTGGGCGGCGTGGGTCTGCCACGGCAGTGCGTACTCCTCGGCGTAGTCGTAGGAGTCGCGCAGCAGCTCGGGCCGGCACGTGTCCACCTGGGCGGGATAGACCATGCCGCCGAGTCGCCCGCAGGGATGCTGGCGGGCGCGCTCGATGAGGCGCCTCGCCTCGTCGAAGCCCTCGCGCCCGGCGCTCGGCGACCACTCGTACTCGAGCGAATGACCGTCCCGGGTGAACCAGCGCGCATCGCGGAAGCCCGGGGCGACCACCGCCCGGATGCCGCTCGCAGCGAGAACGTCCAGCCACTCGTCGTAGGGGGCGGAGAGGTCGGTGATCGTGGTGCAGCCCGAGAGCAGCAGCTCCGCCACCGCGACCTGGAGACAGGCGACTCGCCCCTGCGGGTCGGCGTCGAACACGGTCAGGAACTCGTAGAGCGAGCTGTGGTGGAAGCCGGGACTCAACGTCTCGTCGGTGATGCCCTTGCGCAGAGGCTCGCTGGAAGGGTGGGAGTGCAGGTTGACGAGTCCCGGCATCACCATCCGGTCCCGCCCGTCGATCACCTCGCCCGCGGGACCCTCGTAACCCTTGCCGACGTAGGTGATGACGCCGCCGGCAAACGCGATGTCCGCGTCGCGAAGGTAGTGGTGGCGATCGCCGTCCCAGGCCACTGCCCAGGCGGCGTTTCGAATCAGCGTCGCGCCGCTCACGGATCCTCCGTTCGATTCATGCCGTGCCCGGCGTGGGCCGTACCGAAACGTTGCGAATCACTTCACGAACAGGCGGCGGTCGAAGTTCCCGAAAGGCTCACAGCCCGTTTCGGTCACCACGGAGGTCTCGCTGAACATGACCCCGTGCTCGCCGAGGCGGCGCAAGGCGACGGGGTGGTGGAAAACCATGCCCGGCTGAATCGGGGTGTGCTGGCCACTCATGATGAACCCGGTGCGGTCCGCCCAGGTCGGAGGGAATCCGGCGCCGACCCCGTAGCCGAAGCAGCCATGGAAGACGAGGTCCTCGCCCGCGGCCGCGATGCCTTTCCAGCCCGCTTCCGCGACCTCGTGACCGGTGAGGCCGGGGCGAAGCGCTTCCAGCACGCAGTCGAGCGCCCGCAGGCAGGCGTCGGCGAGGCGCTGCACGCCGGGGGTCGGTGGTCCGATGCTCGCGGTGCGCATGAGCGGGGTGGTGTAGCGCTGGTAGCAGGCGCCGATCTCGACGCACACGCTGTCGCCGCGGCGCAGCTCCTGGCGCTTGTGGCTCGAGTGCAGGATGCCCGATCGCGCGCCGGTGGTGACGATCGGCGCCACGCACATGTACTCGCTGCCCGCGCTCAGCATCGCCTGCGCCGCGGCCGCGGCCACCGCGTTGTCGCTGCCGCCTTCCACTGCCGCTTCCATCGCGGCCGCCATGCCCGCGTCGGTCATGGGGGCGGCCCGGCGATGGCACGCGAGCTCGTGCTCCGACTTCGCCGCCTTCAGCGTCACCAGGAGCGGCGTGGCGTCCTCGAAAGGGGCGTCGGGGAGCACCTGCCGCAGCTCGTCGAGGCAGCTCGGGGTCAGGCCGCTCGCGTCCTTCTCGACGCCAATGGTCGCGGTGTCGAGCCCGCAATCGCGCAGGCACTCACCCAGGTACGCGCCCGGCGTGCGCTGCGGATCGAATCCGCAGGCGCTTTCGAGCCAAGTGTGGAGCAGCGCGGTGCCGAGCTCCGGCGACGGCACCACCAGCACCGGCTCGCCCTCCGAGGGCACGATCAGAGTCTCTCCCGCCAACACCGAGAAGGTCTGGTAACCCGAGAGATACAGGACACTGGCGGGATTCGAGACGAGCAGGGCATTCATTCCTGCCTCGGCACAAGCCGCCCGCGCCGCGGCGAGCCGGGTCCGGTACTCTTCGGCGGGGAAGGCCGGCTCCAGGGGGAGCGATCCGAGAGCGCTCCGGGGGAGCGGACCGCCCTGCAGGCTGGGGTGTACGGTCATCGTCATGTCGAATCACCTCCGCTGAATCGAGCGCCGGGGCGCCGATTCGCCGCGGCCGCGTCCGAGCGCCTACAGTAACGCACCCTTCGCGCCCAGTGGTCGCCTGCGAGAGCAATCGGCGGGGCAGAACCCCGTTTCCAGCCGCGCAAAAAAAGCTCCGGGTTTTCTTGGGTTCCGGCCTTCGCGCATCCCGGGACGGTCAAGCCGGTGGGTACCCGCATTCGCGGGCGCCCGCATCGCCGCTTCCGCTGCGGACGCTTCTTCGCGCGTGCGTCACCGCCACCGCACTTGCGGCCTTGCCCTCGGGGCCAAGCGCACATAGCCTGTCGCCCTCGTTTGCCGGGGCTCCGGCGCGTATCCAGGATCTCCCGATGCGATTCGACGGCAACGTCTACTACCACGAGTGCGAGCCCTACCCGGACCACCAGTTGCTCGGCGAGTGGGCCGACACCGCCCGGGTCCTGGACCAGGGCGGCTTCACCACCTGCTGGCTGGGGGAGCACCACTTCTGGTACAGCGGCTATCCCGTCGCCTGCCCCAATCCGGTGCTCGTCGGCATGCACCTCGCCAGCATCACCAAGAACCTGCGCATGGGGCAGAGCGCCTGCATCCTGCCCGACCACCATCCCATCCGGCTCGCGGAGGACCTCGCCACCGCGGACCAGCTCACCGGCGGGCGCCTCGACGTGGGCATCGCACGGGGCACCAACAGCTCCGCATCCATTCAGTTCCACCCCGCCGCCGATCGGCGCGACCCGGCCACCAACTACCGGCTCTTCACCGAGACCCTGGACATCATGCAGAAGTGCTGGACGGAGGACGCGTTCCGCTACGAAGGCGAGTTCTACACCTTTCCGGTGCCGGGCTGGTCGGAGAGCGATCCCCGCATCTACGAGAAGGACCCCGAGCACTACGGCCCGAACGGCGAGCTGATCGCGCTCGGGGTAACGCCGAAGCCCTACCAGAAGCCCTATCCCCCCATCTGGCAGGCGGCCGACTCGACCTCCTCCTACGAGTTCGCGGCGCGGCGCGGACACTCGGTGATCGGGGTCGCGCGCTCCTTCGAGGGCACGCGCGAAGCCTGGAGCCGTTACCGGGAGGTCGCGAGCGAGGTGAGCGGACGGGACGTTCCCATGGGGATGTGCGCGAACGGCCAGACGCTCAACATCATGCGCACCTTCCACATCGCGGAGACTTATGAAGAGGCGGAACGGGACGCCCGGCACGGCATCAACACCTTCTTCGACATGGCGGTCGGGCTCAACCCCAACTGGGCGCGCGAAGGCTTCCTCGCCCGAGGCGAAGCCTTGAGCGACGAGGACCGCAACCTCGACTGGTTCGACTTCTTCCAGAAGTACGAGATGCTGTTCATCGGGTCGCCGGACTTCGTGGCCGAGCGGATCGACAAGTTCCGCACCGAGCTCAACTGCCAGCACGTCACCCTGTGGCCGAACCCGGGCTTCGTACCCTACGAGAAGGTGCGCCGCGGCATCGAGCTCTTCGCGGAGCGGGTCATCCCGCAGTTCGACACCGCCGAGACCGCGGTCGCGGCGGAGTGAGGTCGAGGGAGGCCGATCGATGAGCGTCGGGGCCGACGCCTTCCACGAAACCCTCACCGTCATCGACGGTTGCCAGTTCAGCAACTGGTTCCAGTGCGGCTTCGCCGACGCTCAAGGCTACAACGTCAACCGGGAGTACCTCGAGCACTGGCGCGCGGGCGGGGTGAGCGCGGTTCAGGTCACGGTGTGCACCTGGGAGAGCGCCCGGCCCACCCTCGACACCTTGAGCCGCTGGTACCGCGTGTTTCGGGACCACGCCGATCTGGTGGCGCCCGCGACGCGCGGCGCGGACATCGAGGCGGCGAAGGCCGCGGGCAAGACCGCGGTCATCCTCGGCATGCAGAACACCTCGGCGTTCGAGGATGACCTCGGGCTCGTCGAGGTGTTCCACCGGCTCGGGATCCGCTTTGCCCAGGCCACCTACAACCTGCAGAACTTCGTGGGCGCCAGTTGCTACGACCCGGTGGATGGCGGCCTCACCCGCTACGGGCGCTTCGTCCTCCGGGAGATGAACCGCCTCGGCATGATCATGGACACCTCGCACGTCGGCGACCGCACCACCCTCGACTGCATCGAGCACTCCGCGCGCCCGGTGGTCGCGACCCACGCCAACCCCCGCTCCTTCTTCGAGCACCGGCGCAACAAGACCGAAGAGGTGATGCGCGCGCTCGCCCGAAGCGGCGGGATCCTCGGTCTCGCGACCTACCCGGCCCTCTGCCCCCCGGGCACCACGCTCGAGAGCTGGTGCGACATGGTGGCGCGGAGCGTCGACATCATGGGGGTCGAGCACGTCGGGCTCGGCAGCGACTGCGCGCTCGGCTGGACCACCGAGGACGCGATGACCATCAACATGTGGCACTGGAGCCACGAACCCGACTACGGCGCCCACACCAGGGAGCACCCCGGCTGGGACCCGATGCCCGAGTGGTGGCCGTCCTCGGCCGGTTATCCCAACATCACCGCGGGTCTGCTCGAACGGGGATTCACGAAAGCGGAGACGGCCGCGATCATGGGCGGGAACTGGCTTCGGATCTGCACCGAAGGTTTCGAACCGGCGCCTTGAGCGCCGGGAGCCGACGCGGCAGGGCCGGCCCAGAGCACGTGTGACCAGCACCGCGCGCTTATACCCCGGTCGTCTTACCAGGAGGTTTCATGAACGCTGACGAGATGAGCGCGGCCATCGACCGGATGTTCGCCGCCTATTCCGCCGGAGACCTCGACGGATTCGTTGCCGGAGTCGCCGAAGACATGCACTACGAAGACACCGGCGGCGGTCCTCCGCTCGCCGGCCGCGCCGCGTTCCGGGACTACGCCTCGGGCTGGTTCAATGCCTGCTCCGACGGAGTGCTGGAGCCGGTCCGGAAGATCATCTCCGGCAACGAAGCGGCGCTGGAAATGCGTTTCACCGCCACCCACGACCGCGGGCCGCTCTACGGCGTGGCGCCGACCGGCAAGCGCTTCGAGCTGAACTTCGCGATCACGCTGCGTTTCGCGGGCGGCGAGGTGAGCGAGCTCAAGGCCTGGTACAGCCCGCTCGTGCCGATGCAGGCGGTGGGCCTCGTCGACGACCTGCCGGGGCGGCCTGCCGCCGCCGCCAGCACGTGAGCGCAGATATGGTGGGCAAACAGGACTTCACCCCCCTCGATCCGGCGGTGAGTCCGCGCTTCGCGGACATCGCGACCTTCATGCGCACCCGGCGTTGCGACCCGAGCGACGAGGTGGACATCGCGATGGTCGGCGTGCCCTTCGACATCGGCCTCAACTACCGCAGCGGCGCCCGCCAGGGTCCGGCCGGGGTGCGCGAGGCGTCGCGGATCATCCGGCGCGTGCATCCGACGAGCGGGATCCGGCCCTTCGAGATCTGCAACGTCGCCGACCTCGGGGACGCGCCCGTGAACCCGATGAACAAGGACGCGTCCATCGCGATGATCGAGGGCTTCTTCGCCGAGCTCCGCACCCTCGACATCACGCCCATCGCGGTGGGCGGCGACCACACCATTCCGCTGCCCATCCTGCGTGCGCTCGCCCGCGATCGGCCGGTCGGGGTGCTGCACTTCGATGCCCACGCGGACGTGCTCGACGAGATCTGCGGCGACAAGGTGAACCACGCCACCTTCATGCGCCGCGGCTTCGAGGAGGGCCTGATCGACGCCTCGCGGGTCATCCAGGTCGGCATGCGCGGCAGCCGCTTCGGGGCCGACGACGTGCAGTTCGGCTACGACGTCGGGTACCGGGTCATTACCATGGACGAGTACGAGGACATGGGGCGCGCCGCGGTCATTGAGTGCATCGACCGTGTGCTCGGGGAAGGTCCCGTCTACATCTCGCTCGACATCGACGGGCTCGATCCCGCCTTCCTGCCGGGCACCGGCGTGCCCGAGATCGGCGGCATCACGCCGCGCGACGCACAGGTCATCCTGCGCTCCCTGCGCGGGCGCGAGATTGTCGGCGCCGACATCAGCGAGGTCTCGCCCTGCTTCGATCCCACCGGCATCACCTGCGTCACGGTGGCGAACCTGATGTTCGAGATCCTCTGCGTGATGGCCGACTCGATCCACGCCCGCCGCTCCTGACGAAGCGGTGACCGGGTCGGCGCGGCGACCGCGCCCCGCCGCAAAGATGGGCTAACATTTCGGCAGGCCGCTCCGCAGGAAGGGTGCGCGAGCGACCAACATTCGAATATCACAGGAGAAAACCCATGAAGATGCTGAGCCGCCTTGCCCGAGGGCGCTCGATCGCCTGCGCGGTGCTGCTGGCTGCCGCGAGCATCCCCGCCGCAGCCGAGGAGGAGGTGGTGCCGCTCGCCAAGGTGCCGGAATCTCCCGACCCGATCATCCTGCCGCTCTACGAGTGGACCGGGCATCACGTGACCCAGATGATTACCGGTGAGGTCCTGAAACGCATGGGATACAACGTGGAGTACCGGGTCACCGGCAACGTCGCGGCGACCGTCGCCATCCCTCAGGGCGAGTTGCACGCCGACATGGAGTTCTGGGTCAACAACCTCCGGGTGCAGTTTCTGAAGGACACGCATGGCGGCGGCGCGGAAGACCTCGGTCACCTGGGCCTCGCCCCGGGCGAAGGGTGGTTCTATCCCGCCTACGTCGAGGAGATGTGTCCCGGCCTGCCGGACTGGAAGGCGCTGAACGAATGCGCTGAAGTGTTCGCGGTCCCCGAGACACTGCCCCAGGGCCGCTTCCTCGACTATCCTGCGGAGTGGCAGGCGCACAACGACACCCGCATCGAAGCGCTCGCGCTCGACTACCGGATCGTGCCGTCGGGCGGAGAAGGATCGCTCATCACGGAAGTTGAATCCGCCTACGCGCGCAAGGCGCCCCTGCTGCTGATGTTCTGGGAGCCCCACTGGCTGTTCAGCAAGTACGATCTCAAGCGGGTAGCGCTGCCCGCGCACTCGGCGGCGTGCGAGGAAGACCCCGAGTGGGGCGTCAACCCCAATGCGGTGTGGGACTGCGACCTCCCCGCCCAGGAAACGAAGAAGTTCCTGTGGGAAGGGGTGCGAGAGAAGTGGCCGGCCGCTCATCGCCTGATGCGCAACGTGCGCGTCACCAATGACGAGCAGAACGCGATGGTCATCAAGATCGACGTGGACGGCGAGAAGACCGAGGAAGTCGTGACAGCGTGGGTCGACGCGAACGAGTCCACCTGGCGCTGGTGGGTCAAGGACGCATTGCTGAATCCCGGCAAGTAGGCTGCGGCCCGCCTTTCTCGTCGGAGCGCGAGTGAGCGGCCGATTCGGGCCGCCGCTCGCGCTTCGTCCGTGGCCGGACGCTCGGGTGAGACCAGCTACCGCTACAGGCCCAGATTCTCCTTCCAGCGCCGGCTCAGCGCCTGGAGGATGCGATCCACGATCATCGCGATGAACGCGATGCCGAGGCCCGCGATGAGGCCGTTTCCCGGCTCCGATCGGGCGAGCGCCTGGTAGATCTTCTGGCCGAGATCCTGGGTGCCGAGCAGCGCGGTGACGATCAGCATCGCGAGCGCGAACACCACCACCTGGTTCAGTCCCAGCATGATCTCGGGCAGCGCGAGGGGGAGCTGCACGTGGCGCAGCAATTGGCCGCGCGTGCAGCCCGAGGCCCGCGCCGCCTCGATGATGTCGGTCGGGATGTTGCGGATCCCGTGCTCGGTGTAGCGGATCGCGGGGACGATGGCGTACATCACGATCGCGGTCACCGACGCGAAATCCCCGTGCTGGAAGACCATCAGCACCGGGATGAGGAACACGAAGAGGGGGATGGTCTGCAGGGTGTCGTTGATGGGGCGCAGGAAGGCCGAGACCCGCTCGCTCTGGGAGGCGAGCACCCCGAGCGCGCCCCCGACCGTAAAGCACACGATGACCGCGGCGCCGCAGAGGTAGATCGAGGTCATCGCGGGGCGCCAGACTCCCATCGACGCCACGAAGGCGAGCCCGAGAAATGCGCCCACGCCGACCCGCCAGCCCCCGGTCTGCCAGGCCAGCGCACTCACTACGAGAATGAAAGCCGGCCACGGGGTGCCCTGGGTGCCGAAGTAGTAGAGACCGCCGACGAGGACGACGGCTACCGCGGGTCTCCAGCCCCATCGCAGTGAGGCAGCCGCGGCGCCGCCGGCGACCAGGGCCGTGTAGGCCCAGCTTACTGCCGGGGTCAGCTCGAAGCCCCACACGTGCGGACGCACCGCGTGCTGCATGCCGATGTGGAGCGGCAGCAGGAAGAAGAACAGGGCTTTCTCCTTTATCCACGAAGTGATGCCGAAGAAGGTCACGGTGAACCAGCGCACCGAGTCGTTCAGCACACTCGCCGGATAGAAGACCCACTCCGAGGGATAGCTGCGCAGCACCGGCCAGAACTCCGCGAGCACGACGACGCCGACGCTCGCGAGCAACGCCACGCCCAGCCGCCGCGCCTGGCGCCCGCGTTCGGTGCGGCCCGAATGCGGGGTTCGAGTGGCGTATCCCCGGCTGATGCGGTCCGCCAGGATCGCGAACAGGGTGATGACGATGCCCGCGAGCAGACTCTCCCCGAACTGGGATTTGCGCAGCCGTCGCAGCACCTCGTATCCGATGTCGTCGCTGCCGCCCACCAGGGCCGCGAAAACCACCAGCGCGAAGGCGGCCATGATGGTCTGGTTCAATCCCAGGAGCAGGGTGGGGCGGGCGCTCGGAAAGCGTACCCACCACAGCATCTGCCAGTTGGTCACCCCCGCCATGCGGGCGGACTCCACCACCTCCGCGGGCACGCGCGAGTAGCCGAGAATCACCGCACGGGTGATCGGGGGAATGGCGTAGATCGCGCTCGTCACGATGGCCACCATCGGCGTCACGCCGAAGAGCAGCAGCACCGGGATGATGTAGGCGAAGGCGGGCATCGCCTGCATGAGGTCCAGGAGCGCTTCGACGAATCGGCCTACCGGCCGGTATCGGAATGCGATCACCCCCAGCACCAGCCCCGCGAGCACCGAGAGCGGCACCGAGAGGCAGACCAGGGAGAGGGTGAGCATCGCCTTGCCCCAGTAGCCGACGACCAGCATGTAGGCGAGCGATGCCAGGGTCAGGAGCGCGAGGCGCGGGCCGCCCGAGTACCAGGAAAGGGCCAGGAAGGCGCCGAAGGTGATGGGCCATGGCATCCAGTACAGCGTCTCCCGCAGGGAGATGAGGGCGACGTCCAGCACCCAGGCGACGGCGCGGAAGAGCCAGCGCGCGTTGTCGACCAGCCAGTCCATCGCGGCGTCGATCCAGAGGCCGAGGGGAACGACGTACTGTTTCGGGTACTTCGCCAGCCACGCCACGTCATCCTGCAGTGCGAACAGGACGAGGCTCACGACCCCGATCCCGAGCCAGGCCGCGAGGCGGGGCGGCAGGGCGGCGCTCCTCACCGAAATGCGTGTCCCGGAAATCGGTGCGATGTCGGGCCGGCCGGAGCCTCGCGTTGTCCGGCGCATCGCCACGCCCGCCGCCGGCGGCCCCGCCTGTTCCCGGGCGCCCCGGCAGGGTCGCAATCACTCACAGTTTGTACACTTTCCTGACCGACGCCCGCTTCGCGGTTTTGGCAGCGACCCGCGCGGCGTGCGGGAACTCTTCCATCGTCGGATGACCCCGGTCCGGGCTGAGCCAGGTCGTGAGCATGAACAGGTGGATATCCGCCGCGCTGAAGCGATCGCCGAGCAGCCACTCGCGATCTCCGATGCCTTGATCGATGAAGCCCCAGATCTCCCGCAACCTGGCGCAAGACCTGACCCGCGCGCTCTCGTGGTGGTCGGGCGTTTCGCAGAAGCGCCAGGGGTAGTACGTGAGCTGATAGGCCATCTGCAGGGTGTTGGACATGTAGACGAGCCACTGAAGGAAGGGTCCCCGCAAGGGATCGTCGGCGGCGGGGGCAAGCCCTGCCTCGGGATGGCGGTCGGCCAGGAACACGGTGATCGCGGACGCTTCGTGCATCGACCCGCCCTCGTAGACGAGCACCGGAACCCAACCGTTGGGGTTGAGCGCGAGAAACTCCGGCGCCCGCGGCGCGTGATCGGTGATGTCGGTTTCGATCAGCCGGTACTCGGCCCCGATTTCCTCAAGCATGACGCGTGTACCCATTGCCGCGGTCCGGTCCGCATAGAAGAGCTCGTACATGATCCGACTCCTGGTTTGCTCACGGAGCTCATTCTATGGCGACTCGTATCCCGGTTGGCTTGGGCTGCGCCCGAGAACCGGAGCGCGCACCCGTTCACGGGTGCAAGCCGGCCCTGGCGGCGGATCGCCTTGCCGTCGCGCAAGGAGCACCGAGGGGATGCGCGCGCTCGGGTCGTCTGTTCCGGTCATACCCTTGATGAGCCGGCCACGCTCGGGATCCCGCCTCCACTGTCGCGCAAGGAACTTCAGCAATGGCAGCAGTGGATTCCCGCGAAAGCCTGCCAATGCCAGGGGACCTGTCGCCGCGGTCACGAAGGGAACATCGAGGGAGCCCGCGCGTTCGCGTCGCCTGTTTCCGTCATTCCCTTGATTAGTGGGAATCCACGAGAAACAACGAGTTGAGGGATTCCCCATCCAAGCGGCAAGAACGGAAGTACGATAGCGCCGTGGTGAGCATGCGGGACGGAAAGAGCGTGGGTCGGGAGAACGAGCGAGCATCGCTTCACGGAAACCATGAACGGGTCCGACATGTGTGAAGTAGTTTCGTCCGAGCGCGACGTGGTGGTGCTCGGGGCCGGGATCGCCGGTCTCTGCGCCGCCTACCGCCTGCGCGATCTGGATGTCGAGGTCGTCGACGCCGAATCCTGGCTGGGCGGGCGCACCCGCTCCACCACCTTTGCGGACGGCGCGTGGGCGAACTTCGGCGCGCAGTACCTGAGCGCGGACAAGACCGCGGTCATCGAGCTGGCCGACGAGCTCGGGGTGGGGCTGGTGCCGAACGGCTTCGAGGAAGCGGCGGAGCGCGGCCGCGGCGCTCTCACGGCGCAGGAGAGCCGGGATCTCGAGGCGACGATCGCGCGCATCGAGGCGGAGCAGGCCAATCCTCGCGATCCCACCCTGCCCGAGCTCGACGATACCCCCTTCGCCCAATGGCTCCAGGACGAGCCCGCGCACGTGGTCCGCTTTCTCGATCAATGGTGCGCGACGGTGGTGTGCGTGAGCTCGGCGGAGACCTCGCTGTACGGCGCGCTGCGCCTGTGGGGCGATCAACGCCGGGCCGCGTTCGCCAACGAGACGGTCCGGCGCAGCAACCGCGGCGACAGCGTGGTCGTGAACGGCACCCAGCGCCTGTCCGAGGCGCTCGCCGAGGCGGGCGGGGCGGCGCTCTCGCTCGACACCCGCGCGGTCTCGGTGGCCTCCGAGCACGGGCGCCATCGCGTGATCGTGGAGAGCCGGGAGGGACGGCGGAAAATCGACGCGGCCCAGGTGGTGGTGGCGCTGCCCGCACCGGTCGCGGCCCGAGTGGTGCAGGCGCTGCCCGACTGGAAGCGCGAGGCGCTGCGAGCGGTGCGTTACGGCCGCTTTCTCTGCACCCCGATCCGCATCGCTCCGGCCGGCGAGGCGCGCGCGCCCTTCCCCATGACCTGGTGCCGGCCCCGGCAGGTCTACAACTCCAACGAGTTCGCGCTGCGCACTCCCGGCGACATGGAGCGGGACGGAGGCTGCTTCCACTCCTTCGTCTACGATGCCTACGCGCGCCAGGTATGGGACGACGAGGACCACACCATCAAGACCGGCGTGGTGCGCGCCTTGCTAGATGTCTACCCTCAATACGAAGGACGGGTTCGCGAGGTGCACCTCGCCCGTTGGGAACATGGGTTGCCGGCCTACTCTCCGGGGCGCATGAAGCTCCAGCCCGCGCTGGAGGCGTCGGTCGGCGGCATCCACTTCTGCGGCGACTACGTGCTCTGCGCGAACACCGACGGAGCGGTGCGAAGCGCCGACGTCGCGGCGCGGCGGGTGTGGGAACGGTACTCCGGAATCGGGCCGGCATCGTGATTCGGCAAGCCCTCTGTTTCGATCTGTCTGGCTGCTTGCGCCCGCCGTCGGACGCGAGGTGGAAGACGCGCTCCTCGTGCTGTCGGCAAGAATATCGCCTGTCCGGCGATATCCGGGGCCACGACATCCATCCCACGCGGCCCGAATCGTGGATGTGCATCCAGGTCCGGGACCCGGACATCGACTGCTTCGACCGCTTGAAACTGGTCTTGGATCTGATGATTCGAGGGACTTCAGTCGGCGATCAGCCAGCCGGCCTCGCTCCGGCAGTATGTGAGCAGGCGCCTGTCGCTTTGCTCACCTTCCACCTCCGTCTCGATCAGCATCTCGCGGCACCGGCGGCCGTCCTCGTGCGTCGACTCCTCCATGACGGTCGCCGCGCCCGCGGCTCGGGCCCCCTGATTGGCGGGATTCTCCCAGTAGACGCCGACATGCAGCCGTCCCTGCTCGAGCGCATAGGCGAGATTTCGTTGCGCGAGCACTTGTGACGGCAGGTCCAGGCCCTCGAGCGCCCGAGGGTTGTCATGCAGCTCCGGCGGGGTCGCCTCCCCATCGTCGAGCCGTACGTCCGAGGCCGAGAAAGGTACGCCAATGGGCGTGCTGACGAGAGGACCCAGCAGATCGAAGGGGGAGGTGGACGGGAAATCCGTCCTCGCGCATCCCGCGACGAGCGTCGCCAGCGCCAGCACCGGTGCCAGCTTGTTCACTGCCCGCTTCGAGCTCGACGCATTTCTCGCCACAACGATCGGGAGGGTGTCCACATGCTCTCGTGCGCTTGACCAGTCGGAGTCGGGAGCGATGGGCTCCAATGATGCCGGGTCTGCACTTCGAGGGAAACGCATCTCGCTTCAACGAGGTACAACAAGGGCAAACGCGGTGCCCAGCCACGTTCAGCGGCGCAGGCGGAGAGCACGGCCAAGCGAACTTCGATCCCCCTGGTGGGCGCGGGACTGCTGCAGCAACGCCGTCAGGCCATCACGTCTCCGCCGGCGACCGGGAGAGCCAGACCCGTGAGGTAGTCCGACTGGTCGGAGGCCAGGAACGCGGCCATGTTGGCGATGTCGCGGGCCTCGGTGACGCGCCCCAGCGGCGTCGCATCGACCCGGGTCCGGCGCATGACGTCGAGCCTCTCCTCGACGCTCTCCCCATCCTTCCGCAGGGCCCCGGCGATCTCGGTCATTCTCTCGGTCAGCGCGAACCCGGGGCAGATCGCGTTGACGCTAATCCCGTGCGGGCCCAGCTCGTGCGCCAGGCACTGAGTGAAACCGATCAGCGCGAACTTGGAAGCGGAGTAGGCGGCGAAACGCGCCACGCCCCGCTTTCCGGCCGTCGACGAGATGACGACGATGCGGCCGCCTTCCCCGCGCGCGACCATGTGGCGGGCCGCGGCGCGGCAGCAGAGGAAGGTCCCCTTCACGTTGACGCGCTGCACCTCGTCGAAGGCTTCTTCGCTCAGCTCGACGACCGGCACCCGGTCCTTGCCCGGTCGCGAGCCTGCATTGGCGACGAGGATGTCGAGGCGTCCGAAGCGCGCAACGGTTTCCTCGACCATCGCATCGACGGCGGACGCCTCCGACACGTCGGCGAGAATGGGAATCGCCCGTCCCCCCTTGGCCTCGATCTCGGCGACCACCGCGTCGACTCCGCCCCATCTGCGCCCGATGTCCGCGTAGGGGCGCGCGGCAACATCGTTCACGGCGACGGCCGCGCCTTCTTCGGCAAGGCGAACGGCGATGGCGCGGCCGAAGCCCTTTTCGCCTCCGGCACCGGTGACGAGGGCGACTCGCCCCGACAGGTCATACATGCGAGCGCCTACTCGAGATCCGGGGACGTTGACGAGGAATATCGCAACAGCACGCGGCCACTATACACCGCGGGCCTCTCACGGAACGTTGCGCGCCGCATGCAATCGGTCCGCGACCCCGATGCATGCGATTCCCGCCAGCGCGAGCGCCACGCACCCCCCAATCACCAGGTCGTAGCCTCCGATCCCGTGGAGGAGCGCCGCCGACATCGGTCCCAGGGCGAACGCGCCCATGTAAGCGGTAGCTACCGCGCCCGAGATCACGCCGAATCCTCGCCGGCCGAGGAACTGCAGCGTGATCACCGGCTTGGTGATGCTGGTGACGCCGTAGCCCGAGCCCTGAAAGGCCACGAAGGCGAACACCAGCAGTGGCAGGAGGACCACGAAGAAGAGCGCAGTGGACGCGGCCGCGAGGAACATGAAGGAGATCATGCAGATGGCTACCATGGAGAGTCGCTTCTGCACCGCCACCATCGCCAGACGGCCCACGACCTGCATCGGGCCGATCAGCGACGCCGCGAGCACCGCGGTGCCGGCGGCCACCCCGCGCTCGCCCGCCAGGGGCAGGAAGTGGCTGAGGACCATGCCGTGATTGAGCGCGGTCGCCGCAAACGCGAACGAGAGCAGCCAGAACACGGGGGAACGCAGCGCATCGGCGAGCGCTCCCTCGGGCGCGGGAGCGCTTCCGCCGGCCTCGGGCCGGGTGTCCGCGGGCAGTCGTGCTCCCCACCACATCAAGGGGCAGCCGGCGAGGCCCACCACCAGGGCGAGGCCGATCATGGCCCCGCGCCATCCGAAGGCCTCCGCGAGAAAGTGCGAGGTGGGAAAGGACACCGTGCCCGCGAATCCCGCGATCAGAGTGACGGTGGTGATCGCGCCCCTCGCTTCGACGCCGAGCGCGTGGGTGAGATGTGCGAAGCAGGGCTCGTATAGCGCGCCGGCCATCAGCAGCCCCAACCCCATCCACACGAGGTAGAAGTGCCAGACCTCCACCGCCTGCGAAAGCACGATCAGCAGAAAGGCGCCCATCAGGGCACTCATCCCGAGCAGCAGCGTGCCGTGCCCGCGGTCGATGAGCCGGCCCGCGAGCGGCGCCGCTACCGCCGATAGCAGCAGGGCGAGGGTGAACGCACCGGACAGCGAGGCCTTGGACCAGCCGAGCCCCCTCTCCCAGTGCGGCAGCAGGGCCGGGAAGGAGTAGAACATGCCGGCCCACACCAGACCTTGGCCGACTGCCATCGCCAGGATTCTGGCGCGTCGGCCCCTGCGTCCGGTGTCGCGCTGATGCACGGTCATGTTCAGAACGCTTTGATCAGTCGAAGCAACATCACACCCGGAGTCGAGCGGTACGGCATGCTCCGCCGGGCATGGCGGAGCGATGCCTCGCCGGATTATGCTCGCCTCGCCGACCCGTGAGGAATGTACCGATGGCATACGCCGGGAAGATCACTCTGCCCGATGTCGGGCGCTTTTCCGACGATCCCTACCGTTCGCATACCCTGCCCGGGAGCTACTACTACGCCCCCGGTGTGTTCGAGCTCGAGAAGCAGGCGATCTTTAACCGTACCTGGCAGTACGTCTGCCATGTGAGCAGAGTCGCAAAGCCCGGTCGCTACTGCGTCCGGGACATCGGTGACCAGAGCGTGGTGGTGCTGCGCGACCGGGGCGGGGAGCTTCGCGCCTTTCACAACGTCTGCCAGCATCGCGCCCACCGGCTGGTGGAGGGCACGGGCCGCTTCGGCTCCGCCATCGTGTGTCCCTACCACAACTGGAGCTACGAGCTCTCCGGTGAGCTCCGCCACGCCCGGCACAGCGCGGACGTTGCGGATTTCGACCGCAGCGAAATCTGTCTGAGCCGGGTGCGCGCGGAGCTCTTCTGCGGATTCGTGTTCGTCAACCTCGACCCGGACGCCAGGCCGATCATGGAGGGGCGCGAGGGTCTCGACCGCGAGATCCGGGAGCTCTCTCCCGAGGTCGAAAACCTCGAGCTCGCGTACGAACGCAGGATTCCGATCGCGGCCAACTGGAAGAACTCGGTCGAGAACTACTCCGAGTGCTACCACTGTCCCAATCAGCACCCCTCCCTGATGCAGGGCTCGCTCGACCTCGATTCCTACCAGATCACCGTTCACCCCGAGTACCACAGCCACGCGAGCCGCGGGGTGGGGGAATCGACCGCCTACGCCCGCTCGATGGAGATGAACGGCGAGGAGCGCGAGTTCGGGAGCTGGCTGCTGTGGCCCAACTTCGCCCTCGAGGTGTATCCCGGCGGCTACCTCAATGTGTTCCATCACGAGCCGACCGCCCCGGAGCGGACGGTGCAGTGGGTGGAGTGGTACTTCCCCACCGAGGAGCCCACCTCGGAGCAGCAGGAAGTGATCGAGTTCGTGGACGTGGTGCGCAACGAGGACGTGCCGATCTGCGAGAGCGTCCAGCGCGGGCTGCACAGTCTCGGCTACTCCCAGGGGCGCATCATCGCCAACCCGGAGCGCCCGCACTTCAGCGAACACGCGGTGCACGACTTCCAGGCCAAGGTGCTGAAGGCCCTGCGCGAGCACGCGGCATCGGCTTGATCGCAAGGCATCATCGGGCGCGCCACAGCGCTGGTGGTCCGGGATCCTCGGCGTCACTCGCCGACTGGTTTAGGATGCGTCGCTCAATTCGATAGTGAGGACTCCCGCATGCTCATTCGCACCATGGATCAACTCGAGGCGGAAGGCCGGGTCATCTCGATCTCTCACGGCAAGGCGTCGGCGGTGCGCCTCCTCACGAAAGCCGACGGCGTCGGCTTCAGCGTCTCCGAAGCGCGGGCCGACGGTGGCCGGAGCTCGGACCTCTGGTACAAGAACCACTGGGAGGCCAACTTCATCCGATCCGGTCACGGCGTCCTCGAGGACCGGAGTACCGGCGAGCAGTGGCCCCTCGCGCCCGGCGTTCTCTACTGCGTCGGCCCTACCGACCGCCACCGCGTCACCCGGGACGAGAACGAGAGCATGCGTATCATCAGCGTCTTCAATCCGCCCATCGTGGGTGAGGAGACCCACGACGAGGATGGCGCCTATCCGCCCACGGGCGAGATCCCGCCGGGTCAGCCGCGCATGTTCGTGAGGACGATCGAGGATGTACGAAAGGCCGGCAACGAGCTCGTGCTCGCGGGCGGTGCGGTCACCAGCACCCGTTACCTGCTCGCCGCCGACAACCTGGGATTCTCGCTCCACGGGGTGCGGGCGGGCGCGGGAACCGCGCTCGATCTCTGGTACAAGAACCACTGGGAAGCCAATCTCATCCTCGACGGCACCCTCGCGGTGACCGACTACGCGAGCGGCGACACCCACCGCCTCGGGCCCGGGGGCCTCTATCTCGTCGGTCCCACCGACCGCCATCGCCTGGAGGCGGTGGACGATGTCCACCTCATCAGCGTGTTCAATCCGCCGCTGACCGGAAAGGAGACCCACGACGAGGACGGCGCCTATCCCCCCACCGGATCGATTCCGCCGGGGCCGGCGGGAGACGAATAGCCGCGTCGCGCGGGAGCCTCGAGGTCCGACCGAGGCTCCCCGGGGGCGACTTTTCCGGTCCGGAATTCGGTGCGGGCTTGCAGCCGGTTCCGGGGGTTGGTGCCGACACCGCTTGCCGTACGGGGGATGTTCGCACGCAGAGGGAAGCGCATCCGTCGTCCGATTGCGGCGGTCGTCACCCGGGCGAGTCTTCAGGGAAGGGCGCTCACGCGATGCCTTGATCCGATTTGACGAGGTGATGCGATGGTGTCGGTATGCGAACCACAGTGAACATAGACGATGACGTTCTGGCGGTTGCCCGCGCGCTGGCGAATCGCAAGCGCAGCAGTCTCGGCAGCGCGTTGTCGGAGCTTGCCCGACGCGGGTTCAAGAGCGCTCCCGTGGCCGACGATGAAGGGCTGCCGGTGTTCCGTGTCGCCGCGGACGCCGGGCCGACTACCAGCGAGGACGTTCAAGGGACGCTCGACGACTGGCCGTGACCGCGTTGCTCGATGTCAACGTGCTGATCGCTCTGGCCTGGCCAAACCATGTGCACCACGAGGCGGCCAGAGCGTGGTTCACGGGGCGCAGGAGGGAAGGCTGGGCGACCTGTTTGCTGACCGAGGCGGGTTTCGTCCGTGTCTCCTGCAACCCGTCCGTCGTCCGGCATTCGGTCACTCCAACCGACGCGATGTCGCATCTTCGAAGGTTGAGGCGTCTTGAGTCGCACGCATTCTGGCCCCTCGACCGCTCCTTGCTCGAGTTGCCGGAAGGGGTCCTCGCCCGCTTTCAGGGGTATCGGCAGATAACGGATGCCGTGTTGCTGGCGGCGGCGATGCAGCGTGGCGGCGTGCTGGCCACCTTCGACTCCCGCATCGCGAGTCTCGTCGCGAACCGGGAGCGCCGCTTCGTCTGCGTGATTCCGGTATGAGCTTTCGCCGACGGGTCGCCACGGACGCCGGTGCGTCCTCGCCTCGCGACCAGGCGCATCGACGGCGTTCACGTCCTGCAGGCTGTGGCCCGTCTCTCACTGCCCCTACAATGCGCGCCTCTTGGCAATGGATGGGATGACGGAGATGGCGATTGAGGAAGGCAAGGCGGCCCCGGCGTTCACGCTGGAGGACGCCGATGGCAACGCGGTTTCTCTGAAGGATTTCCGGGGCAAGGACGTGATCGTCTACTTCTATCCGAAGGACGATACGCCCGGCTGCACCAAGGAAGCGTGCGGATTCCGCGACCTCTGGGGGGAGCTGAGCGGCCGCGGCACGGTGGTGCTCGGGGTCTCACCGGACAACGCGGAGTCCCACCAGAAGTTCGCGAGCAAGTACTCACTTCCCTTCACCCTGCTCTGCGATCCCGACAAGAAGGTTATGACAACGTACGGGGCCTGGGGCGAGAAGATGATGTACGGCCGGAAGACGGTGGGTGTCATCCGCTCCACGGTCTGGGTCGGTCCGGACGGCAAGGTCCGCAAGCACTGGAGGCGGGTCCCCAAGGCCGCGGACCACCCGGCCAAGGTGCTCGACGCACTTGCGAGCGGCTGAATCGGCGTCGGCCCTTGCGGGACGGCCTGATCAGGCGACGGCCAGGACGAGTGAGATTCGGTCTTTTACCTCTTTGGCATCACGGCTCGACAAAGCTCCGAGCCTGCGAAGGATCAGATGGCCATCGAGGGTGAAGAGCTTGAGACGGACCTTGCAGGGGACGTCGAGGCCGGCTTCCTGCCAGTCCCGGAGCGCGATGTCGCTCGGCCACCCGCTCCTCGCAGAGGTGATCATGACCAGAATCGACTCATCATGAGTTTCATTGAAGTCCGTCGATGAGACGATCAGAGCGGGACGGCGTCTTGCCGCCCGCCGGTCGGTAAACGGGAAGGGCACGACGACTACATCGAACGCCTCAAAGGCCACGCCAGGCTTCCTCGTCCTCGGGCGAGCGCCACTCGCTCATGACTTCGGACAGGCCCTCCAGGTAGTCGTCCCGTCCCGGTGCTACCTTGCGCACCATCAGGTGATCGCCATCGAGCTCGAAGGCGAGCACGTCGCCAACTTGCAGATCGGCCGCTTCACGAATGCGTTTCGGGATCGTCGTCTGTCCCCGTGCCGTGATTCTTGCCAGCTCCACTTCTCTGCCCCAGGTTCGAATTTCCGATAAGGCAGAAAATAAGCTGAATCTGGATTACATGCAAACTTCCAAATGCGG
The DNA here is from genome assembly GCA_964420925.1 of uncultured Ectothiorhodospiraceae bacterium. Taxonomy (GTDB): domain Bacteria; phylum Pseudomonadota; class Gammaproteobacteria; order HK1; family HK1; genus JAJEAD01. The sequence continues at coordinate 12,812 of CAYQVB010000069.1, read as the reverse complement.
AGTAGCGGAGTAAACGCTCACCCCGGCGCCGCCAGGTGGCAGGTGGCCCAGTGACCCTCGGCGAGGTGGCGCCGGGGCGGCTTTCGGGCCCTGCACACCGGCATCGCGTGCGGGCAGCGGGTGTGGAAGCGGCAGCCGGAGGGCGGGTCCGCGGGGCTCGGGACGCTGCCGCGCAGGCTGACGCGCCGGCGCCGCCGCTCCGGGTCCGGCACCGGGGTCGAGGCGAGGAGCGCCTGGGTGTAGGGATGTGCAGGCGTTTCGAACACGTGCTCCCGCGTGCCCTGCTCGACGATCTCTCCGAGGTAGAGGACCGCGATGCGGTCGCTCACCTGCCGGATCACGCCGAGGCTGTGGGAGATGATCATGTAGGTGAGGTCGTGCTCTCGCTTGAGCTCCAGCAGCAGGTTGAGGATCTGGGCCTGCACCGAAACGTCGAGCGCGGAGGTGGGCTCGTCGAGGAGCAGCATCTTGGGTTTCAGCGCGATGGCTCGCGCCAGGGCGACGCGCTGGGCCTGCCCGCCGCTCAGCTCGTGGGGATGGCGGTCCAGGTGGTCGCGGCCGAGCCCGGTCTCGCGCAGCAGCGTTTCGACCTGTGCGTCGAGCTCTTCGCGTCCGAGGTCGAGGTGGGTGAGCAGGGGTTCCGCGACGATCGAGCGCACCCGCAGGCGCGGGTTGAGCGAGGAGAAGGGGTTCTGGAACACGAGCTGCACGTGCCGGCGGTAGGCGCGCATGGCCGCCGCATCCATCGACAGGACATCGCGCCCCTCGAAGAGGACTTCGCCTCCCGCCGGGCGAACGAAGCGGGCGAGGCTGTGCGCCAGCGTCGTCTTGCCGCAGCCCGATTCTCCGACCACGCCCAGCGTCTCGCCCCGGTGGATTTGGAGCCCGAACCCGTCGAGCACGCGGACCGTCTGTCGGGGCCGCCCGAGAAAGCCTCGCGAGGTGACGTAGTCGACGCGGAGATCCCGCACTTCGAAGAGGGCGTCTCGGGCGGGCGTGCTCGAGGGAGCGGCGTTCATCGCGGCTCGCCCCCGGTCTCGCGGTGCAAATGGCAGGCGCTGCGCTGGGTCGGGCCGACTGGAATCGAGGCCGGGTCGACGCTCGCGCACACCGTCATCGCGTGCTCGCAGCGCGGGGCGAAGGCGCAACCCGGTCGCTCTCCGATGAGCGTATCGACCGAGCCGGGAATGACGTGCAGGGTTTCGCCGAAGGCCTGTCGTTCGGGGAGCGCCGCGAGCAGCCCCTGCGTGTAGGGGTGCCGGGGGCGCGCGAAGATGTCGGAGGCGGCGCCTTCCTCGACGATCCGGCCGAGGTAGAAGACGGCGACCCGCTCGCAGGTCTCGGCCACGAGCCCCAGGTCGTGGCTGATGAGCACGATGGTGAGCGCCCGCTCCTCGCGCAAGCTCAGCAGGAGATCGAGGATCTGGGACTGGATGGTCACGTCGAGGGCGGCAGTCGGCTCGTCGGCGATGATGAGATCCGGCTCCGCGCAGAGCGCGGTGGCGAGCATCACCCGCTGCTGCATGCCCCCCGACAACTGGTGCGGATAGCGCCGGAGGATGTCGGCCGGGTGCGGCAGTCCGAGGTCGTGAAGGAGCCGCTGCGCCCGATCGCGGGCCTCTCCGCCCGCGGCGATGCGGTGGCGCCGCATGATGCGCTCGAGCTGCCGTCCGACCGTGAAGAGAGGGTTCAGGGCTTCGGAAGGGTCCTGGAACACCATGCCGATGCGCCGGCCACGGAGCCCCCGCATCTCGGATTCGCTCTTACGCGCGAGATCCTCGCCGTGGTAGAGGATGCGCCCGGCGGCGATGCGCCCGGGCCGCGGCACGAGCTTCATGACTGCGCGCCCCGTCGCGGTCTTGCCGCAGCCGGACTCCCCGACGATGCCGAACATCTCTCCCCTTCCTACCTCGAAGCTCACGCCGCGCACCGCGTGCAGCTCGCCGCGGGGAGTCGGAAAGCGGACCTCGAGATCCTCGATCGCCAGATGCGCGCGCTCCGTCACCCTTGCCCCTTGCGCGTCTGCGGGTTGGTCGCGACGTGGATCCCGTCTCCGATCAGGTTGAAGGCCATGATGGTGAGGAAGAGGGCGAGGCCGGGGAAGGCGGGCACCCACCAGCGCCCGCTCTGCACGTACACCCGGCCCTCGCTGATCATCGCGCCCCAGTCCGGGGTGGGCGGCGGCACGCCGAGCCCGACGAAGCTGAGCGCGGTCACGGTGAGGATCGCGGCGCCGAGGTCGAGCGTCGCCTGCACCAGGATCGGGGTCATGATGTTCGGCAGGATGTGCCGCCGGATGATGGTGGCGCGGCCGACGCCGATCCCCTGTGCCGCCCGGACGTAGGCCCGCTCGCGCACCGATACCGCCTGCCCGCGGGCGATGCGCGCGTACCACGGCCACCAGGTGATCGATATCGCGATGATCGAGTTGGTGAGGCTCGGCTCCAGCACCACCGCGATGGTCATCGCGAGCAGCAGGGGCGGAAAGGCGAGGAACACGTCGGTGACCCGCATGATCGCGTCGTCCACCCAACCCCCGAAGTAGCCCGCGGTCGCCCCGAGAGCGGTTCCGAAGACCACCGCCACGAGCTGAATCGCGAGGCCCGCGATCAGCGCGGTGCGCGCCCCGAAGAGCACCCGGGCGAGCACGTCGCGACCGAGCGCGTCGGTTCCGAAGGGATGCTCCGCGCTCGGGGGCTTCAGCTTCTCGGAGATCGCGGGCTCGCCTCGCCCCTGGTCGGGGTAGGGGGTGAGCAGGGGGGCGAAGAGCGCCAGCGCGACGATGAGGGCGAGCACTCCGAGGCTCGAGCCCGCGAGCCGGTCGCGCCGGAAGTGCCACGCCGCGCCGCCCGGCTCGAGTCTCAGGAGGCGTGGCCCGCCCAGCATGCGTTCGACGAGGGAGAGCGGTGCGCTCACGGCAGGTCAGGATTCGCTGCGCCCGCCCACGCGGATGCGCGGGTCGAGGCCGGCCTGCACGAGGTCCACCGTGAGGTTGACGGCGATGTAGATGAAGGTGACGACCAGGGTCACCGCGAAGAGCACCGCGATGTCGTCGTTCAGGATCGCGTCCATCATGTAGCTGCCGAGGCCCGGCCAGTTGAAGATGATCTCGACCAGGACCGCGCCGGTGATCGAGAACGCGAACACGAGCCCGAGCACGGTGAGCGTGGGCACCACTGCGTTCTTGAGCGCGAGCTTGAAGCGGATCTCGGCCTCGGTGAGGCCGGCCGCCCGCGCCGCGGTGATGTAGGTCTCGGAGAACACGTCCAGCATCGACGCCCGCGTCATGCGGATGGTGAGAGAGAGCGGATAGGTGGCGAGCACCGCGGCGGGCATGAGCGCGTGCCAGGCGGCGTTGCGCCACGCCACCCAGTTTCCGGTGATCGCGGCGTCGATGAGGTGGAATCCGGTGATCGCGTCGATCGGGCTCGTGAAGTAGACGCTCTGGCTGATGCGGCCGCCGAGCGGCAGCCACCCCAGCCACAGGAAGAACACGAGCTGCAGGAGCAGGGCGAGCCAGAAGGCGGGCATCGAGACCCCGGCGATCGAGACCACGCGCACCAGCGCGTCCGTGCCCCGGCCGAAATGCGCCGCGCCGAGCACGCCGACCGGCACCCCGAGCAGCACCGCGATCAGCATCGCGAGGACCACCAGCTCCATGGTGGCGGGCAGGCGGACCTTGAGATCCTCCAGGATGGGGCGCTTGGTGCGGAACGAATAGCCGAGCTCGCCGCGCGCGGTGTCGCGCACGTAGCGGGCGAACTGGGCGAAGAGCGGATCGTTCAGGCCGAGCTTCTCCCGCGCCTGCTCCAGGGCTTCGGGGCTCGCGCGCGAGCCCACGTAGAGGCGGGCGGGGTCTCCCGGCACCACCCGCGAGACGACGAAGGTCATCATCAGCACGCCGAGGATGACGAACACGGCGAGCGCGAGACGGCGGACGAGGTACTCGGTGGTGCTCAAAGCGGGCGGATTGATCGGCCGGAAGCGAAGCTGATATATCAGGAACGCCCATCGGCTTGCGAGCCGCAATTGAAAAGGAGACTCAGGTAATGACTTCCGCCTCTCCGTCGCGCTTTCGGCGAGCCCTCGCCCCTCTGTTCTCGGTCCTGCTCCTGATACCGGGGCTGGCGGCCTTCGCCCCTCCCGCCGCCGCGATCTCCGACAACGTGGCGATTCACGCCGTTGCCGGGGACATGCCCTCGGCGGATCCGCCCTTCATGCTCTCCTGGGATACCAGCATCGGCTTCAACGTGTACGAGACGCTGACCCGGTGGGAGCCCGACAAGGGCTTGGTTCCGGTGCTCGCCACCTCCTGGGAATCCAACGCGGACGGCACCGAGTGGACCTTCTCCCTGCGCGAAGGGGTGACCTTCCACGACGGCTCGCCCTTCACCGCCGCCGACGTCAAGGCCTCGCTCGACCGCAACATCCAGATCGGCATGGTCGCCTACGACTTCATCGGCATCGAGTCGATCGAGGCGGTGGACGACCACACCGTGCGCTTCCTCGCGAGCGCGCCCCGCAACGTGCCGCTGATCGTGTCGGCGCAGTACGGCATGTTCATCTACAAGGCGAGCGCGGTGGACGAGGCGCCGGAGTGGTGGGCGGCCGGCAACGATGCCGGCACCGGGCCGTACACGCTGGAGACCTTCGAGCCGGGCAACCGGGTGGTGCTCGACCGCTACGCCGACTACTGGGGAGGCTGGGAGGAAGGCCAGTTCACCAAGGTCGTCTACGTCATCACCGAGGATCCGACGGTGCGCGACCAGATGATCCGCTCCGGCGACGCGGACATGACCTCCACCCTGCCCTTCGACTCGCTCGAATCGCTGCAGGGGCAGGCGGGGCTCCAGGCCTATCCCGTCCTCTTCCTCGCCCACCTCGTGGCCGGCTTCGATCTCAGCAATCCGCCGCTCGACGACCCGATGGTCCGGCAGGCGCTGGCCCACACCTTCCCCTACGAGGACGTGCACCAGGGCCTCTATCTCGGTCACGGCGAGATCGCGATGGGCTTCGGTCCCTCCTCGCTCTGGGAGGCGCCGGCCGACTTCCCCCGCTACCGCCTCGACCTGGAGCGGGCGGGGGCGCTGCTCGCGGAGGCGGGCCACGCGGACGGATTCGAGCTCGACCTCGCGCTCTCCGCGGGGGTCAAGGAGACGGCGGAGGCGATGACCCTGTGGCAGGCGCAGCTCGCCAAGGTCAACGTCGAGCTGAACATCCGGCAGCTCTCCACCGGCGCGTTCTGGGACTATGCCTTCAACCCGGACAACGAGGAGTACGACGTGTTCGTGGTGACCGCGGCCGGCGACGTGCCCTCGCCCTACTCCTGGCTGGTGGTGTACACGAGTTCGCCGCTCGGCTGGATGCCTTACGTGGGGCACAAGAACGACGAGTTCGACCGGCTCGTGTTCGACGCCTGGGCCCTGGAGGCGACCGATGCGGATGCCGCCAACGACCTGTGGGTCGAGGCGCAGCGCATCCTGCACGACGATGCGGCGTCGATCTTCGTCATGGACGCGCCCACCATCATCGCCCACGGCGACGACATCGTCGGCTTCGAGCCGAATCCCCCCTACGCCAACATCGTCTTCTGGCACCAGCTCCGGAGGCAGTAGCCGGGTCGGGAGCTCCTTCCTCCCGGAAGGAGCTCCCCCCTTTTCGCGCATTGCTCGCAGATCGTGCGGGCGGCGCGGGAGATCGTGGTCCGAATCATGGGCCGAGCGTGGAGATCGGCACGACCACCACCCCGTCCGGTCGCGTGTAGCCGTGACCGACTCCGACAACTACCGCGAGCGCGGCAGGTGCACCGGATCTTTCGGGGTTCACCCGGTCTCCGAGCTTCAGCAGGTTCCTCGCTCCTTCCTCGACCGGTCCTTCACCACCGAGCTTGATCTCGACGCCCATCCACGTGCCGTCCCCCGACTCCACGATGGCGTCAATCTCGAGGCCCGTGTTGTCTCGGTAGTGATACACCTCGGCGTCGTGAACCTGCGAGTAGATCCGGAGATCCCTGACGGCCAGAGACTCGAACAGGAGGCCGAAGGATTGGAGATCGGCCAGCAGCCGGTTCGGTCCGGAACGCAACGCGGCAACCGCCAGCGACGGATCGACGAAGTGCCGCTTGGGAGACTTTCGCAGCCGAGAGCGTGAGCGCAGGTGCGCCGACCAGGCCGGTTGATCCTCGATGACGAAGACTCGCTCCAGCGCGCTCAGGTAACTCTGAACGGTCTCCGGGTGCAGCACACCTCCACTGCCACCGGCATCGGCGGCAATGACCGACACTGCCGCCTCGGTGGCGACATTTCGAGCGAGCGACTGCAGAACGCGGCGAACGAGCACCGGGTCACGACGGATGCCGTCCACGCGCCGGATGTCAGCGCGGCGTATCTCCTCCATGTAGTCGCGGGCGAAGCGCAATGCGGCCTTCGTCGTGGCGCTGATCATTCCCGGCCAGCCACCCCGGCAGACGAAATCGACGAGATCGGTGAGCGTCGTTTCGCTGATTCGTGCCGGTAATGGCTCCGAGCGCAGCAACGCTCCCACCGAGGCCTCTCCGGACGAGTGCCCGGATTCGAACAGTGACATCGGGCGCATCGCGAGCCGGGACACCCTTCCTGCACCGGTGTGGCGCGTGGTGTCGTCGGGTGGCACGGCCGAACCGGTGAGGACAAAGCGTCCGCCCGTGTCCACCGCCCGGCGTACGTGATTCCAGATCGACGGCACGCTTTGCCATTCGTCCAGCAGGCGAGGCGCCGGCCCCTCCAGGACGAGACGCGGCTCGAGCTCCGCCGCCCGCCGCAAGTCGGCATCCACGTCGAGCAGAATCTCGCTTGCCGTGTGGTGTCTTCCGGTGGCCGTTTTTCCGCAGGCCCGGGGACCCTCGATCAGCACCGCTCCGGCCGACTGGAGCCTTGCGGCAAGAGCATCGTCCACGATGCGGGGGAGATACCGGCTTGCCAATGCGTGCCTCTCGAACTGTTCGGTCCGACTCCGAGGGGAGTCCTGCAACCGGGATATCGCAACAGATTTGACCGGTATCCTGCAACAAATTCAACCGTGAAGTTGCAACTCGTGTCGTGTGGACTCCGCAGCGACCGGGTCGCGCCCTCGGACAATCAACTCCGCCTCGTGCACCACTACCGATGCTGCCTGCGATACCTTGAAGCCTTTCCACGATACGGGTCCGGTTCTGCACCTCTCGGGTCATGCGCCAATTCGAGATGGCCTGCCCCTGCCCCCGGGCCGCCTCGGCGAGGGCGATGTCTCGTGATCGGCGAAGCGTGGCGGGAGTCCGGTTACCGAAATAGAATCCGTCGTTCACCTGGAAGGAGGGGAATTCACTCCCAAGCCTTCTCGGCCGACGGTGAGGTGGCCCGCCGTCCGGATGACCGTCGGGCGCGCGAAGACGGCCGCTCCTGCCCGGACGAAAGGAAATCCCATAGATGCGACTCTTGGTCGGCGAGTTCTCCCATGAGAGCAACTGCTTCTGCGCGGGTCCGACCCGTCGCGCCGACTTCGAGGCGCATCAACTCCTGCTCGGAGACGCGGTGCTCGAGGCTCACCGCGGCAAGCGCACCGTGCTCGGTGGCTTCCTCGATGCTGCGGCGGACGGCGCTCACCAGGTGATCCCGTCCCTCGCCGCCTCCTGCCTCCCCTCGGGGCCGGTCGAGGCGGCGGTTTTCGACGAAGTTCGCGATCGCCTGGTGAGGGCAGTGGAGACGGCGGGGCGGCTGGACGCAATTCTGCTCAGCCTCCATGGCGGCATGTCGGTGGAAGGGCCGGCGGCGGACGATCCGGAAGGCGAAATCGCGACCGCGGTGCGCGCCGCGGCCGGCGACTCCGTGGTTATCGTGGTGGTGATGGACCTGCATTCAGACACCACCGATCGTCTGCTCCGCGCGGCCGACCTCACCCTCGCCTACAACGAGGAGCCGCACCGCGACGCTTACGAGCGCGGAGTGGAAGCGGCGGAGATCGCCCTGCGGGCGCGGGCCGGCGAGATAGCTCCGGTAGCCGTGCGCATGCACCCCCCGATGCTGCTGCCCGCCATCAACATGGCCACCGACCAGGGTCCCATGTACGAGCTGCATCGCCTGCGGGCCGAGCTCGAAGCCGAGCCCGGCGTGCTCGACGTCTCCATCCATGGCGGATTCTACGGTTCGGACCAGCCCGAGGCGGGCTTCAGCGTGGTGTGCACTACCGACGGAGACCGGGCGCTCGCGGAACGTCTCGCCGCGCAACTCGCGCGCGAAGCGTGGCGGCGCCGCGAGGAGTTCATCGTCGATCTCGTGCCGCCGGATCGCGCGGTCGTCGAGGCGCTCGCCGCGGGCGAGCCGGTGGGACTCATCGACGAGTGCGACGATCCGGCCGGAGGCGGCTCCTGCGACAGTGTCGCCATCGTGCGTGCGATGCTCGACGGCGGCGTCGAACGGGGCGGGATGTCGACCATATTCGACGCCGAGGCGGCCCGTGCCATGGCCGCAGCCGGCACCGGCTCGGAGCTGACCCTCGCTCTCGGGGCGAAGACCGACCGCCTCCACGGCGAGAGCCTCGAAGTCAGCGGACGGGTGGGACGCATTCACCACGGCCCGCTCGCCGTCGACACCTGGTCGGGCCGCGCATTCGATTTCGGCGCGGTCGGGGTGCTCGACGTGTCGGGCGTGCAGATCGTGGTGACGGAACGGCGCATGGTGACCGAGAACATCGACATCTTCGATGCGCTTGGCCTCGACGTGAGACGGATGCAGGCGGTGGGCTTCAAGGGTCTGGGGCTGCACGTGCGCCAGGCCCTCGCGGGCAAGATCGAGCGCTTCATCCCGGTGGATGCCGTCGGCGTCACCCACCCCGACGTGAGCAAGCTCGGCCGCTTCCGGCGCCTGCGCCGCCCCTGCTGGCCCTTCGACGACCTGCCCCTCTCGGCGTGGCCCTGAATGGAGAGTCGACACAGATTTGGATATCACTCGCACGATTCCTCGCATAGTCCGCTCTTCTTCGTGTGTTCCGGGCCAAGAAACGAACGACATCGCTGACGCCTGGAGAGTGAATGCGGTGTCTTCGCGCACGACGGAGAGCAGTACGACTTCGTTTCCCGTCGTTCCTCCGAGCGGCGGGAAATCATTGCTGGAGTCGCCGCCCGGGCGGAGGCACTCAATCTTCGGCCGGAACAGCCATACAGGTACTCCACCTCTGACATGCGCGAGGCGTACCTCTTGCTGTCGGGAGGCATAATGCCCGCCGGTTGCGCCCCGCACGCACCGAGCCGCGTCGCAAACGAAGCGGAAACCAGATGAGGAGTTGAAAACGATGACCGAACGCTATCTCGAGTCTCGTGCCGCGCTGGTGACGGGAGGGGCCACGGGGCAGGGGCATGCCATTGCGCTCGCGCTCGCGGAGCGGGGCTGCGATGTCGCGATCGGGTCGCGGCTTTCGGCGGAGGGTCGCGCGGTGCCCGGCGTGCATGCGCACTATCCGACGCAGGAGGAAATGGCGCGGGCGGTGCGCGCCATCGAAGCGCAGGGCGTGCGCGCGATCGGCGCCGACCACGATCTGCGCAGCAACGAGTCCTGCGCGGCCCTCTACCGCACCGCGGTGGACGCCTTCGGCAAGGTCGACATCCTCTGCAACGCGGCGGGCGTCCACGGCGAGCACCCGATCTGCGGCCACGACGATGAGCTCTGGGATCGGGTCATCGACGTCAACCTGAACGGCTGCTACCGCATGACCAAGCTCGCTCTCCCCGGCATGATCGAACGCGGCTGGGGCCGCATCGTGAACATCGCTTCCACCGCGGGCAACATCGGAGAGGCGATCAACGGCGCCTACTGCGCGTCCAAGGCGGGCATCCTCGGACTCACGCGCTGCGTTGCCTTGGAGGGCGCCCCGCACGGGGTCACCTGCAATGCGATCAACCCGGGTTACGTCGAGACCGGCATGATGCGCGCCGCGCTCGGCACCCAGGCGGAACGCGATGGCCGCAGCGTCGACGATCTCCTGGCCGAGATCGTGTCCAGCTACCCGCAGAAGCGCACCATCCCGCCGGGCGAGATCGCCGCCCTCGCCGCCTTCCTGTGCCGCGACGACGCCCGCGGCATCAACATGTCGGACATCGACGTGGCGGGAGGCTCAATCTGGTAGGTGCATCCACGTGCATCGAGCCGGAACCGCGTCGGGGGTCCTCGAGCCCCCGACTCTCAGCGGACAGGAGTGCGCTCGACTCGCGACGCTCGGCGTTGGTACGTCCGAGCGGCGGTGCCCTCCGATCTCATTGGCGTTGAGAGGAGTCTGGAGCGGGTGAGGGGAATCGAACCCCCGTCATCAGCTTGGGAAGCTGAGGTTCTACCATTGAACAACACCCGCCGATGTCTGGTGATTCTAGGTCGGATCGGCGTCGTGTTCCATTGGGAGGTCGTTCAGAAGGCTGGTGCCTGCAAGGCGGCAACAACGAAGAGGAATCCGGGCCGATCGGCATCCAGGGGTGCGGGAGCCTCGCTACCGCCAGCCCCATGGCTGGTGGGAGGCAGTCGTCGCCAGGAAACACCTCGAACGTCGTCAAGGTGACACTGCGATGGGCTCCACCGCTCTACACCGGGTCGATGATCTCCCGCCTCGCGGCTTTCTCTACGAACGCCGAGCGGGTCATGCCGCGCATGCGCGCGGCTTCGTCCAACGTATCGACAAAACCCTTCTCCAGACTCAGGTTTACCCGCACGACCCTTTTCCGATCCTCCACGTAGGGAATCATCATCAGGATGGCGCCTTCTGCGATGCGCTCGGCCGCGAGCTCTCGCACGGCTTCGATCCCGCGCGCAGTCGCGATCTCGCGGTCCTCGAAGAAAAGGCTCAATGACTCGATCGCCTTGGGCACGATCTCCTCGAAGGTGTCGGCGGCGGAGAAGCACCCGGGCACTTCAGGAAACTCGATGCCATAGGCGCTGCCGGGGTCCTTGTCGATGAGCGCAACGTAGTGCATGCCTCTTTCCTCAGATCCAACCCACCTGCCTTGCGATACTGCACGCCGTTCCGAGCGGGAGCTCCTTTTTCGGGTGGGGCACGATCACGGTGATCGACCCCTTTCGAAACTTGTGGTGAGACCCCCTGATACTCACCAGCTCGAAACCTTCGTCCTCGAGACGCTTGACGATGTCGCGGCTGCGGCGCAGCATGCGCAATTATATACACACGCATTGCATGTGTTCGTTCAAGGAAAGCCCGGCCTCGGTGGGGTCGAGTTTGCCGACGTCGACAGGATTTCATGACACGTGAACTCTTCAGCCCGCCATGGATGCGGTGCCGACGGGCGCCATGGGTGCTGCTGCTCGGCCTGCTGCTCGTGGCCTCGCCGGATCGGGGTGAGGCCAACGGTTGGGAGCATGGCACCGTTCCCTTCGTGGCGCTGGCGGCTGCGCTTCGCAGCGGCTCGGCCGAACTTCGGGCGAAGGCGGCGGAATCGCTGGGATTCCGCGGCGAGCCGCGAGGAGTGCCGCCGCTTCTCGAGCTCCTCGAAGGGGACGAGCCCAGCCACCATGTACGCGCAGTGGCCTACGATGCCCTCGGACGACTCGGCGATGCCCGAGCGCTGCCGGTGCTTCGCGACTGCCTGCAGCACGAGTCGCGCGAGGAGCTCCGGGCTGCCTGCGTGGCCGCGCTTGGCGGGCTGGGTGATACGGAGAGCCTGTCGCTCGTCATCGAGGCGTTTCGGTCGGACGCTCACGCCCTGGTGCGACGCCGCGCGGTGGACGCGCTCGGCGCTTTCGCCGAGCCTGAATCGATACGCGTGCTGGAAAGCGTCGTGGAAGGCGAAGACACGGAGTTGCGCTATCGTGCGATCCGGGCCCTCGGCCGGACCGGCATGCGCGCCGCCGCACCCTCCCTGCTGGCGCGACTGCCCCTGGCCGCGGATGAAGCGGAGCGGGCCGCGATCGTGGAGGCGCTCGCTCGCATTCGGGACCCCTCCGCCGTGGACGCCCTGCTCCGGGAGCTGGAGGGTGGTCCGGCGCCGGCGCTTCGCGCCCGCATTGCGCTCGCGCTTGCCGCCATCGAGGCGCCGAGCGCCTACGACGCGCTGGTGGAGATGCTTCGCGATCCGCTTCCCACCGTGCAGTTCTACGCGCTTTGGGGACTGCGGGAGCTCGGACGGCCCGAGGCGGCGGGGGATGTGTCGAGCTTCTACCGGCGCACGGCAGAACGCTTGGCGCAGCGTTCAGCCGATGATCTGGTTGGGGACGCACCCGCGGTGCTGGCGGCGCTCGGCCTCCAGGTCGAGGCGCTCCGCACGCTCCTCGCTCTCGGTCCGGACGCGGGGGTGGATGCGTTTCTGGACGGCGCCCGTGCGCCCGAGATCCCACGCGATTCCCAGACCGCGCTGCGTATCGCGGAGGGATTCTACGAGCGCCAGCGCATCGCGCTTCATGGCCTGGGCTACTCCCATTCACCGGATGCAGGCCGCCTGCTCGCCGGTGCGGACGGCATCGGCCACCCGGACCCTCGGCTGCGCGCGGTCGCGGTGCGCTCGCTCGCGGTGCACGGCGGACCGGAGGTCGCGGCCGCGCTGATTCCGATGCTTCGCGACCCCGTGCCCGAAGTGCGGTGGACGGCGGCGAACGCGCTCGGACGCGTCGCGGACTCCGCCGAGATGTCACCCCTGGTGGTGAGGCTCCAAGACGAATACGGTGTGTTGTTTCGCGCTTTAGCCGGATAGAAGGTCGGCGATTTTTCTCACATTGACTGGTTTGGGGATTCCCGGCGCTGACGGGCGAATGCGGGAAGCGGCCTGACCGGGGTCGCCGCTCTGGCGGCTTTGCGCCGCGCGAGGC
>CAYQVB010000068.1:0-40535 GCA_964420925.1 uncultured Ectothiorhodospiraceae bacterium | reverse complement strand
GATGTTCGTTTCGTTGCTTGCGGACTCAGCCAGCGAGGCATCATTCAGATCCTCCGGCCGCACCCCGACAATGACCCTTCGACCGTCGTAGCCTCGAAGCCCGGGTCGACTTTCGAATACCGACGGAGGCAACGTCACTTGGTGGGACCCGATCTGAAGTTGGCCGCCGCGCAACTCAGCTTCATAGAGGTTCATCGACGGTGATCCAATAAACGCGGCCACAAAGACGTTGACAGGCCGGTCATAGAGCTCTTGGGGCGTGTCCACTTGCTGGAGATAGCCGTCTTTGAGTACCGCGACGCGATCGCCCATCGTCATGGCCTCAACCTGGTCGTGGGTCACATAGATGGTGGTGACACCGAGCTGCCGTTGAAGGCGGGAGATATCGGCACGCATTTGGACCCGCAGCTTGGCGTCGAGGTTCGACAGAGGCTCATCGAATAGGAATAGCTGAGGATCGCGCACCAGCGCCCGACCCATGGCCACCCGCTGGCGTTGACCGCCGGAGAGCTGGCTGGGGCGCCGATCGAGAAGCGCCTCGATCTGAAGCTGCCGTGCCACATCCTTCAACTTCCTGGCTCGAGTCGCCTGGTCCACTCCGCGCACCTTCATGCCGAATGTGATGTTCCTGGCCACACTCATGGTCGGATAGAGCGCGTAGGACTGGAACACCATCGCAATGTTGCGGTCCTTGGGACTCACGTGGGTCATGTCACGTCCGCCGATATGGATCGTCCCCCCGGAGATCGGCTCGAGCCCCGCGATGCAGTTCAGCAGAGTGGACTTGCCGCAGCCCGACGGACCCACGAGCACGAGGAAGCCTCCGGGTTCCATGGACACGTTGATGTCCTTCAGGATTTCCACTGCACCGTAGCTCTTGTCGAGGTTTCGTATCTCCAGGATCGCTTCCATCGGATCACCCCTTCACGGAGCCTGCAGTCAGCCCGCGGATAAAGTACTTGCCGGCGACGACATACACGAACAGCGTGGGGAGCGCGGCGATCATGGCCGCGGCCATGTCCACGTTGTATTCCTTCACGCCGGTGGTCGAGTTGACGATGTTGTTCAGGGCCACCGTCACGGGTTGCGTCCCGGCCTGGCTGAAGCTCACGCCGAAGAGGAAGTCATTCCAGATCTGGGTGAACTGCCAGATGACCGTGACCATCAGGATAGGCAGGCTGAGCGGCATGAAGATGGACCAGAAGATGCGAAAGAAGCCCGCACCGTCCACCTTGGCCGCCTTCACCAGCTCGACCGGAACCGTGACGTAGTAGTTCCGGAAGAACAGCGTGGTGAACCCGATGCCATAGACCACGTGAACGAATATCAACCCGGGGATCGTGCCCGCCAGGCCCATGATCCCCAGCGTCCGCGCCATCGGCAGCAGCACGACCTGGAAGGGTATGAAGCAACCGAACAGCATCAGCGAGAAGATCAGGTTCGCCCCGCGGAACTTCCATTGCGCGATCACGTAACCGTTGACCGCGCCGAGCAGGGTCGAGATGGCCACCGCGGGCACCGCCATGACCACGGAGTTCCAGAAGTACGGTCGAAGCCCTTCGCACTGGATGCCGGAGCAGGCGCTGGACCAGGCCGTGCCCCAGGCTTCGAGGGTCACTCGGTCCGGTAGCGCGACCAGGCCTCCCCCCCGGATTTCCTCGAGGCTCTTCAGCGACGTGGTGAGCATCACGAAGAGCGGCATCAGGTAGAAAAGCGCAAACAACCCCAGGATGGCAAACAACAACCAACGCAGTGCCACCTGGCGGGCACGGGGCGCAGCGAGCAGACTTTGCGCCGGATCAGCCACGTTTCGCTCTCAACTCCGAGTAGAGGTAGGGCACGACGATTGCGAAGACCACCGCCATCATGACCATCGCCGAGCTGGCCGCCTGGCCGATGTCGCCACGCGAGAACGCCATCGCATACATGTAGGTGGCCGGAAGGTCGGTGGCATAGCCGGGCCCGCCTCCGGTCAATGCGATCACCAGGTCGAAGCTCTTGATCGCCAGATGGGCCAGCACGATGAAGGCGGACAGGAATATCGGCGCCATCGAAGGAATGATGATTGCGGAGTAGATGCGCCAAGTGGGAATGCCGTCGACCCTTGCCGCCTTGATGATCTCTTCATCCACGCTGCGCAACCCCGCGAGGAACAGAGCCATGACGAAGCCGCTCGCCTGCCAGACCGCGGCGATGACAATCGCGTAGATCGCCATGTCGGGGTCGATGACCCAGTCGAAGGAAAAGCTCTCGAATCCCCAGCCCCGGACCAGCGCCTCGATTCCGAGGCCCGGGTTCATGATCCATTTCCACGAGGTCCCGGTCACGATCATCGAGAGAGCCATGGGGTACAGGTAGATTGTGCGCAGCGCCCCCTCGGCCCTGATCTTCTGGTCGAGAAGAATCGCCAGCAGCAACCCCAGCAGCATCGAGACGACGATGAACAGCGCGCCGAAGATGAACAGGTTGTCCATGGCCGTATCCCAGCGGGGCGCCGCGAACAGCCGATCGTATTGAATGAACCCTTCGATCTCGTACTTCGGCAGGAGGCGCGATCGGGTCAGCGATACCCAGGCCGTCCAGGCAATGAACCCGTAGACGAAGATCAGGACGGCAACAAAAGACGGCGCGAGAAGTATTCTCGGGACGTTGCGTTCCAGCCACTCGGCCATCGAGATCGACCTTTATGCAAAGACCGGTCCCGCGCCTGCGAGGTTGCAGGCGCGGGACCCGAGCGCGTTACATGGAGTTGGCAACCGCCTCGGCCAACATCTTTACGGCGTCAGCCGACGACATGTCCGAGTTGAAATGTGCCGTCACCACGTCGGTGATCGCACCGGCCTGCGCTCCACGCAGCGCCATGCCATGGGCGTAGCTGGGCAGGAGCGAGCCCCCTTCCGAGCTTGCCGCCATGTCCTGAGCCGACAGGTGCGCACAGGTGTCGAACTCGTCCAGGGCCACGTCGGTGCGTGCCGGGATCGAGCCCTTGTTCAGGTTGAACACCTTCTGGAAGTTCTTGCCGACGATCAGCTTGGCCAGCAGCATCTGGCCGGACTGCTTGTCCTCGCCGTCCACGTCGAACATCGCAAAGCTGTCGACGTTGTACAGAAAGCCATCGCCGGGCGTCGAAGCGCAGAGGAAGTCTTCTCCCGGAACCTTGCCGGCGGCCAGGAACTCGCCCTTGGCCCAGTCTCCCATGATCTGGAAGGCGGCTTCGCCGTTCATCACCATGGCCGTGGCCAAGTTCCAGTCGCGACCCGAGAAGTTCCGGTCGACGTGACCGCGCAATGTACGCATCTGATCGAAGACGGCGACCATCGCGTCCGACGTCAGGGCACTGTCGTCCAATTCGACAAAGGCCTTGTGGAAGCCGTCGGCGCCCAGGATACCCAGCGCCACCGCTTCGAACACGGTCGCGTCCTGCCAGGCTTGCCCGCCGTGGGCCAGAGGGATGATGCCCGCGGCCTGCAGCTTTTCGGCGGCCGCGTTGAATTCGTCCCAAGTGGTCGGCATTGCGATGTCGTTGGCCTTCAGCACCTCGGCATTGGCCCAGATCCAATCCACGCGATGGACATTGACGGGCGCTGCACACCACGTGCCTTCACATTGCATGTGACCGGCAATCGATGCCGGCAGCACGTCGGCCCAACCTTCGGCCTCGGCCACGGCCGTGACGTCGGCCAATGCCCCTTCTTCATACCACTCCTGGATCGCCGGGCCTTTCAGTTGCACCGCGGTCGGTGCGTTCCCGGACAGAACGCGGGCCCGCAGGGCGGTCATCGCGGCGTCGCCTCCGCCGCCGGCTACGGGCATGTCGGTCCAGGTACCGCCGTTGGCGGCAAACTCTTCCTGGAGCACGGCTACGGACTTGGCCTCTCCGCCGGAAGTCCACCAGTGCAGTACCTCTGCCTGGGGTTCGGCGAGGGCCGAAGATGCATGAGCGAGAGTCACGGCCACGGCAGCCGCGAACGCGGTTCTTTTCATCGATTCTCTCCTGATACGGTTGCCCTGTGAGGCAACTCCGACCCTAAGCTTACACGACCCAAGGGGCCGGGCGGGCTCGTCTATCGCGGCCCTGACTCCCGGAAAGGGTCCGGCCGAACGTCGCGTTCAATCCTCGACGAGGAGATCGAGGGGGAGGCGCGACAGCGATCCTGCACCGTTTTTGGGTCATGCGCACGGTGTTGCCGATGCCGCTGTCGCGCACATAGACCTTCGGAGATTTCACCAGGCGCTTGCCGACATCGGCGTGGAAGGGCGACAGGCGCCGCACCAGCAGGAGATCGACGAGCAGGTCGAGATAGCGGGCGACCGTCTTGCCATCCACGGCAAGGCTGCGTGCGAGCCGGGCGCAAACGAGCTGCGATTTCTGCCGCGGTATCAACCTTGCAAATATGGAACCTCACACCATAAATGCAAGGATGCAAAAAGGCTCAGCTCTCGTACATCCTCGCAAATTCACCATTGTGTGCCGGATTTGCAAGGATCCGGCCGACAGTCCCAAGCCTGGACCTGGGCGGTGGTGCTCACGCTGCGCTGCACCTCGCCAACCCGACCGAGCGCAAACCAAACGCTACTATGTCAATTCCGTCTAAGGAGTTTTCTCCGAGCCGCTTACGATTACCAGTTGGGAGCACGGAAAACACAGCAATTGGAGATGCGGGTAATGACGAACGTTGACGGCGCGAGCGGCATGGACCACCTCCAAGGGCGTGTTGGAAACGACTCAATGTGTGGTTTGGGAGGTCATGATTGGCTCCGAGGTGGCGTGGGAGATGACATCCTTAGCGGCTACGGAGCAACCGGCATCGACCTGACGGAAAGGACACCATGCTGACCCTCTACGGCCGGGGCACGTCCGACAACGTGCAGAAGGTCCTCTGGGCACTCGGCGAGACCGGCCAGCCCTTCGAACACGTGCCGCTCGGCGGCTCCTACGGCGGGCTGGACGAACCATGGTTCACCGCCATGAACCGCCACCGCCGCGTGCCGACTCTGAAGGACGGCGACACCGTAGTGTGGGAAAGCGATGCCATCATCCGCTACGTCGCCGCAAAGTACTCGTACGGAATGCTGTGGCCGGTGGACATCGTGGAGCGGTCACGGGCGGACCAGTGGATGGCGTGGACCCTCGCGCACCTCTACGACGACTCGAATCTCCTGTTCTGGCTCACCGTGCGTACCCCGGTCGCACAGCAGGACGCGGGACGCATCGAGCGCGTGCACGAGCGACTCTCGGCTCGATACCGGGCGCTCGATGCTCACCTTTCCGCACACGAGTACGTAACCGGTGAACGACTGACGATGGGGGACGTGCCGCCCGGCGCGACGCTCTTCCGCTACTTCAATCTGCCCGTCAGACGGGAATCCTTCCCCCACGTCGAGCGGTGGTACGCCTTGCTCTGCGCGAGGGCGGCCTATCGCAAGTACGTGATGGTGTCGTTCGAGGAGCTCCGAGGCCGACTGGCGTATTGACGGAGAGCGGTTCGCCCGGTTGCAAACTGGTGGGAGTCCCTGTTCCTTCGAGAATGTAAGCGCTTAGCGTTTCGGCTGGAGAGCCGTCGTTCGCTCGCATGAGATAAAGAGCAGCCACGCCGGACGCTTGCCCTCCACTCAGTCCTTCACGAGCAGATCGAGCGAAAGCCGGGACAGCGACTCCGCACCGCTCTCGGTCACGAGCACGGTATTGCCGAGGCCGACCGCCATGCCTCTTCGCTTGTCGCCGAGCATGACATGCGGAAAGAACACCATGCCCGGGCGCATCTCGAGCGGATTTCCCGCGTAGATCATCGGAGGCGCGTCCATCCAGCTCGGCCGGTAGGTCGCGCCGAGCGAGTAGCCGCACGCCGCGTAGCGCTCCTCGGCGTAGCCGGCGGCATCGAGGCGGCTGCGGTGCACCTCGTCCACCCGCCCGAGTGGGTCGCCGGGACGGAACGCCTCCAGCACCGCCTCGATCGCGTCCCGCACCACGAGATACATGTCATGGTGCGCCGCGCTCGGCGCGCCGAGCACCACGGTGCGTTCGATGCAGCAGTTGTAACGTCGATATGTGCCCGCGAGCTCGACGAGGAGCTGGTCGCGTTCCCCGAGCGGGCGCGGACCGGTCACGCTGCGCCCGTAGACCGCCTTGGGACCGGAGTTGACCAGCGGGTCCCCGGGCGCCGGATCGCCGCCTCCATCCAGGATTGCGGCGAGGCCGACCGCGGCGAGGCTGCCGTCGAGCACGCCGGGACGCGCGGCACGCACGATCGCCTCCACCGCATCGTCGGCGAGCGCGGCGGCGCGGCGCACACACTCGATCTCGGCGGGCGACTTGATGAGTCTCAAGTTCCGCACCAGGGAAGAGGCGTCCACCAGCGAGCAGAAACCCTCGAGCTCCCGCGCCACCATCCGGTAGTTGGCCGCGGTGAGGCCGTAGGTGTCGAGCTCGATGCCGACGCGGGCGCCCGCGAGCCCCATCTCCGACAGGATCGCCTTCAGGTCCCGGGCGGGGCAGGCATCCTCCGCGTTCCGCCACACGCGAATATCGGTAATGGACGAGGTGCCCCGGGCCTGCGCGACATCGGGCAGGCGGCACAGGAGCACCGGCTCCCCCTCCGCGGCGGGGAGGACCACCGACTGGAAGAAGACGTAACCGGTCCCGTCGTAGCCGAACAGGTAGTAGAGGCTCTCCTGCGCGAAGAGCAGGAGCGCCTCGAGGCCCCGCTCCTCCAGTCCCGCCCGCACCGCACGGACTCTGCGTTCGTACTCGGCGGCGGAGAAGGGTCGGGTCTTGTCGAGAGAAGCCAAGGGCTGCTATCCCGAGGGTCCGGTGCTCGCGCGAGTATGCGGCATCTTCGCGGCGGAAAGCGAAGCACGCAGGGGCTCGTTCCACGCACCGAAGGTTATCTACACTTGCGGCATCTTCGGCCGCAGAAGTCAGGCCCATGATTCCATCCGAAGTCAGGATCAATCCGGATCGTCTGCTCGGCGACCTTCACCGACTGCGCAGCTTCGGCGCATACGGGAACGGCGTCGTCCGCCAGTCACTCACCCCCATCGACATGGAGTCGCGCCGCTGGCTGTGCGACAGGCTGCGCGAGGCGGGCCTCGAAGCGCGCATCGACGGTGTCGGCACGGTCTTCGGCCGCTCCCCCAAGCCCGGTCGCGCGCTCCTCATCGGGTCGCACACCGACACTCAGCCCGAGGGGGGCTGGCTCGACGGGGCGATGGGCGTCATCTACGGTCTGGAGGTGGCTCGGGCCTTGTCCGAGTGCCCGGAAACCCGCGACCTGGCGGTGGACGTCGCTTCCTGGATCGACGAAGAGGGCAGGTTCTTCGGCTGCCTCGGCAGCCATTCTTTCTGTGGCGAGCTCCGGGACGACGCTTTCGATGCCGTCGACGCGGAGGGCAATGCGCTGCGCGATGCGCTCCGCGACGCGGGCCTCGACGACACGGCCTTCGAGCGCTGCGAGCCCGGGCGCTACGTCGGCTACGCCGAGGCGCACATCGAGCAGGGTCCCTGGCTCGAGCACCAGGGCAAGCGCATCGGGGTGGTCACCGGCATCGTCGGCTCGCGCAATCTCACCGTGTCCGCGGCGGGGCAGCAGAACCACGCGGGCACCACGCCGATGGCGCTGCGTCGCGACGCCGGCCACGCCCTCGTCGAGTTCGCCCATCGGGTGTACGAGACCTTTCCGGCACTCGCCGGGGAGCGCAGCGTCTGGACCATCGGGTGGATGCGCCTGCATCCCGGCTTCGAGAGCATCGTGCCGGGACGCGCGGAGATGAACCTGCAGTTCCGCGATCAGGACGTGGCGGTCCTCGACCGCCTGGAGGCGCACGCCCACGCGCTCGCCGAAGAGGTCAACCGGCCGGACCGCGCCGAGGTGACGGTGGTGGAGGCACGCGCGCCCTCGATTCCCGCACTCATGGACGAGGGCCTGCGCGGGCATATCGAAGCGGCCGCGGAGCGCCACGCAACGGGAGACTGGGTGCTGATGCCGAGCGCCGCGGTGCACGACGCCCAGGTCCTCGCCCGCCACATGCCCGCGTCGATGATGTTCGTGCCGAGCATCGGCGGTATCAGCCACGCGTTCGAGGAAGACACCGCCGAGGAGGACCTGGTGCTCGGCTGCCAGGTCTTCGCGAGCGCGGCCGCGGGAATGCTGGGTCGCTGATCGAACTCGATTCGCTGGGCGAAACGCGGATACAGAGTCGGGCTGACTCGATGAAGTCTGCGCCCGGCAGCATTGGCCTTGGCGCTACGCCGCGGGCAGCGGAATGAGGGGCGGAACGTCCAACGCCCGGCGGATGAGCGAAGTGGTGGCATTGGCGCCCGAGAGGACGAGGACCACCCGTTTGCCCTCGAGCCGCGCGCGCTCGCGCCAGGCGCCGGCGAGCGCGGCGGCGCCGGCGAGCTCGACCAGGACGTGTGCGCTCTCCATCAGGGTGTGCATGGCCCCGAGCATCTCCTCGTCCGGCACCTCGAGGACCTCGTCGGCGAAGGTCCGGATGCCGGCGAGCGCGCGCCGGGCGGGGAAGCGCGTGGCGAGACCGTCCGCGAGCGTATCCACCTCGCACTCCTGGTGCTCGCCGGAGCGGAAGCTTCGCGCCAGCGCCGGCGCGCCCGCCGACTGGACACCGATAACGCGCACTTGCGGCTGCACGGACTTGAGCGCGCAGCCGGTGCCGGTGATGAGCGGCGCATCGCCCACCGGCACGTAGACCGCGTCCAGCCCCTCCTGCGCCCGCGCGATTTCGAGGCCCACGGTGCCCGATCCCTCCATCACGTTGAGGCTCTCGCCGTCGTCCACGAACTGCGCGCCTTCGCGTTCCGCATGGGCGCGCGCCGCCTCCTTGGCCTCGTTGTTGTCCCGGCCGACGAGGTGCAGGCGCGCTCCGAAGGCGCGGATCGCCGCCGCCTTGACCGGATTGCCGTCCGCGGGCATGAACACTTCCGCCGAGAGACCGAGAAGGCGCGCCGCGTAGGCGACCCCCTGGCCGTGGTTGCCCGTCGACGAGGTCACGAAGCGGCTCGCTCCACTGCGCTCCCTTGCCCGGAGAATGTCGTTCAGGGCACCGCGCAGCTTGAAGGAGGCGACCGGGGTCACGGTTTCGACCTTCAGGCACACGTCGCCGGCGAAGGCCCGAGAGAGCAGCTCGGAGCGCACCAGCGGCGTCTCCGGAAGATGCGGACGGATACCGGCGAGCGCCGCCTCGATACCGGCGAGGGTGGGAAGTTCCATGGTCAGGTCCTCGACATAGCGAATTCAGGTTTCGACAGGGACAGCGCAACAGGCGCTTCGCGGGCACGAGGCCGGAAGAGCACAAGCATCCGTCAAGCTCGTTCCTTGCGAGCTCCTTCGGCGCAGGCGCCCGGCGCCGTGGAGAGCCAGGGCTCGAGCTTCGCCGCGTAGGCGAACAGCGCCGCCACTCCGCCGGTGTGCAGGAAGAGCACGCGGCTTCCCGGCGCGATACGCCCGGATCGCACGTGGGCGACGAGGCCCGCCATCACCCTGCCCGTGTACACGGGGTCCAGGAAGAGTGCCTCCTGTCGTGCCGCCATCGACATCGCTTCACCCACCGCCGGGTTGAGCCGGCCGTAGCCCGGGGCGAGCACCGCGGCGCTCACGTCGACGTCGCCGGCATCGAAGGCCCCGGAGCACCCGATCATCGCGGCGATCTCGGCTGCGCGCTGCGCGACCCGCATGCGTTGGCGCGACGCATCGCGGCGCACGCAGATGCCGAGCACGGGCGCCGTCAGGCCGAGCGCCCGCATCCCCACCAGGGTGCCGGCGTGGGTGAGGGCGCTGCCCGAGGCGCACACCAGGGCATCGAATTCGATGCCGCGCTCGCGCGTCTGCTCCGCGATCTCGCGGGCGGCGACGACGTAGCCGAGCCCCCCGAGCGGCGGATGGGCGACTCCGAGGTGAATGACGTAGGGGCGGCGCCCGGTGCGGGCAAGCGATCGAGCGAGCTCCTCGAGCGAGGCATCCGCCGCCGCCTCGTCTTCCCCGATTGGAAAGGAATGCAGCGTCGCGCCGAGCAGGCGGTCGAGGAGCACGTTGCCGGAGCGGCGGTAGAGGTCGTCGGCCTCGTCCACGCGCTCCTCGAGCTGAATGTGGATGTCCATACCGAGCCTGCGCGCGCCGGCCGCGGCGAGGCAGGCGAAGTTGGACTGCACCGCGCCCGTGATGAGCACGGTGTCGGCGCGCCGCTGCTCCGCCTCGCCGAGGTAGAACTCGAGCTGGCGCACCTTGTTGCCCCCGAGCACGAGCCCCGTGCAATCGTCGCGCTTGATCCAGAGCTCGACCCCGAGGGCAGCGCCGAGATTCGGCGCCGCCTCGAGCGGCGTCGGCGCATGGCCGAGCCGGACTCGCGGATACGCTTCGATACCGGACAGGGGATGAGACACGATGCCGACGCTGCACCATCGGACAAACGAACGCGCGATGATACCCAAGGCGAAGGGCCGATACGTCCTGCGTTTCCGACACCCTCTGCGCGGGACGGTTTCCGTTCAGCGGGAATCCACGAAAAACAACTCCGGCTCCATGCATGGAGTGACCCGAGCCCGATTCGAGGGCGGCGCAGCTCAAGGTGCGAGGGAGACGATCCGAACCTGGTCGTTCAGCTCTCCCGGCGGCCCGAGGACGCTGAACACGTCGTCGCCGAGCGTGGCGTTCTCTCCCTCGAAGTAGGCCCGGACATTCCATGCACCACGTTCCTGCCCCGGAAGGGCGGCGCCGGCGATGATCACCAGCGCGTCCTTGTCGGCCGCGGGCAGGACTCCCCGGAGCACCAGGCAGTCGACTTCCGGCTCGCAGCGTCGGGGCGCATCGGAGGGAATGAGCGGCGCGGCGTACGCGACGTAGGTGAGCTCGTGCCACCCCTCGTCGACGAACCACGCCGGCAGCTCCGAACCCAGTACCAGCGGGTGATCGATCTCGCTCAATGCGACGTATCCCCAGGCCGCACCCGCGTCGGTGATCGCCCCGGACCCGCAAACCTCGCCCGCGTTCGGCCCGGAGAGCGCGAGATCCTCGACGCTGACACCGACCCGGTGCTCGGCCCGAATCGGGCCGTGGGCTTCCGCCCGATTGACCGAGACTTCGCGCTGGCGCACCCGGGTCCCATCCGGCGCAGAGGCGACGGCGGCGTCGCCCGCGAGCCGAAACCGCCAGGTGCGTTCGACCAGCGTATCGGGCACCCCCTCGCAAACGACAATCGCCGTTTCGCTCGCCACGCACTCCGCCTCCTCGCTCCGAACGAACAGGCACTCGGGCGCCCCCGATTGCCCCGGGCCTCGATCGAATCGGAGGGCTCCGGAGGCGAGAAGCGCATCGCCCACGGATCCCCGCGATGACATCAGCGCCCCACTCAACTCCCAGCGTGCGCGCAGGACGCCGGTCTCCACCTGGTCGCCGGCGCGTTGAAGCGCGAGTCGGCCCTTGCGGGTGCCGGGGGCGATCCGTTCCGGTCCGGCTCCGGTACCGCCGAACGGCGCGAGCCACGGCAGCGCCCCGTGTTCCCGGTAGAAAGCGCCGAGGGCGAGCGACACTTCGCCGATGACGCGCTTCTCCACCGCGCGTGCGAGCTCTCCGCGCGTGATCGGCAGCAGCCGGTCATTCACCTGCCGTCTCGGACGGGTCCCGTCTGCGAATCGATCCGGATCGCTATCCGCGTTCGCGCCCTCCAGGTAGGCCGAGACGAGCTGGATCGCATTCGACGCAGACGAGCTCCCCTCCCGCGCCCTCTCCTGGCGTCGGTCCACGGGAAAGCCGGAGGCGATGACCACCGCCACGATGTCGCCCGCGCTTCCCACCCTGAGCTCCCCCGGGACATCACTGTCGAGCGGCGCGGAGTGTCCCGCGTGATGCGTGTCGGCGACGGCGTACCACAAGCGTTCTCCCGTCCCGTCGCGCAACTCCTCCACCCCGAGGCTGCGGAAAGGCAGCCAGCCTCGCCGGGTCGCGCAGGGCACGTCACGACCGCCGAGAAAGTCCACGTTTAGCCGCAGCCGGCCGTCGCCGTCGAAGTCCGGGCAAGGCAACTCGCCGGGACGATTCGAATCGGCTATCGCGTAGTGAATGAGCGCTTCCTTGGCCATTGCGAGCGCGGCGCGGGTGCGCTCCGCTTCACGCCGGTGGGAGGGGATCCCGGTATCGAATCCGCTGAGGGCGAGTCCGCTGCCGAGCAGCAGCACGGGCGCGAGCACCGCGAGGAGCATGGCCCCGCGCTGTCGCCGCCGTCCGGGCGCGGAACCTCGGCCCCGGACTCGCACCCCATCCACGAACATGGCGGGAGTGTCCCTGTTGGCCGGGTGCTCGTCTGTCGGTCCCCGGCGCGATTGCACGGCGAAACGGGCTGACGGCGCGTGGCCCCGGACTCACAATACAGGGACGCGGGAGCGACGAAGCCGCGGCACCGAAGGGAGAGAACGCACGATGGACGACGCCCAGGAACTCATCATCGAGCAGATCGAGATAGGCCCGATGAAGAACTTCACCTATCTCGTGGGTTCATCGAGCACCCGGGAGGTCGCGCTGGTGGACCCCGCGTGGGCGATCGACGCCCTGCTCGACCACGTCGCCTCGCGCGACCTGAAACCGGTGGCGGTGCTCGCGACCCACTACCACCCCGACCACGTGGGAGGAGAAATGATGGGCCACGACATCGAGGGCGTGGCCCGGCTCCTCGAGCGCGAGCAGGTGAAGGTCTACGCGCACCGGCTCGAGGCCCCGGGCTTGAGGAAAATCACCGGGATCTCGAGCGGCGACATGGTGGAAGTGGATTCGGGGGACCGGCTCCGGATCGGGGACATCGAGATCGAGTTTCTCCATACCCCCGGACACACCCCCGGCTCGCAGTGCTTTCGCGTAAAGAACACCCTGGTCTCGGGCGACACCCTCTTCATCCAGGGTTGCGGCCGGGTCGACCTTCCCGGCTCGAACCCGGACGACATGTTCCGCAGCCTGCAACGGCTGGCGGAGCTTCCGGACGAGACGGTGCTGCTGCCCGGCCACAACTACGACCACGTCCCCAGCGCCACGGTGGGGGAGACGAAGGCGAGCAACCCCTACCTCATGGTCCGCGATATCGAAACGTGGCGCCGGATGATGGGTTGAGCCCCCGCGCCCCGTCCCTCGAGGGCGCGGCGCGGGAGCGCTTCAGGTCCGGTGCTCGGTGCGGCCGGTGCCCTGGTAGAGAATACCGCGCTGGTGGTCTTCCGCACGGCGATGGAAGTCGACCGCGACCGGGTCGAAATCGCAGTCCGGCATGGGCTCCAGTTCGAAGTTCCCGCCGGTGTCGGTGCCTCTGACCAGGGTCGCGCTGTCCCAGTCCGCGAGGGTCTGCCGCGCGTCGGGCGGAACGTAGCGAATGGCCACCGCGATGCGACGGTCGACGCTGCGGTTGGGGTGGGAGGCATGCGCGATGCGATACGCAAAAAGCGCAGCGTCACCGGTCGCCACCTCGATGTTGACGGCTTCGTCCTCGTCGATGCCCTCGCAGATCTCCTGCCCCCGGGTCAGCATGTTGTCGTCGTGCCAGGTATCGCGATGCGGCAGCCGGGGACCGAGGTGACTGCCGGGAAGCAGGCGCATGCAACCGCTTTCCACCGTCGCCGGAGACAGCGCCACCCACGCGCTCACGAGGTTGTCGGTGTCCACCCCCCAGTAGTTGCTGTCCTGGTGCCACGACACGAAGGACGCAGAGCGCGCCTCCTTGACCCACCAGTGGGTGGTCCAGCACAGGATGTCGGGGCCGATGAGGTCCTCGACCGCGTCGAGGATTCGCGGGGAACGGATCAGGTCCGCGAGCCAGCGAAAGAGCAGGTGGCTCTTGAAGCGCTTCGATCCCTTGAGGGGCCCCCCATTCTGCGTCTCGAAGGCTTCGAGTGCGCCGCGCATGGCCGCCGCCTCCTGCGGGTCGAGGACGTTGATAGGCGTGTAGTAGCCGTCCCGACGGTATTGGGCGATGGCCGCTCCGGTGAGTACCTTGGGCATGCTGCGGCTCCCTCTGGGCTCGGGACAAAAAGAGTACCACCGCGTGGCGGTGACCCGGTATCGGAATCGCGGAGACGGTAGAGGTTCCGCCCCCTCTACGTCTACTCGACCCTCGTCCAGACCACCGTCTTTCCGAACACCGCGAGCCCGACGTAGCCACGCACCTCGAGCGTCCCGTCGGGCTTCAGCGACATCGCGCACTTGTAGGTCTTTCCGTCGCGCGGGTCGTAGATGGTCCCGCCCCTCCACTTGCCTTCGCCCTTGGGCTTGAAGCCCGCGATCAGGTCCATGCCCAGAATGGGTCGCGAGCGAAGCGCCTCGTCCGGGTTGTTCGTATCGAGCTTCGGGTTCCCGCTCTCGTCCAGGGGTTCGTCGAGCTCCGCGATGCGGCCGCAGAGGCGATCCCCGCAGGCATAGATTTCCACGTGGCTCTCGCCCGCGTCCCACAACCCGAGGATGTCCTGCGCCGATGCCATAGGGGCGCAGAAGAGCAGGAGTGAAGGGACGAAGATCCTAAGAATCGATTTAGTCATGGGTCTCAGCACCTCTCTCGGTTGTACACACGGTCACTCGTCGCGTCCCGGCCCAGGAGTCAACCGGCCGTCAATGCAGATCCACGCAGCGATGCTCCATCGGCAGCCGGCATCCTTCGTCGAGCTCGCAGGCCGCTTCCACCCCGGCCCGTGCGATGTCCACCGGGTCGCTCAATCGATCGTACACGGCGTGCATGGCGCCGAGCGCGAGGGTCTTGCCCGATCCGATGGCCCAGTAGCGCGCATACTCCGATACCGAGCGATAGCTCTCGAACTCGAAGATGCCGGCCGGGCCGACGATGAGCGCATCGAGCTGGCTGGATTCGACCGGCTGCTCCTTTTCCTCCTGGGTCTCCACGAAGTACTCGTCCTTGAGCACTCGGTGAATCCGCCGTGCGCTCTCGAAGGTCGCGCGACGGGATGTGAACTCGAGGTCCTGGCCGTGCCGGCGAATGATGCTTTCCAGGGCATCGACCGTCGCGGACCAGCCCGAGCTGCCGAGCCAGCAATCGCCGCAGCGTTGCAGCTTGGTGTAGTCGCGATAGAAATGGGCCGGCACCACCATCGAGCCGTCCGACTGCGCGGAATCCGCCGCGATGACCGCGCGCTCGCCCTTGCGCACCGCAACGATGACCGTCATGCGGAGAGCCGGACCTGCGCAGTCATGCCTTCAGTGTAAACAAATGTCGCGCTCCGGGCGGTCGCTTCCAGGGGCATTTCACGCTTTCTCGGCACCGCCTCGGCCAGCGTGCAATGATGTCGCCGGGTCACGTCACCAGGCTTCCGACAAAGGCCCCGATCCCCGGCACCCCCTCCTCGTCCAGCACCCTGATCGACTGCGTGCCCACCACCGCAATGTCGGCCTTGCCCCGCAGGAAGTCCACGTCCCGCCGGTCCTTGACGCCGAACCCTACCGCAAGCGGCAGGTCGGTCGCGGCGCGGCAGCGGCGGAGATAGTCCTTGAGCTCCGCCGAGAACTCGGTGGTCGCTCCGGTCACGCCTTTTCGCGCCACGCAGTAGATGAAACCCTTCGCATACCCCGCGAGGTAGCGAAGACGATCTTCGGTGGTATTGGGCGAATAAATGAAGATGGGATCCAGCCCGGCACGGCCCATCGCGCTCAGGTACTCGTGCCCCTCTTCCGGAGGGAGATCGGGAACGATCGCGCCCTTCAGCCCCAGCGCCGACATGCGATCGACGAACGCATCGACACCGCGCCGGAACACGATGTTGTAGTAGGACATCAGCAGAAACGGGATATCGAAGCGCCGCACGCACTCGGCGGCGAAATCGAAACACCGGGACACCGTGATGCCTCGGGCCAGGGCCTGCTGGTTCGCATGCAGGATTACCGGTCCGTCCGCGATGGGCTCGGAGAACGGAATCTGCAGCTCCATGAGGTCCACCCCGGCCTCCACCATCGCCTCGACCGTCTGCAGAGACCGCTCGTAGTCCGGGTAGCCGATGACGATGTGGGTCATCAACAGCACGTCGCGCTGTTTGCGTCGTTCTCTGATGTAGCCCTCAAGCACTGTACTGCTCCGCCTTGTCCTTGATGAACGCACGCCACCCGGGGTCCTCGAAGGCATCGGCGACGGTAAAGATGTCCTTGTCGCCACGACCCGACTGGTTGACGATGACCACGTCGTCCTTCGACAACTCTCCCACTTCCTTGAAGGCCTGGGCGAAGCCGTGGGAAGACTCGAGCGCGGGGATCAGCCCCTCCGCACGAATGGTGAGCGCCAGCGCATCCACCACCTCGGCATCGGTGACCGCTTCGAATCGCGCCCGCCCGGTGCTCTGAAGGTGCGAGAGGATCGGGGACACCCCGATGTAGTCGAGCCCGGCGGCGACACTGTGGGTCTCTCGCATCTGGCCGTCTTCATCCTGAAGAAACCAGGTCCGGTATCCTTGCGCGATTCCCACCGAAGCATCACTGCTCGCAAGGCGCGACGCGTGCCGGCCGCTGTCCAGCCCGTGTCCACCCGCTTCGACTCCGACCAGCTCCACCTCGTCGTCCAGAAAGCCGCTGAAGATGCCCATGGCGTTGGAGCCGCCTCCCACGCAGGCATAGACCCGCTTCGGCAGCTTCCCGGCCTGCTGCAACACTTGCCGGCGCGCCTCCCTGCCGATGATGGACTGAAACCAGGTCACCATCTCGGGAAAGGGATGCGGACCGCACGCGGTCCCCAGGACATAGTGCGTGGTGTCCATGTTGGTGACCCAGTCGCGAAACGCTTCGTTGATGGCGTCCTTGAGCGTCTTCGAGCCATCGCTCACCGGAACCACGGTGGCGCCCAGACGTTCCATCCAGAACACGTTGGGCCGTTGCCGGGCGACATCGACCTCCCCCATGTAAACCGTGCAGTCGAACCCGAACTTGGCGGCCATGGTCGCGGTGGCGACCCCGTGCTGGCCGGCTCCGGTCTCGGCAATGACCCGGGTCTTGCCCATCCGTTTCACGAGAAGCCCCTGTCCCATCACATTGTTGGCCTTGTGGGCCCCGGTGTGATTCAGGTCTTCGCGCTTGATGTAGATCCGGGCCCCGCCGAGACGCTCGCTCAGATTCTCGGCCGGAGTGAGCGGGGTGGCGCGACCGGAGTAGCTCGCCATCAGGCTCTCGTATGACTCCCAGAACGAAGGGTCATTTTTCGCCTCGTCGAACTCCCGCTCGAGCTCATCGAATGTCGCCACCAGTATCTCGGGGACATAGGCGCCACCAAAACTCGAGTAGTAGCCACGGTTACGCATGATGAATGTCTCCTGGGTTTCTCTGCGAACACCGTCTCGCCGTCGTCATCGGGGAGCTCGACAAAAACAAGGTGGCCATCGTGCCCATCCTCGACGCCTGCGCGGTCCGCACGAGTCGGATGACACCGCGCCCGGATACTACGTGAACCCGAACCCGGGTTTCACGCGGCGTTCCAGCCGCCGCTTCCGCTCGGTGGTCCCGCGAGGGCCATCGCCGATGTCCTCGCCGGTGGACTGCACGTCGAGCGCGGGTCCCGAGCGCAGGCGCCGGAGAGCGCGATTCGGGCCTCCCGGCACCCGGCGGGACCCTACTCCTTCACCAGCAGCTCCTGCGCAAAGTCGGTCAGCACCTCCGGCTCGCCCCTGGTGACCCGGAAGGTCTCGCTCAGCTCGAATCCCCAGCCCTCCATCCACATCCCGAGCATGAGATGGAAGCACATGTCCGGCTCCAGCACGGTGCGGTCTCCGGCGCGCAGCGACGCGCTCTGCTCGCCCCAATCCGGGGGATAGTTGAGCCCGATCGAGTAGCCGATGCGCGAGTGCTTTTCGTAGCCGGCGCGGGTGATGACGCGGCGCCACGCCGCCTCCACTTCCTCGCAGGCCGCGCCGGGGCGCGCGGCGTCGAGCGCGGCGTGCAGGCCCTCGGCGGTGACCGCGGCGAGGGTGCGCAGGCGCGGAGAAGCGGCGCCGAGACACAGGGTGCGCGCGAGGGCGGCGTGATAGCGGTGGTGACAGCCCCCGAGCTCGATGTTGGTGGCAGCGCCCGCCTCGAAGGGCGCGCCGGTCCAGGTGAGATGGGGCGCGGCGGCTCGCCGGCCGCTGCCGGCATGGGGCAGGGTCGCGGGGTAGTCGCCCCAGTGCTCGGGCGTTCCCTCGAAGAGCGCCTTCGTGATCTCCGCTATCGCATCGCATTCGCGTACTCCGGGGGCGATCGCTTCCACCGCCACCCCCATCGCCCGCGACACGATCCGGCCGGCCGCGCGCATCATCTCGATCTCCGTCGGCGACTTCACGAGCCGCACCCAGTTGACCAGCGGCCACGCGTCGACGAGGCGCGCCTCCGGGAGCCGCTCCCCGAGCTCCACGTAGGCGCGCGCGGTGAAGTACCACGCGTCCATCTCCACCCCGATGCGTCCCCGGTGCCATCCACGCTCCTCGAGGATCTCGGCCACCCGGTGCATGCAGTGGCGATCGCGGGCATCCACGTACTCGTCCGGGTAGGAGTGAATGCGGCTCTCGTCCATGAACACGGTGAGGCGGGCGCCCGCGGCGTCCATTTCACGGCCGATCCACGCCGGATCCTCGCCGTCGAGAGGGAGCGCCACGAGCTGGTGCACGTAGTAGGACCAGCCGTCGTAGCCGCAGAGGTAGTTCATGTTGGCGGGGTGACTCGCGAGCAGCACGTCGATTCCCGCCGCCGCCATGCGCTCCCGGGTGGCGGCGATGCGCCGGAGGTACTCTTCGCGCGCGAACACGGACATATCCGTTCTCTCCCTGCCATCGACGGGACCCGCATGCTACCGTCTCCGCGACGTACGAGGCCGGCGGGGAATCGCTACTGCGCCGGCGATGCCGACTGGTGCCGGTGCGAAACTCCCCGGGTCCGCCGAACCCAAAGCCTCCACCCTGCACTGACCCCGGCCGAATCCGGGAAAGCCCGGCGCAGGTCAACCTGAGGACGCAGCGATGATCGACAACCCGCCTCCCTGGCCGAACGGCGCGCGGTGCGCGGTGGCGTTCAGCTTCGACATGGACGCCGACAGCACCGTGCACCTCAACCACCCGCGCACCGTAAACCAGGAGCTTCACGGCCTCACCTACATGCGCTACGACCCCCTGGTCGCGGTGCCGCGCCTGGTGAACCTGTTCCGCGAGTACGAAGTGCCGCTGACCTTCTTCGTGCCGGGCTGGGTCATCGAGCGCTACCCGCATGCCGTAGAGCGCATCGTGGAGGCGGGCAACGAGGTCGCCCACCACGGCTACCTGCACGAGTGGCCGAACCAGCAGTCGGAGACCGAGGAGCGGACCTCGCTCGAACGGGGCATCGCGCTCATCGAGAACCTGAGCGGCGAGCGGCCCCGCGGCTACCGCGCACCCTACTACGGCATCGGTCAGCGCACTCTCGACCTGCTCATCGAAGCCGGTTTCGACTACGACTCGTCGCTGCCCGCCGACGACGTGCCGCTCATCCTCGACAACGGCCAGGGCTCACTTGTCGAGCTCCCGATGCCCGCGGCCATCGACGACTACAACCAGTACGTGTCGTCGCGCTCCTTCGACTACCTGATGCGCATCGCCTCGCCGCAGACCGCGATCGAAGTGTTCCAAGCGGAATTCGACGTGATGTGGGAGTTCGGCGGCCTCTGGGTCTCGGTATGGCATCCCGCGGTGAGCGGGCGCCTCTCGCGCGCCGCTGCCCTGCGTGGCCTCATCGAGCACATGCGGGACAAAGGCGACGTGTGGTTCGCCACCCACGCCCAGGTCGCCGCCCACGTACGCGCCCTTGCCGCGAGCGGCGAATGGGCACCCCGCATCGACCGGGTGCCCTACTACGACCCGCCGATCCCGGAGGTGCGCCATCTTCTCGATACACAGGAGTAGCGTAAGCCGAGGACAGGCACAGAACCCGGCATCGACCGTCTGAGCCCGGCACGAGGCCGCAGCGTAGCGGCTACAGCACCCGCCACCAGGGGACCGCGAGAATGCGATCCGACATCCACTGGGTCTGGCTGCCACCATGTAGCAGCAGCCCGCCGATGCAGCGCTCCGGGTACTCCTGCCGGAAGGCCCGGAGGCCCCGAGTGTCGGAGTAGCCGGGATTCGCCGTCGCCTTGACCTCGATTGGCAGCAAGCGACCATCGGTCTCGACTACGAAATCGACTTCCAGCTCGGTCGTCGTGCGCCAGAACAGCACCTCCGGAGCCGGAACCTGCGCATCGCGCCATGCAAGCAGGTCGGCCAGAACGAGGGTCTCGAGGTACGCCCCGGAGGCCGCTCCCGAGCCGCTCAACCACCGGGCGAGCGCCGGATCGCTCCAGTAGAGCTTCGGACTCTTGACCAGCCGCTTGGTGCGATTGACGGCGTAGGGCTCCAGGCGGACCAACTGAAAGGAGGTTTCCAGGAGGTTGAGGTAGCGCTGTACGGTCGCTCGCGGGATCCGGGTATCGCGCCCGAGTTCCGCCTGGTTGACCACGGTGCCGAGACGCAGGCACGCGGCGCGCATCAGGCGCCGGAAGTCGACGAGGTTGCCGATCGCCGCCATGGCCTGAAGGTCGCGCTCGAGGTAGGTCCGAATGTAGCCGTCGAACCACAGCGCGCGTGCATCATCGCTTTGGAGCTCCACCGCGGGTACGGGATAGCCGCCCCGGCGCACCTCGTCCTGCCATTCTGCGGAAAGCGAGGGCCGGGAATCGACAACATCCGGCCACTCCGATGCGGGCGCCGACGAGAGCTCGGTCCAGAGTCCGGCGGTCCCCAGCCCGAGCCGCTCGCGACGGGTCAGGGGCCAGAGATTGACGTAGGTCGCCCGGCCGGCCAGGGTCTCCGATACGCGATGCATGAGGAGCAGGTTGGCGGAGCCGGTGAGGACGAAGCGGCCGTTCCGGCGAGGGCGATCCTCGTCCACCATGCGCTTGACCGCGAGGAGCAGATCGGGCTCGCGTTGAACCTCGTCCAGAATCAGTCGGGGGGCGCTCCTGACGAGATCGCCGGGAGCCATTCGGGCGCGTTCGCGGGTCTCCAGATCATCGAGAGTGAGGTAGAGACGGTCCCCGAGAAAGGGCTCGGACTGCACCAACGTGCTCTTGCCGGTCTGGCGGGCGCCCATCAGCACGACGACCGGCGAAGCCGCAAGAGCGCGCTCGAGCAACCCCGAGGCAGCCCTGGGGAGATAGAGTGGATCGCCCATGAGATGAGCGAATATCGCTCATCTCATGGGCGATTTTCAAGAAACCACAAGATCTGTGGAGGCCACTCCTTTCGGAACCAACCCCTTCGCGCGAGTCCGGTTGCAGCGAATCTACCGGCTCAACGCCGGCGGATGATTACGGGCGGAGACGTAAGTCCTCGATCCTGGCGATGGGTGATACAGGGTTGCGTCAGTCTGTCGCCGTTCGACTCGGCAGGTTCCGGATCGCCGGATCGACATTCCGGGCGTCATCGGCCTCGAACCAGACCTCCGCTCCTCGCAGGCGTAGCACGGATTACAGATCCCCGACCGCCTCCAGGTAGCGCTCCAGCACTTCGAGGTGGGCGTCGACGCCCTCGATCCTCGCACCCTCGGCCTTGCTCCACATTCCCGCGTCCTCGTCCCACTCCTCCTGCATGGTGTTGGCGGAGAGGTGGGTCGCCCCGAGCGCACGCCACGCGAGCGCGTCCTCGCGCCACTGCTCCGGAGTGCGGCCAAGCACGTTCACGGTGGGCTCGAATCCGATGTCCGCCGGATCTCTCCCGTGCGCACGGGCGCGGGCATGGAGGCGCGCGACGATCGCGGCGCCCTCCTCGTCCGGCTCGAAGTTCGGCATCCAGCCGTCGGCGCTACGCGCGATCCGATCGAGCACCGGTGGGGAATGCCCGCCGATCCAGATCGGAATCGGTCGCTGCATCGGGAGCGGATTGATGCCGCCGTGGCGCACCCGATGCCACTCCCCTTCGAAATCGACCAGCTCGTTCGTCCACAGGGCACGCATCAGGGCCATCTGCTCCTCGCAGCGCCGGCCGCGTCGCGGATAGGCGATCTCCAGCGCTTCGAACTCCTCCGGCTTGATGCCGACGCCGATCCCGAGGCGCAGTCGACCGCCGCTCAGCACGTCGACCTCGGCAGCCTGCTTCGCGACCAGCGCGGTCTGCCGCTGCGGCAGCACCAGCACCCCGGTCGCGAGCCCGATGCGCGAAGTGAGGCCGGCGAGAAACCCGAAGAGCACGAAGACCTCGTGAAAGAGATCTTCATGGTCGTGGACATAGGGCCAGCGCTCGAAGCGGGTCCGGTCCAGGCCCACCACTTGGTCGAAGGCAGTGATGTGGGTGAAGCTGAGCCCCTCCACCCCCTGCGCGTACTCGCGCACCGGCCCCGGATCGGCGCCGATGTCGAGCTGCGGAAAGATGACCCCGACCTGCATGTCCCCAACTCTCCTTCTTGCGGTTGGTAGCGCGAGCGATGGCTCCTGGAAACAGATTCCTCGAAATACATGATAGCGACCCGTTCGTGCTCGGACCCTCTCTGCCAACATTGTTGAGACACCGGCTACCCTTGGAATCAGTGGAGGGCGGCGGAGGTGAATAGCGATGAGAGCAGAGAGGGCTCGGGCTCAGCTTGCCTGAATCCGTCTCGCCGCGCCTGCCTGCGAGGCGTCAGCCCCGGACGCACGCTGCCGTCCAGGGAGCGGATTCACGGCTCGATTGGAACGCCCTTTGTCCTACTCGGACACGCGTCTATCTCAGGAGCTCGAGCCGATGGCAGATCACATACCGCCGCCAGCACCCCGGCCCGATCACATCAGCCCCGAAGAGCGCCTGATCGACCTGATCCGTACAGAGGCAGAATCGACATGCGAGCTGATCGACTGCGGAGCAGAACGCCTCGTAGTTAACGGCGGTGTTGTTGTCCGATACGGTGCACGCAAGGGAGAGGGCCATTTGGCTCATCGACGACTTTCGCGTCCTGCACGGCGATTTCCGCGTCACATCCATCCGGACCATGTTCCATCCGACCAGCAGGTTCACAGACGATGCCGCCCACTGATCCATGATGTACGCCGTCTGGCGCTCCGACTTGTCGCGTGGTGTGAGGAAGTAGATCACCTTCGTGAAGAACGCAGGCCCCATTCCCTTCAGGTTGTCGTTCTTCTTCTGCATCATCAGGCGCTCATATGCTTCTGCCCGGGTCAGCATCCCGTCGCGGATGCACTGAGCCACGTTGAGCCATTCCCCGTCGTTCGACTCCCAGAGCAGCTTCCAGTTCTGGAGTTGCATGCCGCCCCACGCCATCGCGGCCACACAGACGGTGGCGATCGAGACGTTCCGGTCCGAGGCAAGCTCGAAGACTTCGCTTCGTCGTACCTTTCCTCTTGGTAACCTGTCCCTGTCCACCTTGTGACGTCCGCCGTCGACTTTCGCCAGGATGTCGGCAAATGACTCCCAGCGCCTCATCCCCGGCTCGTCCGGGTCGAGGCAATCGTCAAGGCTCGAGGCGAACTCGGCGAGCGGCTCGTCGAGGAAGGATATGCGCGGGAGGTCCACCTTCGAGTCGCAGCACGTGTCCATCGTTATCAGGTCGAATCCCCTTCCGGCAGCATCCGTGGCTACGGTTTCAGCGTCGCTCTGGTCTCTTGGAAACGGCTCAGCATGGACCCACGATGAGTGCGTGCTACGGGCAAATCGGGGACGATATTGTCGACCTTCTCACGTGGAGCGCGGATTCCTGATCGAGACGATCAGAGACTTGAGCCCCAGCTGCTCCCATGCGCCCTTCCGATACCGGGGACGACTTCGCAGATTCCCGATGATGTTGGACGACTCCGACATCCTGGCGGCGTTCCAACGCCTGATCTCTCGCCGTCCGTCCCGGTAGATCTCGACAATCCATGCGTGGTCCTGGCGCAGCAGTGCCGTTCTGAATGCCGATGCCGGGGACGGTTCGAGCACGATGGGCAAAGCGTCCGCGCCCGTACGCTCCGTCGGTGGAGATGCGGCACCTTTCGTCTCTGGTTCCTCGTCGCTCTCCTCGATCGGTGGTCGCAGGCTCAAGAGGTACTTCTGGTTCACCCGGCACAGCGCGTCGATCGTCCGGTACTGGGCCTCGCAGTAGCGCTGCAGGTCGCCGAACTCGGCGACCCGCTCCCAGTACAGAGATATGCGCAGGAACTCGTCGATGCGCTCGAACCGGACCCGATCCTCGATGAACTCCCGGTAGTGCTTGCCGGCCTTGCGCCTGTTGGCCTCTTTGGTTGCTGGGACAACGTTCCCGTAGAGGTGGAGTCCGCAGTGTGCGCGGTTCATCGGAATCGCGTGGTCGCGCTCCATTTCACCTTCTTCAAGCGTTTGCCCGGTGTACGCGCACCGCCCTTCGAACCATTCGACCGTCTTGTGCCACTCGTCATCCTTGAGCCCTCCGAGCATCGCTCCGGCGTCCGAGAGGATGACGCGCACGAACGCATTCGCCGCATCTCCGGGGTTCCATCGTCTGGTTTGCTGGGTCACCGGTCGGTCCTCGTCTCCAATCCTTCCGCCTGTCCTTGAGAGAGCGCCTCGCCCGGTTGCCCGTCACGCCGGTGGCCTGTCCGATGAGGACGCCCGCTCGACCTGAACGCCGGTTGAGCCGATGCGGTCAGCGCATCAGGGCACCTTCGGAAGCGAACCGTGTAATTCCTCCACGACCTGAGCAAGGGAGTCCGACCGGACCCGCGTTGCGTGCAGGTCTTCAATTCT
This sequence comes from uncultured Ectothiorhodospiraceae bacterium, assembly GCA_964420925.1. Lineage (GTDB taxonomy): Bacteria > Pseudomonadota > Gammaproteobacteria > HK1 > HK1 > JAJEAD01. The sequence goes on along the minus strand of CAYQVB010000068.1, from coordinate 15,838 downwards.
CGAGAGGGCAATACCGAGTTGGTCGGGTGGAAGGCACTTCGTTGGGAGTACGTAGAATATCCACTGTTCGGGCGAGCGGTGGTCAGCGAAGCTCTTCTTCGTCTCGGGGTGCCACGCGAAGATGTAGATGTGAGCGTGTCTGCCCGGTTCCGGATTCCACTCGTTGTCTTGCGTCCAGTGGCCCTTGCGGGGTGCGATGTCGAACCTCGGCGCTTTCGCCTCGAAGTCCTCGCAGGTGTCCCAAGGCTGGCGCGCGGCGGATTGCCGTATCTCAATCTTGACCTTGGTGGAGCGGTGCTCGAGATCCCACGGTGCCCAGTCATATCCAGTCTTCCAGGGTAGGACCCAGTCGGGCGCGAGCAGTTCGGCAACCACGCACTCGACGTAGTCGCCCCGCTGAATGTTGTTCATCACGCAACGGTCGTAGCGCTCGTACACCGTCTTGAGCGCTCGTTCGCGCAGGTGATCGCTCATTTCGGTTGACCGCCCCCTGCGAACCCTATCACACGCGCGCGGTCGTACGGTCGCGGTCGATTCTCCGCATGGATTGGGATGTTCCCCTTCGAGCGCATCCGGAGCACGACCGCTTTGCCACTATGCCGGCTCGCTGTCCAGGACCTGATGCAGGATGCTGATCACGTACGTGGAGAAACGGGTGATGTCCCTTAACGTGCTGCGCGCGAACATGCGCGCGTTGTAGGCGTCCCAGTGTTCGTGGACCCGGGCGAACTCTGCTCTGGCGATATGCTGAACGTTCGAGGCGCCCGGACTGTCGATCTCGACGAAGCGGTCGGTGACCGCATGAATCGTGAAGTCGTTCCCCAGGTACCCGCTGTGACGGCTCCAGTTCCTGATCGTGTCGCCTGGGACGATCGACCGTTGGAGCTTTGCCCAGACCGCCTCGAAACTCTGGTCCTCCCGCCCCATCGTGTCGTAGCGCGCGGCGGATACTACCGCGATTGTAACGAGGCTCCCGAGCTTCTCCCGGAGCAGGGCATGCCAGTGCGACTTCGTCGGCCCCACCACCGGCTTGAGGCCCGTTGTCGGCCGTCCGTCCCTTCCGTCATCCATCTTCTGCCATGTTCCATGGAAGCCGTCGACCTCGAGTTCAATCTGGCTTTGCCCGCGCAGCCTGTTCAGCGTGGCCTTCAGTGTACTGTCGCCTCGGATGTGCCTCGTCCAGAGCGAGTGATCTCGGACCTCCACAGTCGCCACGGAATCGGTCGGACACGGTTGCGTGCCTTCCGGGGCCTCCGTTGTTCGCGCTGGAGTTGGTTCCGATGGCGATTCAGGAGCGCTTTGTACCGCCGCCATCTCTCGGAGTGCGGTAGCCTTCGCCTCTTCCACGGCTGCGATCGACTCTGGTCCCGCGCCCATCATCGCGAGACACCGACCGATTGTGCCGGCATCCCGGAAGACGTCTTCAGACGCCTCTTCCTCTGCGGACGCATGAGCCCACCGGTTGCGAACGGACTGGAGTTCCCTCACCCAGTTCCGTCCTTCTCGGGGCAAATTGGCTGTTTGGGACAGCTCGAACCAGTTCCGGTCGACGATCCGCAGCAGGGCCGCGAAGTCGAGCTGATTGAGCCTCGTTAAGCCTCGATCCCGTACTCGTTGTTGCTGCGAGTAGCTAAGCTGGTTTTCGACGTACGTCGTCCACCAGTGCGGTCCCAGGGTCGGCAGGTGCGTGGAAAGGAAGGCGACGAGTTCCCTCGTCGCGATTCGAATCAGATCGTGCATGGTGTCTGGACCTGCCCGTCACGCTCGGTGCCGACCAGCTATGCTGCCACATCGGCGGTCTGGCGGCGTTCTGATCGCCTAGAGCGCAATCGCATCGGAGTGGGTTGCACCCCCGTGCACGGTACCTTGGCTCACGGAGTCCGCCGTGCCTGGACTGGCTGAGCGCACGCACGCTCATTGATGGTGCGGTGTTCAGATTGTTCGATGGCCATCAGGATTCGGTCGTTGAGCTGAACGTATCCTGCCGGATGCCGCATGGTCGTCGCCGGGTCAGGCCGCTGCGCGGCTCCTGCGCTTCGCTGCGGCCCTGCGGGTGACCTGCCGCCGTCGATGCGACCAAGTGCTGCCGTGGCCGTAAGCGTACGGCCACTGGCCGCTTGACACACATGCGTCAACGATGCCTTGGCCGCAGTGAATGTCATCGGTTCCCGTTCCCTCCAACTCCCAGGCGTTCGGCCAGGAACGCTTCAGGGAACGCGTCGTGTTGTTCGTTACCGTGGCGCAGCGCTGGCGGCGCGGTTGTGTTGTGCATACCATTGCGGGCGAGGCGGCAGCAGGCTTTAGGAGCACGTTCGACCCGCCCCTGCTGGGTGAGCGGGTGCTGCTCCAACGCCGAGGGGCCTCGGGTCGGGAAGCAGATCACCGCCGCGTTGCGGTGGGCTGCGTCGGCTCGCCCCATGTTTCGATGAAGAGTTTTGCGTCGAGGATGTCGTGGTCGTGCTCGGCGGCTGCGGCGAGCAGACCGTCGGCCATGATAGCGAGCGCCCTGAGGTTGCCGCTTGCATGGGCGACGAGGGTGTCCTTTAGACCGGTGGTCATGAGGCCGGTCTCTATCGCCGAGACGGTCTGCCTGTCCTTGAACCCGAACAGGCGGGCCAATTCACCCTGGGAGAGTCCCTGCGCTTGCCTCAACGCCTTGATCCGCGTGCCAATGAGTTGATTCGTCACCGGATATTCTCGATTTCCCTTGAGCTCGCGTTTCGCAGCGACGCTGCTTGAGGACTTCTGGAAGGAAGTGGATGTGGTTCTGAGGGAAAGGGGAGCGCTGACATGAAGACGCTGAAAATCGGAATCGCCGGCTACGACCGGATGAAGGCGCGCACGATGGCAATCGCCCGCGGAGAGCACAAGCCGGCTCCGGGTGAACCAACGGTGTGGATCACCTCGATCGAGAGCTTTGCGAAGGTGCTCTCGCAGGGAAACCGGGAACTCCTCGCAATGATTGGGCGCGAGAAGCCGGGCTCGGTCACCGAGCTTGCGGAGATCTCCGGGCGGACGAAACGTGATGTCCGGTAGGGAGAGGACTCGATACGCCTCATCGCGAGCGCGGCGGGGGCGGCTCGTACTCCAGCAGGGAGGCATTCCCGATCATGTCGACGAAGCGCACCAGTCGTTCCGCGCCGTGCACGTCAGTCAGCCGCATCGCCTCCCCCAGCTTGAAATGCACAGGCTGCTGTCGGCCTTCGTTGATAGCGACGTTGGTGGCGTAGAGATACATGCGATCGAGGTTGTCCAGGATGGGATTGAGCCGTCCTGCCAGGCCGGGCAAGTGACCGGTCTGTTCGGGAATCACCATGGAACCGCCGTTCTCCAACGTCTCCAACTCGACCGACAGGGGCGTCGGCGGACGCCAGCTCCGTTCGACACGAGCGCGGTGGGCCGGCGCCGCGCAGAAGACAGTGATGGGCAACTCGAAGTGGAAGCCGAACTGGACACGGCCGAACGTATCGGTCTCCTCCATCATCCACGTCTTGTTCGGATACAGCGCAAGGACCGTTGCCCCGCTTAAGGGACGGCCCTCGGCGGTGACCAAGACCTCGCCCTGGATGCCGGCGACCGGCGGCCGTGCGGACGGCATGGTCAATCGGAGCTCGGCCCCGCCGATCAGCTCGTAGACTGGATCGTTTCCCGTCAGCGCCCGCGTCTCTTCGTAGATGATCGGAACGCCCTCGCCACGTTGCTCCAGGTAGTACTGCCGGTCGCCTGCGCCATGAACATCGCCGACCTCCAGCATGCGCAGCAGGGAGGCGAGGGTTTCGTTGCGAGTGGCCTGACGCTGGCGCATGGCGTCGATGGGCAGCGTGTTGGGAAGCGCGCCCGGTGAGTACAGCTCCAGCCGGTCATCGAAGAGGAACAGGCGAATCTTCGTGCCGGCGATCGAGTAGTCGCGATGCACGGCGGCATTGACCACGGCCTCGAACATCGCGCGCGGATTGAATTGAGGTATCTCCACCCGACCCGGCGCCTTGCGTGCCGCGACTCGCGTATTGCGCCGGGCGAAGTGGACCGTATCGCGGATCTGCCAGTCCAGCGGTCCGGTGATCGTCGCTGCGTCGAGCTGGACGGCACGGCCGAGCACGCTGCCGGAGTAGCAAACCGCTTCGATTGCGGCCCCGCCGATGTAGTCGTCGGGGCGCTCGGTGCAGAGCAGGACTCCGGCCACGGTTGCGCGGGGAACGCCGCTCTCGTCTTCGCGCACCAGCCCGAGCTTGGCGAGCTGTGTCTCGTCGGCTTGCCTGGTGCGGGAACTGATGAAGCGATCGACGAGTCCCGATTCCAGCGTCTCGAGCCCCGTGCCGGCGACGATCTCCTCGTCCGGTCCGAGCAGGCCGGAACGCCCACGTTGTTGAAAGAGCCGGCGCAGCGCTTCGGGCGGCACATCGCGCGTGGAGCTGCCCTGCCGCGAAAAGTACCGACCAGAGCTCCGGTGCACGAACGGGCTTCGCTCCACATCGACGACCAGCACCGAGGAGCCGTCCGGCAGAGCCAGTCGTTGAGTCGTGAACTCGAGTGGCGGATCGATGCTGTCTGCGCAGATCTCGCTGACATATGCCTCCAGGGCATCCATCACCTCCCGGTCCATGGGACGCACTTCGCCCGCGTCCGACACGCTGAAGATCAGGGCGCCGCCCAACGTGTTGCCGAACGCCGCCAGTTCGTTCGCAATCCTCTGGCGGCGAGGCTCGCGAACGCGGCTGCCGGTGAAGACGACTTCCTTGAACTCGACGCGGCTGTCCTCGCCGAGTTCCAGTTGCCTCAGCAGCTTGTCGGCATCCCACAGCACGACCGCATACGCTCCTGCCACTCGGTCTACGGGAACCCGATTGTGCGCGATTGCGTCCGTTGCGAGTAGCACGACGGCGAGCGTCGTTGCTCATCACCCGGAACGGTGGAGCCAAGATAGTCGCGCAGGATATCGACAGCGACGAGCAGACCAAGGAGACGGTTGCCCTGCTCAGGAACCTCGACCCGGGAAGCCGCCGACTCGAAGCGAGCCAATCATAACCCGCCACCGATGTGGGGAAGGTGAAAGGGCTTCGGGGACGGGGGCAGCCCCGCTGACGCCTCCACTCGAAAACTTGGTTCGGGCGTCGTGTCTACAGATCCAGAGCGGAGCGTCAGGCGTCGCGCTCCGCGAAGGTCGTGCCCTCCTTCGCCATCCGCTCGAGGAGTGGCGAAGGCTCCCACCAGGCGCCGTGGAGTGCGTGATAACGGCGAACGCCACGGTGGATGGTCTCGATACCGACGCGGTCCGCATAGTGCATCGGACCGCCGCGGTGGGCGGGGAAGCCATAGCCGTTGAGCCACACGATGTCGATGTCGCCGGCCCGCAGGGCAATGCCCTCGTCGAGCACGTTGGCGCCCTCGTTGATGAGCGGGTAGATGCAGCGGGAGAGGATCTCTTCGTCGTCGACGGCGCGGCGCTCGATGCCGAGGTCGGCCGAGACCTCCTTGATGATCGCCTCCACCTCGGAGCTCGGGATGGGCGCGCGGCTGCCCGCCTCGTAGCGGTAGTAGCCCGAACCCGTTTTCTGGCCGAAGCAGCCGCGCTCGCACAGGCGGTCGCCGATGGTGCCGCTGTAGCGGCGCTCGTCCTCGGCCGCGCGATGCTCCCGGCGGCTGCGCCAGCCGATGTCGAGCCCTGCAAGATCGCTGACCGCGAAGGGACCCATGGGGAAGCCGAAGTCGGTGAGCACCCGGTCCACGTCCTGCGGCAGCGCCCCCTCCTCGACGAGGAAGGCGGCCTCGCGCAGGTAGCCTTCCAGCATGCGGTTGCCGATGAAGCCGTGGCAGACGCCGGAGACCACCGGCACCTTCCCCATCCTGCGCCCTACGCTCAGCGCAGTGACGAGCACCTCGTCACTCACGCCGTCGGTGCGCACCACTTCGAGCAGGCGCATCACGTTGGCGGGGCTGAAGAAGTGCGTCCCGAGCACCTGCGCCGGGCGGCCGGTGGCGGCGGCGATACGGTTGACGTCGAGGTAGGAGGTGTTGCTCGCGATGATCGCCCCCGGCTTGCAGATCGCGTCGAGGCGGGCGAAGGTCTCGAGCTTGAGCGCCATCTCCTCGAACACTGCCTCGATGACGAAGTCCGCGGAGGCGACTGCGTCCAGCTCGAGCACCGGGGTGATGCGCGCGAGGCGCTCGCGCATCGCCGCTTCGCTCAGGCGCCCCTTGCTCACGGTGGAGGCGTAGTTCCTCTCGATGGCGGCCATTGCGCGGTCGAGCTGCTCCTGTCCGAGGTCGAAGAGCTTCACTGGGATGCCGGCGTTGGCGAAGTTCATCGCGATGCCGCTGCCCATGGTCCCGGCGCCGATCACCGCGCCTTCGCCGACATCGCGGGCCGCGACGTCCTTCCCGATGCCGGGGACCCTGGCGATCTGACGCTCCGCGAAGAACACGTGGCGCAGGGCCGCCGCCTCGGACGAGCGGACCTGGACGTCGAACACTTCGTACTCCCGCGCGATTCCCTCGTCGAAGGGAAGCTGCACGGCAGCCTCCACGCACTCGATGCACGCGTAGGGTGCGCGCATGCCCCGGGCGCGACGCTCGATCTGCTTGCGCGTGGCATCGAAGATTCCGGGGTCGTCGAGCTGGACCTCGCGCTCGCGCACCTTCGGATGCGGCCCGCCGCCCGCGGCCCGTTCGGCCGCGAAGGCGAGCGCCTCGTCGATCAGGTCGCCCTCCACCGCCCGGTCCACGAGCCCGACCTGCGCGGCTTCCGCGCCGGTGATGGGCGTTCCGCTGAGGATCATCCGGAGCGCCTTCTCCGCGCCCACCAGGCGCGGCAGGCGCTGCGTGCCGCCCGCCCCGGGAGGCACGCCGATCTTCACCTCGGGCTGACCGAGGCGCGCGTCCGCGGTGCACACGCGATAGTGACAGGCCATCGCGAGCTCGAGGCCACCGCCGAGGGCATGGCCGTGGATGGCGGCGACCACCGGCTTCGCACTGGCTTCGCATCGGTCGATCGCATCGCGGAGGTTGGGCTCGCCCTCCGGCCAGGCGCCGAGGCGCTTGATGTCCGCGCCGGCCATGAAGGTCCGCCCGCTGCCCGCCACTACCACCGCCGCAACCTCGGCATCGCCCGCGGCGGCTTCCAGCGCCTCCACGATGCCGCGCGGCACTCCGACACTGAAGGCGTTGACGGGGGGATTGTCGACGAGGACGAGGCCCACGCCGTCGCGCTTTTCATACTTCACAAGGGACATCGCGTTTTGCTCTGTTGGTGGTTGGGGGATTCCCGCCGTTCATACACTCGGCAGCACGTAGTCCTTGAACTGTTCTCGGAGACGGCGCTTGTTCACCTTTCCCGTCGCGCCGTGCGGCATCTCGTCGACGAAGACGACATCGTCGGGCAGCCACCACTTCGCGATCTTGCCTTCGAGAAAGGCGAGGAGCTCCTCCTTGCCGGCGCGGGCGCCGGGACGGCGCACCACCACCAGCAGGGGGCGCTCCTCCCACTTCGGGTGCCGGCACGCGATGGCCGCAGCTTCGGCCACCGCCTCGTGCGCCATGACGCGGTTCTCGAGGTCGATGGAGCTGATCCACTCGCCCCCGGACTTGATGAGATCCTTGCTCCGGTCCGTGATGTGGATGTAGCCCTCCGTATCGATGGAAGATACGTCCCCGGTCAGGAACCAGCCCTCGCGATCGAAGGCGGCATCGCTTGCGGCCTCGTCCCGGTAGTATCGCTTGATCACGTAGGGGCCGCGCACCGCGAGCTCTCCGGTCGCCACGCCGTCCTCCGGGAGGCGCTCGCCGTCTTCGCCGACGATTTTCGCCTCCACGCCGAAGAGGGGCCGGCCTGCCTTCTTCTTCAACGCGAATCGTTCGTCCTGCGTCATGTGATTGTAGGCGGCGGTGGGCAGGTTGAGGGCGGCGACCGGACCGGTCTCGGTCATCCCCCAGCCCTGCACGAAGGTCACCCCGAAGTCCTGCTCGAAGGCACGTATCAGTGCCTCCGATGGGGCGGAGCCGCCGCACATCATCCATTCGAGCCCGCGCGGCTTGCGCCCCTGCGCACGCATGGTGCCGAGCAGCGTGGTGACGATGGTCGGCACCCCCGCGCTGTGCGTCACGCACTCCGCGTCCATCAGCTCGAAGAGGCTCTCGCCATCGTAGTTGGGACCGGGCAGCACCGCCTTGGCCCCGACCATCGTGAGCATGTAGGGCACCCCCCAGGCGCCGACGTGGAAGAGCGGCACGATCACCAGGTAGGAATGCAGGTGACAGGGCGCGGTCTGGCCCATGCCGGCGTGCGAGAGCAGGGCGTGGAGCAGGATGGAGCGGTGGCTGTAGAGCACCCCCTTGGGGTTGCCGGTGGTCCCCGAGGTGTAACAGAGCATCGCGGCCTCGTTCTCGTCGAGCTCCGGCCACGCGTAGTCGTCCGGCGCGCCTTGGATCAGATCCTCGTAGCAGGTTGCGTTCCGCAGGCTCGTCTGTGGCATGTGCTCCGCATCGGTCAGGATGACGAAACGTTCGACGCTCGCGAGCTCCGCCGCCAGCGCCTCCACCATCGGCACGAAGGTGAGGTCGAGGAAGAGCACCCGATCCTCGGCGTGATTCATGATGTAGATCAGCTCGTCGCGGAAGAGGCGGGGGTTCACGGTATGGCAGATCGCCCCCATTCCCGGAACCGCGAAGTAGAGCTCGTAGTGGCGGTGCGTGTTCCAAGCCAGCGTCGCGAGCCGATCGCCCGCTTCGATCCCCAGCGCTTCGAGCGCGTTGGCGAGCCGGCGCATCCGTGCCGCCGCGTCACGGTAGGTGTAGCGATGGATGCCGCCCTCCACTCGCCGGGACACCACCTCCGCATCGCCGAAATAGCGCTCCGTGTGCTCGATGATGCCGCTCACCAGGAGCGGCCGATCCATTATCTCGCCCCGCATGTTCCCGTCCCGCCGCGAGAGCTGGTCGTGGCGACGCCCGCGCTCAGACCCGAAGCAGGCGCCCGAAGCCCTCCACCGGCCGGGTGTAGCCCGCTTCGCGCAGCGACTGCCAGAAGAGGGTCTGGATGGCGCTCATCACCGGCTTGCCCAGCGCGCGCTCGGCACGCTCGATGGTGTCTACGGCGCGAAGCGCGGTGCACGAGATGAAGAGGGCGTCCACGTCTTCCCGGCAGGTCTCGAGCGCGGCCTGGTAGATGGCGTCGGGCGGCACCTCGGCGATGACGATATCGTTGTCCAGGCAGAAGCTGCCGATGTTGCGCACCGTGACGCCGCGCTCCTCGACGTAGGCGCGCATCGCCTGGTTCACCGAGTCGACGTAGGGTGTGAGGAGCGAGATGCTCTCGACCCGGAGGGCACGGAACGCGGCGAGCGCGGAGGTGATCGGGGTCACCACCGGAATGTCGGGCCGACCCCCGGCGCGAACCCGCTCGGCGACGGCGTCGTAACCGATGGCGACCGTGCCCGCAGTGCAGCTATAGGCGATCGAATCGAGGCGCTGGTCGGGGATCAGCTTCTCCGTCGCCGCCGTGAGCCCCCCTACCATGCGGCGGAGGTTCTCGAGGTTTACCGGATTGAAGTGCTGAATCCGCGTCGTGTAGTACATCACGTCCTCGGGCAGCATGTTGTGAAAGTCGCGCTCGGTCGCGACGTCGCTGTCGAGCGCAATGAGCCCGATGCGGTAGCGCGCGGGCCCGTCGTCCGGCTGGTACTGGAAGGAGAGGGGCTGGGTGGTCACCGACACTTCCTGGGGCACTGCGCTCACGTCGTTTCCTCCTGTCCGGGGTATCCTGGATTCGAGTTCCGATTTCCGCTCCGCGCCGGCCCCCTCCGATGCCGGCCGGGGCCCACCGGCCGCGATTCGACGGCGATGATACTCCCTCGCGGCCCGCACGCTCACCGGCGAAGGGAGCGCATCGCACCGCCCCGGCTCGCATTACGGCACAATGCGCCGCGTTCACACCACGCACCGTCTCCCGAGGAGATCCGAGATGAATGAGTATCTGAGCCCGAAGACCCTGCACCAACCGGGCGGCGTCTACTCCCACACCGTCCACGTCCCGGCCAACTCCGAGTGGCTGGTCATCGCCGGCCAGATCGGCGTCGATCCCGAAGGACAGCTCGCCGACGGAATCCGCGCACAGAGCGAGCAGGTGTTCCGCAACATCCTCGCCGCCCTCGACGCGCACGGCATGTCCAAGGAAGACCTCGTCAAGACCAACGTCTACCTCACCGACTCGCGCTTCGTCGGCGAGTACCGCGCGGCGCGGAGCGCGATCCTCGGCGACGAGTGCGTCCCGGCATCGACGCTGGTCATCATCGACGGCCTCGCAACACCCGACATGCTGGTGGAGGTCGAAGCCTGGGCCGCGAGGTCGCCCGGCTGATGCGCTGACCGACTCCAGGCAGTTCTCCGCATCTGGAGCGATTCCGGTTCGGGCGTCTCTCCCCCGAATCTCGGGATTTACTCCCGGATCGACTCACGCGCCGCCGCGCTGCGATGGCCGGAGAGCCTGCGAGGGAAGTACCCTCACAGTCAGAGTACCTGACTCTGACCAGGACATCAGGCCGAGGCGAACACACATCCGCCGCAGAAGCGGTGGCGCCGATCGCATACGAACTACCGAACGACCAAGCTCAGCCGCGGACAAGCCGCGCAGCGGGTTGACCGTCGGCTGGAGCGCCTGGTCGGACAGCAGCCAAGCCGGCCAGCTTGTTAATGGTGTTGAGATTTCGAGTCGTGGCCGTGATTTTGAGCTTGCGCTCGAAATAGTTGTTGTTGAACTTCGAGGCACTGTGCTTGGTCGCGTAGAGCGTGTATATCGTATCCTCTACGAACCGTACTTGGTCGGGCGAAAAGTCAGTAGACATAAACTCTCCAAGGAGTTTCTTGTCTGGGTTGGCCGCCAGAAACGAGAAATACAACTTTGATCCGTCGAATTCTGTGAACGGACACCGCTTCAAGCAGGATGCAAACTCCTTCGCCGTTCTGGCCATAACAGCTATGTTTCCACCAAAGTCCCTGTGGATAACGTCATGCACGAGCTTCTCTATCTCAACGTGCGTAAGATCAGACGTGGCTACTACGTTGCCACTCTGAATGTATGTTCGCACCTCTCTTAACCCCGCCTCGGTAAGCGATTCGCGAAGCGGCGCCATCGGAACTTTGTTCCTGCCGGTGGGCGTGATGCCTCGAAGAAGAATTACAAAAGTGTTCATGCGATTGTCTCTGCCGCCTGGCGACCAAACCTGAGAGATCCCACGAGTTTACGCGCATTGAGCCTCTCGGCGGCCTCGCTCAAAGCTGCGCCGTCAAGATGGACGCAACGGTCGGTGCTTGACGCTCGGCGGAGGCCGGGAAGGCGTCTCGCGATGTGAAGGCACTCGCCGTTTGGTGGCGTCCACCCGCGTCGTACCGAGCGGCGCGACATCGAGCCGAGCGCCTACTCGAATCGAGCGCTCGGCCTACGAAGCGGGGCTCCCGGGTGGGGCATCGTGTGTCCCCGCCCTTCGACTTCGGACCGGAACGAAGCTGTGATAGCGTTCTCCGCCCCGCGATGCCATTCCACCCTGGCGTGCCGCCAGCAGGGGATTGCCCATGAGCCGAGTCACTCTCCCACCGGCCGCGATTGAGTACCCGAGCGGGGACGGCCGGCCGATGGCGGAGAACGACGCCCAGCTCCTGGCGATGCTCTACGCCATCGGCGCGCTACGGGTGTACTTCGAGGCGCGGGAGGACGTCTACGTTTCCGGCGACCTGCTCATGTACTACGAGGAGGGCAACCCGAAGGTATCGGTAGCCCCGGACGTGTTCGTGGTGTTCGGGGTCGAGGACCGGGTGCGGGAGCGCTACCTGGTGTGGAAGGAGGGCAAGGCGCCGGACTTCGTGCTGGAGGTGGCCTCGAAGAGCACATGGCGCGGGGATCTGGGGCCGAAACGGGAGGTCTATGCGCGCCTGGGGGTGAAGGAGTACTGGCAGTACGACCCCAGGGGGAAGTACTTCACGCCGGTGCTCCAGGGCCTGCGCCTCGCCGGGGGCGCCTACGTGCGCCAGTTGGCGGTCACGTCGCCGGACGGCGCGCTGACCCTGACGAGCGAGACGCTGGGGCTCGAGCTGCGCGCACAGAACGGAGAGATGCGCTTCCGGGACCCGGCAACGGGGCAGGTGTTGCTCAGCCATTCCTAGGCAGACGCCGCCCGCCAGGAAGAGGCTGCCGCGCGCCGGGCCGCGGAGTCCCGAGCCGATGCCGCGGCCGCTCGCGCCGAGCGCGAGGCCGCCGCCATCCGAGCGGCCGAAATCCGAGCCGAGGCGGCCGAAGCGCGGGTCGCGGAGCTCGAGGCGCTCCTTCGAGAGCGGCGCGGCTGAACTCCTCGAGGACCCACTCCCCGTCCTCCGAGATCGCGCGGGCAGGCACGTCGCCGGCTCGCGGTCCGTTACTCCCGACTCCCAGGAAGCGGAGGCCGCAGAGGAAGCCGAGCAGGATCGGCACCTTCCGTTCGCCGGCCGCCTGCGCGGTAGGGACCCCGAGAGGGCCGGCGACGAACGGAGACGACCTCACCCCCCCACTGCTTCCCACGCCCGCTCGAAGCGGTCGAGGTTCTCAGTCGTATAGGCGACGTAGTCGAAGTCGATCTCGGAGTGAATCTCGGAGGCCATGCTCCACATCGCCTCGCGCAGCGCGGAGGCGCATTTCATCGCGGCGTAGCTCGCGGTCCTCGCGTCGCTGGGCGACGCCCCGAAGTACCGCTCGAGGAGCCGGCGCTCCGCCCCGGCGTCCAGATCGTTGTTGGCGGCGAGCCCGCCGAGATCGAAGAGCGGGCTGTTGAAGCCGGCGTACTCCCAGTCGATGAGCCAGATCCGATCGCCGTCGTCGATGAAGTTCGCCGCGAGCAGGTCATTGTGGCCGAAGACGATCTCGACTGGACCCACCACCGACTCGAGATGAGCGGAGCGCTCGAGCAGCTCGTCCAGCCGTCCTGCCATCCGGCTGCCGTCTTCGCGCAGGGTCCGGGCGTACCCGCGCACGACCTGGAACACCCAGAACATGGGTGTCGCCCCGCGAAAATGCGAGGGGATGTCCCGGTGACAGCGGATCACGGTGTCGAGCACGCGCTCGAGACGGGCGGGGTCGCGCACGTCCTCGGGTTCCAGCGTCTGGCCGTCCACCCACCTCATCACCAGCGCGCCGGGCTCGGCGTGGACGATTTCCGGCGAGATGCCGGCGGCGTGCGCCGCCCGGGCCGTGGCCAGCTCGTTCACGCGGTACACCCCATGGAGCGGAATGTCCTCGCCGATGCGCACCACGTAGCGCTCGCCCGCGTCCACGACGCTGAAGTTGAGGTTGGTGATTCCACCGCCGAGCGCTTCCGGGGCGACATCGCCCTTCCAGCACGGGAGGCTCGCGGCGCGTTCCTTCGGGTCGGTCATGGTGGTCGATCCTCGTGTCAGTCAAGACCCAGCTCTCGCTTCTTCCTGCGCACCCAGGCGCTGATCAGGCGGTCGGAGATGATCGCGATGAATGCGACGCACAGCCCGGCCACGATTCCGCGCCCGGTATCGGCCTTGGTCAGCGCGATGTAGACCTCCTGGCCGAGGTCGCGGGTGCCGACCAGCGCGGTGATCACCAGCATGCTGAGCGCGAGCATGATGGTCTGGTTGATGCCGAGCATGATCTCCGGCAGCGCAATCGGAAACTGCACTTTCCACAGCGTCTGGCGGCGCGTGCATCCGGCCGCGGTCGCCGCCTCGATGAGCTGCGCCGGGACCTGCCGGAGCCCGTGCGCGGTGTAGCGCACGGCGGGAGCCACCGCGTAGGCGACCACCGCGATCATCGCCGAGAAGTCTCCGACCCGGAACAGCATCACGACCGGAATCAGGTAGACGAAGGAAGGCAGGGTCTGAAGCGTGTCGATGACCACCTGCACGACCCGGTGCACCCGATCGTTTCGCGCCGCCCAGATGCCGACCGGTATCCCGATGATCGAAGCGACCAGCACGGACACCCCGCACAGGTAGACCGTGATCATCGACTTCTCCCAGTTGCCGGACACCGCCATGAACGAGGCGAGAGAGCCGGTGAGCACCGCGAGACGCCAGCCTCCGAGGCGGTGCCCGGCAATGGCGACGGCGGCGACCACCGCCACCCACGGCACGGTGGTCAGAAAACGCTTGACCGGGATCAGCAGGTTGAAGAGCAGCCAGGTCTTTACCGCTTCCAGGTAGTCGTAGAAGTTGACGTTGATCCACTTGATGAGATCCGCCCACACCTGTGCGGTGCTGATCTCGAGGCCTTCCGGATAGTCCTGCACTCCGGGGACGATGGAGCCGGCGAGCCACGAGACGGCGAGAAGTGCCGCGGCGGCGATCAGAAAGGGGTGGCGCCGGAAGAAGGGCGGAGTCGCGTCCCGGTGCGCCTGAGGTGGACGGTTCGCGAAAGCCTGGGAGAGGCGATCGAGAGCGATGGCGAGCAGCGTGATCGCGAGCCCGGCCTCCACCCCGTCCCCGATCCGCAGGCGTTTGAGCGAAGTGAGCACGTCATAGCCGAGCCCGCCCGCCCCGATCATGGAGGCGATGATCACCATGTTGAGGGAGAGCATGATGACCTGGTTGATCCCCACCATCAGCGAAGGGCGCGCGGAAGGCACGAGCACCTTCCACAGGAGCTGACGGCGCGAGCACCCGGCCATGCGCCCGAACTCGACGACGTCGGCCGGCACCTGGCGCAGGGCAAGCATCGTCACCCGCACCATCGGTGGCGTCGCGTAGATGATGGTAGCGATCATCGCGGCCACCGGACCGAACCCGAAGAGGAACAGGACCGGCACCAGGTAGGCGAAGATCGGCACCGTCTGCATGAGATCCAGCAGGGGGACGAGCACGCGCTCCAGCCGGGCGCTGCGAAATCCCGCGATCCCGAGCAGGAGGCCCGCGCTGGCGCCGAGCGGCACCGCGATCACGATCGAGGCCAGTGTCACCATGGCGCTGTCCCACTGCCCGAAGACCGCGAGGTAGAGAAAGGCGCCGGCGACCAATGCGGCGAGGCCGCGCCCCCGGGCGGAGAGCCCCATCAGCGCGCACACCAGGATCAATGCAATCCAGGGGATCCGCGGGACGATCTCTTCCGCATCGCGCCCGATACCGCGCGAAAAGCCTTCGGCAAAGAGGCTCTGCGCGGCGCGCAGGGGCCATTCGAGCAGCCACGCTATCGAACGGGTCATCTCCTGGAAAGTGAAGAGCCCCAGGTCGAAGTCGTTGACCAGCCACTTCATCCAGTCGCTGATCCAGAAGCGCAGGGGGATGATCCACGGCTCCGGATACTCCGCCAGGGTGGGAAGCGTCCCGCGCGCCAGGTGGGCCCCGATCGCGGCAAGAAAGAGGACCAGCCATGCGATCGCGTATCGCCGCGGCAGGCTTGTGGCGAGCCACCCGCCGCGCGGCGCAAGAATGCTCACGCGCGGGTCTCGAGTCCAACCAGGACCCTGAAGATATCCTCGCGGGTGAGCGATCCGACCACCGCGCCGCTCTCGTCGAGGACCGCGACGGGCGCGTGCCCCCTGGCCACGGTGGCCGCAGCCTCCTGCACCTTTTCCTTCGCGCGCACTTCACCCGACCACGAGTCGACCGGCTCGCCCATGATCGTCTGCACCGAGAGGACTTTCGCGCGGGGGATCTCCCGGGTGAAGTCGGCCACGTATCCGTCGGCGGGATGCGTCACCAGCTCTTCGGGGCTGCCGATCTGAATGATCGCCCCGTCCTTCATGATGGCGATGCGGTCAGCGAGGCGAATCGCTTCGTCGAAGTCGTGGGTAATGAAGACGATGGTCTTGCGCAACATCGACTGCAGGCGCATGAACTCGTCCTGCATTTCCCGGCG
>CAYQVB010000067.1:0-31302 GCA_964420925.1 uncultured Ectothiorhodospiraceae bacterium | reverse complement strand
ATCACCCGCTCGGCGTCCGAGCCTTGAGAGATCACCGCGGTTACCCTGTACCTCCGCCCCTTCAGGGGATGGAACGCATGCGTAACCTCGAACCGCCGCCGTTCAGATCGGCAAGACAGCGCAGTCTGATCGGTATTCCATGACCGTGCCGACGATGCGCAGGTCCACGCCGGGAAATCGCTCTTCGGCCTCGGCCGCGACGGATCGGGCGAACTCGGCAACTTCGGCGACCGCGTCCAGCAGGCCTTCCTCGGGAATCTCGACCGTCACGTTCACGACGCTGACATCACCCTCGATGCCCAGAATGCTGCCTGCGATGCGCGGATCGGACAGAGCTGCGGCACGTATACGTGACCGAGCTTCGTCCCGGGCCAGCTCGCGCGGATCAACGAGATCCCTCACGTACAGGTCGTCGCCGTCGGCCGTCGTGTGCTGAAAGTTGGCGAGCGAATCGACGCGCCTCGAATACGGCGTGTACCACGCGGCGTCGGTGAGCCAGACCGAGGCCTCGAGCGCGGACTGCGACGTGGCGTCACCGTCGGCCGGAACGATCAGGAATACGATGTTCTCGTTCTTCCCGTAGGTGTTCTCGAGCGCCTCCAGCGCCAGAAGCTGCGGATTGTCATCGTCGAAGAAGATTCGATAGTTTGCCGAGAACTCGAGAAAGGCGATGCCGGCCGACGCGACGGCGACCAGGAGCAGCGAGGCCACGATGACCGGCCAGCGGGCCGCGAGCACCCTTTCGGCAAATCGCGGGGCGAAGTGTTCCGTTGCCTGGGTACAGGACATCGGTCAACAACCCAGGCCCTGAGCCATCTGGGCGTAGCTGGTAAGAGGGACCGCGCACATCCGATGCCAGTCCGCCTTGTCGATGACCGGCCGCTTCAGCAGATCGATCATCTCGGCGAACTTGTCGAGCGCCGCACAGCCCACCACCCCGGGATCTGCCGCCCTGCGGTGACTCGGCCACGCCTCGTGGCGAGCGTAGCGCCAGAATTCACTGTCGTGCCTGGAGCCACAGGAATAGTGCCAGCCCACGAACAGGCCGTAGCAGAGCATGCTGTTGACGAGAAAGCGATTGACCACCGGCGCATCGCGCTCGAGATGATTCACCGACCGGTTGAGGCGCACGTGGAGAATCATCCCGATCTGAAGCTGCGCGGATACGATCGCGGTTGCCTCCAGGGGCTCCACGAAGAACGCTGCGTTGCCGACACGCGCCACCGCCCCATCGTAGAGGTGACGGTGGAGGAAGTTGGGAAATGGAACGACCGCGCGCGGCTCGAATTCCGTCACGCCGTCAGTCTCGAGGAACTCGTCGAAATCCGATTCGACTTCGGAAAGGCTGGATATCTCACGGTTGAAGATGTATCCGTAGGATGTGTGCACCGTGAGCGGAATGACGAATATCCAGCCATGCGGTCGCGCAACCGCACGCGTATAGGTATGGTGCAGAACGGGTCCGCTCCCTTCTTCCCTGGTGGTTGGCGGACCGCGGCGGACTACGGCCGCATTGGTGGGAATGAAGGAAATGTCGATGTGCCGGTCGGAGCGGATTTCCCTCGGAAACCCGCGGGCATCGAAGACGAGATCGTAGCGTTCCGGCGCCCGGCCTTCGAATTCGACCTGCGCGCCTCCCGCCACTTTCTTGATGTCGAGCACCTTCGCGTCGATGTGATATGCGCGCGTGCTTTCGTGCAGCAAGTCCGCCAGCAGGTCGGCGGACAGGTGGTAGGCGTATGACACCTGCTGTGGCGTGAAGAAGTGGGTGAAGTCCCGGTTGTGCCGTCCCCATCCTTCGAATGAGACACCGTACTTGCGTGTTCCCTTCAGGCGCTGCTGGATGGTCTCGTGGGACAGTTGCGTCAGTTTCTGCAATTCCTGAACCAGACTCGGCCAGCTGCCTTCTCCCACTCCGATGACCGGAATGCGCGAGTCGTAGATGTGGTGCAGCTCGTGATCGCGGTCGGGATGAAGGCGCGTGACGCTGGCGGCGGCAATGGAACCTGCCGTCCCCCGTCCGACCACCGCAATCCTGCGCAGCGATTCACTGCCCGACAGAATCATCGCGCTCGATTTCCCGGTTGCCTGTCGATCGCCGCGTCCTCGGCCGCTCGTCTCGCGGGGATGCCTAGCCGCAATGTTTCACCGATTTTCGTAGCGAGGGAGTCAATGTGCCGCGATAGTGGGCCGCACGGACCGAGAGACGCTGAAGGGCGAGCCGGAATCAGACGAAGTGCCGGTGGCACTTCGTCCCGGCGAGCGGGCAAGCCAAGGATGGCTTGCCCGGCCTGCAAGCGAAGCAGGGACTGCACAGCGCAGCAGGTCGCCGACACTACGTTGAAGCGGCTCGAGGGAGTACGGCCCGCTAGCGCGAGCACATTGGCGTCCGCAGCAGGAAATCGGTGAAACATTGCGGCTAGGGTGTCGTCCACGAAGGGGATCAGTAGCTGAAGGTGAAGTCGATGCCCAGGAAGCTGTCGCGCCGCCCGTCGTAGGTCGGATCGTCCGGGTCCGTGCGCAAGATCGCGCTCGCTTCCAGGCGCATCAGCCAGCGATTCGACAGGCGGCGCTTCACCTCGAGGTTCAACGCGCGATAGTCGTGGCGGAGGTCGGCCAGGAGTCCTGCCATGAGCTCGGTGCCCTGCACGTCGTTCAACGCGAGGATCCCCGAGATGTACAGGTCGTTCTCCCAGACGCTTGCCGCACGGCGCCCGCGGCCGTCGTAGAGCCACTCGGCGAGGAAGGTCAGGTCCGCTCGGGTTCCGAACAGCCCGTAGAGAGTGCGCTCCAGGCCAAGGATGAACGCGCAGTAGTCCTCCTCCCGGCCCAGGAGATTTCGCGATCCGCCTCGGCAGATGCCTTCCATCTTGTAGAGCCAGGGCTCGGTCGTGAGTTGCGCGTCGATCCCGATTTGCCGAATCTGCTCGTAGTATGGAGTCAACGGTACGTCAAGCACCGGCAACGTCTCGGAATGGTGCTCGGCAAGGAACGAGGGGTCGCGGCTCGTTCCGACGAAGGCGCTCAGGCCGAAGTCGAGCAAGCCCACGGCGTTGCCGTAGCGAGCGGCAAGATCCACATGACGCTCCTTCGCTCCGCTCTCGTACCGGGCGCCCTCTTCAATCAGGCGTTCCGACCGATGGCGCCCGGAACGTCCCGGAAAAGTCCGCTTGCGGTGATAGGGCAACAGGAACACTTCGGCGATGCCCCAGTCGCCGGAGACCGTCAGGTGCGCCATCGGCTGGCCCAGCTTGGGTCGATCGCGCGGGTGCTCGACCAGGTCCACCTGGTTGACGATGTCCACGAGGTTGTGAACCTCGGCCACGCCCCAGAACACGCGGTCGAGCCCGGCCCGAAGCTCCCAGAAGTTCTCTCCCCATTCGCCGTACGTCAACACGTAGGCCTCGCGGAGATCCGCATGGGTGCGCCGCGAATCGGCGCTGTCGAACCGGTAGAGCGGGGTAAGGGTAAAGCTGGTGTCCGATGCGATCTCGCCGTGGAGAGTAGGTTCCAGGACCAGCCCATGGCTGCTCGAGCGTTGACCCGGAAAGGCCGGCGATTGCGGATACCATCGCCCCTGCAGGCTCAGGTCGCCGGAGAAATGGAGTGTCTGCGCTTCGACACCGGTAGCGGCCGCGAGCACGAGGACGAGAACTGCGCCGACGCAGCGCATCAGCGTACGCGTCGGAGTGCCGTCTGGGTGAATTCTCCGTCATCGAGATTGGTGCGGAAGCGAAAGTCGGACCAGTGAAGCACCGTGCTCGCTCCGGTCAGGTGATTCTCCATGGTCTGCTCATCCGCCCGCCAATACCGCTCGAGATATCGCCGATAGTTCGAGAGGGTGAGTGTCTTCAGGTGCGAGCCCTTCCGGTCGTAGAGCTCCATCTTCCAGGTTCGCAGCTCGTCCGTATCCTGCCATACCACCTTGCGGCTGTACCCGGAATCTTCATCGAGGGGTACCTGCTCAATCACCGTGCAGTTGAGCTCACCGCAGGGCTCGTCGTGAAGATACTTGTAGGTGTACTCCTCCACCTCCGGAGAGCTCATGTCCTCGTACGAGAATTCGCTGCCCATGAACGAGCCCGCGCGCTTGGAAGCGTTGATGCGCTTCACCCTCTTCAGAGCCGGAAGATACAACCACTGGTCATCCTGCGTGTTGATGTGGGCATGGGTCAGGAGCGCGGTTCCCTGCACGTCTCGCGGCTGATCGAATACGAACAGGCTCTTGTCGCCATCCCCCGGCACCTCCAGCACCTTGAAGCGCATCTGGCGGACGCTCTCGCGACCGTGCTTGTCGCGAATCACCATCGTCAACCCCGCGCTGAAGTCCTCGAAGCCGTCGTTGCGGGTGCTTGCCTCACGCGCGATCCTCAGACCCTTGCCCTCCGGCGTTTCTTCCTGGGCAAGAGCGCCGTGCGAGCAGAAGCACGCCAACGCCAGCACCTGGATCCGGAAGAAAGCACTCCGGGGGCGTGGGAATCGCCCCGTCCGGCCAGGGCCGGCAAAGCGTCGTCGGGCGATTTCACGGTCAGGCAACATCCGTGCCGGTCCCGTCATGGACTTGGGGCATCAAGTCGGCTTCCGGGCGCCGATGTCAATGTGTGCGTGGAGCCTTCGGGAACGGATGCCTACTGAGCTCGGCTCCAGACGGGCGCACCGGACTCCCCCGCCCATCTCCGGAGCAGAGGAACGACACTGCGTCACACTCGAGGGTGCGGATATGAGCGTTCCGCATCCTGACCGGCTGCACACCGGCCACCGGATCTACCAGCAGCAGCAAAGGCCGGCCGAGATGGCTTCGAGCTGCTCCTCGGTGATGTTCGGATCCGGCGGCAACGCGAGATGCACCGTCTGCATGTCGCTCTCGTGGACCTTGATCGTCATCGACTCGGGAATCGTGATGCCCAGTTCCTGACTGATCGTGTTCTTCGGGTCTGCTACGAGCTGCCGTCGAAACTCCGTGTCGATGGCGGACTTCTCGACGATGTGCTGCAGCATATCATCGCCACTTCTCATCGGAATCTCCTGTTGTTCCGATCACTATTGGTGTCACCTGGAAGGCCGCGCGACGATACAAGAGGATTGCCGGGAACGCAACGCTTCGCTCCCGGTTTCGGCTGTAGTTCCATGCAACACGATTCGTCAGGATCCGCGAACGACGTGAACGCACGTTGGATCCGAGTTGTCGCATCATGCAGATGAATGCTTCACTTCCTTATGATTTGAAAGTTGAGAACAATTCATGGAAGTGCGCAGTTCCGTCTAGGCATCGGCACCGCACGGTGTCAGCGCGACCTGAACCGCGAAGGCCTGATTGCAGTGGCAGGCTCCGATTGATGCGGACCTTCCTTGAGTCCAGTGACCACCCTTCACGCAATGACCGGCGCGGGATTGAGTTCATCTTCTGCGAGGGGGCGGTTGCGGCGCTTCATGTCGACCGGTACATCGTACAGGCGCCCGGGCGCGAAGCGTTCCCAGAAATGACGCAGGCCCGGCACGATGACCCGGGCGACCGGCATGCCGATGTCCGGCCTCGTCTGGTCGAGCACCAGGAATTCCATGCCCCTGGCCTCGACGAGAGCCCGGCAGCGCTCGACTTCCTCGCGCATGTCGGCCGTATCGGAAACGGGATAGTCAGCCTTGCCGCGCGGCGCGACCCCGGCCGCAGGCGTCAGGTAGGGGAGGTCGGCCAGTCTCCCCGTCCTCCACCATAGGAGCGCCAGCGGATCGTCGATCACAGGGCCGGACGACTCGCGGCCCGGACGAGGCAGCCAGGACAGGCACTGGTTCAGCTCGCAGACCGCGCGCAGGGCGGCGATGCGCGGATCGGCATGGGCGCCGGCACCGTAGATGATCTCCTCGCTTTCGGAGCCGATCCGGCGCGAGAGCGCAACGAAGGCCGGTATGCCGAGGTCGGTGGTGACGTCCAGCACCCAGATGTCCCGGCCCGCGCCGCGATAGTAGTCGGGCGCGGATGCGAGGTAGTGGTCGCCGAAGCTCTCCAGGTCCACTCCCGGCATGGCCAGCCGGTTGTACCACCAGATGGCGAAGGCATCGCGTTCGACCAACTCGAAGAAGCCCTGCAGGATCGCTTCCTCGAGCGTGTTGCCGGCGGCGCACCCGTTCGAGTCGGCCACGAGGTCCGAGCATCCGCGCTGCTCGGGAGTCATGCCGTAGAGGATTGAAGTCGGCAGATAGCGATGGCAGTCGTGCGTGAGCGACCACACCGGAGACCAGTCGATCTCCGCGTTGGGATCGAGTCGTGGCGGGACGACGTTGTACGGGTGGCCGCGGGCGTTGATCCGTTCCGTCTGGTCCAGTTGGCGGTCGCTGAAGAGCTGAACGTCGTTGGGGTGTATCGCACCGGACGCTTTCGCCTGCGCGAAGTCCGCGTACCGCCTTCGAATGCGGATCTCGTCACCGTGGAAGGCGCTCGAATAGCGTTCGACCGCTTCGCAGAGCGCGCTGGCTTCGGATTGCTGTCGTGTGCTTCCCTTGCCCGCGCTCTTGCTGCGCAGGCTGCGCCGAAGCGAGCTCAGCTTCCTGGTTCGGAGCGCGAGATTGCT
This sequence comes from uncultured Ectothiorhodospiraceae bacterium, assembly GCA_964420925.1. Classification (GTDB taxonomy): domain Bacteria; phylum Pseudomonadota; class Gammaproteobacteria; order HK1; family HK1; genus JAJEAD01. The sequence continues at coordinate 24,736 of CAYQVB010000067.1, read as the reverse complement.
TCCCGCCCAATGAACATGCAGCCACGGGTCGGCGTCGTCCGTGGTGCGCGAAAGCCACGTCACCACCCCGCTGACCGGGCTCACCAGGTGGCGGTACCTCGCCAGGGTCTCCTCGGGCGGTACCGAGTGCAGACCACCGCTGTTGCGGTTGCCGGTCGGGCTCGACCTGAGCCTTAGCGGCATCGGTGGCCGATCGGGGCGGTACAGCGCCTCGTCGCCACAGGCAAAGCACTGCGGGCGGCGCATGGTCGGATGTTGCTCGATTGTGAGTCGGAGGGCATCCAGCGAGATCGCCCGTTCGTGGATCGGGGCGAGGTCCCGGAGCACCAGCCACTTGGCGACTTCAACCGCCGCGAGACCGTACACCGCGTCCAGAAGTGCGGGTTCGGCGGCGCGAGCCAGCAACGCGGCATCGCCGCCGGCCACGCTGCGAAGGAAGTCGTGGACGTCCTGATGGCCGCGCAGACGATATGCGAGACAGGCCCAGCACGGCCCCTGCTCCGCCGGCCGAAAGACGGGGCCGAAGAGCGGCTGCATGCCCAGCGGCCTGACCAGCAGCCACGGCGCGCCCGACGCGATATGCCGTCGATTGATGGCGTGATGCGCTTCCTCCAGGTAGTCGGCGCAGACGACGATGCGGAGGTTCGGACTACCGGAATCCAGGACAACGCCCATGGCCTCGAGTCGGCGTGCGAGGTGCCCTTCGTCGCCGACGAGCGCGACTCTCGACGCCCCGAGGCGCTCCTCGGCCCATCGGGGTGACGCTCCCAGCGAGGACCAGAACGCGGCCCGCCCCCGATCCATTCCATGATCCCCGGAAACGACGTAGCCCCGGGAGGCGAGCGCCGCGATCGCGGCCCACACGTCGCCTGCCGCGTGTGCCGGAGAGAGCGCGGCGACTATGTCCCGGTGCGAACGGCGGCCGTCCAGAAGCGGCAGCACATCGGCGTTGATCGTCCCGCGAAGCAGCGTGTTGAAGGTCTCGGAGACCAGTAGCACCTGTCCGTCGTCGATGGGGCGATACTCCAGGTGCGGCGCGAGCACCGGCTTCTCGATCAGGCCGTGGTCCGCGGCGCTCGTTCGCTTCAGGATCCCGGCCGGGACGTTCCGGCGCGATGAAGCCTCCGGGTTCCCGCTCTTCGCCGCGCCGGTGGAAACCGCGTTCTCCGTTTGCGTCCGGCGGTATGGAAGTCGATCAGCCATCGTGGCGTTTCAGGGATGCGCCGGCGGCGCCATGCCACGCCGCTCACGTTCCGACGCCGGCATGTGGAGACGGCAAGGGTCGGCTTTCGTCCCCGCGAAACGTGCTCCGCCGCCCGACCCGTCGCGGGGAGGCGGGAAGGCGGTCAGGTGGGCATCCTCTTCGGCCGACTCGAGGCGCAACCGGTCGCGGTCATGCCGTCAACGCATCGATGTCCGCCGCGGCGCGGGCCGCGCTTTCCTGGACGGCGGCGGTCAGCGCGTCGATGTCGTCCATCCCGCACGCCCGCGCGATGACGGCCCCGATCCGGGGATCCGCGCTTTCCACGGCGATGCCGTCCTCCGCCACCAGCCGCAGGATACCCCGGAGGCTTCGCCACAGCGTGGCCGCCTCCGACAGCCGCCCGGCCGCGTCTTCCGGGATCAGGCCCCGCGCGCCGGCGGCCGGAAAGACTGAAGTGGCGGTGGCACCGGCAACGGCGGAGGCGTCCGCGGCACGAGTCAGGTACAGGAACCACGCGGCGCGCTCGACATCGCGCAGCCCCCCGCGCATATCCTCGATCGACGCGAGCCCGGGCGCGGGCGCGCCTCGAGGCGGCACGCGCAGCTCGGCGATGAGCGTGTCGCGCGCCCCGCCGTGGATCAGCGCTTCCCGCCGTGCCTCTTCGAATCTCTCGCTCAGAGCGTCGTCGCCGGTAGTGAAGACGCATCGCGCGCGGATCAGGTCGGAGAGCTCCGCGCTCGTGCCCGCACTGCGATGATGTTCCCTGAAGTCGGCGAGCGAGCGCACGATCAGCTCCTTGCGGTCGCCGGAGACATGTGCGAGGAGCAGGTTGTCGCGCGCCAGATCGCGAAGTGCCCTGAGGAACTCGCGGCACAGCGATTCATGGTGTCTCGGCGGGTCGCCGTCGTGGAGAAAAATGACGTCGATCTCGCTGCCCGGCGCCGCCTCTCCGCTCGCGAGATCGCCCAGCACCACCGTCGCGACTCCAGCCCGGGTGGCACGTCCGATGAAGTCTTCCTCGACCGCCGACAGCACCGCGACGATCGAAGCCTCGGCGACGTTCGACAGCGCCTTCCCCGCTTCGATCGGCGTCAGGTTGCCGCGCTTCGTGTGCACGGCGATCTGGAACGTCTTGCCGTTCGACCACTCCCGCGCGATCTCCACCGCCTCGCGTACGCCCTGCACGGGGACATCGGCAATCTCCTCCTTCATCTCGGCGACGCCGAACTCGTAGGTCCAGTACACGCGGGCGAGACCGCTGCGGGCGAGCGCTTCGAACTCCGGATCCGGTCCGAAACCGCTGGGTAGATCCAGGTCAGTGAACTCCTTTTTCCCGAGGTGGTCGAGCAGCTCCGGGGCGCGGTCGATCCACCCGCCGAGGCGAGGCGAGGCTGTGAGAAACTCCTCGATCGCCTCGAACGCATTCGGCCGTGCCGCGAACGCCGGGCTGTCGTATGCGCTCCAGTCCTCGATCTGCGGATAGAAGCGCGCGCGCCACTGGTCGACCAGCGGATCCATGGTTGCGAACCAACGCCGAGGAGACAGGGCGAGAGCGAACATCTTGCCGTAGCCGCCCGGCAACTGGGGTGACATGTCCGCACCGTAGTGCTGCATCAGCGGATAGCGACGCCCTGCCGCCGCGTGGTGGTCGGCATGGCGTTGCATGTTGAAGAAGAGCAGGTTGTCCAGCTTGCGGTTGGCGCTCCAGGCGTGCCACGGCTGCACCCGCTCGAACTTGCCGCCGGGCAGTCGGATGCGCCGCAGTCCGTAGTGCTGGAGGTAGTTGCTGATCTTCATCGAGAAGACCACCCCGAGGCACAGGACGAGGTAGACCGCAAGCGCCCAGGCGCCGCCCATCCACCAGATGAGCCCGTACCAGAAGGCGACCTGGACCGCGTAACGCCAGAACGGATTGGTGTAGTGCCACACGGGCAGGCGGCGACGCGCGAGCCGGCTCCGCTGGACTCGCCAGGCTCCGGCGAGGTTGCTCGCCACCTCCCGAGGGAAGTAGTGCCAGAAGCTCTGCCCCTTGGGTGCGGAGCCCACGTCCCACGGGGTGCCCACGAGAGCGTGGTGGATGTAGATGTGCTCGGTGACGTAGTGCGGGTAGGAGACCGAAGAGAGCAGGAACTCGCCGAAGCGGCGTTCCCACACCGAGAGCCGGTGGATCATCTCGTGGCCGGCGATGAATACCGACTGGGCCACCATGGCCAGCACTGCGGCCATCAGGGCAATCTCCCAGGCGACGAGGTGACCGGTGACGAGCATCTGCCAGAGGGAGAACACGAGCGTTACCGGCCAGAGAATCGCCCACATCCACACCGCGAGCACGTACCAGAACAAGCGCCCCTCGGGCGTACCCTCGGGGTCCATGTTCCGCTCGTCCGTGCCGAGCCGGGTGTCGAACATGCTCGCGCACGCGTAGAAGACGAGGGGAAGTGCAATCCACCAGCCACCGTGGATCGCGGCGTTGATCACGAGGGGAAAGATTGCCAGCGCAAGGAAGTGCGGGAGCGCGCGGCGGAAGGACGGCTCGATCATTCCTGCCGTGGCGGATCCCAAGTCACTCGGCTCGGCCACATTCTGCGCCATGGCAGCCTCCTGTCGGGCCCCGGAGTGCCGGTCTTCTACGAACACCGATTGTCCCTGGCCCGCCGTATTCGGTAAAGCGGCATGAGCTTGACGAGGGTTGAGAAGTACGCTTCGGTCGAGGCGTGATGAGCCTGGCTATCGGCTGCAAAATGCCCCTCTCCCCTGGGGGAGAGGGGTGGGGTGAGGGCCCGACGGGAGAGGAGGCAGGGCCGGCACCCTCCCGTGCGCAGCGCGAAACAACCCCACCACACCCGAGACGATCATGTCGCGTCGGAGGGCGGTATCGCCCGGAGCTTCGATGTCCTCGGGCTCAGGCCTTCTGGCCGGTCGCCGCCTCGAATGCCGCCTTCTGCTCCGCGCTCGCTTCCTGCTGGTAGCGCTCCCGCCACTCGACGAAGGGCATGCCGTACACGATCTCGCGCGCGTCGTCGTAGGAGATCTCATGGCCGTGGCCCTCCGCCGCGGCCCGGTACCACTTCGACAGGCAGTTGCGGCAGAAGCCGGCAAGGTTCATGAGGTCGATGTTCTGGACGTCGGTGCGCTCGCGCAGGTGATCGACCAGGGTGCGGAAGGCGGCCGCTTCGCATTCGACGCGGGTTCGTTCATCCATCTTGCGTTACCTCTCGGGGGGCGAATCTCGGAGAATCATGCCTCACCGCGCCAGCTCGCGCAGCACGTAGTGCAGGATGCCTCCGTGGGCGTAGTAGTCCCACTCCTTGGGGGTGTCGATGCGGACTCGGGCACGAAAGTCCTGCGGCTCCATGCCGGGCGCGGTCGCGATCACCTCGACCTCCTCCGCGCCGGGGTGGAGCCCGCGGATGTCGTACACCTCGCGCCCCGTCAGTCCCAGGGAGTCCGCATCTTCACCGTCCCGGAACTGCAGGGGCAGCACTCCCATGCCGACCAGGTTGGAGCGATGAATGCGCTCGAAGCTCTTGACGAGAACCGCGCGTACCCCGAGCAGCCGTACCCCCTTGGCCGCCCAGTCCCGCGACGAGCCGCTGCCGTACTCGCGGCCTCCGATGACGATCAGGGGAACGCCCTCGTCCCGGTAGCGCATCGCCGCGTCGTAGATGGACATCTGCTCGTCGCCGGGCTGGTGGCGGGTCCAGCCTCCCTCGGTGCCGGGGGCGAGCCGGTTGCGCAGGCGCACGTTGGCGAAGGTGCCGCGCATCATCACTTCGTGGTTGCCGCGCCTCGAGCCGTAGGAGTTGAAGTCCCGGGGGGCGACCCCGTGCGCCACGAGGTACTCGCCCGCCGGACTCTGCGCCTTGATCGCCCCCGCGGGCGAGATGTGATCGGTGGTGATGCTGTCGCCGAGCAGGGCGAGCACGCGGGCGCCGGAGAGGTCCTCCGTCGCTCCGGGTTCGAGCCCCATGCCCTCGAAGTAGGGCGGATGACGCACGTAGGTCGAGGACTCGTCCCAGTTGAAGTGGTCCGCATCGGCCACGTCGAGGTCCCGCCAGCGCGCGTCGCCCGCGAAGAGGTCCTGGTAGCTCGCGCGGAACATCCTCGAGTCGAGCGTGGCGCGCACGGTCTCGTGAACCTCGGTGCTGGTCGGCCAGATGTCCTTCAGGAAGATCGGTTCCCCCTCGGTCCCGGTGCCGAGGGGGTCCCGGTAGGGATCGATGTCGACCCTCCCCGCCAGCGCGTAGGCCACCACGAGGGGCGGCGAGGCGAGGAAGTTCATGCGCACGTCGCCGTGCACCCGCCCTTCGAAGTTGCGGTTGCCGGAGAGCACCGAGCAGGCGATGAGATCGCCCTCGTTCACCGCCGCGCCGACCGCGGGAGGCAGCGGCCCGGAGTTTCCGATGCAGGTGGTGCAGCCGTAGCCGACGAGGTGGAAGCCGAGCGCTTCGAGGTCTTCCATGAGCCCTGCCTTGCGCAGGTACTCCGTGACCACCAGCGAGCCGGGGGCGAGGCTCGTCTTCACCCAGGGCGGAACGCGCAGGCCCCGCGCCCGGGCGTTTCGGGCAAGCAGGCCGGCGCCGACCATGACCGCGGGGTTCGAGGTGTTGGTGCACGATGTAATCGCCGCGATCACCACCGCGCCGTCCGAGAGAGTGAAGCGTGCACCGTCATGGTCCACTGCGGCTTCACCGCTCGCCTCGGGACGACGCTCGGCCCGCTCCTCCCGATAGCGCTCGAGCTCCCGATCGATCTCGTTCTTGGCCCGGGTGAGGGCGATGCGGTCCTGAGGACGTCGCGGACCCGCGATGCTCGGCACCACCTCGCCCATGTCGAGATGGAGCAGGTCGCTGTATCGGGCCGGCGCCGCGTCCGCCTCCACGAAGAGGCCCTGGGCGCGGGCATAGGCTTCCACCAGTGCGACCTGTTCGCTCGAACGCCCGCTCAGCTTGAGGTAGCGCAGGCATTCCGAGTCGATGGGGAAAATGCCGCAGGTGGCGCCGTACTCCGGCGCCATGTTGGCGATGGTGGCCCGGTCGGCGAGGGGCAGGCCGGCGAGTCCCTCCCCGAAAAACTCCACGAACTTGCCCACCACTCCCTTCTCGCGAAGCATCTGCACCACCGTCAGCACGAGATCCGTGGCGGTTGCGCCTTCCGGCAGGCGACCGGTGAGACGGAAGCCGACGACCTGGGGAATGAGCATGGTGATCGCCTGACCGAGCATCGCGGCCTCCGCCTCGATGCCGCCCACTCCCCAGCCGAGCACGCCCAGCCCGTTGATCATCGTGGTGTGCGAGTCGGTGCCCACTACCGTGTCGGGAAATGCGAGAGCGCTCCCGTTCGTTTCTTCCGCAAACACCACGCGGGCGAGATACTCGAGGTTGAGCTGGTGGACGATGCCGGTGTCGGGCGGCACGACCTTGAAGTCCTGGAAGGCATTCTGGCCCCAGCGCAGGAAGGCGTAGCGTTCGCGGTTGCGTTCGAACTCGATCTCGGCGTTGGCCGCGAGCGCACCGGGGCGGCCGAAGGCGTCGACCTGCACCGAGTGGTCGATGACGAGCTCCGCCGGCGACAGCGGGTTGATCTTTCCCGGATCGCCGCCGAGCCCTCGCATCGCGTCGCGCATCGCGGCGAGATCGACGAGCGCGGGGACGCCGGTGAAGTCCTGCAGGATTACCCGGGAGGGAGTGAAGGCGATTTCCGTTGCAGGCTCGGCGCTCGGGTCCCAGCCCGCGAGCGCCGCGATATCGTCCCGGGTGACGTTCGTTCCGTCTTCGTGGCGCAGCAGGTTCTCGAGCAGGACCTTGAGCGACCAGGGCAACCCGGAGACCGGGAAGTCGGCTTCCAGCGCGCGCAGGCTGAAGATTTCGCAAGTCCGGTCGCCAACCGGGAGCGTGGTGCGGGCGTCGAAGCTGTCTTGCATGGGATTCCTCGGACTGTGGACGGCGAAGGGGCGGGTATCCGGCCCGTCAGCGGCCGGCTTCAATGCATGGGCTATAGACGGATAAAAGATAAAACTTCAAATGAAAACCAAAGTATAAAGATTTGATAAAAAAGACTTATTCGAGCCACCAATCGCTCACCGGCTAGATGTGGATAGCGCGGCCATCCACCGCGAGCGCGGCCTCGTGCAGGCTCTCGGAGAGCGTGGGGTGGGCGTGAATGATGCGGGCGAGATCCTCCGTGCTCGCACGGAAGGCCATCGCGGTGACCGCCTCGGCAATCAGCTCGGAAGCCTGCGCCCCGAAGATGTGCACGCCGAGCAGGCGATCGCTCCGCGCGTCGCCGAGCATCTTGACCAGGCCTTCGGTGTCGCCGGCGCCGCGGGCCCGGCCGAGCGCCATGTAGGGAAAGGCGCCGGCGCGAAACGCAATGCCCGCCGCTTCCAGCTCGGCTTCGGTCTTGCCGACCCACGCGACCTCGGGGTGGGTATAGATGACGAAAGGCACGAGCGCGTGATCGATCTCGGCGGCTTCGCCCGCGATGTGCTCGGCGACCGCAACGCCTTCTTCGGAAGCCTTGTGGGCGAGCATCGGACCCGCTACCGCATCGCCGATGGCGTAGATGCCTTCGACCGAGGTGCGGCACAGGGCATCCACTTCGATGCGTCCGGCCGCGTCGAGGCGCAAGCCCGCCGCCTCGGGCCGGAGACCCTCCGTCACCGCCCGGCGCCCGACCGCGACCACCAGCCGGTCGAACTCGAAGGTTTCGTCCTCGCCGTCCCTCCGGCAGGTGACGCTCACGCCGCTCGACGTGACTTCGCTCGCCGTGACCATGGTGCCGAGCCGGATGTCGAGCCCCTGGGCGGAAAAGGAGGCCAGCGCGGCGGCTGCTATTTCCCGGTCCGCGTCGACGAGAAAGTCGTCGAGCGCTTCGAGCAGCGTGACCTCGGCGCCGAGGCGCCCCCACACGCTGCCGAGCTCGAGCCCGATCACGCCCGCCCCGATGATGCCGAGGCGCTGCGGCACCTCGGTGAACGCGAGCGCCCCTTCGTTGTCGACGATGCGTTCGCCGTCGGTCCGCGCCACCGGCAGCTCGATGGGAGTCGAGCCGGTCGCCACGATGATGTTTCGCGCCGCGAGCGTCTCGACCTCTTCGCCTCCGGGCGGGGTAACCACCACCTGGAGCCCGGGACCGAGCGCGCCTTCACCCTGGAACCACTGAATCCGGTTCTTCCTGAACAGGCCCGCAATGCCGCGGGTCAGCGTGCTCACCACCTTGTCCTTTCGCGCCTGCATCGCGGGCACGTCGATAGCCGCGTCCTGCACGCGTATTCCATGAGCGGGCAGCAGGTGCCGAAGGTTGTGGTAGTGGTGAGACGAGTCGAGCAGGGCCTTGGAGGGAATGCAGCCCACGTTGAGACAGGTGCCCCCGAGCACCGGCCGGCCTTTCGCGTCCCGCCACCGCTCCACGCACGCGGTGCGCAGGCCCAGTTGAGCGCAGCGGATGGCGGATACGTAGCCGCCCGGGCCGGCGCCGATCACGACGACATCAAATTCCTTCATCGAATGCTCCATTGCCCGGCGGGAAGGCGCGCTCCGGTGGGCCGGACGCGTTCACGCAGATCCGCCCGAGGTGGCTCCCGGAGAGGGGCGTGTCGCTCGGGGGCTCAAACGTCGAGCAGCAGGCGGGTCGGATCCTCGATCGCTTCCTTGATGGTGACCAGGAAGAGCACCGCTTCACGCCCGTCGATGATGCGGTGATCGTAGGACAGGGCGAGGTACATCATCGGCCGCACCGCCACCTCTCCGTCGACGACGACCGGGCGCTCCTCGGTCTTGTGCATGCCGAGGATCGCGCTCTGCGGCGGGTTGAGGATCGGAGTCGAGAGCAGCGAGCCGAACACTCCGCCGTTGGATATGGTGAAGGTGCCTCCGCTCATCTCCTCGACGCGGAGCGATCCCTCGCGGGCCCGGTTGCCGAAGTCGGCGATCTTCGACTCGATCTCCGCAAAGGACATGCCTTCGACATTGCGCAGGATCGGCACCACCAGCCCCCGCGGCGAACCCACCGCGACACCGATGTCGCAGTAGTCGTGGTAGACGATGTCCGTTCCCTCGATGTACGCGTTCACGGCGGGAAAGCGTTGCAGCGCCCGTACCGCCGCTCTTGCAAAGAAGGACATGAAGCCGAGACGCACGCCGTGGGCCTTCTCGAAATCCTCACGGTAGCGCCGGCGCATCGCCATGATCGGTCCCATGTCCACCTCGTTGAAGGTGGTGAGGATGGCGGCGCTGTTCTGCGCCTCCTTGAGGCGCTCGGCAACACGCGCGCGCAGGCGGCTCATCTTCTCGCGCCGCTCGCCGCGTGCCGGGGCGTGGGAGTCTCCGGACGCGTCCCCGGGTATGGTCGGAGCGGGAGTCTCGTTCGACTCCGACGGCGTGGCCGTCGCCGCAGGGACCGCCACCTCCTCGGCGGCGTGGGCGAGCACGTCTTCCTTGGTGATGCGCCCGTCCCGCCCGGTGCCGGTGAGGCGGGAGAGGTCCACGCCGCGCTCGGCGGCCGCCTTGCGCGCGGCGGGACTCGGCCGTGGGTCCGTACCGGGAGCCGCCTCTCCCGGCGCCGCCTCGGGGCTCGTGGGAGAGTCTGCGCCCACGGACGCTCGCGCCTCGGGGACCCTGGCCGGCGCATCGCTCGCCACCGCCTCGGTGTCTATTCGCGCGAGCACCTCCTCGCTCTCGACCGTGTCGCCCTGGCGGTGAACGATTTCGGCCAGCACTCCCGCTTGGGGGGCCGGAACCTCGAGCACGACCTTGTCGGTTTCGAGCTCGATCAGGATCTCGTTCCGGGCGACCACCTCGCCCTGGCGCTTCTTCCATTCCAGCAGCGTCGCATCGGGGATGGACTCCGCGAGCACCGGCACTTTTACCTCGACCAGCACCTGCCCTTCCTCATCAGGCGCTCAGGCGCCGCTCTGCACCCGCCGCATCGAGCGCGAGCGCAGTGTTCACCAGCTCGCGCTGCTCGGCCAGGTGCACGTTCAGATAGCCGGCGGCAGGGGAGGCGGAGTAGGTGCGCCCCGCGTAGCTCAGACGATGGTGCTTGCCGACGAGCCCCGCGAGGTGTCGCCGGGAAAGCATGAAGAACCAGATGCCCTGGTTGCGCGGCTCTTCCTGCGTCCAGCAGATGTCGTGCGCCTTCGGGTAACGTGCGATGACCGCCTTGATCTCGTCTTCCGGGAAGGGATAGAGCTGCTCTACGCGAACGATGGCGATGTGGTCGAGGCGATGCTCGCGCCGTTGCTCCACGAGGTCGTAGTAGACCTTGCCCGCGCACAGCACCAGCCGCGTGACCTGCGCGGGGTCTATGGGATCGACCTCGTCGATGAGAAGCTCGAATCCGCCCTCGGTGAGCGCGCGGCGGGGCGAGGTCGCGAGGCGGTGGCGCAACAGGCTCTTGGGCGTCATGACGATGAGGGGGCGCCGGTAGGGCCGCAGCATCTGGCGCCGCAGAAGGTGGAACATCTGCGCGGGCGTGCTCGGCACGCACACCTGCATGTTGTCCTCGGCGCAGAGCTGGAGGTAGCGCTCCAGGCGGGCCGAGGAGTGTTCCGGGCCCTGCCCGTCGTATCCGTGGGGCAGAAACATCACCAGCCCGCAGTAGCGCCCCCACTTGGATTCGCACGAGCTCAGGAACTGGTCGATCACGACCTGGGCGCCGTTCGCGAAATCGCCGAACTGCGCTTCCCAAATGATCAATGCCTCCGGTTCGGCGGTCGCGAAGCCGTACTCGAAGGCGAGCACCGCTTCCTCGGAGAGGAGGGAATTGATGATGAGGAAGCACCCCTGATCCGGGGCGAGATGCTCCAGCGGAGTGTGGGTGCCGCGGCGCTTCTGGTTGTGGAGCACCGCGTGGCGGTGGAAGAAGGTGCCGCGCTGGCTGTCCTGTCCCGAGAGGCGCACCGAATAGCCGCTGTCGAGCAGGCTCGCGTAGGCGAGGTTCTCCGCGAAGCCCCAGTCCATCGAACGCTCGCCGCGGGCCATCGCGAGACGTGCGTCGAGGATGCGCTGCACGCTGCGGTGCAGCTCGAAATGCTCGGGGTAGCGGCACATGGCGGTCCCGAGCGTCTCGACCTTCTCGAGCGGGATGGTGGTGTCGGCGGGGTCGCGCCAGTGGGTGCCGAAATAGGGCGTCCAGTCGGCGATGAACTCCTTCGGATGGCTGGGGACGAGCGGACGGGACATCACGTGGTTCTGCTCGAGCGCCGAGTGATAGGCGTCGGACAGCTCCTCGTCCTCGTCTTCCCGGAGGACGCCCTCCGAGATGAGCTGGTCGGCGTAGGTGCGGCGGGGGCCCTTCTGATCGCGGACCTTCTTGTACATCACAGGCTGGGTGGCGAGCGGCTCGTCCGACTCGTTGTGGCCCCAGCGGCGGTAGCAGACGATGTCGAGCACCACGTCCTTCTTGAAGCGCATGCGGAAGTCGAGCGCGATCTGCGCCACGAACACCGCCGCCTCGGCGTCATTGCCGTTGACGTGGAAAATCGGGGCTTGAACCAGCTTGGCGACGTCGGTGCAGTAGAGGGTGGAGCGGGTGTCCCGGGGATCGCTGGTCGTGAACCCGATCTGGTTGTTCACGATGATGTGGATGGTGCCCCCGGTGCCGTAGCCGCGGGTCTCGGAAAGATTCAGGGTCTCCGTCACCACTCCCTGTCCGGCGAACGCGGCATCGCCGTGCACGAGTATCGGCAGCACCGAGTTTCGCTCCAAGTCGCCTCGGCGCTCCTGCCTCGCCCGCACCGAGCCCTCCACCACCGGGTTGATGATCTCGAGGTGGGAGGGGTTGAAGGCGAGCACGAGGTGGACGGGTCCGCCGGGGCTTTTCACGTCGGACGAGAAGCCCAGGTGGTACTTCACGTCGCCGGAACCGGAGCCGACCTCGACCTTTCCTTCGAACTCCCCGAAGAGGGTCTTGGGGTGCTTTCCGAGGATGTTGACGAGCACGTTGAGCCGGCCCCGGTGCGCCATGCCGATGATCGCTTCGCGAACCCCCTGCGCACCGGCGCGCTGGATGATCTCGTCGAGCATGGGGATCAGGTTCTCGCCGCCTTCGAGCGAGAAACGTTTCTGTCCGACATACTTGCGGTGCAGGTACTCTTCGAGCTTGCGTGCCGCGGTGAGCCAGTGGAGGATGTCGCGCTTCTTGGCGGGGTCGAAGCTCGGCCGGCCGCGGGCGCGCTCCAGGCGTTCCTGCACCCAGCGCTTCTGCTCGGTCGACGAGACATGAGTGAGCTCGGTGCCGATGCAGCGGGAGTAGGTGTCGCGCAGCAGGGAGTAGATCTCCCCGAGCGTCGCCTCGGGCGCCATGTACACCGAACCGGTGTTGAAGACCCGGCGCATGTCCGCGTCGCCGAAGCCGTAGTACTCGGGATGCGTGTCGGGAATGGAAGGACGCTCGTAGAGCTCCTCGTAGAGTCCGAGGGGGTCGAGGTCGGCCTCCTGGTGGCCACGGTAGCGAAGCGCGCTGATGAGCTGCAGGACCTTCGTCTGCTTGTCCGCGACTTCGGAGTAGCTCTCGGGTTGAAGACCCGCCGTGGCGTCGGAAACCTCGCCCGCTTGCTCGAGCTCCGCGAAGCACCGGTGCCAGGCGCGGTCCACGCTCGCGGGCTCGCGGAGCCAGGACTCGTAGAGGTGCTCGATCCAGACTGCGTTCACACCGTTCAGGAGCGAGGAATCCGGCATCGGGGCTCCTTGGGTACTCGGGCCGGGCTTTGAGGTCGGAATGCGACGGAGTGCGTAGCGTGAGTGCGGGTGCGTGCCGTTATGGTTGTTCCGCCTTTCCGGATTCGGCGGGTAGATGCCTCTCGAGTCCTATTGTAGCGGACAACCGTTTGAATTCGATATCAATTGTGCCCCGGAAAACGGGACCGTGGCGACCCCCGCCGGCCCGTTTCCATCGGCGCGTTCGTTTTCGCGTATCCTGATCGGCGGTGGCGCGGTCCACTTCCGCGTCGCGTGAGAGCGACCGTGCCCGGGGGCCGCGCCAACGGCGGCATTTCGAGGAAGGACCATGCCCGAGAAACGAGTCGTCACGATACTGGATTCCGCAACCGGAAATTCGGCCGAGTGCCCGGTCTTCGAGGGCACCCACGGGCGTCCGGTGATCGATATCCGGGGAATCGTGAAGGAACTCGACTGCTTCACTCACGATCCCGGATTCGCCACCACCTCGGCCTGTCGCAGCTCGATTACCTACATCGACGGCGAGAAGGGCGAGCTGCTCTATCGCGGGTACCCCATCGAGCAGCTCGCCGAAAGGAGCAGTTATCTCGAGGTGTGCTTCCTGCTGCTCTACGGCGAGCTGCCGAACCGGGCGCAGTGGGAGGAATTCAACGTCGCGATACGGCGCCACACCATGGTGCATGAGGGAATCCGGCGCTTCATGTTCGGGTACCGCTACGGCGCCCACCCCATGGGGATGCTGGTTGGCATCGTGGGAGCCCTGTCCACCTACTACCACGATTCGCTCGACGTCAGCGAGCCGGAGCATCGCATCCTCTCCGCCATTCGCCTCATCGCCAAGATGCCCTCGATCGTGGCCGACTGCTACAAGCACACCATCGGCCAGCCCTACATGTACCCGATCAACTCCCTCGGCTACGTCGAGAACTTCCTGCAGATGATGTTCGCTGTGCGGGCCGAGCCCTATGTGCCCAATCCGGTGGCGGTGCGCGCTCTGGAGATGATCCTCATCCTCCACGCCGACCACGAGCAGAATGCCAGCACTTCCACCGTTCGACTCGCGGGAAGCTCCGGCGCCAACCCCTTCGCGTGCATCGCGGCCGGCATTGCCACCCTGTGGGGGCCCGCGCACGGCGGCGCGAACGAAGCGGTGATAGGACTCCTCGAAGCGATCGGTGAGCCAGGGAACATCCCGAAGTTCATCGCCCGCGCCAAGGATCGCAACGATCCCTACCGACTGATGGGGTTCGGGCATCGGGTGTACAAGAACGTCGATCCCCGGGCGACCCTGATACGCCAGGCCTGCCACGACCTGCTGCGGGATCTCGATGCCGGCAACCAGCCCCTCTTCGAAATCGCGCTCGAGCTCGAGCGCATCGCGCTCGAGGACGAGTACTTCGTCGAGCGCAAGCTCTATCCGAACGTGGACTTCTACAGCGGCATCATCCTGCGCGCGCTCGGGATTCCGCTCAACATGTTCACGGTGCTCTTCGCCATGGCGCGGAGCGTGGGGTGGATCGCCCAGTGGCTCGAGATGATGGTCGACGAGGAGCAGCGGATCGGCCGGCCCCAGCAGCTCTACACCGGCGCGGCGCGCCGGGACTACCGCTCGCTCGCGGACCGGGACGTGTAGAGCGCAAGGAGGTGTCGATGGAAGCTCCCGCCCGCATTGCGATAACCGGGGCCGCCGGCCAGATCGCCTACTCGCTCCTGTTTCGCATCGCATCGGGGGATCTTCTCGGCAAGGACCGGCCGGTCATCCTGCACCTGCTCGAGATCACGCCCGCTCTGGGAGCGCTTCGGGGGGTGGTGATGGAGTTGAGTGACTGCGCCTTTCCCTTGCTCCAGGACGTGCTTGCGACGGACGACGCGTCGCTCGCGTTCAGGGATGCCGACTACGCGTTCCTGGTCGGCGCCCGCCCGCGCAGCGCCGACATGGAACGCCGCGATCTGCTCTCCGAGAACGGGAAGATCTTCGCGCCGCAGGGCCGGGCTCTGAACGACAACGCGTCTCGGGACGTGAGGGTGCTGGTGGTGGGCAACCCCGCGAACACCAATGCGCTCATCGCGATGCGCAACGCGCCCGATCTCGAGCCGGCCCGCTTTAGCGCGATGACCCGTCTCGACCACAACCGGGCGGTCGCCCAGGTCGCGGAGCGCTGCGATTCAGCGGTGAGCGAGGTGCGCAGAGTCACGGTCTGGGGCAACCACTCGGCCACCCAGTACCCGGACCTGAGCCACGCCACGGTACGCGGTCAGGCCGCCTCGGCGCTGCTCGACCCGGCCTGGGTGCGCGAGACCTTCATTCCGCGGGTGCAGAGGAGGGGCACCGAGATCATCGAGGCGAGGGGCGCTTCGAGCGCCGCATCCGCCGCCCACGCCGCGCTCGATCACATGCGGGACTGGATGTTCGGAACGACGGAAGGGGATTGGGTGAGCATGGCGGTGCCCAGCGACGGGAGCTACGGGATACCGGAAGGTGTCATTTACTCCTATCCGGTCACCACGGCCCTCGGCGACTACCGGGTCGTGCCGGGTCTTCCGATCGACGAATTCAGCCGCGGGAAGATGGATGCGACGCTCCGGGAGCTCGAAGAGGAACGCGACGCGATTCGCGCTCTGCTCTGACACCGCCGGGGTCGAGGCATGAAATGGCCGCCCGCAGCAGCCTCACCCCGGCACTCGCTTCCTCTGCTACCGCTGCTCCCTTCCGGGCCTGACGGGGTTTGCAGTCTGGCGATGCGGGGGGACCGATGCGGGCCGCCGGGCACGAGTATACGTCGAAGCGGAGTCCGCTTGTCGCCATAGGTGTGCCTGCCTAAGATGTTCAACCGTGCCGGATCCGGGCGTCGCGTCGGCGCCGAAAGCCTCGCTGGCGAAGACCTCGACTCGGGCATCTGCATCGGAGGGACTCCGCAACACAGGGCCGCCACCTTCACCTTCGAGGTCTACGTGCGATCGAGGTTGTTCACCACTCTCTTGCAATTTAATAGCTTGATGTCAACAAGATAGAGCGTACATCTCGAGCATTAGGCGAATAACTCCGAGTGCCGCTTCCACTGCCCAGGCAACCTATCAAGGAGACAACCACCATGTTCACGAAGCGCTTGAACCGTCGAAACTTTCTCCAGCAGACCGGAGTGTGGGCGGCCGCCGCCGCGGCGGCGGGCTCGCTTCCGGGGCTCGCCCACGCCGCCCGCGAAAAGGAGCTCAACATCTACTGCTGGGAGGGCTACAACTCCGACGACGTGCTGGATCCCTTCCGCCGCGAGTTCGACGCCAAGGTCCGGGCCGAGGGCCTGACCTCGGATCCGGATGCGGTGAACCGCCTGCGCGCCGGGGAGACCGCGGTGTGGGATCTCATCAACGTCAACAACCCCTGGGCGCGCGAGATGATGTACCCGGAAGGACTCATTCGGGCATTGCCGCGGGAGCGTTTCGAGCCGATGTTCGAGAAGATGATGCCCGCCTTCCATCCCCCCTACATGTGGGCGATGGACAAGTCGGGCGAGGAGCTGCTCGGCATGACCCAGCGCTTCGGCCCCTTCAACTTCGTCGTCAACACCGACAAGATCTCGAAGGCCACCGCGGAAGACGAGGGCTTCAACGTCTTTTTCGACTCTGGCATGCAGGGCAAGTACGGCGTTCTCACCTACGACAACTGGAACATCTATCACATGTGCGTGGCCGCCGGCGTCCATCCCTTCAAGGAGCACACGCCGGAGGAGTTCGAGGCGTTCACCGGGGCCTGCAAGCAGATCTTCAACGGCGCCAAGATCCTGACCGACGACCTGGTCCAGATGAACCTGGCCCTCATCAACGGGGAGATCGACGCCTATTTCACCGGCGGAACCTACACCGCCTCGCCTGCGCGCTACGACGGGGCGACTCAGGTCCGCGGCATCACGCCGAAGAGCGGTCCGATGGACGGCAAGGGCGGCATCGTGTGGATCGAGCTCACCTCGGTGGTCAACAATCCCGAGGTCTCGCCGCTCGCCGAGGAGTTTCTCGCCTACATCCAGCGGCCGGACATCTCCAAGCTGGTGGCCTTCGCGGAAGGGACCTACAACCCGGTGTCGCAGATGGGCGATCCGATGGTGATGGAGCAGTTCGACGCGGAGGAGCTCGACGCCATCCAGTGGGACTCGCTGGAAGAGGAGATGGCGAACTCCGCGGACTACGACATCAACCCCGACTACGCGGAGATGTACGACATCTATTCCGCCGCGAAGCGCGAGCGGGAAGCCTGACGCTCTGACGCCTCTCGGCGCTGGGTAGAGTCTGCGGGTCCGGCAAGCGATGGAGGGAGGGAACGAAGCGCTCCTGGTACTGGACGGGCTGACCAAGACCTTCGGTGATTTCACCGCGGTGCACGACGTCCGCCTGGACATCCGCGAGAGCGAGTTCTTCACGCTGGTCGGGCCCTCGGGCTCCGGGAAGACGACGATGATTCGCATGCTGGTGGGCATGGAGCGGCCCACCCGCGGCGAGATCCGGTTGAATGGCCAGCTCCTGAACGACGTGCCCGCCAACCGTCGCCCGACCTGCATGGTGTTCCAGGATCTGGCGCTCTTCCCGCACAAGAGCGTGGGGGAGAACATAGAGTTCCCGCTCAAGATCGCGGGGGTGGCGCCGGCGGCGCGGCGCGAGAGAGCGAGCGCGCTGCTGCGCCAGCTCCGCCTCCCCGTGGACTACTACGACAAGGGAGTGAACCAATGCTCGGGCGGTGAGCGCCAGCGGATCGCGCTCGCCCGCGCGCTCGCCTTCGATCCGCAGATCCTTTTCTTCGACGAGCCGCTCGCCGCGCTCGACTTTCGGCTCCGAAAGACGCTCGAGAAGGAGCTCAAGGACATTCACCGGGAAACCGGCAAGACCTTCGTCTACATCACCCACTCGCTGGAAGAGGCGATGGTGATGTCGGACCGTATCGGGATCATGAGGGAGGGCGGGCTCGTCCAGATCGGCACGCCGAACGAGATCTACAACCGTCCGGTCAACAAGTTCGTCGCCCAGTTCATGGGCGAGGTCAACACCGTGGAGGTGCGGGTGGAGGGCACGGGCCGCGTACGCGACGTGCAGGGAGAGGGGGTCTACGAGGTGCGGGACATGCCCGAGGGATTCACCCGGGGCTTCCTCATCATCCGTCCCGAGGTAATGAAAATCGGGGCGGAGGCGAAGGGCGTTGCGAACACCCTGACCGGACGACTCTTCAACGACTACGCGCTCGGGTCCCGCGTCCAGTACCAGGTCCGCTCCACCGGCGGCGCGCAGTGGCTGGTGGAACGCCTTCAGGATGAACCCTTCGAAGGCGACCGCCAAGTCGAGGTGGTGCTGGGCTGGCGACCCGAGGATTCGATCCTGGTGAGTGAGTGAGGGCATTCACGGAGTTGCGGCCCCGTCGGATCGCGCCCCCTGACCGGGCCGTTCGCGTTCGAGTCCGGATGTCGTCGGGAACCGGGTGGAGGCCTTGACGATGGCCCCTCGCACATGAACGTCCGCTCTTCCTCCCTCGATGCCGGTTCCTCCGGAGGCGCCGGGCGGTGGTGGCGCCGGCCCGGCCTGCTGTCGGCGATTCCGGTGTCGATCTTCCTCCTCGCCGGCTTCGCGGGTCCGTTGGTCATCGTTCTCGCCTACAGCTTCATGCCGCCGCGGACCTTCTCGCTGCGCCAGGCGCCGACTCTTGCGAACTTCGCCTCCGTCATCTCGGACAGCTACTACCTCTCCTTCTTCTGGTCGCTGTTCCTCGCGGCGACGGCGGTGCTCATCCTGTTCCTCGTCTGCTATCCCATCGCCTACGGCATGGCCAAGCTCTTCGGGCGCTGGGCGCACCTCGTCACCGCACTCGTCGCCTTGCCGCTGCTCATATCCGAGAACATCCGGCTCTTCGGCTGGGTGCTGATCCTGCTCAAGAACGGGATCCTGGACGGCACGTTGCAGTTCCTGTTCGGGGTATCGGTGTCCGGTCTTCTGTACACCGTCCCTGCCATCGTGCTCGGGCTGGTGTACGTGTACCTGCCCTTCATGCTCTTTCCCCTGGTGATCGGCATCTCGATGGTGCCCGACAGCCTGAAGGAAGCGGCGTCCGATCTCGGGGCTTCGCGATGGGAGGTGTTTCGCGAGGTCGAGCTGCCGCTCTCCATGCCCGGGATCATGATCGGCGGGATCCTGAGCTTCATCCTGGCGCTCGGCTCGCTGGCGGAGTCCAAGATCCTCGGCGGGCAGACCGTCATCATGATCGCCGACGACATCGAGAGCGCCTTCACTTTCGCCCAGAACTGGCCCCGGGGCTCGGTGCTCTCGGTGCTGCTCATCGCGCTGTCGGGCCTGATCGTGTTCATGCTCTTCCGCAACATCGATCTCGACCGGATCATCGGAAGGCGTTGAGGCCATGAGTCCCCGACACCAGGGCCGCGCCGCCCGCACCCTGATCGTGTTGTGGACCGCGTGCGTGCTCGCCTTCCTCTACTTCCCGTTGCTCGCGGTGGTCCTCGCCTCCTTCTCCCGGCAGCGCTACTTCCAGTTTCCGATCGCCGCGTGGTCGACCAGGTGGTACGAGAAGGCGGCGCAGTCACTCTCGGTGCGAGACCTCGTCTGGACCTCGCTCAGCGTCGCGGTCCTGGTGACGCTCTTCTCCGTGGTGCTCGCCTTCTTCGGGGCGCTGGCCTTCGCGCGCTACGACTGGAAGGGTCGCAAGCTCTACCAGCGGCTGGTGCTGCTGCCGCTCTTCTTTCCCCAGGCGGTGCTCGGGCTTGCGCTCCTGCTCTGGTTCTCGGTGCTGGGCATCCAGACGAGCTGGCACACCGCAGTGTTTGCCCACATGATCTGGATTGTCCCCATCGTCGTGCTGATCATGTCGATCCAGGTCTACAGCTTCGACCCAACGCTCGAGGAGGCGGCCTACGACCTGGGAGCGAGCCGCTGGCAGGTGCTGCGCGAGATCACCATCCCGATCCTGTCGCCCGGGCTCATCTCCGGCGCGATCTTCGCGTTCCTCCTCTCCTGGGGGAACTTCCCGCTCTCGCTCTTCTCCACCGGGGCGGACCAGACGGTTCCCGAGTGGCTCTACTCCAAGATGGTCTCCGGCTACACCCCGATGGTGCCCACCCTGGGGGCGTTGACGATGGCGAGCGCGGCGCTGCTCCTCCTGCTCGCCTGGCTGCTGTGGCTGGTGGGCCGAGGCCGCCGCCGGCTCGCCCGACGCTAGCGCGTACCATCCGATACATCCACCCGAGTCCGCGCCCATGAGAGCCGCCCGCACCGATCTCGAAAGCGTCGAACCACGCCGGGCTCTCGTGCGACAGACCGGCCTGCTTTAGCAATCAACCAAGGAGACACGTGATGCTCACCTCCCTATCCGGACGTTCCGTCATCGTGACCGGTGCCAGCAAAGGCATCGGCAAGGGCATCGCCCGCGTGTTCGCCCGACAGGGGGCGAAGGTGCTGGTGGTGTCGCGCAACCTCGCCGAGGCTGAGGCGAGCGCGGCCGAGATCGGCAACGGGGCGAGCGCCTTCAGCGCCGATGTCGGCGACTTCGACCAGTGCCGGGCGATGGCCGCGGCCGCGCTCGAGCGCCATGGCGGACTCGACATCCTGTGTGCAAACGCCGGGGTCTATCCGCAGACCGGCATCGAGGACATGGACCCCTCCGAGTGGGACCTCGTGATGGGCACCAACCTCAAGGGCAACTTCCTGAGCGTCAAGGCCTGTCTGCCCGGACTGAAAGAATCGGACCAGGGGCGGGTGGTCCTGACCTCCTCGATCACCGGACCGGTGACCGGTTTTCCGGGCTGGTCGCACTACGGCGCCTCGAAGTCCGGCCAGCTCGGTTTTATGCGCACCGCCTGCATCGAGCTCGCCCGTCACGGCATCACCGTAAACGCGGTGCTGCCCGGCAACATCATCACCGAAGGGCTGGAGGGTCTGGGCGAGGACTACCTCTCGACCATGGCCGCCTCCATTCCGCTCAAGAAGCTCGGGGTGGTGGACGACATCGGCAACGCGGCGCTCTTCCTCGCCTCGAAGGAGGCGGGCTACATCACCGGCCAGACGATCATCGTCGACGGCGGACAGATCCTGCCCGAGTCGCTGGAAGCGCTGGAGTAGGAGGCGGTCACCGGGCTCGCCTGCCGCTCAGGCCGGGCTGAAGTGGCCGTGGAAGGCGAGCGGCAGGGGATAGTCAAGCCAGGCGCGGGCCAGGGGGCCATCCGCGATGTGTCGCGCGTCGAAGACCGCGAGTCCGCTCGCTCCCCGCTCGTAGTCGAGGAAGGGGCCGAGCAGCCACCCGTCGTCTTCGCCACGCGGGAAGGGTCGCGGCACGAACACGTGCTCCTCCGGCAACACCCCCGGTCCGTAGTCGAAGCTCTCGGTGGCGTCGTCGCGCTCCAGGTCCCGTTTGACTACCCGGCGCAGGCGCCAGGCCCTGGTGAGGTCGGGCGGCGCTCCCAAGGTGTAGACGTAGCGGTTTCGCCGGCCGATCCGAGCGGGGTCGATGCGTGGAAACTCCGCTTCCTCGCCCGAGGACTCCACCTCCGCGCGTCCGTCCGGGTGGAGCGCGAAGCGGGTGTAGAGCTCCGGTGCCGACGCTTTGAACTCTCCGCGCATGACGAAGCGCATCGTCTCGCTCATCAGGGTGGCGTCTGCGGCCACGCAGTGATCGAAGCGAATGACTCCGCTCGCGTCCTCCCAGCCGTTTCCGTGGTGAAAGCCGAACCCGGCGGGTAACTGGTACCAGCGCCGGGCGTCGAAGTCGTCCTTCTCGACCACCAGCACCCGCGAGCCCAGCTCGGGCCGCCAGGCGAGAGCGTCCAGCAGCAGATCGCGGTCCGGCACTGGCTCGAACACGAGCGGCGGGATGACGATCACCAGGTGCCGGGCGGTGACCACGAAGTCGTGCACCATCCCGAGCGGCCCGGCGTCGATCCGCTGCACCTTGCGCAACCCGCCGTCCGGGCCGATGTGATAGAGCACGAGCGCCGGGGCGGGTATGAGGCTGTAGCCGAAGGCCCACAGGGTGCCGTCGGGCTCCACCTTGGGATGGGCGGTGAAGGGCACGCCTTCGAGGCGCTCGCCCCAGACCTTGAATCCCTGCCACGTCAGAGTCTCGTGGTCCAGCACGCTCGCCGAGCCTCCTTCCCACAAGGCGAGCAGCTCGCCGTGGTGGTCGAGCACTGAGATGTTGGCGGTGTTGATGTCGTCGGGCCGGCGGACCGGAGTCCCGTTCTCGATGCGCGTTGCGACTCCGGAAAAGAGTCTCCGCCCACTCTCGTCCTCCCGCACGAGCTTCGGGGTCATGACGACGCGACCCCGGTGGGAGACGCGGCGGCCGTCGAAGCGGAAGGTGTGGACCATGCCGTCGCCTTCGAACCAGTGGCGATAGCGGAGCCCGAAGCGTTCGTGCACCGCCGGTCCGTTGCGGTAGAGGGTTCCCACGAGTTCCGCGGGCAGGCGGCCCTCCACCCGTGCCTCGCAGTCCAGGCGGTCGGCGGAGACGCTGCGCCAGCCGAGCAGCATCGGATCCTCCTCCAGCGCGCGAGCGAAGTCCGCCGACCATTCGCTGCCGTCCGCCATGGCTCGTACCGATGGCCAGTGAGCGAAGGCCGACAACCCCGCGAGCCCCGCCGCGCGCAGGAAGCCCCTGCGTTTCCAGGGCGCCCCGTACATCAGGAGCCTCCCTGTTCCGAGTAGCTCGGAGACATGGGGTAGCGGAGGGTCATGGCCGCCGCCGCGGGCGCATCACCGAGGGTCAATGCGGCGGACTCGAAGTCGGGCGGCCCGAAATCCGAGGGAGCGTCGTTCGCGAAGCCAACGCCTTCGGAGGGAATCCCGAGGAGGTTCGTGTCGAGATCGCCGTTGCCGTTCTCGTCGTGGAAGGCGGCCACCGCGTAGCGTCCCGGAGGCAGGTCGCGCAGCACGAAGCGAATGGTGCCGTAGTGGGCGTTCTGCTGAAGGGCGGCGACCATACCGGTACTCGCAGGAAAGGTCTCTCTGGTCTCCGGCGAATGGACGGCAACGAAGAGGCGTCCGTCCCCGGATCGGATGCCGTGCACCTCGACCTCGAGGTCGGCGGCGATGGCGGGGCCAGCTAGAATACCGGCAAGGCCGGCGGCGGCGAGAATTCGGTTGATCATGGCGTTCTCTCCCGAGTGTGGTGTTGATGGCGGTGGCCGCAAGCAAGCGGTTCGCCCCCCCGATTCTCGAAGGCGAGAAAGAGCGTCGACAATCGGAAATTCGTGAAATCCAAGGCTTTTTCGCAAGCGGTGGGCGGCGTGCGCTTCGCGATTCGCCAGTGGCGGATGGGAAGGCGATTCGTCCTCCATCTCCTCGGATTCCTGGTCGCGGTAGTGTTTCTCGCCTACCTCGGTCCCTTCGGGACCTGGGATGCGCTCAAGGTTCTCGAGCGCCTGGCGTTCTGGGCGATCGCGGTGGGAGTCAACTGGATCTGCGCCTACATCGTGTTTGCGGTCACGATGCACGCATTCTTCGCACGAGAGTGGCCCCCGTGGGCCGGAGTGGTTCTTGCGAGCCTCGTCTCCGCGATTCCGGGCGCCGCGGCGGTGTGGGGGGTCGTGGCCGCGTACATGGGCTATCGGCCCTCGGGATTCGCCGAGGTCTTCACGCTCTACACCCAGGTCGCCGTGCTCCAGCTCATGATCGGCGCTCTCGTCTTCTACCTCATCGAGAGATCGCACAGACTGCGCAAGGCCGCATTGGCGTCGTCCTCCATCGGTCGAGGTCGGGAGAGGGCGAAATCCGGGAGCGAAGCTTCGGGCGTGATCGACACGGACCGCTTCTCAGGAAAATCGAGTGCTTTGCAGCCGGCGGCAGCCCTGCTCGCACGCCTGCCGGCACCCAAGCGGGGCGAGCTTCAACACCTGCGCATGCAGGACCACTACATCGAAGTGCATACCGACAAGGGCATGGAGATGGTGCTGCTGCGCTTCCGCGACGCACTCCGCGAGGTTGAGGGAGCCGAAGGGATGCAGGTGCACCGGTCGCACTGGGTGGCCCAGGCCGCAGTCGAAGGAGTGGAGCGCCGCGAGGGCAGAATCCGCCTGCGCCTCGTGAACGGCGCCCGGGTTCCCGTCAGCCGTTCCTTTGCGCCCGCCCTCAGGGCCCGGGGATGGATCTGAGCCGCGGCGAGCGCGGCAGGGGAGGAGTACAAGGTGCAGAGCATCGCGCAGTCACTCAGCGTCTACTTCGAGCGGCGCATGGCCCGGATTCTCCTGCTGGGAATCATCAGCGGCTTTCCCTGGGTGCTGATCGGCAGCAGCCTGAGCCTCTGGCTCAAGGAAGACGGATTGAGCCGCAGCACCATCGGCTGGGCCGGCCTCATCTTCGGGGTCTACGCCTTCAACTTCCTCTGGGCGCCGTTGATCGACCGGATCCGCGTGCCCTGGCTCTCGGAACGCCTTGGGCACCGCCGCGCCTGGATCGTCTCGCTCCAGGTCGTGATTCTGATCTCGCTGGTGCTCTGGAGCACGGTCGAACCGACCGCGAATCTGGCGGGCGTGGTCGCGATCGGTCTGGTCATCGCGATCGCTTCGGCCACTCAGGACATCACCATCGACGCCCTGCGCATCGAGCAGATCGGCAAGGCGGAAGGGGAGGCGATGGCCGCGGGCGCGGCGACCGCGGTGGTGGGCTGGTGGACGGGGTACAAGCTTGGCGGCGTGGTCGCGCTCGAGACGGCGCAGGCTTTCCAGAACGCCGGGGTGGAGGACTACTGGCAGGCCGCCTTTCTCGTGCTCGGGGTGGTGGTCGTGCTCTGCAACATCGGCCTGCTCTTCGTGCGCGAGCTGCCCGCATCGGAGCGCATGGCCGCGCAGGCGGAAGAGGACGAGCGCATGGCCTC
>CAYQVB010000066.1:0-9185 GCA_964420925.1 uncultured Ectothiorhodospiraceae bacterium | reverse complement strand
GCGCCGCGATAGCGGGGTGAACGGACCGAGAGACGCTGAAGGCATAGCCGACACTATGTCGAAGCGGCTCGAGGGAGTACGCCCCGCTAGCGTGAGCGGATCGGCGTCCGCAGCAGGAAATCGGTGACATAGGCGGGCTAGACTTGGCGCGCCCATCCGGCGCCCACGGCTCGGAGTCCGACCCATGAAGCGCAGAACCGCTCATCGCCAAGGAAGGTCCATCAGGCCATGAATGCCCGGACGGACGACATCGCGCTCCTGCAGGAGCTCGCAAAGCAGGCGAAGGCGAGACTCCCGAAAGCGGTCTGGGACTACGTCATCGGTGGCGCGGACACCGAGACCACTCTGCGGCGAAACCGACAGGGGCTCGATTCGATCGCGCTACGCCCCCGCGTCCTGCGCGACGTGTCCGATATCGACTGCTCCGCCACGTTGCTCGGCGTCGACCTTCGCCTCCCGGTGCTCCTCGCCCCGATCGGCTCACTGCAGGACCTCGATCCGGAGGGTGGGGCAGCCGCGGCGCGCGCCGCGGGGGAGTTCGGGGTGTTTCACATGCAGAGCTCGGCGAGCGCACCCGGATTGGAAGCCACGGCGAGCTCGGGACCCGGCCCGAAGATCTTCCAGCTCTACGTCCGGGGGGATGAGACCTGGGTTTCCGATCACGTCCAACGGGCGACCGAAGCCGGATACCACGCCCTGGGCATCACGGTGGACCTTGCCCTCTACAGCCGCCGCGAGCGCGATGTCGCCAAACGTCACGTGACCACCGCTCGCAGGGGGAGAAGGGAGGAAGACGAGGTCCACCTCGCCCGGCTGAGCTGGCGCGACATCGAGCGGATCCGCGGCGAGTGCGCCTTGCCCCTGATCCTGAAGGGCATCGCCACGGCGGAAGATGCCGGCATCGCCTGCGAAGTGGGCGTCGACGCCGTGTACGTATCCAACCACGGGGGACGCCAGCTCGATCACGGCCGCGCCGCCATCGACGTGCTGCCGGAGGTCGTGGACGCGGTGGCGGGACGCGCGGAGATCATCATCGACGGAGGGTTCCTGCGCGGCAGCGACATCGTCAAGGCGGTCGCGCGCGGGGCCGGCTGCGTGGGGCTCGGACGGCTCCTCGCCTTCGCCATCGGCGCGGCGGGCCGTGCCGGGGTGGTGCGAATGCTCGAGCTTCTGGAGACGGAGCTCCGCATTTGCCTCGGATTGCTGGGCGTGGAGCGCCTCGACCAGCTCGACGAATCCTTTCTCCACCCTGCGGCGCCGGTCGTGCCCGCCCACGCGCTCAGCGCCTTCCCCCTCCTCGAAGAGGGATACTGATTCCGCCCGCCGGAGCACTGCCCACCAATCCAGTCCGGATTCGAGGCGCCCGCGCGTGCTTCACGGCGACTGATTCGGAACTCCCGAACCAGGTGCGTCGTACGCTCCTTCATCCGGATCTTTGACCTGCGTATCCTTTTGGGCGTGGCAGAGCGCCAATGCCGCGGCCCCCGGACGACGGTGTGCGCGAACCCCCGACCTGCCCGGACACCAGAGGAGTACCCAGCAATGATCAGGACAGGAGACCAGTACCGGGAATCGCTCCGGGACGGGCGAGAAGTCTACATGGACGGAGTGCGGGTCGAGGACGTCACCGTGCACCCGATGTTCAAGCCCCTGGTGGACATCCGCGCGCGCATCTACGACATGCAGCACGAAGCGGCTACGAAGGACATCATGACGGTGGAGCAGGATGGCGAGATCAACGCCATCGGCAACGCCCTGCCCTTCACCCAGGACGACTGGTGGGCGAAGCGCCGGGCCACCGACGCCGTCTGCGAGGAGATCGGGGGAGTCGTCACCCGGGTGGGCGACGAGACGGTCGGCGAGATGTGGTCGCTCTTCGACGGGCGTGACGTGCTCGCGGAGATCGATTCCCGTTTCGCCGAGAACGTCGAGAAGCACATCGACCTGGTGATCCGGCGCGATCCCTTCCACGTCTCCGCGAACACCGACCCCAAGGGCGACCGTTCCAAGCCGCCCCAGGAGCAGGACCCGGACATGCTCCTGCACGCCGTCGGGGAGACCGATGCCGGCATCGTGGTGCGCGGCGCGAAGTTCGAGACCGCCGCCGTCTACGCCAACCAGGCCTTCACCAAACCCACCATCGCGAACTGGGGCAACCAGGCGCTCTCCGACTATGCCGTCGGCTTCATCTGCGACCTGGGTTCGCCCGGGCTCAAGTTCATCTGCCGATCCGGCTTCGCCGGCGCCCGCGGCGCATGTCCGCGTGCCGACCACCGCGACTACCCCCTCGCGAACCGATTCGACGAGATCGACGCGCTCGTCATCTTCGACGACGTGCTCGTGCCCTGGGAGAACGTGCTCTTCTACCGGCATACCCGGGCGGCCGCCTTCATCCGCGCCACCCTCCACCGCTATGCCGCCTTCGCGTTCGTGCAGCGCACCCTGAAGACGGCGGACATGATGATCGGCGCCGCGCTCTTCAACGCTCGCCAGACCGGACTCGAGAAGCAGCCGGCGGTGCAGGAGAAGCTCTCGACGCTGGCGGTCTGGCGCGAAGGCATCAATGCCCACCTCAGCGCGGCCATCGCGCTCGCCGAACCCTCGCCGGGCGGGCTGCTCATGCCGAACCAGTCCCTGCTCTACACCGGCCGCGTGCATGCCATGAGCAACCTGCCGGCGATGATGCACCTCGCGCGGGAACTGTGCGGCGGGCAGATCTGCGTGACTCCGAACGTCGCGTCCTTCGAGGCGCCGGAAACCCGGCCCTGGATGGAGAAGTACTACACCATCAACGAGGACTGGGTGGCGGAGGACCGCCGCAAGCTGCTCGCCTTCGCCCGCGATCTCCTGAACTCCGACTACGCGGGACACCGGCTCACTTTCCAGCTCTTCGCCCAGTCCCCCCCCTTCGCCCACCTCGCCGCGGTCTATCGCAACTTCGACTGGGACGGACCGCTGTCCTTCGTGAAGAAATCGGCCGGCCTCTCCGACGCGGTCATGCGCGGTGTCGAAGCCCGCGCCGGAGACTCCGCCGTGGAGCAATGGTTCTCGCGGAGCCCGGACGAAGAGGGCAATGCACTCGGCGCGGGAGAAGGGAAGGGGCGGTGAGCGAAGTCGCCGCGGAGAGCCTGCGTGCGCGCTTCGTCGGCGGCATGAGCCACGCCGTCGATGTTGTCACCACCGACGGCCCTCCGCCCCACGTCTGGAGGCCGCCCTCGGCGACGGCCCCATCTCACGACTCGCGCTCGCCAGCATTCGGTTCCGAGTACCCGCCCATGCAAGCCGTACCGGGATAGGGCATCATCCCGAGGTCCCGAATCGGAGCCTACGCCATGGCCGACCCCTGGCGCGAGTTCGAACGCCGCACCCGGCGCTCCCGTGAGTACTACAATCGCGAGAAGACGCTCATACCCATGGCGGTGGTGGGCACGGTCGACATGCCCCACCCCGTCTACATCGTGGAGGGTGAAGGCGCGCGCGTCGTCGACGTCGACGGCAACGAGTACATCGACCTCAGCATGGGCTTCGGCTGCCACGTACTGGGCCACGCGCCCCCGGTGGTGGTGGAGGCGGTGCGCGAAGCGGCGACGCGCGGCGTGCAGTTCGGCATCCACACCCCGCACCAGGAGCCGCTTGCTCGTCTGGTCGTCGACGCGAGCCGCTGCGCGGACGCGGTGGTGTTCTGCAACTCGGGCACCGAAGCGACCATGTACGCCATTCGCGCCGCTCGCGCCCACAGCGGGCGGATGCGGATCGCGCTCTTCGAGGGGGCCTACCACGGCGCGCACGACGGGGTGCTCGTCAAGACCGACGACGACAGCGCCCGGAACCGACCGCGTGCGATCGCCAAGGGAGCCGGCGTTCCGCAGGAGTACATCGATCGCCTCCTCATGCTGCCCTACCGCCACGAGGCGGCTTTCGACCTCATCCGCGAGCATGCAAGCGAGCTGGCGCTGGTGATGGTCGAGCCGGTGCAGGGCTCCAACCCCACCCTGGAATGCCGCGACTTTCTCGCCGAGCTCATCGGGGTGTGCCGAGACGCGGGCGTGCTCGTCCTCTTCGACGAAGTCATCACCGGGTTCCGGCTCGCGTACGGGGGCGCGC
Source organism: uncultured Ectothiorhodospiraceae bacterium (assembly GCA_964420925.1). Lineage (GTDB taxonomy): Bacteria > Pseudomonadota > Gammaproteobacteria > HK1 > HK1 > JAJEAD01. The sequence continues at coordinate 5,081 of CAYQVB010000066.1, read as the reverse complement.
AGGAAGAGTTGGACCTCGAACCCGATCTCGCCGCCTACGGCAAGACGCTCGGAGGCGGCATGCCGGTCGGGGCGGTGGCGGGACGCGCCGAAGTGCTGTCGCGCTTCGACTGGCACCGGCAGGCGGAGACGGGAGGACGGGTCTTCGCCGGCGGCACCTTCGGTGGCAACCCGGTCACGATGAGCGCGGGCGCCGCCACCCTTGGCCACCTGAAGGCCAACCCGGAGATTTACGCGAACCTGCGCGAGCACGGGCGCCGCCTGCGCGACGAGATAGGCGGGTACTGCGAGGCGCACGGCTACCCGGCGCAGGTGATCAGCGCCCATTCCATGATCCACCTGCGCTTCCAGTCGGGGCCGATCCTGACTTCGCGCGACATCGACCGGCGCTTCGCGGCCGCGGAGCAGGAGTTCTATACGCGCGTCATGCTGAACGGCGTGCTGATCCCCGGCGATCACCTGGCGCTCACCTCCGCTGCCCATTCGAGCCAGGACATCGACGCAGTGGTCGCCGCCTGCCTGGACGCGCTCGAAGAGACTCCCGGGCTCGCCCCACGCCGTGCCCCTTCCCGGGGCAAGGAGGTGAAATCCCGCGCCTCGGACGAGGCCCTCGCCGCGAGCGGAGCCCGGACGTGAAGTTCTACGACTGCGCTCCCGCGCCCAGCCCTCGCCGAGTGCGCATCTTCATCGCCGAGAAAGGCCTGGACATCCCGGTGGTGGAAGTCGACCTGCGCTCCGGCGAACAGCATGGCGACGCCTTCGCGACGATCAACCCGCACCGCACGGTGCCGGTGCTGGAGCTCGACGACGGCAGCCGCCTCACCAACACCGCCGGGATCTGCGCCTACCTGGAGGCCCTCCACCCGAATCCCGCGCTGCTCGGCGAGACCCCGACCGAAAAGGCGCGCATCGCCGAGGCGCAGTGGCGGATGGAAATGCAGGGCCTGATGGCGGTCGCCGAAGTGCTGCGCAACCGTGCAAAGGGGTTCCGGGGTCGGGCGCTCACCGGAGCGGACGGCTTCGAGCAGATCCCGGAGCTCGCCGAACGCGGCCTGCGGCGCATCGATCTCTTCTTCGAGGAACTCGACACCATCCTGGCGGATCGTCCCTTCGTCGCCAGTGAACGCTATTCGGTCGCCGACATCACCGCGCTGGTCGCCGTCGACTTCGCGGGATGGGTGAAGAAGAGCCTCCCCGAACACGCGGTCAATGCGCGCCGCTGGCACGAGACGGTGAGTGCGCGTCCGAGCGCGCGGCTTTGAGCTCGCCCGGTTCGCCGTTCGCCCGATTCACATTTCACCCGTGACTTCCTGAAACCGTGCTCACGAGGCGGGCGGTATGCGGCCTCGGGCCGGATGCCGAAAGGACATCCCGGAATCGGAGCCGGCGCTCGGGAGACCGTGTGTTTCGGCCGCCTGCCAAAGACTCCTGGTGCAAATCACGGGAGAGCCTCGAGATACAGCCCAGACCCGCCGACTCGGGACACGGCTCGCCACGATTGAGGCGGGAGACGAACTCTCGATGCAAGTTAAGATAGCAAACCCTTCCTTGGTGACTTCGAGATCATGTTCGAGCTGAGTCGGGACCAGCAGGTCCTGCGCGACCGTGCGGCGGAGCTCGCGCGGGCGCGCATCGCCGGCCGCGCGGCACGGGTGGACGAGTCCGAACAGTATCCCCTGGACAACGTCGAAGACTTGCGGGCGGCCGGATTCATGGGAATGACGATTCCCGAGGCTTACGGTGGCCGGGGGCTCTCCTTTCTGGATGCCGTTCTGGTCATCGAGGAGATGGCCAAGGTCTGCGGGGTCACCGCGCGCATCGTGGTCGAAGTCAACATGGGCGGGATCTCCGCCGTCATGCACTACGGCACCGAGAAGCAGAAGCGCCTCGCGGCGGGGCTGGTGCTGGGCGGCGACAAGCCTGCCATCTGCATCACCGAGCCCGAGGCGGGGAGCGCCGCCAACGAGATGCGCACCCGTGCCGACCGGAAGGGCGACACCTACGTGCTGAACGGCAGGAAGCACTGGATCACCGGGGGTGGGGTGTCGAAGCTGCACGTCATCTTCGCACGGACCTTCGACGAGGGGGGACGCGAGCAGGGCATCGGGGCCTTCCTCGCGGTGCGCGGCGAGAGCGCCGGGCTCGTGGTCGGGCGGCGTTCCCTTGCGATGGGGCTGCGCGGCATCCCGGAGACCGAGATCCTGCTGGAAGACCTCGAAGTACCGGCCGACATGATGCTGCTGCCGCCCGAGGGCCTGCGCCGGGGATTCGCCCGCCTCATGGATGCCTACAACAGCCAGCGCGTCGGCGCCGCCACCGTCGCGCTGGGACTCGCCCAGGGCGCCTACGAGCTCGCGCTCGATCGGGTCAAGGAACGCGAGCAGTTCGGACGGCCCCTCTACGAGTTCCAGGGACTGCAATGGATGCTCGCCGACATGTCGACGTCGCTCCGCGCCGCTCGCCTCCTGATCCATGACGCCGCGGCGAGCGCCGGTGACGGCTTCCCCGATCGGCTGGCGGCGGCGCAGGCGAAGATCTTCGCTTCCGAAACGGCGCAGAAAGTGACGAGCGACGCCCTACAGATGTTCGGAGCGGAAGGCTACGGCCGCGCCCTCCCTCTCGAACGGATGATGCGTGATGCCCGCATGTTCACGATCGGCGGAGGCACCGCGCAGATTCTGCGCACCGTGGTGGCGAGCGCGATCCTCGGACGAAAGCTGCCCCAGACTCGCGGCGCCCATCTGCCGGATGCGGGCGAGCGGCGCGCCCACGCCGCCTGAGGAACAACCGAGCGCATGTCTCACGACGCCCAGGGTCTCGAATGCACCGCGCAGGATCCGCGTGCGGTCGCGGCCTACGACGATGCACTGGCCACCTTCTTCGAATTCCGGCTGGCGACCCAGGATCACCTCAAGGCGGCTCTCGCTGTCGACGCCGACTTCATCATGGGCCTCTGCTTCCGCGCGTACCTCCTCATGCAGTTCGGCTCCCGGCACATCTATCCCAAGGTCGATCCCATACTGGTTGGACTCGAGGCGCTCCGCGGCCGCGCAAACCCGCGGGAACGCGCGCACATTGCGGCCCTCGGACACTGGCGGGAAGGGCGAATCGGGGATGCCTGCCGGATCTGGGAGAGCATTCTGGTCGAAACTCCACAGGACCTGCTCGCGCTCCGCCTGCACCACGGGATGAGCTTCTGGCTGGGACGCCGGGAAGCGTTGCGAAACGCCCCCGCGGCAGTGCTCGGGCGCATCGCGGAAAGCACCCCCGGATACGGGGCGGTGCTCGGCATGTTCGCATTCGGGCTCGAGGAGTGCGGAGACTATCCCCGGGCCGAGGAGTTCGGGCGCCGCGCCCAGACCCTGAATCCGGACGACCTGTGGGCGCTGCACGCGGTGGCGCACGTGATGGAGATGCAGGGCCGCTACGAGGAAGGGCGCGAGTGGCTGGATCGGCCCTTCGATGCCTGGGCGGATCGCAACCCCTTCAAGGACCACGTCTGGTGGCACGCCGCCCTCTTCGCCCTGGAGGAGGGAGACGATGAGCGGGTGCTCGAGATCTACGAGCACGAAGTGCGCATCGACGAGGCCGGCTTCTACCTCGACGTGCAGAACGCGGCCTCGCTCCTCATGCGCCTCGTCCTGCTCGGTGTGGATGTCGGGGGGCGCTGGGAGGAGCTCGCGGAGCTCGCCGAGGCGCGCACCGGCGACCATGTGCTCGCCTTCACGGACCTGCACTTCATGATGTCCCTGACCGGGGCCGGACGCCACGATGCGGCCGCGCGCTACCTCGCATCCCTCGATGCCTTTTCGAGGGAGGAAGCCCCCGACGCCGCGCCGGTCACCGCCTCGCTCGGCCTTCCCGTCGCCGAGGCCCTGCTCGCCCATGCGAAGGGCGAGTACGGGAAGTGCGCCGACCTGCTCTTCCCGATCCGACGATCGCTCGCTCCCCTGGGAGGAAGCCACGCCCAGCAGGATGTTTTCCACCAGATTCTCATCGACGCCGCCATCCGAGACGGACGGCGCGACCTCGCCCACAGCCTGCTCGCCGAACGCGCTTCGCTTCGACCCGGCGAGCGGTGGGCACGGGAACGTCTGCACGGCCTCCACTAGTATCCTGTCGCACGAACACGCTATTCAGGTGCAATGTGAGATATGTAATATAAAATATTGAATTATTTGAACCTTCTGTGTGCTGATAGACTCGAGTCGGGTACATGGTTATCCAAGGACGGACACTAGAGGGCGCCAATCCATGAACGAAGACACCTTCAATCTGCAGGTTCGCAAGTTCCTGAAGAAAGTGGGCATTTCATCGCAGCGGGAGATCGAGCGCGCGGTGCGCGAAGGCATCGAGAGCGGCGCCCTCGAGGGCACCGAGAAGCTCGACGCCACGGTTCATCTCTCCATTCCCGCGCTCGACGTGAGCCTCGACATCGAGGATCGAATCGCCCTGGAGTAGCACCGGAAGGGTCTTCGAGTCCGGCGGGCCTGCGATGAACGCCGACGTACTGGCCCTGGTCGCCTTTCGCACGGTGGCGGTGGCCTTCGCCGCGTTCGCGCTGGTGCAGGCGATCTGCAACGTGCTCGAGACCTGGAGCGATTTCGACGCCGCCCATCTCGGCTACTTCCTGCGCAGCCGCCTGCTTCGCCCCGGTGTCACGCTGATGGTCGCCGTCGCGCTGTGGGCGCTCGCCCCCGGTCTCGCCGCTCTCGCATTCCTCGGTCCTTGAGGCTCGAGACGTCACGGCACGCCAACGCCGCCGATGCCGGTGCGATACCCGGAGTGCACGATCGCGGCTCGGGGCCGACAGCCGGGATTGGCGCTCGTACGAAACCTCCCATGACCTCTTGTTTGCATGAACTCCCGTACACCGGACGTGCGCCCGGCCACGAGGGGTCCCGCTCGTCGTCATTCCCGAACGAGAACGTCATTCATTCTGATATTTTACCTGAGAAACATCTTGTAACCTTCTAATGTTATGGAATTTCATTCCGAGCCAGCGACCGTCGATCTCGCGCCCGCGGAGTGCGCGAAAGTGATGGGCGCGCTCGACCTCGAGCTCGCCGAGCTCTCCGAGGT
>CAYQVB010000065.1:0-19666 GCA_964420925.1 uncultured Ectothiorhodospiraceae bacterium | reverse complement strand
GGTCACCGTCGGCTCGCAGCCACCGCGCCCGTAGGCGGCGGGGCCCGGTTCCGCACCCGCGCTGCGCGGGCCGACCCGAAAGCCGCCCCCGGGGTCCACGTGGGCAATGGATCCCCCGCCCGCCCCGATGGTGTGGATGTCGATCATCGAGGCGAGCAGCGGATAGCCGGCGATCCACGTGTCGCGGGCGCTGGCCTCGGTGAATCGCCCGTCCGTGACGATACCGATGTCGGCCGAGGTGCCGCCCATGTCGAAGGTGATCAGGCGGTCCCGCTGTGCGATGTCGCCGGTCCAGGCGCCGCCGAGGACTCCCGCCGCGGGACCCGAGAGCAGGGTCATCACCGGACGTTCCGCCACCATCTTCGCGGTCGCTACCCCTCCGTTCGAGCTCATGATGTGGAGGTCCGCGCGCAAGCCCTCGGCCGCAATCTCGCTCGCCAGCCGTTCGACGTAGCGCCGCACCTTGGGGCCGACGAAGGCATTCATGGCCGCAGTGGTGAAACGCTCGAACTCCCGGAACTGGGGCGAGACCGCCGATGAGCAGGTAATGAAGCAGTCGGGCAGCTCCTCCTGCAGGATGTCTCGCGCACGCTCTTCGTGCGCCGGATTGAGGTAGGAGAACAGGAAGCACACCGCCACCGCTTCCACCCCGGCATCCCGCAGCGTGCGGGCGGCAGTCCGCACCTCGTCCTCGTCCAGCGCGACCAGCACCTCGCCCCGCGGCGGGACCAAGCGTTCGGTCACCCCGATCCGATGACGGCGCCGAACCAGGGGGCGGTCCTGCCAGGGGATCTCCTGGCGGATGGAGTAGTGTTGGGGTCGCTGGTGGCGCCCGATGTGGAGGATGTCGCGGTACTTCCGGGTGGTCACCATGCCGGTGCGGGCGCCGTCATGCTGGAGCACCGCGTTGGTCGCGATGGTGGTGCCGTGGAAGAGATGCTCGACCCCACCGGCGGGGATGGAGAAGCGCTCGCACAGGGCTCTCACCCCGTCACGGATACCGCGGGAAGGATCCTCCGGTGTGGTCGCCACCTTGTGGATCTCGGTGCGCCCGGACTCGGTATCCGCGAACACGAGGTCGGTGAAGGTGCCGCCGACGTCGACCCCAATGAGCTGCATCGCCTTCTCCTCGGTCGGGTGGCCACACGGTCGCGAAAGGGATGATGCCAGTCCCGGCCGGGAAGCGTCGAGCGCTGAAACATCCGCGTGGCGGCATGCAGGACGGGCGGGAGATATCGATTGGTAGCTCGAGTCGCCATGGAAAGCCGCCGAAACCAGATCCGTCGAAAGGCGATTCTCGAGTCCCCGCGGGTAGTCTATGGGGCATGGTGACGTGCCACCGCTCCGGGAGCGTGGGCGAAGAGACCCGTGGTTCTCACACGGGAAGTTCTTCGTTCATGCTGCTGCGAAGCGTTCCACTTCAATCTGCCGGGCGCGCTCGCGGGCCTGCCAGAGATCGTAGGCCATCTGCATCCCGAGCCAGGTCTCGGGGGTCGAGCCGAACGCATTCGAGAGCCGAATCGCCATATCGACCGAAACTCCCGTGCGTTCGTTCACGAGCTCGGAGAGCGCCGCCGTGTGACGCCCAAGCCCTCCGCGGCCCGCGTCAGAGCGCAGCCGCCAGTGGCGCTTCGTGTCGGCGTTGTCCACGAGCTCCAGCGGTCCGAACACGGCATCGACGGCGTCTCGCAGGCGTTCGGCTGTCCGGCGGCTGATCGCGAAGTCGGCCTCGATTTCGCCGAGGATCAGTCCTCCGAGCGTCCCCTGGAATCGCGCCGCCAGGCGCACGATGTCCTGCAGGCGTTGATACCGCACCGAGCTGGCCTCCGGGGATTTCCTGGATCCGGCGCCCGGTTGCCGTGCCGGGCGCTCCCGGAGTATGGATCCTTGACTGGACATTGCGCGACGCAGGGAAACTCACGGGCGAAAGCCGATCGCCCGCGACCGGTCCGGCTTGGCGTCGCACTCCGCGCGCAGCATGGCGGCGAGCGCTTCCGGCTCCTGCAGGCGGCCCAGGATCTCGGCCTTGCGGTGCACCACCGCGAAATCGCCCGGGGTGAGGACGGCGAGGTCCGCGAGCCCCGCCGGAGGGGCGAGGCCGAAGTAGCCGCGGAAGGCCGCCGCGACCTGCGCGGGCGCAAGGTAGTCGAGCGTGAGCTTGAAGACGAAGCGCCGCAGCGTCGCCGGGTCGAGATGCCGGGCGAAGTTGGTGGTGCAGGCGAAGGGCAGCGGGTGGCTCTCCATCCAGGTCAGCATCTCGTTCACCTGACTAACCTCCCAGGACCGCTCGGCAAGGCGCCGGTCGGCGAGCAGCGAGTCGGCTTCGTCGAAGACGAGGAAGGAGCCGGTGTCGCGCGCCTCGGCAAAGGCATCGGCGATGCGGCGCTCGGTCTCCCCTACCCACATTGAAAGGAGATCGGACGTGCGCTTCTGCATCACCTCCAGCCCGAGGCGTTCGGCGAGGTAGCGAACGAAGGCGCTCTTGCCCGTCCCCGGTGGCCCTTGCAGGCACAGGGAGAAGCGCCCTTCGCCGCTGCGCACGAGCCGGTCCACGAGCGCGACGGGATCGGAGTCGCCGCGGACCAGGGCGAGGTCGAATCGCGCCGGCGGATTCTGGGGCGGTTTCTCGCCCCCGAGCACGCGCGAGAGGCTGCGCACGCCGTGGCGTACCGAGGCGACCCCGCCACCGCTCAGCGCCGCAGCGGCAGTCGCACCCGCCGCCACGCCGGGGGTGGCCTCGAACTCCGTGGCGAGCGCGTGGGCGTCGCACGCTCGCGCCTCGATGCCGTGGCGCTCGAGCTGCCGCATCCAGATCCGCTCTCTGACTCGCGTCGTCGGACGGCGCAGCTCGAGGGCGAACATCATCCGGCGCAGAATCGCGGGACTCAGGTGCCGGACATCGTTCATCGTCCACAGAGTCGGAACCGGGGCCTGCTCCAGCAGCCGGTGCATGAACACCTTCGAGCCGCCGTTCCGGGAACGCGGCGCGAACGACAGGCCGAATGGCTCGAAGTCCGGCCAGGCGCCGGAGAGCAGATCGTCCATCTCGTCGAAGAGCAACAGCGAGCGGCGGTCGCCGCCGAGCAGGCGCTGCGCGAGGCGAAGCTCCTGGAGCCGCTCGCCGCGCAACGGCTCACCGCCCTCCTCGTCCGATTCGCCGACGCTGTAGAGGGTCGTGCCAAGGTGCTCGGCCAGCACTTTGCACAGTTCGGTCTTGCCGGTGCCCGGTGGCCCGTAGAGGAGCATGTTCACGCCTGCCGCACCCGCCTCGAGAGCGCCTCTCAGCACTTCGACGACATGGTCTCGGTCGCGGGCGACGTGGTCGAAGTCCGACCACCCGAGTTCGCTCGGGGACGCGGCCCGGAACAGCAGGCGGTTCACCTCGAGGCGTGCGCCGCCCGGTGCGGTGACGAGCCGGTTCAGCCTACCGACCGCGTTCAGGTCGCCATCGCTGTCCACGCAGACGAGCCCCGAGCGTACCAGCGGCGCATCGTCCCGCAGACGACCGTAGACGGCATGGGCCGACATGCCGAGGAGGGCCGGCAACGCCAGCCCCCGGAGGTTGAAGGGAGTGATGGTCCGGGCGGCGCGGCCGAAGATGTCGTCGACCATCGACTCGATGATCGGCTGGGTGCGGTAGCGAAGCAGGAGCTCCAGGATGTCGAGGTCGGTGCGGCTGAGGCCCACCGTCTCGCCGAGCGCCTGCAGCCGCCGCGCGGTCCGGTCGTGGCGCGCCCGCCGCGCTTTCGTGTACTCCTCGCGGAGGGCCGCCTCGAGGCGGAGCAGTTTCCCCTTGGACATCCCTTCCTCGGGGTCCGGGTCCGGGTCGTGCAGGAGGGGTCGCCGGCTCCCGGTTCCGAAGGCCATGCGGTTGTCCCGGTCGACTATCCAGCCCGCGAGCTCCGACGCCTCCCGGTCCTGGTGGTGGAGGCGCGAGGCGGCGTTGGCGAGGTAGAAGGTGACGAGGCGTTTTTCGTGGGCGGTCAGCATTTCTCTCTCCCGGTGAACGTCATGGAGAGCTATGGAAGGGCCGGGCTCCAGTTTGGAGGAGTACGCTCTCCACGCTCACGTTGCAGAGAGCCTACGGCACGGATGCGTCAGATTCGGTCGTGTACGTCAACGCGGCGCCGGCATCGCCCGGCCCGGCTCGTGGAGCGCCGCCGGTCTCTCGGCGTCGCCCCGCGCTCGCGGGTACGGATTCTACCGCTCAGCCCGAAGTGCCGGGGGCTGGTCGAGTCGTTGCAAGGCGATCGCCGCGGACGGATACCGGCATCCCACACGGAGGAAGGCGGCAGGCGATACACCGGTTGTGGGAGCATCGGCTGGCGTCGGGCGACGACGGCAGCACGCCGGCGTGCGCCGCCGGGTGGTTCGTGGAAGGTCGACGACGACGGCGACGAGGCGCTGCTGCCGCAGGGCTCGGGGCGGTTTGCGGAAGTTGTCGCCACAGTCCTGTCCGAGGCCGTCGGGAATCGGCGAGCTCGTTTGACGGTCGTGCAACGAGCCTTCATCCTGCCGGAATGATCACGAAGGACTCCCTGGGACCGTTTCAGGCCGGTGACGGGGGCTTGCCACCCTACCTCGCTGGACGGGAATCGGAGCAGGAGATCTGCGGAGCGTTCCTGAGTCGGCTCCGCAACGGCCGGCCGCCGCCCCGCGAGATCGTCTTCCACGGTCCGCGTGGCAACGGCAAGACCGCACTGCTCACTTGGTTCCAGAAAGAGGTCACCGCATCTCCCGCAGTGGACACGATTCGCCTCGTGCCCGCTGCGATTCGCACGGAAACGAAGCTGGTCGAACGCCTGCTGCCCTCCTCGTGGTGGCAGCGTCTCGCTCCCGGCGAGATCTCGATCTACGGAATCACATGGCGGCCAGGCGAGGACCGTCCACCACCGCTGGACGAAGCGCTCGCCGCACGCTCTGCGAAGAAGCCGCTGGTGCTGCTGCTCGACGAGGCGCACACCTTGGCACCGGAGGTCGGAAGCGCGTTGCTGAACGCGAGCCAGCAGGTGGGACGGGAACTGCCATTCCTGCTCGTGCTGGCGGGTACACCGGAGCTGCGGTCCCGCCTCGGCTCGTTCGATGCGACGTTCTGGAGCCGGGCGGAGCGTCTCCCGATCGGTCGTCTGGAGCCTGGGGCGAGCGCCGCTGCGCTCCGGGTGCCGCTGGAACGCGAGGGCATCCCCGTCGACGAGGACGCGACGGCGTGCATGGTCGGTGAGAGTCAGGGCTACCCCTACTTCGTGCAGCTCTGGGGTGAGGCAATATGGAGCCGCATACGGTCAACGCCACGTGCGCGGCGGCAGGCGGCGCTGGAGGACGTGGATGGCGCCAGAGCCATCTTCAATCGCAGGAGGGACGGATACTACCTCGAACGCTACGACGAATTGATGGAGCGGAACCTGTTGCCGGTGGCACGGACGGTGGCGGAGGTCTTTCGGGATCGAAGCCGGCTGAGCGACGCGGATCTCGACACCGCGATCGTCCGGGGGCTTGGCGAAACCGACCATCCGGAGCGAGTCGCCGCGGCGAGAATCGCGTTGGTTCACTTGGGGTACGTCTGGCGACCCGAGACCGAGCCGACCTGGGAGGCGGGGATCCCCAGCCTCACGGACTACATGCGGCGGTACGCACCCGCTCCGATCCCAGGCGGAGGCGACCGAGCTTGATGGATGCTCCCAAGCCTCGGAAGCCGTCAGCCGTCTGGCGCCCGATCCGGGATCTTCCTCCCGAGGACGGGTTGCCGTTCGCGTCTTGGCATTTGGGGCTATCCTGATGTGATTGCCGGAATGTGAGCTTCACTACCCTGCCCGTCAGCCCCCGACCATCGGCCACCGCATGGCTTCGCTGAGGTTCAAACGCCGGATGCGTTCGCGGACGCTGGCGCGCGCAGTAGCGTAGGCTTCACGCTCGTCCAGACGGGTGCTGCGCCCCTCGTCGATTACCACCTCGCCGTTTACGAGCACGGTGCGGGCACGGCCACGGCAGGTGAGCACCGCCTGGTGTACGGGGTTCGCCCCCGGGAACGCCTCCGATGCGTCCGGGTCGGTGATCACCAGATCCGCGCGCTTGCCGACTTCGAGACTGCCGGTGATCGCGCCGAGGCCGGCCGCGCGGGCCGCATTGATGGTGAGCATCTCCAGGATCGTCTCCGCCGTGAGCGGCTCTTCCGCGTTCGCGGCGACCAGTTGGGCGAGCAGCGCCTCGTCGCCGAATGCGCTGCTGCGCGCGCTGTCGCTGCCGAGGGTGACGTTGACGCCGCGGCGCAGGAGCTCCGGCATCCGGCACTTGACCTTGCCGGCGAGTCCCATCGAGAGATGGGGGCCCGGACACCACACCACCGAGCACCCGCGCTCGGAAACGATGTCCATGTCCATTTCGGTGATGGTGTTCATGTGGACCAGGGTGGAGCCGGCGTGGAGCACCCCGAGCGAGTCCAGGTGCACGATGCGGGAATGCCCGAGTCGCGCCGCCTCCGACTGATAGGAGGCGGGCTCGTAGCCTTCGTGCTGGTGGAGCACGACGCCGTGCTCGCGGGCGAGCGCGTCCGCCCGGCGCTCTAGCTCGTCGCTGGCGGTGCCGATGCCGTAGAGGCACAGGAAGCCGTGCTGGCGTCCGTCCCGGTCCTCGTTGCGATGGAGCTCGCCGCCGAGCTCGGCGATGCAGCGCTCGAAGTCGGCCGGGGCGCGCGCAAACAGCGTCTGGCTCTCGAGCGAGCCCAGGTGCCTCATGACCCCGACGTCGTCCCACAGGTAGGGCTCGGAGAGACAGATGCGGATTCCGGCCGCCTCGGCCGCCACCGACGTGGCCTGCGTGTCGAACACGGTGCCCGCCTCCACCACGCCGGTGTAGCCGGCGTGCAGCAGTTGCAGTGCGGTAAGGGTCGTGGCCGCCGCCTCGTCCTCGCTCGTGACGTCGGCCTTCCAGGCCGCGTAGTTGACGCCGCTCGCGGGGTCGTCGGCCTCGTTGGCGAACACGCCGCGGCAGCCCGCCCCCACCACGTGGTTGTGCGCATCGATGAATCCCGGGTGCACGGCCGCTCCCTCGGCGTCGATGGTGCGGGCCGCGTGCATCGCTTGCATCACCTCCTGCTCCGGCCCGACCGCGGCCAGGGCGTTGCCGCGCACCGCCACCGCCCCCGGTGAGAACACGCGGCGCTCGGCGTCCACGCTGATGACGTATGCGTTATGGATTAGCAGATCGCAGGTCTGGTTCTGGTTCATGTCTCAAAGCTCCCCAGGGGTGCATTCAGCGTCCGGGCGTGCGTGCCTGGCGCCGATCCGACGTGTCGAATGAAGTCCTCGTCCGGCCGGTTTCGGGGTGCCGGGAGGCAGCGGGCATGCTCGCGTTACGCAGAAGCGATGCCATCGGTCCGCGCCACTCTTCGTGCCGGTACTTTCGCAGTCCACGGCCGGCGTTTGGGCCAGGGCGCAATGGCGCGTGGCCGGCCGCGGGCCGCAGCGCAGAAAGGGACCCGGGCGACGCGCGCGGGTCTCATTGCGGCGGGCTGCGCCTCGCGGCGCGTTCGAAGGCTTCGGGGTCGAGCTCGACGCCGAGCCCCGGCCCCTCCGGCGAGTAGGCGAATCCCCGCTCGAAGCGCAGCGGAGTCGCGAGCAGGTCTTCGGTCTGGTAGAGCGAGCCGCAAGTGTCGCTGTCGAAGTCGAGGTTGGGCATCGCGATGCCGAGGTGAATCTGCGCGGCGGTACCGATGCCGAGCTCGGGCATGCTGCCGATCATGCAGCCGAGCCCGGCCTGTTCGGCGAGGGTGAAGATGCGCGCCGCGTTCTGGATGCCTCCGGATTCGACCACGTAGACGTTGAGCACGTCGGCGGCCTCGCGCCGGATGACCTCCATCGCGGTCAGCGGCGGACCGACCGACTCGTCGGCCATGATGGGCAGCGACACCGAGCGGCGGATCTCGGCCATCGCGTGCAGGTCGTGCGCGGGCATCGGCTGCTCGAGCATCTCGGGGTCGAAGTCCATGATGCGCTCGACGAGGCGGATCGCCTCCTTGGCGTTCGCCATCGCCATGTTGGCGTCCACCCGCACCCGGTGCGCGGCGCCGACCGCTTCCCGGACCCGCCGCACCGCCGCGACATCACGTTCGAGGCCCTGACCGGTCTTCACCTTGACGGTACGAAAGCCTTCGCCGGCGCGTTCGAGCGCGAACTCCGCCATCTGCTCCGGCTCGCCGTGGGGGATCGAGTAGCTGAGCGGGATCCGGTCGCGCATCCTGCCGCCGAGCAGCGTGTGCACCGGCACCCCGAGCGCCTTTCCGGCCAGGTCCCACAGCGCCATCTCCACTCCCGCGATCGCGAACTGGCCGTCGGGAAGCTGTGTCTCCATGGCGCGCAGGGCGCTCGTGATCGCGAGAGGGTCGCGGCCGATGAGCGCGGGGGCGAGGCGTTCGTCCACGTCGCGGCACAGCAGCGGGCCGCGCCGGGCGAACACGCTCGACAGCTCACCGAGGCCCGTCAGCCCCTCGTCGGTGCGCACCTGCACGATACCGTGCTCGGAGACGTCGGCAGGGCCGAGCGCGGTGCGGGTCACTTCTCCCCAGGCGCGGAGTCGCGGAACGTAGACCGGGGTGGTCTCGATCGCGGTAATCTTCATGACTGCCAAATCTCCTCTCTCGTCAGGGCCCCGGCAACGCCGTCCGCCGCCGCCGCGAGCAGGCGCTCTCCCTTCTCGGCGCTGGCTGCCCCCGGGAACCCGATGACCCCCGACTCGGTCATCTCTTCGAACCCTCTCCACCGGTAGACGCCGCCCGAGACGCTGAGGTTTCGCGTGCAGCCTTCGACGCGCGCCATCTCGCCCCGGTCGACGAGGTCCGGCTCGAGCGCCAGCATCATCGAGGTTTCCGCCTCGCAGGCGTGGGCGACGCCCGGCTGCATCTCGAGGATCTCCTTGAACGCCTTCGCGACGCTGCTCACCGTCCAGTAGGTGGCGCTCACCACCCGCACCCCCAGCTCGCGTTGCAACTCGCCCGCGATGACGTCGAGGGCCTTGATGTTGCCCCCGTGCCCGTTCAGCAGGGCCAGGCGGCGGAAGCCGTGCCGGAGGATGGACTCGCACACGCAGCGGATGAGCGCGTGGAAGGTGGCGAAATCCAGGGTGATGGTGGCGCCGAAGGCCATGTGGTGCTCGGCCAGCCCGCACCACAGGGTCGGGGCGACGACCACGGGCCCGCCCTCCGCAATCCGTGCCGCCGCCCTTTTCGCGACTTCGGCTGCGAGACGCGCGTCCACCTGCACCGGAAGGTGCGGGCCGTGCTGCTCGGTCGAGCCGACCGGGATGATCACCATCGCGTCGGCCTCCGCGAGTGCGCGCAGTTCGGGCGCGCGCAGCTTGTGCCACTCGATCTCCTTCATGATTCTCTTGCCTCTCCAGCAGCGTGCGTGGGGCGGCCGGGGAAACGGGACCTCGGCCTCCACGTCTATCCTGACACAGGCCCGGAGCGGGTTGCATCGAGCAGTGCCGATGCAGCAGGCTCTCAACCGTGTCGTATTTGTGTTGAATTTATGTCTAATCTGTGGCGGCCAAGCGTTGCGCCGTCCGGGGACCACGATGAGCAAGGCGACGGGGCAGGCTCGGTCATTGGAGTTGCCCCGCAAGTGACGATAACGGGAGAGGCCGATGTCGGAACACGCAGACGAACGAGGAAGAACACCACGGATGTCCACGGAGAACGAGAAGGGGCACGGCGCGAGAACACGTGGCGAAGCGCGAGACGGCCTCCAGATGCCGCCCGAGGTGATGCTCGACCTCGCGCGCACGACGGCGGAGCTGGTGGTGGAGCGGATCGCGGGTCTGCCCCGGGAAAATGCCTGGGAGGGAGACTTCCGGCGTGAGCTCGAGGGCCAGCTCATGGAGGACCCTCCCGAGGGCGGTCGTCCCGCGGAGGAAGTCCTCAAGCGAGCCGCGAGAGAGATCCTCCCGCTTGCAGTGCGAAACGATCATCCCCGTTTCTTCGGGTTCATCCCGTCATCGCCCACCTGGCCGGGGGTGCTGGCCGATTTCATGGCCGCCGGGTACCACGTCAACCAGTGCACCTGGCTGACCTCGAGCGGCCCCAGTCAGCTCGAGCTGGTGGTCATCGACTGGATCCGGCGCTGGCTCGGCTATCCGGAGAGCGCAGGCGGCCTGTTCACGAGCGGGGGCTCGGCGGCCAGCGTCGACGCCTTCGTCGCGGCGCGGGAAGCGGCCGGTCACCCCGAGCGCGCGACCGTCTACATGAGCGACCAGAGCCACGGCGCACACATTCGCGCGGCGAGGATCATCGGCGTGCGCCCGGAGTGCGTTCGCATGATTCCGGTCGATCAACACTTCCGCCTGGACATGGACTCACTCGCGCGCAGGGTGGCCGAGGACCGGGCGGCCGGATTCCATCCCATAGCGGTATGTGCCAACGCCGGGGCGCCGAGCACCGGAGCCATCGATCCGCTCGAGGCGATGGCGGACTACTGCGAGGCGGAAGGGATCTGGCTGCACGTCGATGCCGCGTACGGCGGCTTCGCGATCGTGACGGAGAAGGGCAAGCGGCTCTTGCGCGGCATCGAGCGCGCCGACTCCATCGGGCTGGACGCGCACAAGTGGTTCTTCCAGCCCTACGAGGCGGGCGGCCTCCTGGTGAAAGACTTGCGTACCCTCGAGCGCGCATTCGCGGTCAAGCACGACGTCCTCCAGGACACGATATGGGGTGCGAACCACCCGAACTTCTCCGACCGCGGCCTGCAACTGAGCCGCTCGGTTCGGGCCTTGAAGGTCTGGGTGTCGATCCAGACTTTCGGGATGGCCGCGTTCCGTGACGCCGTATCCAGGGGGATGGATCTAGCGCTTCGAGCCGAGGAGCACGTGCGCGCGAGCGCGAACCTCGAGCTCTCGAACCCCGCGTCGCTGGGGATTCTGTGCTTCCGGGTCAACCCGGCGAATGCCGGCCTCGACGAGGAGGCGCTGGACAAGATCAACCGGACGGTGCTCGCGCGCATGTTCTGGGACGACCGGGCGTTCATATCATCGACGCTTTGCCACGGGACCTTTGCCCTCAGGCTGTGCATCGTCAACCACACCACCACCTGGGACGATGTGCGCGAGACACTGGAGGCGATCGAGCGCTTCGGGCAGGAGGCGCTCACCGAGATGGCCTGAGGTCCGGCGGTGCAGCGGACATCATCGAGAGGCGTCCGCCAGCCAGGAAATCGGTGACATACTGCGGTTAGAGGCGCCTCTCCGCCCCCCTCAAGACAACAGCGGCCCACAGGCCGAGACCAGGGCCGACCAGCATGGTCCACCATGCCGCTTCCCAACTGCCGAACACGTTCGTCACGGCAGCGAGCAAGGGCGGGCCGAGCACGCTGCCGAGCGCCGCTCCCTGGACCACGAAGCCACTCGCCATCGCGACCCGGGCCTGTCCGGGCGCGTGCGCGGCGGCGCCGGCGAGACAGGCGGCGGGTAGCATGCCGCCGGCCATGGCGAAGGAGACGGCGAGGGGCATCTTGACCGCCGCAGGCGTGAAAGACGCGAAGATCAACGCCGCACATCCCCCCATCACGACATAGGCAACGACGATCAGGAGCCAGCGCGCGACCCCGCGGTGCATGAACCAGGCACCGGCGGCGGCGCCGATGGCGGTGGTGAAGACGACGAGAGCGGAGACCAGAGCCGCGCCTGCCAGCGTGCGTCCCTGCGTCTCGATGAGGAAGGTCGGAAGCCACGCCATCAACGCCAACCACTGTATCGAGAACAGCACGAAGCACGCCCCGAAGAGCCAGGGTCCCGGACGAACCAGCGTTGCCCGAACGCTCGCGCCATCGAACGTGGCGGCGGTCCCCGGCGGCATGCGCCAGCGCCGTGGCGATACGCCCCAGCCGAAGGCGAGCACGAAGAGCAGAATGATCCCGGCGTTGAGAATCCAGAGTCCGCGCCAGCCAATCGTGCCCAGAAGCAATGTCGCAAGCACCATCGAGAGGGCCATGCCCACCGGCATGTAGGTGCCCCAGATTCCCAGCGCCAGGCTGCGCACATCCGGGCGGGTGGCGGCGTCGATGAGCTTGGGTGCGGAGACTGTGAGGGCAAGGAAGCCGAAGCCCTCGACGAGGCGGGTTGCGAGCAGGAGCGCGCCGCTATCGACGAGACCTCCCAGTAGACTGCCCAGCGCCATCACCACGCCTCCCACGATGACCAGGCGCGCAGGCCCCATCCGGTCGGCAAGCAATCCGCCGGCGACTCCGAGAACGGCGCCTATGCCGTAGAACGAGGACGCGACGAGCCCGGCGGAGACCCGAGCCAGGGCGAGCTCCTCTTGCAGCACGGGGAGTGCGGGCGGCACCTTGCCGACCTGAAGGCCCACGATGTAACCGGCCGTGAGCGCCAGCCCCACGATGTCCCAGCGTGTACGCTCGAGAGCCATGTCATGATTCTCTCGCCTTTCCAGTGATCCGAGTCCTCACTGGTATGCCCCCCGGATCAGTCTCCGCGCGGCTCTCGCATCCCGGCGGGAACATCCCGTGCGCTATGCAGCACGCGCCACACCTCGATTTCCGTCGCCATCTCGACGTAGAAGATCAGATACGGGAACTTTCCCGCGGACCGGAAGCGCAGGCCGGGAATGTCCAGTTCGCAGGCATAACGGGTCGCGCCGATGCGCGGCTGTTCGCCGATATCGCGGCGGGTATCCGCCAGCGCGTCAATGAGGCCGTGTCGTCCGCTATCGGCCGAGCGGCGTGCCCTCGACGGTGATGCGGTGCATGTAGCGCCGCTGACCCGGATAATCGTTCAGCGCGCAGTGCCAGGTCGCGCGGTTATCCCAGAACGCGAGCGAGCCGCGCCGCCACCGGAAGCGGCAGGTGAACTCGGGACGGGAACCGTGCCGGTACAGGAACTCGAGGAGCGGGGCCGACTCTTCCCGGGTCCAGCCCTCGAAGCGCACCGTGAAGTCCCGGTTGACGTAGAGGGACTCGCGCCGCGTCTCGGGGTGTCGGATCACCACCGGGTGCACCGCGTCCTGGGTGGCCGCCGACTGCCGGCCCAACCGGCCCTTGTAGTCGGCGCCGTAGATGCCCGGACCGAACACGTGCCGGCTGGAGTGCACCGCGTTCATGCTCCGCAGCATGTCCTTGAGTCCGTCGGAAAGGGCGTCGAAGGCGGCACCCATGCTTGCGAACAGGGTGTCGCCACCCGTCTCGGGCACCTCGCGCGCGTAGAGGATCGAGCCGAGCGCCGGTTCGAGATCGTAGGAGTGGTCGGTGTGCCAGCCGCCGCCGATGTTGTTTTCGTGGTGCGGCTCCTTCAGCACCTCGGCGATGAGCGGGTAGCCGTCGACCGGCCGGAAGAAGCGGTTGACGTTGATGCCTCCCCACTTGCGCGCGAAGGCGATGTGCTGCTCAGGGGTGAGCTCCTGCTCGCGGAAGAAGATCACCCCGTGGGCATGGAACGCGTCGCGAATCTCGGAGAACTGCTCCGCGTCGACATCGGATGACAGGTCGGCTCCGAAGATCTCCGCTCCCACCACCCCCGACAGGGGTTTCACCTCGATGGTGCGGTACGCATTGCGCGATTCCATGTCATCGCTCCGGTCGCGTCGAGCATCGCTCGCAGGCACGGGACTCTAGATCAGACTGGAGGGCCGGCGCCACGCGCCCGAGGTGGAGCGGCGGTCGACGCAGCGTCGCAGGCGCGTAGCCGCCGTCCGGTGCTCGTCGCAGATGAACCGACGGCTCGGTGGGGCGGCTCGGGGTTCGGGCGAGGCGGCGCGGAGGTGCTGCCGGTTGGGTGTGCTCCACGAAGTGGGCAGTGCCTACCGCGCGGTCATGCCGCCGTCGATCACCAGCTCCGAGCCGGTGACGAAGGCCGACTCGTCGCTCGCGAGATAGACGATTCCCCAGGCGATGTCCTCGGCGGTGCCGAGGCGGTGCATCGGAGTCTGTCGCTGCAACGCCTCGCGCACCTCGGGCGGGGCGAACACCTCGCGCGTGAGCGGGGTGTCGGCGTAGCCGGGATGCACCGAGTTCACCCGGATGTTCTCCCGGGCGTACTGGAGCGCCGTCGACTTGGTAAAGATCCGGATCGCCCCCTTCGCGGCAGAGTAGGCGGGCGAGGTCGGCGATCCCACGATGCCCATGATCGAGGAGATGTTGATGATCGACCCGCCTCCGCCGGCGCGCATCGCCGGAATCGCGGCCCGGGTGCCCAGGAACACCCCCTTCGCGTGCACCGAGAGCTCGGCGTCCCACTCCGCTTCCGACATGTCCTCCACCCTGGCGGCGACGGAGATTCCCGCATTGTTCACGAGGACGTCGAGCTTTCCGCAGGCGGAGACGGTTGCCTCGATTGCTTCCGTCCACTGCGACGCGGAGGTCACGTCGAGGTGCCGGTATTGCACGTCTCCCCCCGCCTCGCGCATCGCCGCTGCGCTCCGCTCGCCGAGCTCGTCCTGCAGGTCGGTAATCACCACCTTCGCGCCTTCCCGCACGAAGAGGTGGGCGGCAGCGCCCCCGAAGCCCATGAGCTCACCGGGCAACGCGGCGGCAGCTCCGGTTATCAGCGCCACCTTGTCTTCGAGCCGCATCGCGTCCCTTCTTTTCGCGTCGGCTCAGGCGATCGCCGGGCGCCGCCGCCCGTGGCCCGTCGCCTGCTCGAAGGCATGGGCGAGCTGCAGCACCGCGAAGTCGCAGTGGTGGCGCCCGACGATTTGCAAGCCCACCGGCAGGCCCTCGCGGCTGAAGCCGCCGGGCACGGAAACGGCGGGGAGCCCGGTGACCGTGATCGCGTAGCACAGCCCCATCCAGTCGATGTAGGTCTCCATCCTCTTGCCGTTGATCTCCCGTACCCAGGGTACGTCGACGGAGAAGGGAAGCACCTGCACCGCGGGCAGGACGAGGAACTCCCAGGTCTGGAAGAACTCGAAGACGCGCTGGTAGAGCGCGCTGCGCTTGGCGATGGCATGGGCGACATCGAGGCCGCTGAGGGGGAGCCCCTGCTCGATGTTCCAGATCACGGTGTCCTTCATTCGGTCTCGGTGCGCGTGGTAGTCGGCTTCCTTGCCGGCCGCCGTTTGCCAGGCCCGCAGCACCTGGAAGATCTCGTCGGCGTCGCGAAAGTCCGGATGGGCCGCCTCCACCGTGCAGCCGATGTCGCGCAAGGTGGGAAGTGAACGCTCACATACTTCGACCACCTCCGGCTCGACCTCGTAGCGGCCGAGATCCGGGCTCCAGGCCACCCGGGTGCCGGTGAAGTCGCGCTCGAGCGGCGCGCGGAAGCGCTCGCCCGGCTCGTCTATCGCAATCGGTACCCGGGGGTCGGGACCCGCCAGCACCGAGAGCAGCAGGGCGGCGTCGGCGGCGCTCCGGCCCATCGGACCCTGCACCGCGAGCCCTTCCCAAAGATCTTCGCTCGGCCAGTGCGGCACCCGTCCCGGCGAGGTCCGGAAGCCGACCACGTTGCAGAAGCTCGCCGGATTGCGCAGCGAGCCGCCGAGATCGCTGCCGTCGGCGATGGGGAGCATGCCGCAGGCGAGCGAGACGGCGGCGCCCCCGCTGCTGCCCCCGCAGGTGCGATCGAGGTCGTAGGGGTTGCGGGTCTTTCCGAAGACCGGGTTGAAGGTCTGCGAACCGGCGCCGAACTCCGGGGTGTTGGTCTTGCCGATGACGATCGCCCCGGCCGTGCGCAGGCGCTCGACGATCAGCTCGTCTGAGTCCGGCACGTGATCCGCGTAGATCGGGGAGCCGAAGGTGGTGCGGATCCCCCGGGTCAGTACCAGGTCCTTGATCGCGATGGGCAGCCCATGCAGCGGACCTGCCGCTTCGCCGGCCGCGAGCGCGCGGTCCGCCGCCTCCGCCCCCGCCAGAGCCTGCTCAGGCAGCAGGGTGGGGATGGCGTTGACCCGGGGGTTCACTCGCTCGATCTGCGCGAGGAAGGCTGCCATGACCTCGCGTGCCGAGATTTCGCGCCGGCGGATGCGGCCGGCAAGCTCGACCGCGCTCGAGAAACAAATGTCGTTGTCTTCGTTCATGGGCGGCATCGTCGCGATCTATGACGCCGAGGGCAAGGGCTGCCGGCGGGGCCCCAGGGAGCGTTTCACGTCTCCAGGGAGCTTGCTCTTACTCGTTGGTTTTCGTGGACTCCTGCCCCCGCTTTTCCTCCGAATAGACCAACAGCACTACCGCACCCTCGTCGCTCCCCGCCGAGTGCATCGCGCCCGGCGCCCTGCAGCAGAAGTCGCCGGCCCGCATCAGGCGTTCGTCGTCGTAGAAGGACCCTTCGAGGACGTAGATCTGCTCGAGCTCCCCCTCGTGCGCGTGCGGCGGAGAGTAGGCCCCGGGTTCGACGCGCATGAGCCAGGTGCGCTGGCCCGGGGCTTCGTAGAGAGGCTTGTAGCGGAAGCCCGGGTCATCGCTCGTCTCCCATTCCGTTTCGGCCGCCGTGCGATAGGCCGAACCTCGGGCAAGGGGGCCTATCACTCCCTGCTCGTCCACGAGCCTGCGATCGGATGTCATGCTGGTTCCTCCCGTGCGGTGATGGTCTGCGCCTTGCCCCGCCTTGAGTGTCCGCAACGCCGGTGAGGGCGCGACCCGGGGCTTCGGCGCAGGCGACTTCCTTTCTCTCCGAGCCGGGCGCGAAGGTCAATGGGCGCCGGCGCCTCCGCAGGGCCGACGTACGCTCCCGAACCGCTATCTTCGACGCGGGCACCCCAAAGCACTCATGGATTCCCGCACTTCAAGGGAATGACGGGAACTGCTTTGGGCGTCTCCTGCCGTCATTCCTGCGAAGCTCGTCCACGCGAAGGCGGGGAGCGGAAATCCACCGGCTGCACTTGCGGCGACGAAAGACGAACGACCGGGCACCTGTACCCAGTTTCGCCGTCTCCTGTCTTGTCCGAACACCGATGACCTCGATCAAGCGTCGCCGCGTTGTCAGGACCCGCCGAGCCCGCGATCATGTCTTGATCCCTCACATCGAGCACCCCGGCCATGTCTACCGCCCGCCCTCCCCTCGCAGGCTTCCGCGTCCTCGATCTCACCCGGGTGCGCACCGGCCCCACCGCGGTCAAGCAACTCGCGGACTGGGGTGCGGACGTCATCAAGATCGAACGTCCTCCGGAGGGTGACGACATGGGCGGTCCCCGGCACGGGTCGGACTTCCAGAACCTGCACCGCAACAAGCGCAGCATGACGCTGGACCTCAAGCAACCCGAAGCGCTCGCGCTGTTCCGGCGCATGGTGGTGGACGCCGACGTGGTGGTGGAGAACTTCCGTCCGGCGGTCAAGCATCGCCTGGGCGTCGACTACGAGAGCCTGCGCCCTCTCAACCCGCGTCTCGTCTACGCGAGCATCTCCGGGTTCGGGCAGGAGGGTCCTTACGCGGACCGTGCCGGCGTCGACCAGATCGCGCAGGGTCTCGGGGGTCTGATGTCGGTGACCGGACCGGAAGGCGGCGGGGTCCCATTGCGGGTCGGCATCCCGATCGCGGACCTGTGCGGAGGGCTCTACTGCGCGCTGGGCATTCTTACCGCGCTGCTCGAACGGGAGCGATCCGGCGAGGGCCAGTGGGTGCGCACCTCCCTCCTGCAGGCGCAGGTCGCGATGATGGATCTGCAGGCGATGCGCTGGCTGATGGACGAGGAGATTCCGGCCCCGGTCGGCAACGGCCACCCGACCGGCAGTCCCACGAACGCCTACCGAACCCGTGACGGCTACGTGAACGTGGGCGCTTCCGGCGGGGAGCTCTTCGCCCGCTTCTGCCGGGCGATAGAGCGTCCGGACCTGATCGAGAATCCGGACTACGCAACGGAGGAAGAGGCGTACCGTAACCGGCACGCGCTCGACGCGATCGTCGAGGAACGGCTGCGCACCGAGACCACCGCGCACTGGGTGGAGCGCCTCAACGCGGCGGGCGTGCCCTGCGGTCCGATCCACGACATGCGCGGGGTCTTCGAGGATCCCCAGGTACGCCACCTCGGGACGACGCTGGGCGTCACCCACCCGGAGCTCGGAGACATCGACCTCGTGGGTCCCGCTTTCGACCTGAGCCGCAGTCCCATGCGCACCCCGAGTGCGGCGCCGGACTGCGGAGCGCATACCGACGCCATTCTTGCCGAGCTCGGTCTCGACGAGGCGGAGGTGGCGAAGCTGCGGGCGAGCGGCGCGCTCTGAGAGCGACACTGCAGCCCGTCTTCAGCGCACCCGGTTTCCCTTCGTGGAGGCAATGCGCAACGTGGCGTATGGCACTGCGTTTCGGGAACTCCCGCTACATCAACGGCATGCCGAAGAGCGTGCCGTGAAAGCGCATCAGGAGGCCGGCGACGAGCAGCCCGCCGACCACCGCCGCCGCGTCCATGGTGAGGCGCGGCGCCGGTTCGGCGGGAGGGGCCTTGCCGCGCGCCACCGCGCTGACCGTTTCCACCACCGCGAAGAGCGCGAAGCCGCCGAAGAGCACGACGGAGCGCGATTCGCCGTTTGCGAGGAGGTGGACGAGCGCCCACAGGAACAGCCCGATCAGCATCGGATGCCGGACCCGGGCGCGGATGTGGGTGGGCATGTTGGCGGCGGCAAAGAGCACCAGCGCGATCGGCACGACCGTCATCGCGGCATGCCGTCCCCACGTCGGGGGCACGTAAAGCAGCTCGACGGGCGCCCGCGAGAAGCCCCACACGATCAGGGCGAGGCTGGCGAACGCGACGATTCCGAACACGCCCCGGTAGGGCTTTTCGCCCATGCGTTCGACCAAAGCGGCGCGCAGCGGCGGGGCACTCGGAATCAGGTGCAGGAGGAGGAATAGCACGAGGCCGGCGACGAGAAGGGTCATGGCGTTACTCCCGGGCGGTGTTCAGATCATGCCCTCTTCCGTTCTGGCCGCAAGCCCATCGTTCTTTGGATATCGGTCCCGCGACGCCGCGCCGCACCACGGATGCGAGGATGGGTTTGTCCCGTCAGCGCTTGCGTGCCTGGAACTTCCGGATCTCCGCAGCCGCGGCCGGAGCCAGCGCACCGCGGATCGTGGCCTCGGTCTCCATCGCCATGGCGGTCTCCACGTCCGAGTAGGCTGCCCGGTTCGTGATCCGCTTGAAGTCGACGACCCCGTCCGGCGGAAGCTCGGCCACCTTCGCCGCCACCGCCATGGCGTGGTCGAAGACTTCCTCGTCGGGGACCACCCGCCACGCGAGGCCCAGCTCGTGCAGCCGCGCGGCGCTGGTCTTCTCCCGCAGCAGCACCAGCTCCTTGAAGTTCGACAGGCTCATCTGACGCGGCGCGATCGCGCTCACCGCCCCGGTCACGAAGAGCCCCCATTCGAGCTCGGGAAAGAAGGCGCGCGCGCTCTCGCCCCATACCGCGAGGTCGCAGTTGATCGCCCATTCCAATCCGGCGCCAACCGCCCAGCCCTGAATCGCCCCGATCACGATCTTGTTCCCGAGCACCACCTCTCGGGTGATCGCCTGGATCTTGTCGATGATGATGCGCTCTTCCTGCCAGGTCTTGTCGGGGTTGTGCGTGCTGAGGTCGTAGCCGGCGCAGAATGCGCGGCCCGCCCCGTGCAGCAGCACCGCCCGCGTGTGCTGGTCGGCGTTCGCGGCCCGGGTCGCTTCGAGGAGCTGGTCGATGAGCGCCTGGTTGACGGCGTTCAGCTTCTCGGGCCGGTTCAGGGTGATGATGCGGATGCCGTCCCGCATCTC
>CAYQVB010000064.1:0-65023 GCA_964420925.1 uncultured Ectothiorhodospiraceae bacterium | reverse complement strand
GGAGCGCCAGTGCGAGAAGATCACGCGGGCAATCAGGCACGATCTGCTGCGGCGCTGGGCACCCGGATGAGGGACACCGCCGACAATCGCCTGCCCGGTTCGTTCCCTCCGGGAAGCATCGTTGCGGATCGACTCGCGGGTGCGACGGGCCGGGATCTCCGGAATCAGAACAGCTCCCCCTGCCCGGAAGGGTCGCGGGTGGGCCTGTCTTCGACACCGTCCTCTTCGGCCCCTTCCGGCGATTCGGGCGTGGTCGGCGCATTCGCGACGAAAGCCGCGGAAATCACTTCCGCGCGCTCGTTCCCGAACACCGAGCGAAGCAGCCCGATCGTCTCGTTGCTCCCGCGGCGTTGAACGAGCTCCCCAATCCCATCGCGCAGCAACGCTCGGATAGCGTCCCCGGGGTCCGAGGACGCGTCGCCGGCCGAACGCGCCCCGCGGGCAAGCTCTCCCACCGCGCGCGCGATGAAACGTTGCTCCCTTGCGTCCAGAACCAAAGGCCGGGCGACGACCCTCTTCGGTGAGAGCTCGATATTCAGCGCGCACTCGACGAACCATGGCGAGACCCGCTTGCGGGCCCGCGCCGCGCCGGCCCGAATGTCGTCCCACTGTTCGTCGGTGCACGAGATCGTGTGCGACGTGCCCGGCTTTGGACTACGTCGCGTCTTCACTGTCCACCACCGCCCGTTTGGCGAGGAGCAGAAACCGGGCCAGTTCGTGAGCGTACACGTTCGCCACTCCGCCTCCCGTTGCGCGAATCACGGCGCGCCCCGAGTGCGAGAGCGCCTTGACGTCCTCGTGAAGACGCCGCTGCTCGCCTTCGGCAAGTTCGAGGCGATGTCCGCCCGGCTCCGGCTCCGGGGTGGAGGAACGACCGCCTTGCGCCGCCGCCTGTTTGCAGCAGAGCCAACCGAAGCGCGAGATCGACATCTTCGCCCTTCTCGCCCGGCGCCGAATCCGCTCCCACTTCTCCGCGGTGCAATGGATGCCACGAGGCTTCGACAGCCTCACGATGCCTCCCGCTTCACTCGAGATCGGCCTCCGCCTCGATCCAGGAATCCGCCTCGGCGGCGAGCGTCTCCCAGAGATCCTCGGCGCCCTGGTTCTTGAGGCGCAGCCTTTCCAGTCTCTCGAGAACGAGCACCGCCCGCGCCTGCCGGCGAAGCACGGACGGGGGCAGTCCGGGGTCCGTCGAACCGGTTGGCGCGGCCCCGGCGAGACCGCAACGCACCACGTACTCGGACGTTGAAAAGCCCGCCTTGTCGGCGGCCTCGCCGATGCGCGCCCAATCGGCATCGGTGGCCATCACGTAACGCCCCTTCTTCTTGTCTCCCTTGGGTCTGCGTGCCATCGTCCTCCTCCCGACCGGTTCCTCCGGAGCATCGCTGACCGGATAATTTATCGTAAATCGGGCATACTGTCCTGCTTTCAACCATATGCTTATTCGGGAGCCAGATATGGTTGAAAGCTTAGATGATCTGCCTTTTACTTCACCTTATCTCCATCCCCGACCAACACCCGGATGTTACTATTCTGCCAAACTCAAGAATCTGTTATCTGGTTCTCAGCTCATGAGTTATCGGGTTGAGAAGGACTTTAACCTTATGTAATATAGAATAATAATCGGAAAACTATTGAAGACTACATCACGAAGAGCGACTCATATTAGGCGATGAGATGTTGCTACACGATCTGGGACGCCGGCACGGTGCCGGAGGTGGTGCGCAAGGCGTTCAAGACCGCCGAGGCCGAGAAGCCGGGCGCGACCCTCATCGAGCTTCCCGAGGACATCGCCAAGGAAGAGAGCGACGAGGCGCCGATGGCGGTGCGCAAGACCCGCCGGCCCGGCGCCGACCACAAGGTGGTGGAGCAGGCGATCGATCTCATCGCGGAGGCGAAGCGGCCCCTCGTCCTCGCCGGCAACGGGGCGGTCCGAAAGCGCGCCGCCCGGCAGCTCCGGCGTTTTGCCCAGAAGACCGGCATCGGGGTGGTCAACACCTTCATGGGCAAGGGCGCGGTGCCGATGTCGGACCCGCATTGCCTCTTCACCATGGGCCTCCAGAGCCGCGACTTCATCAACGTCGCGCTCGATGCGGCCGACCTGGTGATAAGCGTCGGCTACGACCTCGTCGAGTACGCCCCCAGCTTCTGGAACCGCGATCGCTCGACCCGGATCATCCACATCGACTTCGAGCCGGCCGAGATCGACAGCCACTACGGCGTTGTGCTCGACATCCAGGCCGACATCGCCGACGCCCTGTGGCAGATCAACGAGGCGCTCAACCGCCGCTTCGACCGCGAGGGACGCTTGCCACTCTTCGACATCGGGGAGCGCGGCAAGCTGCGCGAGGCCATCCGCGACGACCTCGCGCGGGAGAAGGACGACGGCGGCTTTCCCATGAAGCCGCAAAAGATCCTGTGGGATGTGCGCGAGTATCTCGGTCCCGACGACATCGTGCTCTCCGACGTGGGCGCCCACAAGATGTGGATCGCCCGCTACTACCAGTGCGAGACCGCAAACACCTGCCTCATATCGAACGGGTTCTGCTCGATGGGCTTCGCCCTCCCGGGGGCGATGGGCGCGAAGCTGGCCCACCCGGAGCGCAAGGTGCTCGCCATCGCGGGGGATGCCGGATTCCTGATGAACGTGCAGGACCTCGAGACGCTGGCCCGCTACCGGCAGAACGTGGTGGTGATGGTCTGGGTCGACGGCGAGTACGGCCTCATCAAGTGGAAGCAGCAGAACCACTTCGAGGGCCGCCACTCCGACCTCGCGTTCAACAACCCGGACTTCGAGATGCTCGCCAGGTCATTCGGTGCGTGGGGGCGAACGCTGACCGGAGCGGGGCAGCTCCCCGACGCCCTCGACGAAGCCTTCCGCCAGCCCGGCCCCGCCCTCCTCGCGGTGCCCGTCGACTACCGCGAGAACCTGAAGCTGAGTGAGCGCCTGGGCAGTCTGAGCTTCAGCATCTGATGGGGCAGTGGGAAGCATTGTCTTGATAATGTCCTGATGCTCGGCCGAGTCATGCGACTCGCAAGCCGGGCCCGGCGTGAATTCCTTATCTCGAGAAAAGACCTGGGAGCGAAAAATTGCACTCGAACCGCATAACCCGAATTGGCGTCTTCTACGATGGAAACTACTTCTCCCACGTGAGCGACTACTACAGGTACCACCATGAGCGGAGAGCTCGCATCTCGATGCAGGGGCTCAACGATCTTCTCTGCGACGAGATCGGGAAGCACGATCAGACCGACTCCAGGTTTTGTCAGATTGTCGAAGCACACTACTTCCGGGGACGTTTTCCCGCGGAAGCGTCTGAAAGGCATGGCGCCCTGCTCGGAGAACGGAAATTCGAGGACGCCTTGATCAAGGCGGGCGTGACACCCCATTTCCTGCTCATGTCGTCACACGACAACGGCTATGGAAACGCGAGAGTACCGCGAGAGAAAGGCATCGATGTATGGCTTGCCCTCGAAGCATTCGAGAGGGCGGAGCATCTGGAAGTGGTGGTGCTGATTACCGGAGACGGGGACTTCGTGAAGCTGGTTCAGAAGCTCAACGCACGCGGCACTCGCTCGGTAGTCACGGTTTGGGACTTCGAGGCGGACGACGAGCGAACGGGCACGCGCACCGCACAGTCCCTGATCGATGCGGTGACGTATCCGATCATGATGCAAGCGGTGATTGCCGAACGGACGCGACGAAGCGATCCGCTGGTCGAAAAGCTCTTCATACCCAGATCGACACCGTCCGGTGAGCAGGCGGGCAAGGGCGGCCGGCCGGCAGAGCCCGGACGTGGCGAGCACGAACCCGCGTCAGCGGCCGACGCTCGACCACCGACGAAAGGTGGTCGTGTCGCCGATTCCAGGCCCAACATCATGAATGAGCGTGCGGAGCCGGTGAGTTCGGATCTGCCCGGTCAGCAAGGTACCGTCGTTTCCTTGCCCTACGACAAGCCCTACGGGTTCATCAGGTCGGACCTCGGGGGAGACAACCTGTTCTTCCACAGTAGTGCGGTCACCGGTGGTGAGTTCTCGGATCTGGAGAACGGAGACCGCGTCACCTTCACACCTGGTTCAAACCCGAAGGACGGCCGGCCCATCGCAACGGAAGTGAATCGTCAGTCGAACCGGAGTTAGAGATCGATCCCTGGTCGGGCCGGACAGTACCAAGCCCGGCCGAGTCGCCCTCGCCCGTTCCGGTCCCGCCGAGCTCGCCCCATCCGACCGAGTCCGGCGAGGCCCTCCCGGAACTTCTCATGTCCGTCGCTCGGGTTGCCGTCGATGTCGCCATGACCAGTTTGACGATTCGCGATTCTCTGCTGGGGTCGACCATGCATTTGTCGGTGCGCGACCTCCGACATGCCGGTGCATCACTCAGGTGGGCCGGGACGCCGATATGCTGATGGGTCTGATGGGTGCAGGTCGGAGGCAGGCGTTCCTGGACCAGAAAGCCGTTATGCTCCTGCCTCCAGAGGAGACTGCCTGATGCGCGTACCGAAATGGGTGATCGCCGTGCTCGTGGTCCCGGCCGCAATGGCGTCACTCGCGCTGACCGGCAGCAAATCCGTGCAGGACCTGCCGAGCTATGCATACACCGCATGGTGGCCTTCCAGTCTGGTGATCGCGACGAGATGAGCTTCCTGCACGAGCCGAACCCCTGAGCGCAAGGGACGAGCCCATGTACCAGCAGCTTCTCGCGCTGCGCTGCGACAACCGGGTGGCGGCTTCGGCCTCCGGCCTTCCGGCGGCGCACTATCGGTCCAACACCGCGATGGTGGCACCGGCATGACGCGCACGAGCGGCGCCCGGGTGCTGGCGGAGATGCTGGACGCCTACGGCGTCACGCACGTGTTCATGGTGCCCGCGGTGCTGCGGCGCAGCATGGCGGAGATGGAGCGGCGCACCGGCATCGAGGTCATCCATACCCACGGAGAGAAGTCCGCCGCGTACATGGCGGACGGCTACGCGCGCGTGTCGGGCCGGCCGGGGGTATGCATGGCCCAGCAGGTCGGCGCCCTCAACCTCGCGGCCGGGCTCCGCGACGCGTACCTGGCGAGCTCGCCGGTAATCGCGATGACCGGCGGAAGCCCGCCGCAGCTCCGCCACCGGAATCTCTACCAGGCTGCCGACGACTTGCCCGCCTTCGCCCCCTACACCAAGCTAAACGCCGCGCTAGGCGCGGTGGAACGCTTTCCCGACCTCATCGCGCGCGCGTTCAGCGAGGCGACCTCCGGTTGCCCGGGACCCGTGCACCTGCAGTTTGCGGGTCAGGAGGGCGAGATCGACCGCGAGCTCGCCGACATGCAGCCGCGCTGCGACGCGCGGCACCGCCGGGTGCCCGCCTACCGGCCCGCGGCACAGGCCGATGACTGCCAACGCCTGCTCGAGCGCCTGCAGTCGGCGGAGCGGCCGGTGATCGTCGCGGGCGGCGGCGTGCATCACTCCGGGGCGGCGGCGGATCTGATCCGGCTCGCGGAAGCGCTGCAGGTGCCGGTGGCGACCTCGCTGAACGGGCGCGGCGCGATCCCGGAGCGCCATCCCCTCGCGCTCGGGGTGATGGGAACCTACTCGCGCCCGAGCGCGAACCGCTCGGTGCACGAAGCCGACTTCGCCCTCTTCGTTGGCAGCGGAGCGGGGAGCATGACGACGAACTTCTGGCGGCTGCCCCGGCCCGGGGTGGAGAGCGCGCAGATCGACATCGCGGCCGAGACCATCGGCACCCAGGTCCCGGTCGGGGTCGGCCTGCACGGCGACGCCCGGACCATAGTGCGGCAGATGCTCGAGCTCGAGGCGCCGCCGCCTCCCGCCTCGCGGGCGGCGTGGCTTCAGGCGGTGCGCGCCGCCAGCGATGCCTGGCTCAGAGAGCGCGAAGCGCAGGTGCGCTCCGATGCGATCCCGATCCGTCCTGAGCGCCTCTGTGCGGAGCTCGCCGCCTGGCTTCCCGAGGACGCGGTGGTGGTAGTCGACACCGGTCACGCCGGGATGTGGATGGCGAGCATGTTCGAGCTCCGCGGCGCCGGCCAGCGCTTCGTGCGCAGCGCCGGCCACCTCGGCTGGGCCTTCCCCGCCGGCCTCGGCGCCAGGTGCGCGGCCCCCGAGCGGCCGGTGGTGACCTTCACCGGCGACCTGGGCCTGTGGTATCACATCGCCGAAATCGAGACCGCGGTGCGCCGGGACATCGCCGCGATCACGGTCGTGAACAACAACCACTCCGGCAACCAGTCGCGCCGCGGCTTCGCGCTCGCCTACGACGGCGAGCCGACGCCGCAGTCCGAAGCCCTGTGGGTCCACGACGAGGTGGACTTCGCCGCGCTCGCGAACGGCATCGGGGCACTTGGC
Organism: uncultured Ectothiorhodospiraceae bacterium; assembly: GCA_964420925.1. GTDB lineage: Bacteria > Pseudomonadota > Gammaproteobacteria > HK1 > HK1 > JAJEAD01. The sequence continues at coordinate 58,681 of CAYQVB010000064.1, read as the reverse complement.
ATCCGGGTCACCCGTCCCGAAGAGATCCGGCCGGCGCTCGAGCGGGCGCACGCGTCGCGACGGCCCGCGGTGATCGACGTGGTGACCGACATCGACGCGGCGGCGCCGCTCGCCTGGGACGCCGAGGACCGGGCGCAGCGCTACTGAGCCCTAAGCCGATATCCGGAGGTTCAGATGGGCCAATCCGAGTTCCTCGCGCCACCCCGGCACCTCGATACGCCCTTGCGTCTGGATCCTGTGACCTGGTCGCCCAAGGACGTCTATCGTCTCCACACGGCCCTGATCGCGCCTCGCCCCATCGCCTGGGTATCGACCCGGTCGGCCGAGGGTGTCGACAATCTCGCACCACACTCGTACCGCGCGGGCACCTCCGAGTGCGAGAATCCGAACATGAACCGCAACGTCATCTCCGATCTCGTCACCTTCTGGCTGAGCGACAGCCGAGACTGTCCGGCCCGAGCCCTGGCGCGCCGCGACTGGTGGTACGACGGGGGCACCACGGTCGACGAGGAAATCCGCGTCCGCTTTGGTGACCTGGTGCCGCGCGCCTGTGCGCGCGAGTTCATGGACTGGCGGGACACCCCGGACGGCGCACTGGCCCTGATCCTGCTGCTGGATCAGTTCACGCGGAACCTCTATCGCGGCACGGTCGAAGCCTACGCCGGCGACCCCACCGCCCTTGAAGTTGTCAACCACGCGATCGATCGGAGATTTGACCGGGAGCTGCATCCGGTCGCGACGATCTGGCTCTATCACCCGTTCCACCACTCTGAGGACGTGACGGAGCAGGACCGCGGTCTCGAACTCCTGCGGGCTCTGCGCAAGCGCGCCACTCCGGCGTGGCAGGCCTATGTGGAGCGGAGCATCAAAGGCTGGACGAGCCACCGCGACATCGTCGCCCGCTTCGGCCGCTTTCCGCATCGAAACGCCGTGCTCGGTCGACCCGGCACCACGGAGGAGGCGGCGTTTCTGGCGGCAGAGGGAAACAGCTTTGGCCAGAGGCTGCCGGCAGACAACACAACCTGCTGACCGCAAGGACACCCTCGTTTCGCAGCGCATCGCCTTGCCGCAACGAGCGGCTTCAGGCGAGCGCACCCCGGAACGTCCCGCCGATCGGGGGTGACGGGCGAAAGCGCCCCGAGAAGGAAGGCAAAGAGGGCCGGGGACGCTCGCGCGTCCCCGGCCGAGTTGGGATCAGAGCGCCTTACATGTACGCCTTGCACTCGGGCACTTCGCGGCTGGGAGCACCGATGGTCGCGAAGACCTCCGGATCGAGCCCCAGCGTCTGGCTGACGTTGGGAATGATCTTCACGAGCTCGTTGACGAGGTTGCCGTTCTCGTCCTCGACCACCTCGGTCACGAAGTTGGTGCCGATGGCCTGCCGGTTGCCGTCGAGCGTGATCATGCCGTTGGGCGCATCGAGCTCGAGCGCGGCGAGGCCGGCGCGGAACTTCGCGTGTCCGTCGCTCAGGTCGCCGCCGATGTCGTTCAGCACCGTCAAGGCGGCCGTGGTCGCGTTGTGGTAGCCGGTGGCGAGCAGCGAGGGCGAGGGGAAGCGTTTATCAGGCTCGAATGCATCCTGATAGGCTTTCACGAAGGCCTGCCACTTCGGGTCGTCCCAACTGTCGGCCTGTGGCCCGGAGGCGGGTGTGCCGATCAGAGCGTTCTTGGCCGGGCCTTTCGACGAGAGCACGGTCTGGTCGACCATGATGGTGCCGCCGATGAGCGCCGCGTCGCCGCCCGCCTGGAGGTACTGGTTGAGGAAGTTCACTGCGTCACCGCCGCCGAGCCCGAGGTAGATCGCGTCGACGTCCTCGGGGAGCGCCGCGATGATCGAGGCGAAGTCCTTGGTGCCGAGCGGGACCCAGAGACGCTCGGTCACTTCGCCACCGAGGGCGCAGAACTCGAGCACCAGCCCGAATACCTGGGTGTAGACGAACGAGTAGTCTTCCCCGATGGTGGCGATGGCGCGATAGCCCTTCTCGTTGAAGATGTACTCGGCGAGTCCGGACGACCATTGCGCGCCGTCCATGTTGAAGCGGAAGAAGTTCGAGGCCGGGTCGACGTAGGTGGTTTCCTGGGCCCCTGAAATTCCGTTGATGAAGGTCACCTGGGGCTGGGTCTTGGCGTAGTCCTTGATCGCGATGCCTTCCGAGCCGGACAGCGGTCCGATCACGATATCGACGCCGTCCTGCTCCACGACCTTGCGCGCCGCACGAATCGCGGAGTCGGGGCTCGCGTCGGTGGGGCCGATGATCACTTCGATCTCGCGTCCCCCCGCCATGCCGCCGAACTTGTTGAGCGCGACCTGGAAGCCACGCACCCCGTCTTCGCCGAGCACGGTGTAGGTTCCCTCCAGCGTTGCCAGGAGGCCGACCTTGAGCGGATCCTGGGCGAGGGCGGAACCCGCGCCGCCGAGCGAGAGCGCGATGCCGAGGCCGGCCGCGCGTACCAGTTTGTTTTTCATGACCATATCTCTCCTCATGAGTTTCTCGTGGGGTGGAGCGCTTGCCTGCGATTTCCGGAGCCGGGCCGACCGGACTCCGATCCGGTCCGGCGCCGCCGCTTTGCTTCGCTGTTTCCGGTGCAGCGGCAACCGTCACGGGTGCGCGCGGAATCATAATACAAGGCATGGTACATGGCGGGCTCGCGGGAGTGTCGCCGCGCTTGCGGACGATCGCGCGAAAGTAATACGCTTCCGCGTTCTTTTTCCTGCCCTTCGGCGGGTGCTTCGCGGAGGTCGTTCGCGCGATGAAAGTCCTGGTCGCGGTCAAGCGGGTCATCGACTACAACGTCAAGGTTCGCGTCAAGGCGGACCGCAGCGGGGTCGAGACCACCAACGTCAAGATGTCGATGAACCCCTTCGACGAGATCGCGGTGGAAGAGGCGCTCCGGCTGCGCGAAGCGGGCACGGCGGAAGAAGTCGTGGCGGTCTCGATCGGAGTGCAGCAGTGCCAGGAGACCATCCGCACCGCGCTCGCGATGGGGGCGGACCGCGGGATCCTGGTGCGGAGCGACCAGGAGCCGGAGCCGCTCGCAATCGCCAAGATCCTCGCGGCGCTGGTGGAGCGGGAGCAGCCCGGGCTCGTCATCGCGGGCAAGCAGGGGATCGACGGCGACCACTCGCAGACCGGCCAGATGCTCGCGGCGCTGCTCGGCTGGGCCCAGGGCACCTTCGCCTACCGCCTGGAAGTGAACGGCGATCAGCTCGCGTGCACGCGCGAAATCGACGGCGGACTGGAGACCCTGCACCTCAAGATGCCGGTCGTCGTCACCACCGACCTGCGGCTGAACGAGCCGCGCTTCGCTTCGCTTCCGAACATCATGAGGGCGAAGAAGAAGGCGATGGACACGTTCACGCCGGAGGATCTCGGCGTGGACGTCACGCCCCGGGTGAAGGTGCTCGAGGTGACGGAGCCGCCCCGGCGGGAAGCCGGCGTCATCGTGGAGAACACGGCGGCGCTTCTCGAAAAGCTCCGAAACGAAGCGAAGGTGATCTAGATGGCGGTTCTCGTCCTGGCCGAACACGACAACGCGGAGCTCGGCTCCGCCACTCTCAACGCGATCGCGGCCGCGCAGCGGATGGATCCGGAGGTGGACGTGCTGGTGGCGGGCCACCAGTGCGACGCGGTAGCGCAGGCCGCGGCCGCGGTTCCCGGAGTGCGGCGGGTGCGCTGCGCCGACGACTCCCGCTACGCGAACGGCCTCGCCGAGAACGTCGCCGCCCTGCTGGTGACGCTGGCTCCCGAGTACGGGCACGTCACCGCGTCCGCCACCAAGTCGGGCAAGAACGTGCTCCCGCGCGCCGCCGCGCTCCTGGATGTCGCGTGCGTCAGCGACATCATGGAAGTAGTGTCTCCGGATACCTTCGTGCGCCCCATCTACGCCGGCAACGCGCTCGCGACCGTGCAGTCCACCGATGCGATCAAGGTGGTGAGCATCCGGGCCACCTCCTTCGAAGCGCCGGAGGCGGGCGGCGGCAGCGCGCCCATCGAAGCGGTGGGCGCGGCCGATGACGCCGCACTCTCCGCCTTCGTCTCCCAGGACCTCACCCAGTCCGAACGTCCCGAGCTCACCTCGGCGCGCATCATCATCTCCGGCGGCCGCGGCATGCAGAGCGGCGACAACTTCTCGCTGCTCGAGCCCATCGCCGACAAGCTGAATGCCGCGATCGGCGCCTCGCGCGCCGCGGTTGACGCCGGCTTCGTGCCGAACGACTACCAGGTCGGCCAGACCGGGAAGGTGGTGGCTCCGGACCTCTACATCGCGGTGGGGATCTCCGGGGCCATCCAGCATCTCGCCGGAATGAAGGAGAGCAAGGTCATCGTCGCCATCAACAAGGACGAGGAGGCGCCGATCTTCCAGGTTGCGGACTACGGCCTGGTCGCGGATCTCTTCAATGCTCTGCCCGAGCTCGATGCCGAGCTCGCCAAGGAGGGTTGAGCCCGCACGCTGCGCAATCCCGGCCGGCTCGGGGAGAGGGATTAACGGACGGTAATGCAGGAGAAAGGCGCCGGTAAGGGACCTGTCCCTAAGGTCTGACCTCACCGAAGCGGATGTGAGCTGAGCAGCCGTGCCTGCCTCCCGCATCCCTCGTGTATCCCAAGCAAGAGGTCAAGCACATGCAAGCCACTTTCTTCCGCGGAGGACGCCTCCGTCGAATGGGCGTTTCCGTCCTCGCCGGGGCGTCGATCGTCGCGATCGCCGCCGCGCTGTACACCGGTCCCGTTACGAGCGCGGCGACCCTCACCACTCCGGTCACCTTCTCCGAGGGGTCCGCGTTCCCGTCGAGCTTCGCCGATCTGGCCGAAGGCGTGACGCCCACCGTGGTCAACATTTCGACCGCGCGCACCAAGGTCTCCGGCCAGCAGACCGTGCCGCAGTTCCAGATTCCTCCCGGATCTCCCTTCGAGCCCTTCTTCCGGGAGTTCTTCGAGCGCTACTTCGAGGGGGCGCCGAACAGGCCTCCGGCGTTCCGGGGCACCTTCGTGGGCTCGGGATTCATCGTCGACCCGCAGGGGCTGATCGTCACCAATCATCACGTGATACAGGGAGCGGACGAGATCGTCGTGACCCTGCACGACGGTCGCAAGTTCGAGGCGGAGCTCCGGGGAGTGGACGAGAACACCGATCTCGCCCTGCTCTCGATTGCCGCCGAGGAGGCGCTGCCCTACGCGGAGTTCGGCGACTCCGATGCGGTTCGGGTGGGTGACTGGGTCGTCGCGGTCGGAAACCCCTTCGGGCTCGGCGGCACCGTCACCGCGGGCATCGTCTCCGCGCGCGGCCGGGACATCCGCTCCGGTCCCCTGGACGACTACCTGCAAATCGACGCCCCCATCAATCGCGGCAACTCGGGCGGCCCCCTCTTCGACACCGCGGGCCGCGTGGTCGGCGTCAATACCGCGATCTTCAGCCCGAGCGGCGGCAGCGTGGGCATCGGGTTTGCCATTCCCTCCCAGCAGGCGCAGGACGTCATCGACGATCTCATGACCGTGGGCCGGGTCGAGCGCGGCTGGATGGGAGTGCAGATCCAGATGCTCACCGAAGACATTGCGCGGAGCCTCGGCCTGGAAGGCACCGAGGGCGCGCTGGTGGCCGACGTGTTCGAGGAGAGCCCCGCCGAAGCGGCCGGCATCCGCACTGGCGACGTGATCCTGGAGTTCGGCGGTGAGGTGGTTCCCTCGTCGCGCCGTCTGCCCCACATGGTCGCGCGGGCGGAGACCGACGATACGGTGGAAGTGGTGGTCTGGCGAGACGGCAAGCGCGAATCGCTCCGCCTCCTGGTCGGCCTGCGCCCCGGCGCCGAGGCACTCGCGAGCGTGCCGAGTGCACAGGAGAGCGAGGAAGAGCAGCAACCCTCCCTCGGTCTGCAGCTCGCCCCCCTCACTCCGAACCTCAGAGCCCGTTACGAACTCCCGGAAAGCGTCGAGGGAGCGTTCGTGGTCGACGTGGACACGGCCGGCGCCGCGGCGGAGAAGGGGGTGCGTCCGGGCGACATCATCGTGCGCGCCGGCAACCGGCCCGTCGCATCGCCGGCCGATGTTTCGGAAGCGCTCTCCCGGGTCACCGAGAGCGGAGGAGACGTGCTGCTCCTGCTGGTCGAGCGGCAGGGCACGCGACAGTTCATCGCGGTGCCGATCGCTTAGGCTCTACTACCTGCTCGGGGCGGGACCGCACGCGGATGCCGCCGCCGAGTGAATGGGGCGCAGGAGAGGAGCTTTGCTCTCCTGCGCCCGACTGAGCGTCGATCTCTCGTCCGCCATGCACATCCTGGTCATCGAAGACGATCCCGACACCCGCGCCTACATCGCCAAGGGGCTGCGCGAGAGCGGATACACGGTGGACGAGGCGGGCGATGGGCGTTCGGGGCTCTTCATGGCGATCGAGGGCGACTACGACGCCGCGGTGGTGGATCGCATGCTGCCCAAGCTCGACGGCCTCGCGCTCGTGCAGGCCCTTCGGGCGGCCGAGCAGAATCTTCCGGTACTCATCCTGAGCGCGCTCGGGGAGGTCGACGACCGGGTGGCGGGACTCAGGTCCGGAGGTGACGACTACCTGAGCAAGCCCTTTGCGTTCGCCGAGCTGCTGGCGCGCCTGGAGGCGCTCCTGCGCAGGAGAGAGCGCGACTCCGCCGCCACCCACCTTCAGCTCGCGGATCTCGAGATGGACCTCCTGACCCGCAGCGTCAAGCGCGCCGGCATCCCCATCCGCCTGCAGCCGCGAGAGTTTCGTCTGCTCGAGTTCCTGATGCGCCGGGCGGGCCAGGTGGTGACCCGCACCATGCTGCTCGAAGGAGTGTGGGAGTATCATTTCGATCCGCAGACCAACGTCATCGACGTGCATGTGAGCCGACTGCGCAGCAAGATCGACCGTGGCTTCGAGCGCCCTCTGCTGCACACGGTGCGCGGCGCCGGCTACCGGCTGAGCGCGGCGCCGGACTGATGCCCCAATCCTCCACCGAATCGGCGGAGGTCGCGCTGGCCCGGGAAGGGGACGCTTCGCCACGAGCGCCCAGGCCGGACCTGCGATTCCTTCGCAGCTCGACCTTCCGCCTCGCGCTCGTCTATGTAGCGCTCTTCGGAGCATCGGCGCTGCTGCTCCTGGCCTTCATCTACTGGTCCACCGCGGGGTACATGACGCGCCAGACGAAGGCCGCGATCGAGGCCGAGATCGGCACCTTCGCCGAGCGCTACCGCACGACCGGCATCCCCGGCCTCGTCGCGCTGATCGAGGAGCGCCTTCCCAGCGAGTCTTCGATCTACCTGCTCGTCGATCCCGCCTTCCGGCGTTTCGTCGGCAACCTCGAGGGAGGATGGCCCCGCAACCCGAGCGGAGAGGACGACTGGCTCGAGTTTCAGGTCCGCAAGAGGGATGTCGTGCAGCTCGCTCTCGCGCGCACTTTCACTCTGCGTGGCGAGTTTCACCTCCTGGTCGGCCGCGATGTGCGCGCCCTCACCCGGACCAAGCGCCTGATCACGCGCACGCTCGCCTGGGGCCTGGGACTCACCGCGTTGCTCGCGCTGGCAGGCGGCGCCCTGATGTCGCGCAGCACGGCGCGGCGTGTCGAGGCCATACACCGCACCGGACTCGAGATCATGCGCGGCGATCTCTCCCGGCGGATTCCGCGCGACGGCAGCCACGACGACTTCGACCAGCTCGCCGCCCACCTGAACGAGATGCTCGACCGGATGGCGGCGTCGATGGACGAGGTCCGTCAGGTGACCGACAACATCGCCCACGATCTGCGCACGCCGCTTGGCCGGCTGCGCAATCAGCTCGAGACCCTGCGGGCGCGTCCCGGCGCGGATGCGGCGGCCGAGGTCGACGCCGCGATCGAAGAGGCGGATCGCCTCCTCGCCACCTTCAACGCGCTGCTGCGCATCGCCCGAATCGAGTCCGGGACTCTGCGCTCCGGATTCGGCGAGGTGGACATGACGGTCCTGCTGCGCGATCTCGCCGAGCTCTATGAGCCCGCCGCGCAGGAGAAGAACCAGCGCATCGAGGTGGATCTGCCTCCGCGGGCGCGGGTGCCGGGTGACCGTGATCTGCTCGTGCAGGCTTTCGCCAACCTGCTCGACAACGCGATCAAGTACTCCCCCGAGGGCGGCGCCATTACGTTGCGGCTCGACCAGCGTCCGGGGGAGGGAGCCCGGGTCCGGGTTTCGGACACCGGTCCCGGCATTCCGGAGGGCGAGCGCGATGCGGTGATGCGTCGTTTCTACCGGGGCGAGAGCAGTCGCACGACCGCGGGCAGCGGGCTGGGCTTGAGTCTGGCCGATGCCGTCGCGCGGCTCCACCGAGCGGAACTCGTGCTCGGCGGCGACGGCCACGGCCTCGTGGTGGAGTGGCGTTTCCCTCACTCCGCCGCGTCGGCGAAGGCCCTCCGCCCGCGCGCGTAGGCGGCGACTCGAGCGATCAGCCGGTCCATGTCCGCACGAAGGCGCACGAATCCTTCGTGTCGGGTCACCCGTCGCTGATCCATGTAGAGGGCGCGGTTCACCTCGATCTGCACGCTGTGTCTCCCCCTCGCGGGATCGGAGTAGCGGCGCACCAGCTCCACCCCCTTGTAGGGATCGTTGACCTCCACGTGATATCCCATGTCTCGGATGGCTTCCGAGACGAAGCGGGTGAACTCTCGCTCCGCGCTGCTTCCGTCGCGGTCGCCGAGGCAGAAGTCGAGGCTTCTCGACGAGGTCCTGACCAATGCCGGCGCTTTCATGGAGTGGCAGTCGAGGTGGTAGACCGCCCCCGCGCCGCGGTACGCCGCGTCCAGGAGCCGGCGCAGCGTACGGTGGTAGGGCCAGTAGTAGGAATCCAGGCGACGGCGCACCTCGCTGGCGCTGAGCTTGCGTTCGTACAGCGGCCCCTCGGCGTCGCGGCTCGCGATCAGCCCTATCCCCAGCCGGGCCTTGTCACTCGGCGCGAGGGGTTCCGGCCACGCTTCCTCCAGGATGGCCTCGTCGAGGTCGAGTGGGGAGCGGTTCACGTCGATGAAGGCGCGCGGGAACAAGGCCCGCAGCAGCGTGCCGCCGTGCCGGGGCGCGCTCGCAAAAAGCTCGTCGACGAAGGCGTCCGCGCTCGTGCGCCAGCGCTCGGCGAGGCGAGGGTCGAATCCCGCCGGGCAGACCTCGCCGCTGTGCGGGGAGTCGACAACCAGCGGTGCCGCCTCTCCCTTGGGCGCGTGCACCTCGAGCACCCCTTCGATGCGCTGTGAAGGGATCACGGGCACGCCAAGGCCCCGATTCTGCGGGGATATCTCCGATGAAGCATGATGTCAGTGAGCGCTCACTTATCCATCTCCAGGCCGATCGCGAGACTGGCGTCGCGCGGCGCTACGCCTCGCCCGGCGAGTGCGGCAACGGTGGCAGGCACGATGCGAATGGCGACGGCCTCGGTTTTCGGTGGCCCGGTTCCCACCGGTTCCAGACTATCCAAGGGGTGGCCGCCACTCCGGCCAGCCGATCAGGGGCTCGAGCGCGGCTCCGATCTCCAGCACCCCCCGGTCGTCGTGGCGGCGGCCCACGATCTGCAGGCCGGTGGGCAGACCGTCGCGGGTGAAACCGGACGGGACGCTGAGGGCGGGGCAGGGGGCGACGTTGTTGAAGGGGCAGGTCATGTCGAGCCCGTGCAAGCGTCCGAATTCGTCATCCCAGCCGAAGTCGCTGTCGTCTCGCCCGACTGCGGGAGCGGGCAGCGCCATGGTGGGGCAGATCAGAGCATCGAACACCTCGAAGGCGGCGGCGAGCTCCTTCCACTGCTCGGTGAAGACGAACTCCAGGCGCTTGAACTCGACCGCGCTCATCCGGTCACCGTCGGCCATCAGCCGCAACACGTCCGGGTCCATGCGTGACTCGTGCTCTTCGCGCAAGTCGCCGAAGGAGGCCGCCAGGAACACGCCCCAGTACGCGAACCATGCGTCCACTACCCGCCGGCTCCAGCCGAGGTCGACCTCCTCCACTTGCGCGCCGAGCTCGTCGAGCATGTCGGCCGCAGCCCGGGTGTTCGCCTCGACCTCGCGGTCGACTGCGTAGAAGCCGAGGTCAGTCGAGAGGGCGATGCGCTTCCCCTCGAGGGAGTCCGGCTGGAGGTCGCGGTAGTCGGGCGAATCTCCAAGCGATCGGATGTCCGCGTCGTGTGCGCCCTGGGTGACGGAGAGGAAGAGCGCGGCGTCTTCGACGGTGCGCGCCAGCGGCCCGAAATGGGAGATGGAATCGAAGGCGGTTGGCAGGATGTCCATCGGGATCCGACCGAGGCTCGGCTTCAATCCCACCACCCCGCACAGCGCCGCGGGGATCCGCACCGAGCCTCCCATGTCGGTGCCCTCCGCGAGCGGGACGCAGCCCGTCGACACCGCCACCGCGGAGCCACCCGACGAGCCGCCCGGGGTGCGCGCCGGGTTCCAGGGGTTGCGGGTGATGCCCCAGAGCGGGCTCTCGGTGAAGCTCGAGAACGCGAACTCCGGGGTGGTGGTCCTCGCGACGATGATCGCGCCGGCGGCCCGGAGACGTTGCACGATCACCGGATCGCGGTCCGGAACCCAGTGCTCGAATGCGTAGGATCCCCGGGTCGTACGCTTGCCCGCGAGCGGGGTGAAGTCCTTGATGGCGACGGGTACTCCGTGCAGGGGCGGGAGGACAGCGCCGACCGCGACCATGGCATCGGCCTCGCGGGCGAGATCCCGGGCCTCCTCCTCGTAGAGGAAGCAGAACGGGTTCAGCGTTCCCTGCACCGCCGCGATACGCTCGAAGGCGGCGTCGACGACCTCGAGCGAAGAGCGCTCGCCCCGGGCGATGCTCCGGGCCAGCGCCGACGCCGAGCCGCCACTTGCGGAGTGTGAGTCCATCCCTCTAACGCCAGCCTTGGAACCAGTTGAACCGGTGTTTCAAACCGCGTCCACTCAGGTGGATTATGCCGTTGGGCATGAGCAGGATCGAAAGCACGACGCATACTCCGAGCGCCAGGAGGCGGAGTTGGCCGGCGTCGCGCAAGACCTCGTTGCCTACCGTGATGATGAACGCGCCGAGGATCACTCCGGGGAAGCGGCCCAGGCCGCCCACCGACAACATCAGCATCGCCATGAGGAAGAGCTCGTTGCCCAGGATTTTCGGCGTCACCACCCCAAGGTACTGGCCGTACAGCCCGCCCGCGATGCCGGTCATGAATGCCGAGATCGTGAAGGCAATCAGCTTGTACTTGTAGTCGTTGACGCCCAGGGACTTCGCGAACTCCTCCGAGTCCCTCAGCATGATGAAAGCCTTTCCCAGACGACCCGGGACTATCACGAAGTAGACGGCGTAGACGGCGAGGGCGGCGATGGCGAGCGTCAGGAAGTACCAGGGGAGCTTGTCGACGGTGTACAGGGTCTTGCCGAAGACATCCATGGGTGGGATCCCCATCAGGCCGGTGGAGCCGCCGGTGCCGAGGGCGCGGCCCTGGATCAGGATCGACGGCAGCGCGAGGTGGACGGCAAAGGTGAACAGGGCGACGTACTCGCCCCGAAGCCTGAGGCAGGGCAGGCCGATCAGGATCCCGATGAGGCCCACCGTCGCTCCGCCCAGCACCAGCGCCGCCACTGACGGAACGCCCAGGCTGATCGAGAGCATCCCCGTCGCATAGGCGCCGGCCGCGAAGAACACGAGCTGGGCGAAGCTGAAGATTCCCACGTACCCGAGAAGCAGATCCCATCCCACGACCACGATGGTCCAGATGAAGAACAGGATCAGCGTGTGGTACAGGTAGCTCTCTCCGAGGAAGAATCCAGCCAACCCGAAAGCCGCGATGCCCGTCCAGAATTGAAGCCGGCCGCTCACCCTGCCATCCGTCCCCTACTTCGCCCACACCCCGAGCAGGCCCTGCGGCCGGAACATCAGCACCACGAGCAGCGTCAGCAACCACACCGGCATCGTCCAGGTGGCTCCCACCTCGAAAATCACGAACGCCTCGATGATCCCGAGGATGAACGCCGCATAGAGAACGCCCCGGGTGCTGCCGAGGCCGCCGAAGACCACGATGACGAAGGCCTTCAGGAAAGGAGCCCAGCCGCCAAGCGGCGAAATGAGATAGACCGGCGCGAGCATGACACCGGCGATGCCCGCCAGGACGACCGAGAGCCCGAACGTGTAGCTGAATACCTGGTTGACGTTGATGCCGACCATCGACGCGCCGTCCATGTCCTGGGATACCGCGCGCATGGCGTTCCCCATCCTGGTCCGGTGGAGGAACAGCTCCAGGCAGACGACGACGATCAGGGCCGCGAAGAACACGAGGAAGGTCTGATAGGAAAATGCGAGTCCGAAAACCGTGAAGCTGCCCTCGAAGAAGGGCGCAAGCAGCTTGTTCTGCGGTCCGAAGACAATGAGATTCAGGTTGTCGATCATGAACGCGAGACCGAGCGTGACCATCATGGTGGTCATCTTCCAGTTTTTCCCCCAGCGCAGCGGCCGGATGACGGCGCGTTCCAGGAGCACGCCCATCAGGAACAGCACCGGGATCAGGACGGCGAGGGTGGCCGCGTAGTTGAGCCCGAAGTAGCCTTCGGACAGGACCCACGCAATGTAGGCACCGACCATGAAGAAGGACCCGTGGGCGAAGTTGAGCACCCTGGCCGTGCCGTAAACGAGGGAAAGGCCCATGGCGAACACGCAGTAGACGGCTCCCTGGGCGACGCCGCTGATCAGCACTTCGACATACTGCATGCCGTCTACGCCTGCGATGGAAGCGGTGCCTGCTCCCTGCGTGCGCCGTCCAGCGCAGCCTCCCCGACGATCTCCCCTTCCTCGAGCCGGTAGACCCGACTGATGGCGTGCCCGAGCTGCGCCAGGTGCTGCTCCACCAGGAGCACGGTGATGCCCATCTCGTTCACTCGGCGGATGGTCCGGAGCATGTCGTGGACCAGGTTCGGGGCGAGTCCGAAGGACGGTTCGTCGATGGCCAGGAATCGGGCTGCCGACATGAGCCCGCGACCCAGGGCCAGCATCTGCGCCTCGCCGCCACTCAGGGTCTTGGCCATCTGGTGCTCACGTTCGCGAAGTTTCGGATACAAGTCGAAGACCAGCGTCAGATTGGCCTCCTTCTCCTTCCGGGCCCGGGGCAGGTAGGCGCCGAGCAGCAGGTTCTCGAGGACCGTCATGTCCGGAAACAGGTGGCGTTCCTCCGCTACGTAGACCATGCCCCTGCGAACCCGGGCCGGCGTTGCGAGCCGATTGACGATCTCGCCGTCGAAACGGATGGTCCCGGAGCGCACGGGGATGAGACCGCAGATGGCCTTGAGCAGTGTGCTCTTGCCGTGACCGTTGGCGCCGACCAGACCAACCGCCTCGCCACGCCCTACGTGCAGGGAAACCGAGTGCAGAACGTGAAAATCATCGTAGAAGACGTGGATGTCATCCACTTCAAGCATCGAACTCCGTCCCCAGGTAGACATCGACGACCTGGGCATCCTTGACCACGACCTCCGGCGCATCGAGGCAGATGCAGCGTCCGAAGTGAATGACCATCAGCCGATCCGAAAGCTGTGACAGGGCACGTATCTTGTGCTCGACCACTATGCAGGTCAGGTCCATTTCATCGTGCAGCTTCGAGATCAGGTCCATGAATACCTGGATTTCCTCCTTGTTGAGGCCGGCCAGAGGCTCGTCCAGGAACACCAGCTTCGGCCGGGCGGCCAACACGGCCGCAAGCATGATCATCTTGCGGGCCATCAGGCTGACTTTTCCCGCCGGCTCGTGTCGACGTGCGGCAAGGCCGCAGACATCCACGAGGAAGGGCACGATGTCGCCCGCCGCACCCGCCGTCTTGCCGCCGCCGAACATGCGGCCGACGGTGATGTTCTCCTCCACGCTCAACGAGGAGAAAACCTGCGGGATCTGGAAGGTCCGTCCGAGCCCGCGGTGACACATCCGGTAGGGCGAGAGCCCCTCGACCCGTTCTCCCTCGAGAACGATCTCTCCGGAGGTGGGCGCAAGACTGCCGCCGCAGACGTTCAGCAGGGTGCTTTTCCCGGCCCCGTTCGGCCCTGCAATTCCCAGTATCTCTCCCCTGCGCAGATCGAAGGTGACGCCATCGAGTGCGATCAGGGCACCGAAGCGCTTGACGATGTTTCTGACCGAGAAGAAGGGGATGCCGGGTGCCGAATCTGCACGCTCGGTGTCACCCGGAGACGCGGGCCCGGTGCTGGCCGCCAAGTTTCCTCGATTCACGGCCTCGCTTCGCGAATCGGTGAAATCTGGCGGCTGGCTCCGGCAACCGACATCCCGATGCCCGCGGCGCTCTACATCATCCAGGGCGGGGTTACAAAGCTCGTTTCCATCTTGGTGCCAATCATGAGCTGCTTGATCTCGGAGCTCTGCACCTGCAGGAGATGGGCCGGAACGGTATCGTCTGCGGCGTTGACGAAGTGGTCGTCATTGAAACGGAAGGTCCCGGTGATTCCCTCGTATGCCGTCCCCAGGAGGTTCTCCCTGATGGCATCGTGGTCCTTGACCGATGCGGCCCGCTCCACGCTGGCGACCCACATCATCAGCTCGTCGTAGATCTGCGCGGCGATGGAGAAGGGCGGTGCTTCTCCGTACATTCCCTCCCAGGCTGCCTTGAACGCTTCGCCTCTGTCGTTCGGACGATGGGCGGACAGGGTCATGCCGAGGACTCCGTCCGCCTTGCCGAGACGCACGATCTCACCGAACGCCGGCACGCTGACGGTGTACCCGGCGTAGAGCAGGGCGTTCCGGGGCGGGTTGGTCAGGAACTGATCGGTGAACGTGTTCACCGCGGCCGGGTCCAGCACCTCGAAGTAGATGAGCGAAGGATCGGCGTCGCGCAGCTTGCTGATGATTCCGCTCCACTGCTTGGTCTCGTAGGGGACCTCCTCGTTCATCACGACTTCCCAGCCGGCCGCTTCGGCGGCCTCGCGCGCTCCCGCGGTATTGTTCAGCTCCCAGTCGTAGGGACCGTGGATGACGGCGATCTTCTGGTTCGGGTACTCGTGATCGAGCGCCATGAGCTGGCCGAAGGTGATCTTTCCGTAGTTCACGTCCAGATCGGATCCCATGAAAATGTTGGTGCAATTCATGCGGGAGCGGAGCTCCACCACGTTGGAGGTCGCGTCATTGTGGATGTAGGGCAAGTCGTAGGGACAGAAAGCGGGAATGTCCGGTCCCATGCCGCCATACCCGTTGATGAGCACGTCGACCTGCTCCTTCTCCACCAGGCTGGTGGCGGCGGCCTGCAGCTTGTCCGGCGTCAGATCACCGATATCGAAGACATACAGCTCCAGTTGCTCGCCGAGCAGGCCGCCGCCGGCGTTCAGCTCTTCGATGGCGAGCTTCAACCCCTTTTCCATCGCCACACCGTCGCTCGAGTAAGGACCGGTGAGCGGGATGGGCGCCCCGACGCGCACGGCTTCCGCGGAGGCGTTGAAGGTCGAGGCCATGGCTCCGATCGCCACCACGGTCGCGATGGCGAGTAATCCGAATCCCTTGAGTTCTGACTGGTCTTTCATGGCTCGTGTCTCCTTGTCTCAGTGTCCGCAATCACGAGTGAGTCGGATCCGACGTCCTCATCTCGAGGACGTTGCGGGGTATCGTCGTGCAAGACTCTTCGCCTTCGATTCGGTTCCGCCACTACCAGAACAGGTGGGGAACCGGAGTGATCTCGTCCACGCCGTCCGCAGTGACGATGAAGTTCGTCTCGAACGTCGCCGTGCCGGCTTCCTCGTCGGTGAAGAATGCCTCGACGCTGGCGACCATGTTCTCCTCGAAGATATCGTCGTCGCCGCACAGGCGCGGCTCGATGTAGGGCGCCTCCCACATGCAGCCGTTGCTGTGGCCGTAGTAGGGCCAGTTCGTCTTCAAGGCCTCGGAGTAGTAGCCCGTCTCCTCGGAGAGCCGGTCGCCCAGCTCTCCGACGGCCTTTACCCTGGCCCCCGGCTTGATCGCGTCCATGAGGCTGCGCATCGTGTCGACGAGGCTTTCCACGAGACGCTTCTGGGCCGCGCTTGGCGTGCCTCCGCAGACCGCGGTGCGCCCCGGGTCCAGCCAATAGCCCTTGAGAATCGGCCCGTAGATGAACCCGTGCACGATGTCGCCGGGCCGGGGGGCGACGGTCGAGAACCCCGTCAGGGGATCGCTTTCGAGGTACTGGCTGGTGTCGCCGTGGGAAATCGCAATGCGATGCCACGCACCGCCGCCCTCGAGGAGGATCGCTCCCGCGGCGGCCGCGGCGGCGGCTTCCGTCTTCCCGGCGATCAGAGCCTCCATCATCTTTATCTCGGCGCGGGTGACCAGATCACCCGCCTCCCGGAACAGGTCGAGCTCGCGGGGGCTCTTGATCCGGCGCACGTCGCGGATGAGGTCGTCCGCGGGCACCCATTCGACTTCCGGAGTCCGGGCCTTCAATTGTTCCCAGTACTTCATGGGCAGGCAGTCGGTGTTGACCATGGCCACCCTTCCTGAGACCCCCCCTGCCTTCAACGTGTCGGCAACGCCTCCGATGGGGTCGTAGAGGCCCTGAAAGCGGTCCGTGGCGATTGTCTCGAAGCGTGCCTCGGCCTCGTCCGAGATCAGCTCCGGGGTTTCACCGGCGCGGAGAATGACCGCGCAGTACGAGCGGCCGTTCCAGAGCACGGTATCGGGTTCCTGTCCCGAGTGGGTGGAGAAGAAGTTCGTCAGGTAGAGAACGTCGCCCGCCCGCTCGTACACGCCGGAGGTCTTGCCCCAGACCACCGCCGTCTCGTGCCCTTCGGCTTTCATGTGCGCGTAGACGCGATCCCAGCGCGCCTCGTACTCGTCGAGGGGGAAGGGCCGGAACCTGCTCTCCTCGCCCAGCACCGCTCGGCGTTGCTCCGACGTGGACCTGAAACCTACCGCACCCTGCTCGCTCTCTCGGGAGTTCTCCATGACGACAATCGCTCCTGGTCAGCCGAAGACAGACGCGAAAGATAAACGATCATGACGATTCGTGGACCATCGAGCCCGCGCACGCGGCGCAACTCGGAATCGGTCGCCCACGGCCATGGCTCTTCATCCACGGCGTGCAGTGACGGATTCCGCAAGATGGCACAGCAACTCGAACATCAATGATGCTCCTACCAGCGCGGTGCCGCCCGTCTGATCGAGCAATGGCGCGACTTCCGTGATTTCGGCCCCCACCAAATCGACTCCCCGCAAGCCACGCAACATGCCGGCGGCTTCCCTTGTCGTCAGTCCACCAATCTCCGGCGTGCCCGTGCCTGGAGCGTACACCGGATCGAGAGCGTCAACATCAAAGGAGACATACGCTGGGGAGTCGCCGACGATCCGTAGAATCTCGCAAACGGTTCCCGATACACCCAATTCGACGAATTCTTCGATATAGATGACCCGGACTCCGTTCTGGCGGACAAAATCCCAACCTTCCGGCGTATTTTGCGGTCCGCGTATCCCGACCATCACCGTGCGGTCCGGGGCCACGTGACCGGCCTCGATCGAGCGACGCACCTGAGAGCCGTGGTGATACTTCGAGCCCATGTAGACATCCCAACAATCCATGTGTGCATCGATATGGATCAACGCCAGCGGTGCTGAGGGTGCCATGCCCTTCAGGATTGGATAGGTGATCGAATGATCGCCACCTACCGTCAGTGCTGCCACTCCTGCTTCCGAAAGACGACGATAGAAGTTCTCGATCTCCGCAATCGTGTCCATGACGTCCATGCTGCGGGTCAGCGGAACATCTCCCACGTCCGCGATGCTGCACAATTCGAAAGGATTCACTTTCGTAACGTGGTGCGTCGATCGCGCCATGCTCGACTGATCCCGCACTCCGCGGGGGCCGTGGCGTGCCCCCGGCCGGTTGGAGACGGCACCATCGTAGGGCAGACCGACCAGCGCGATGTCGAGACCCTGCAGGCCATGAGCCAGGGGAGTGCGCAGGAAGGTGGGGATCTCCGTGAATCTAGCGGTTTCCATGGGAACGTACGCATTCCCGGTGACCGGGTGGTGTCGCTCATACTCTGCGCGCATGAGGTGCTCTCTCTATCCGTGGCTCGCTTTCGCTCTGGTGCGGCTGCCGGACCCGTCAGTTGTCATCTCGCTTCCTCGTTTTCTCCTGCAGGGAGAAGAAGGAATCTTCCTCGTAGGTGCCGGGCATCTCGATAACCGCCTCCTCCAGCCTCGCAAAGCGTGTATCTTCACCGCGCACCATCATGCGGTACATCTTGCTGGGGGTTGCTGGCTCGGTAAGAGGAAAGTTGTCGGCCGCCAGGTACTCCGCATAGAGAACATTTCGCGGTCGCTCGGTCTCGTTTGGCGATGATGCATGCACCGCGAGACAGTGGTGGAAGCTGACGGTTCCGGCGCGACCCAGTACCGGTACCGCCCTGCCCTCGAACTCGGGTATGAGGGCGGGGTCTATCACTCCGGTGTATTCGTCATTCTGGTACAGGCTCAGGCGGGTACGATGCGATCCGGGAACTATCTTGAGCGGACCTTGTCCCGGAGCGTTGTCCGTCTCTTGTACTACGTCCGTCAGCAGGAGGCCTGCCGCGAGCATGTTGGTGTTGGTGTGCGGGTCGTAGGCTCCATCCTGGTGCCAGTCCACGCTGAGATCGCCTCGGGGCGACTTGGAAATGATCTTGCAGTGATGCAGGCGAATGGAGGGACCGATTAGCTGGGCGACCATGTCCGGAATGCAGGAATCCATGACCACCTGGTAGTAGATCTCCGAAATTTCGGCCGGATTCGCTACTCGACGAAATTGGGGATCCTCGGCGCTGTGAGCAGGATCCAGGTCGAAGCGTCTCTTGCCATCGATCGTCGTACCATAGTTTTCGGAGTGGGAGCGGCTTTCTTCGAGCCACTCGTCATACTGGACGTTCAGCTCGTTGACGACGTCGTTGTTGATGACGTGCTCGACGACGATGAATCCGTTCTCCCAGAACTGGTCAATCTGTGCTTTGGCGAGCTTCCGCATGTCTTCTACTCTATTCCAAAGTGATTTTGTTAGCATCCGCCGCAGGCAGGAGCCCCGTGGGGCGGGAGGCGGAACCACACATGGCGCACGCATTGACACTCGAACCGGGCCAGCAGCCGGGGGTCGCGACGCTCGATCTGATCCGCCGGTTGATCGCGTTCGACACCGTGAGCGAACGCTCGAACCTCGCGCTCATCGAGTTCGTCGCCGGGTATCTCGAGGATCTCGGCGTCGCCTCCGAGCTCGTCTACGACGAGGGGCACGGAAAGGCCAACCTCTATGCCACGCTCGGTCCGGCGGATCGATCCGGTATCGCGCTCTCGGGGCACACCGACGTGGTGCCGGTCGAGGGCCAGCCCTGGGACAGCGACCCCTTCGAGGTGCGGGAACGCGACGGCCGCCTCTACGGCCGGGGCACCTCCGACATGAAGAGCTTCATCGCGGTGTGCCTCGCCCTCGCGCCGGAGTTCCTTGCCCGCGAGATCGCGATCCCGCTGCACATGGTCTTCTCCTACGACGAGGAGGTCGGCTGCCTCGGCGTGCGCAGCCTCATTGACGTCCTGCGCGATCGCGAAGTGAAGCCCCGCGCGGTGTTCGTGGGCGAGCCCACCGAGATGCAGGTGGTGCGCGCCCACAAGGGGAAGCTGAGCTACCGCGCTCACGTCGGTGGGCTGGAGGCGCACTCGGGCATGGCTCACCTCGGAGTCAACGCGGTGGAGGCGGCGGCGGAAGCGATCGCCTACCTCAAGGGCATGGCGAGGCAGCACCGCGACGAGGGTCCCTTCGACGAGGCGCTCGTTCCGCCCTACACCACCGTGCACACCGGCCTCGTCGCCGGCGGTACTCAGCTCAACATCGTGCCGCGGGACTGCCACTTCGACTTCGAGTTCCGGCAGCTTCCCGACGACGACGCGCGACCGATGTTCGAGACCTTCGAGCGCCACGTGCGCGAGCACATCGAGCCCGAGATGCAGCGGGTGGATCCTGCGACCGGGTTCCGCTACGAGCTGCTTTCGGCGATTCCGGCGCTCAATGTCGACGAGGATTCCGAAGTCGTGCAGCTCGCCAAGGCCCTCACCGGCGCCAACGCCACCGGCAAGGTGAGCTTCGGCACCGAGGGCGGCCTCTTCCAGGAGAGCGGGATGCCCGCGGTCGTCTGCGGACCCGGCAGTATCGCGGTCGCCCACAAGGCGAACGAGTACATCGAGCTCGACCAGGTCGCCCTCTGCGAGACCTGGCTGCGCCGCCTCTTCCAGCACTGCTGGGCCTGAGCCGCATCGTCCGCGGGACGGGGCGCTTAGATCTTGCGCCCGGGTTGCGGTGACAATCGGGGTCCGAATGGATGAGGCGCGGGAGCGAGCATGGCGGGACATGAGCTGTTGGGAGGGCGAAAGGCCCTGGTGACCGGCGGCGGCCGGGGCATCGGTCTCGCCATCGTGCGGGCCTTCGTCCGTGAAGGGGCGCAAGTGGCGGTCACCGATCTGGACCTCGCAGCCGCGGAGGCCGCGGCGGGGGAGCACGGGGACCGCGCGCGCGCGTTCCGGCTCGATGTCACCGACGGCGTCGAAACGGAGCGGGTCTTCGACGCGGCGCTCGACTGGATGCAGGGCCTGGACCTGATCGCCGCGAACGCCGGGATCTCGACGATGAACCGGGTGGTCGCCTTGAGCGAGGAAGAGTGGGACGCCAACATGGCGGTCAACGCCAAGGGCGTGTTTCTCACCAACCGCGAGGCGGTGCGCCGCTTCCTCGCGTCGGGCACCGAGGGCGCGATCGTCAACACTGCGTCCCTCGCGGGAAAGATCGGCGCTCCGTTCCTCGCCCACTACGCCGCGAGCAAGTTTGCGGTGGTCGGGTTCACCCAGTCCCTGGCGAAGGAGGTCGGGGAGCATGGCATTCGCGTGAACACGATCTGTCCCGGCTTCGTGCGCACCTCGATGCAGGAACGGGAGATCGTCTGGGAGGGTGAGCTGCGCGGGATGTCACCGGAGGCGGTGCGCGAAGAGTACGTCTCCGCCACGCCGCTGGGGCGCATCGAGGAAGCGGAGGACATCGCCGAGATTGCCGTCTTCCTCGCGAGCGATCTGTCGCGCTTCCTGACCGGGGAGTCGATCAACGCGAGCGGCGGCGTGCTCATGGACTGAATCGCGCGAGAGGGCGAAGAGATGAACTGGCTCGAAGACGTGATCGGCTGTGCCAAGCCGGTGATCGCAATGGCGCATCTGCCCCCCCTCCCGGGGGCGCCCCTCTACGACGCCGACGGCGGCATGGCCGCCATCGTCGACTACGTCGGGCGTGATCTGGAGGCGCTCCAGGCCGGCGGGGTCGATGCCGTCATGTTCGGCAACGAAGGCGACCGTCCCTACCTGCTCGACGCTTCCCCGGAGAGCCTCGCGGCAATGGCGGCGGTGGTGGGCGCGGTCAAGGGGACAGTCCAGGTGCCCTTCGGCGTCAACTATCTCTGGGATCCGGTGGCCACCGTCGCGCTCGCGGTGGCGACCGGGGCGGCCTTTGCGCGGGAGATCTTCACCGGCGTCTACGACTCCGACATGGGGCTGTGGCGGCCCAATGCGGCAAGAGCGGTGCGGATGCGCCACGATCTCGGGCGCGACGATCTGAAGCTCCTGTTCAACGTGAACGCCGAGTTCGCCGCGCCGCTCGGGCGTCGCGCCATCGAATCCCGGGCCGCGAGCGCGGTGTTCTCGTCGCTGGCCGACGCGGTGCTCGTCTCCGGACCGATGACCGGGCAGGCGGTCGATCAATCCGACCTGGAGCGGGTCAAGCGCGCGGTGGGGGACACGCCGGTGCTCGCGAACACCGGCTGCACCGCCGACAACATCGCCGGGATCCTGGCGGTGGCGGACGGCTGCATCGTCGGCACCCACTTCAAGGTCGGGGGAGACACCTGGAACCCGGTCGAGCGATCGCGGGTCGAGCGCTTCATGGAAAGGGTCGAGGCGGCGCGCCGGAGATGAGCCTGCTTCTCGGGCTCGACATCGGCACCACCTCGACCATCGGGATCCTGATCGATCCCGAGGGCGGGACCCTGGCGACGGCTTCGCGTCCCAGCGAGCTCGTGTCCCGGCACCCGAACTGGGCGGAGGAAGACCCGTCCCGGTGGTGGTCCAACGTCTGCGCGATCGTCCCCGAGCTGCTCGCGAGCGCCGGTATCCGCGCATCGGACATCGCCGCGGTGGGCGTAACCGGCATGGTCCCCACCACCATTCTCCTCGACGGGGAAGGCCGGCCGCTGCGCGATTCCATCCAGCAGAACGACGCCCGGGCGGTCCGGGAAATCGAGGAAGTGAAGCAGGCCATCGATCCGGACGAGTTCTTCGCCCGGACCGGCGGCAGCATCAACCAGCAGAGCGTGGCGCCCAAGCTGCGCTGGCTCGCCCGGCACGAGCCGGAGTGCCTGTCCCGGGTCAGGACGCTGCTCGGCTCCTACGACTACATCGGTGCGCGGCTCACCGGATCGCCTTCGGTGGAGCAGAACTGGGCGCTGGAGGCGGGTTTCATGGATCTGCGCGAAGCCCGGCTGCACGAGGACCTGATTCGCCTGGGAGGCATCACGCCCGAGCACCTGCCGCCGCTTCGCGCTTCGCACGAGGTGGCGGGCGAAATGACGGCGCGGGCGGCGGCGGAGACCGGCCTCGCCGCCGGCACCCCGGTCGTTGCCGGCTGCGCCGACCACATCGCCTCGGCCTTCGTGGCCGGCGCCGCGGAGGACGGCGACCTCGTGGTCAAGTTCGGCGGCGCGGGAGACATCATGCTCTCCTGTCGCGAGGCGGTGACCGACCCGCGCATGTTCATCGACTTCCACATCGTTCCGGGGCTCTTCTTCAGCAACGGGTGCATGGCCGCGAGCGGCAGCATGCTCAACTGGATCGTCAGCCACCTCGCCCGCGCGGAGTCGGAGGAGGCTCGAGCGGCGGGAGAGAGGGTCCACGCGCGGCTCGACCGCCGGGCGGAGGAGATCCCGCCGGGCGCCGGGGGAGTCGTGCTCCTGCCCTACTTCCTCGGCGAGAAGACGCCGCTCCACGACCCCCTCGCCCGGGGCACCGTGGCGGGACTCGGCCTTCACCACGGCCTGCCCCACCTCTGGCGGGCCGCGCTCGAGGCGGTCGCCTACGGTTTCCGCCATCACGTGGACGTGTTCTCCGAGATGGAGCTCGGCCCCCGACGGGTGATCGCGTGCGACGGCGGCGCGGCGAGCGATCTGTGGCTCCAGATCACCGCGGATGTCCTCGAACAGCCGATCCAGCGCCTCCTGCACCACCCGGGTTCGTGCCTTGGCGCCGCCTTCGTTGCCGGCAGGGGCACGGGGGCAATCGACGACTGGAGCGCGATCGGGCGCTACGTCAGCCCGGATCGCGTCTTCGAGCCCGAGCCCTCCCGCTTGCCCGCCTACCGCGACGCCTACGGCGTGTATCGCGACCTCTACCTCAGGCTTCAATCCCTCTATCCCCGCCTCGGCGAGCTGCCGGCGGGATGAACGAAGCGGGATAAACCCCGCCCGGAGTTGGATTGCTCGATGCGCAGTGACTCTTACGATGTCGTGGTGATCGGCGCGGGCCTGGTCGGTGCTGCCGTGGCGTATGGCCTCGTGCGGGCGGGACAGCGCGTTGCGGTGCTCGACGAAGACGACGCCACCTACCGTGCAAGCCGCGGCAACTTCGGACTCGTGTGGGTGCAGGGCAAGGGGGTCGGGCGGCCCGAGTATGCGCTCTGGTCCCGCGCCTCTTCGGAGCGCTGGTTCGCGCTTGCCGACGCGCTCGTCGAAGACTGCGGGCTCTCTCCCTCCTACCTGCGTCCGGGTGGAGTGAGCGTGGCGCTATCGGAGGACGAGCTCGGCGAACTCGACTCGATGCTTGCCGGCCTGCGCTACGCGGCCGGCAACGCCGGTTACGACTACGAGGTCCTGGATTCCGCTCGGGTTCGCGAAGTGCTGCCGGCGTGCGGGCCGGAGGTCGCCGGCGGCGTCTACACCCTTTACGACGGCCACGCCAACCCGCTCAAGCTGATGCGCGGCCTGCACGCGTCTCTGATCGCTCGCGGCGCGGACTACGTGACCGGGGCACGTGTCGAGGACATCCGCCTCCTGCCCGGGGGCGGGCTGGAGGCTCACTCCCGGCGCGGAAGGATCGCCGGCGGCAAGCTGGTCATCGCCGCCGGTCACGGCTCGAAGGCGCTCGCGGCGCAGATCGGGCTCGATGTGCCGGTCTATCCCGAGCACGGGCAGATCCTCGTCACCGAGCGCACCGTCCCCTGGCTCGGCTTCCCCACCCTCGGGGTGCGTCAGACCGACGAGGGGTCGCTGCTGCTCGGCGGGTCGCAGGCGGACCGCGGCTTCGACGCCTCGGTGCACGCACCCACCAGCCGCGACATCGCCCTCCGTGCGCTGCGAACCTTTCCGTGTCTCGGAGGCTTGCGAATCGTGCGCACCTGGGGGGCGCTGCGGGTAATGACTCCCGACGGATTCCCGATCTACGACCGTTCCCGGACCCACCCCGGCGCCTTCGTCTTCACCTGCCACAGCGGCGTGACGCTCGCGGCGAATCACGCCTTCGAGGCGAGCCGCTGGGTCATCGAGGACCGCATTCCCGAGGACATGTCCTGCTTCTCGACGGAGCGCTTCGATGTTCCGCAGGCTGCCTGATCCCGCCGGGCGCGTCCCCTTCGATTTCGAAGGGGAATCCTTCGAGGCGCGAGCGGGCGATTCCGTCGCGGCCGCACTGCTCGCCAACGGAGTCCTCGTGTTTCGCACCACTCCCGTCACGGGTGCGTCGCGCAGTCCCTGGTGCCTCATCGGCAACTGCCACGATTGCCTCGTGGAGGTCGACGGGGAGCCCAACCGTCAAGCCTGCATGACCGAGATACGCTCCGGCATGCGAGTGCGCCGCCAGCGCGGAGCGCGTGCGGTGCCGGAGTGAGAGAGGTCGTCGACCTCGCGATCGTCGGCGCCGGACCGGCCGGCATGTCGGCGGCGCTCGCCGCATGCGAACTCGGGGTGGAGGTGCTCGTTCTCGACGAACAGGCGACGCCGGGCGGGCAGATCTACCGCAACGTCGAGACGGTCGCCGCGGGACGCTCGAACGCCGCACGCGCCCTCGGCGAGGACTATCTCGCCGGTGCGGCGCTGGTCGGCGAGTTTCGGGCGTGCGACGCACGCTACCTTCCGTGCACTTCGGTGTGGGAAATCGCAGGCGTCGCGCGGCGAAGGGACGCGGACGCGCCCTTCGAGATCGGAGTCGTGCGCGGTGGCGTGGCGGAGATCGTGCGGGCGCGCTGCGTCATCACGGCGACCGGCGCCCAGGAGCGCGCGGTACCGATCCCCGGAGCGGCCCTCCCCGGGGTGATGTCGGTGGGCGCCGCGCAGACCTTGCTCAAGAGCTCGGGACTCGTCCCGGATGCGCCCGCGGTCATCGCCGGCTCCGGCCCGCTCGTCTACCTGGTTGCCGGTCAGCTTCTTCGCGCCGGGGCGCCGCTCCGAGCAGTGCTGTTCACGGCGGCGCCGGCGGCCCGGATCCGGCGTCACCCCCGCGCGTTGCCGGCCGCGCTCGCGATGCCGGGAGCGTTCCGCAAGGGCCTCGCATGGCGCCGTGAGCTCGCGCGCGGGGATGTTGAAGTTCTGCACGTCGGCGACCTTGCTGTCGACGGCATGGACCGGGTCGAATCGGTACGCTTCACCCACCGCGGTCAGAGCCGATCCATGCCGGCACCGCTGCTGCTCC
The DNA here is from genome assembly GCA_964420925.1 of uncultured Ectothiorhodospiraceae bacterium. Classification (GTDB taxonomy): domain Bacteria; phylum Pseudomonadota; class Gammaproteobacteria; order HK1; family HK1; genus JAJEAD01. Next base: position 33,002 of record CAYQVB010000064.1, on the reverse strand, counting down.
TGCACGAGGGCGTCGTTCCGAACGTCCACCTCACCCTCGCGGCGCAGATCGAGCACGTCTGGGACGGGCGGCAACACGGATTCCGCCCCGCGCGGGACCAATGGGGAAACACGAGCGAGCCGGGGCTGCTGGTGGCAGGGGACGGCGCCGGCATCCTCGGCGCGGAGGCCGCGATGGACTCAGGTCGCGTCGCCGCCCTGGAGGCGGCCCACCGCCTGGGAATGATCGATTCGCGCCGGCGTGACGCGCGTGCCCGGCCGCACCGCACCGCCCTCGCCCGGCACCGGCGCTTCCGCGAGTTTCTGGACGTCGCTTTCGAGCCGGATGCGGCGGTGCTCCGTCCGTCCGACCCCACAGTGACGCTTTGCCGCTGCGAAGAGGTGACGGTAGCCGAAATCGACCGTGTCATTGCCCACGGCTGCCTCGGTCCCAACCAGGCCAAGGCATTCACCCGCTGCGGCATGGGACCCTGCCAAGGCCGGATGTGCGCAACAGTGGTGAGTGAGATCTTCGCAAAGCGCCGCCGAACGAGCGTCGAAGAGGTCGGACACTACCGCATCCGCCCGCCCGTCAAGCCCCTCAGCGTCGGCGAGCTCGCCGCGCTCGAAAAATAGGGCTCACCACCCGCTGAGCTCGGCAGTGCTCCGTTTCAGCAGGGTGTCACTTGCGCAACCCGTCGATTACCGGCCGATGGATGTTCCATCGACCGGTAATCCAGACGCACTTCAGATCCGGCCCACTAGGTACCGATCTCCTCACCCTCGTCGTGGGTGATCACGACCACGGAAGGCCGAGGGGGCATGTTGTCGTCGAAATCCGGCCACCGGGTGGTGAAGTTGCCGGCATTCTCCGAATCTTCGCCCGGGTGCTGAATCGCCACGAACAGGGTTTTTCCATCCGGCGTAAAGCACGGCCCCGTGCACTCCGCCCCGAATGGGGCGAGATAGAGCGCTTTCGGCAGGCCTCGAGCCGGTCCATCCAGGTCCATTCCGTAGACACCATCGGCCATGTCGAGGCTGTTCATGCCGTCGGTCCCTATCCACAAACGACCCTTCGGATCGAAAGCGATGTTGTCCGGAGTGGAAAACCACCCGTTCCCCGTAGTATCGGGATGGAAGGTGGCCCCCTGCTCGGGCTGCCCGGGATCCCCGCAGAGGACGAGCATGTCCCATTGGAATCGATCCGCGCCGTGATCGACATTGGGGCCCTCACCCGGCGGGATCAGTTCGACGATGTGTCCCTGGCGGTTGTCCGCCCGAGTATTGACGACATTGAGCGTTTCCGCCTTGCGCTTCTTGTTCTTGGTCATCACCGCATACACGCGGCCGGTGACCGGATTCACCTCGAAATCCTCGGGCCGGTCCATTGTCGTGGCGCCGAGGGCGTCGGCCGCCTGCCGGGCCTTGATCAACACCTCGCCCTGATCGGCAAAGCCGTTCGCGGCGGTGAGCGGACCCTCGCCGTGCACCAGCGGCATCCACGTAAGCGTGCCGTCCTCGTCGAAGCGGGCGGCCGAGAGCACACCATGGTCCAGGAGGTCCTGGTTTGCCGCCCGGTCGTTCAAGTTCACCTTGTCGCGGGAAACGAAGCGGAAGAGATATTCGAATCGCGCGTCGTCCCCCGAGTAAACGACGAGGCGTCCGTCCGAGCTGAGGACAGTTTGCGAGCCTTCGCGACCGAAGCGCCCGAGGGCGGTGCGCTTCTTCGGAACCGACTGAGGATCGTAGGGATCGATTTCCACTGTCCATTGAAACCGGTTCAGCTCATTGGGCTCCTTTTCCACGTTGAAGCGGGAGTAGTGGCGGGCGAAGCCCAACCCGTCCCGGCCGGCGGCTCCGTAGCGTTTCAGGCTTTCCGTCTGGTCGGTGTTCGCCGGATCACCGCCAAAGTCGTAGTAGGCCCATTCCTCGCAGGTCAGCACCGTACCCCATGGAGTGACCCCGCCACTGCAGTTGGTGTGGGTCCCGACGGGCTTTGTGCCCGAGGGATCCTCCGATGTCCTGAGCATCGAGTGACCGGCAGCCGGGCCGGACATCTCCATTTCGGTGAAGAGAGTGATGCGCCGGTTGTAGTGCGAATCTGCGACCGTCTGCCATTCCCCGTCGATTTTCTTTATCTCGACCACCGAATGGCCGACAGAAGCCATCAGGACATCAACCTGCTCCTTGCTCAAGTCCGGACTCTTGGACCAGGCTTCTCCAATCCAATCGGGAAACATGATATGGGGCGAGGCATACTCATTGTTGACACACAAGAGGCCATGCTCCGAGTTGTTGGAGCCAAGGGGTAAGGGCAAGAACGCGACAAAATCGCAGTTGTAGCCGAACTGCATCGATTGCGACTGCCCCGACTGGTTGTGCGGATCGAAGTCCGGCGCACCGGGCAGAATGGGATCGCCCCAGCGAAGCAATGTGCTGGTGTTGTATCCGGGGGCGACGTGGTGGGTCTCGTCATAGGCCCGCTCGACCTCCCGGAAGGTGAGCGTGCTACCCATGCCGGCGACGGCCGGCGGACTGAAAAGAGAGCCTGCACTGCCCAGCGCCGCTATCGATGCTACCGAACCGGCACGGAGCACGTCTCGCCGCGAAAGGCGCGCATTCAGCACGTCCACGAACTTCGGCTGGTCCGCGCGCGCAGGAGTCGTCCCGTCGTGAATGCCCGAGCTCATTGAATCTTCTAACTGTCTGTTGCTTGTCATCGTGTTCTCCCCCAGGTTTCCGCTGGGTTGTGGGTCAATGTCGACTGTCTCGATCTGATGCGGGGCCGGGCCTCGCGCCGCTCGCTCAGGATTGCGTGCCTTTCACTACGCAGAGCTGACCCCGGGTTTTCGACGGTATCCGGACTTTGGACAGTACCCGAGCGATCAGGGACGTGACAACCTGATCGCGGTCAGGATCACCGGCCGAATTCGGGCAGAAATGCGCTCCGCGCGCGTCCTGGCTCGGAATCTACTGGATCAGTCCTCGTCCACCGCCCGACCGTTCTCGGAGTCGAAGAAATGCACCCGCTCGAGGTCGGCGTAGAGGCGAAGCCCGGTCCCGACCGGCGCGCTGAAGTTGCGGCCGAGGCGGGCCGCGATCTCCTCCCCGCCCGGGAGCGCCGCGACCAGCACCACCTCGGGGCCGAGCGCCTCCACCGCCACCACTTCAACGTCGAGGGGGGCAGCCTGGCGTGGCGCGGGCTCCGTGTACAGGTCTTCCGGCCGTATCCCGAAGGTGATTGCCGAGTTCCGGTAGGCAGCGAGGGCGGTTCGGCGCTCGGCGGGCACCGGAAGCCGGGCGGGGGCGAGTTCGACCTCGAGGCCCTCCGTCTCGTCCATCACCTTCGCGTTCAGCAGGTTCATGGGGGGGCTCGCGAGGAACCCCGCGACGAAGGTATCCACCGGCCGGCGGTAGACATCGAGGGGCGGGCCGGTCTGAACGACCCGCCCGTCGCGCATGATGCAGATGCGCTCGCCCATGGTCATCGCCTCGACCTGGTCGTGGGTGACGTGCAGGATGGTGCGTCCGAGCCCGCGGTGGATCTTGATGAGCTCGGTGCGCATCGCGGAGCGGAGCTTTGCATCCAGGTTGGAGAGGGGCTCGTCGAACAGGAAGGCGACGGGGTCGCGCACCAGCGCCCGGCCGAGCGCCACCCGCTGCTGCTGGCCGCCACTCAGCTCCCGGGGCCGGCGTCCGAGCAGCCCCTCGATCCCCAGCATCGTCGCGGTGCCGTTGATCCGGCGCTCGATCTCGGCCGCGTCGACCCGGCGGAGCTTCAGACCGAAGGCGAGGTTGCCGGCAACCGTCATGTGGGGATAGAGGGCGTAGTTCTGAAACACGACCGCGAGATCCCGTTCCGCGGGGTCCACGTTGTTCACGACGCGGCCATCGATCCGAATCTCCCCGGAGCTCACTTCTTCGAGCCCCGCGACCATCCGCAGCGTGGTCGACTTGCCGCAGCCCGAGGGCCCCAGCAGCACCATGAACTCGCCGTCCCGGATCTCGAGATCGACATCGTCCACCGCGACGACATCTTGCCCATAGACCTTGGTGATGCCTTGGAGGGTGATTCGGGCCACGAGGGATACCTATCGGAGTGAACGCATGTAGCGGTAGAGGTAAGCGGTCAGGGCCAGGACGATCACGAGCAGACCCACCGACATCGCCGACGCGCGCCCGATGTCGAGGCCGAAGAAGGCCGAACGATAGATGAAGTAGCTGATCAGGTCGGTCGACGTCCCGGGGCCGCCCTTGGTCATGATGAAGATGATGTCGAAGGTCTTGATCGCGAAGATGAAGCGCAGCAGCAGGGCCACCATGATGACCGGGCGCATCAGCGGCAGGGTGATGTGCACGAAGCAGCGGAACGCGGAGGCGCCGTCCATCCGCGCCGCCTCGTAGGGCTCGCGGGGCAGGGCGGCGAGACCCGCGAGCAACAGGATCGCCATGAACGACACCTGGTGCCAGATATCGACGAGCACCACGGTCCAGAACGCGACATCGATGTCGCCGAGCCAGTTGACTTTCGAGATGCCGAAGAGGCCGATGACGTAGTTGAGGATGCCGAGCTCGGCATGGAGCAGCATGCGCCACAGGAGTCCCACCACCACCGGGTTGATGAGCAGCGGAGCGAGAAGCACCAGGTAGTACACGGTCTTGAAGCGGTGGACCGCGTTGAGCGCGAGGGCCACCGAGAATCCGATCACGAACTCGATGACCACCGAGGCGAGTACGAACTTCAGCGTGACCCAGAGCGATGCGCCGAGATACTCCTCGTCCAGCGCTTCCCGGTAGTTCTCCCCGCCGATGAAGTGGTCGTGGCGGGGATTGAGCAGCGTGTAGTCGTAGAAGCTGGTGAAGAGGGCGAAGATGAGGGGAAAGGTGATGACGAGCATGAGCGCGACGAGGCCCGGCGCCGTGAGCAGGTACCCAAAGCGCCGGTCTCGCCGAGCCAGTGTGTGCGCGTCAGCCCCCGTCATCGGAGTGAGGCCGAGCGTCCGGACCCCTTACTCGGAGATCTTTCCGTCCTTGACCAGGAGCTTGCGCAGCTCTTCCTGGGCTGCCGCCATGGCCTCCGGAACGGGCTTCTGTCCGGTGGCCGCGAGGTTCAGCTCGCGTCCGACCTCCTCCACGAACTCGGTGGTGTAGGTGAAGACGGGGAAGTCCTGCGTCCCGGCCAGGATCTCTCCCAGGATCGGGTAGTAGGGCCGGGCGGACACCACGTCCGCATCGGTGAAGATCGGGGCCTGGGTCGGCGCTCCGCCGAGCATCGCGCGCTCCTTGGCGACTTCGGGCGATTCCGCCCACTTGATGAAGCTCCACGCCGCTTCCTTGTTCGGGCTCGAGTTGGGGATCGCCCACCCCCAGCCCCCGTTCAGGCCGCCGCCCGGATTGGGCGCGATGCCGACCTTGCCGGCCACCGTCGATGACTCGGGGTCCTCGAATCCGGCATACAGGATGTTGAAGGTGACGAAGCTGTACGCCTTGCCCTGCGCCATGACGTTGAACGCCTCGTCGAAGCAGAAGGACTCCGAGCCCGCCGGACTGTATTTCTCGACCGCCTCGCGGTAGTACCCCATCGCCCGAATGGCTTCTTCGCTGTCGAGCAGGGGATTCCAGTTCTCGTCGTGGTAGCGCCCGCCCTGAGAGTACAGGTAGTTGGCCCACTGCATGGATATGCAGTCGCCGCGCTGACCCTGGATCACGGTCCCGAAGAAGTCGCGCTCGCCGTCGCCGTCGTTGTCCCGGGTGAAGAAGTCCACCTGCTTCCAGTACTCGTCCCAGGTCTCCGGCACCTTCAGATCCATGCCGTGCATATCCTTGAAGGCCGCCTGCTCGGCGGGATCGTCGAGCAGATCCTGCCGGTAGATGACGGCCATCGAGTAGTTGTAGAAGGGCAGCATGTAGAGGACGCCGTTGACCCGGCCGACGAGGTCCATCAGCTTGGGCACGTAGACGCTCACGTCGACGCCGTCGCGCGCCACGAGATCGTCGAGCGGCATGAGCCAGCCCGCCTTGGTGAACTCGCCGACCCAGTAGAAGTCCACCACGATGAGGTCATAGCTGCCCTGGGGCGAAATCAACTGCGGCACCAGCTTGGAGTGCATGTCGATGTAGCTGATCGCTTCGATCTCGACGTCGATTCCGCTCTGCTCCTCGAACTGCGGCAGCAGCTCCTGGATGTAGCGGGTGTCGGGCACCGTCTCCATGAGAATCCGGATGGTCTCCGCCCTCGCCGCGCCCGCGGCGAGGGCAAGCACGGCCACAGTCATCAGAATGCGTCGCATGGTCTCGTCTCCGTTTGAGTTGTCGTGATTTTCCGTCGCCGGAGGGTGAGGAACACCCGCCGGACGACATGTGAAGACTGTTCCCGGGAGCTCACTTGAGCGCCCCGAGCGACAGTCCCTTGACCAGGTACCTGCGCATGAAGGGAAGCAGCAGGAACACCGGCAAGATGGCGCAGATGGTGGCGGCCGACAGCAATGCGATGTCGACGCCGCGGTGGGTCTGGAAGGATGACAGCCCGACCGGAAGCGTGTTCGTGTGCGGACCGCTGAGGATCAGCGCGAAGAGGAACTCGTTCCAGCTCAGGATGAATGCGAGCAGGCCGGCCGCGAGGATCCCCGGGGCGGCGACCGGCAGGGTGATGCGCAGGAAAGCCTGGAAGCGGGAGGCGCCGTCCACCCGCGCCGCCTGCTCCAGCAACGCGACGTCGCCCTCGAAGAAGGCGATGAGGAGCCAGGCGAGGAAGGGCAGGCTGATCGTCATGTGCGCCGCGATGAGGCCGGGAAGCGTGTTCAGAAGGCTGGCCTTGAGAAAGAGCGTGAACAGCGGGAGCACCAGGATCACCGGGGGAAGCATCTGGCTCGACAGCACGAAGAGGCGCAGCGGGAGTCCGCCGGTGTTGTAGCGGGCGAAGGCATAGGCCATCGCGGCGGCGAGGGGGAGCGCCACGAGGGTCGCGCCGGTGGCTACCGCGAAGCTGTTCAGGAAGTAGTTGAAGAAGGGATAGCCGGTGAAGATCTCGACGAAGTTTGCGAGATGCATCTGACCCCACTCGGGCGGAATCTTGTAGGCGGTCACCTTGTCGGTGAGCGCGACCCGCAGCAGCCAGAGAAGGGGCAGCACGATGATCGCGCTGAAGGCGATCAGCACGGCATGGGGCAGAATCCGGGAAAGGAGGCCGTGGCCCGGCATCAGTTGCCTCGCCGCTTCATTCGAGGCGCGCGCTCGCGATGTACATTGCGAACGCCTCGCACCACACGACGACGTTGTCGAACACCTCCGGGTCCACCTCCGGCGGGATGGGGAAGGACATCGGACCCGAGAAGATCTCGAGGCTCGCGATCTCGACCGCCCCCGGCTTGATCGCGAGGAATTCCTCCTTCGTCTGGGCGAAGGACTTGCTCAGGTAGACGCGGTAGTCGGGTCCCGGCGCAAGGCGGACGTCCTCTTCGAACACCAGGCTGCCCTCCGAGACCCGAACCCGCCCCTCGCCCCAGTGCAGGGGGTCGGAGCCGGGGCTGTTGCGATCGAAGGCGCCCGCCGGATCGTGCTCGTCCGCTTCCGGGGCCTCGGCGCGTTCCTGAACGCCGTGCCGCCACTCCACGATGATGGGCAGGGCGTACACGCCGAGCAGGAAGCCTCCGACGCCTCCGACCACGAGGCCTGTCACGAGGGCAGTGAAGAACCGTTTCATGTGAGCGTCCTCCGGTCTCGAGTCCGGGGCCTCAGGATACCCGGGATTCGGAGTCCACGGTCCCCGGCGTTCCGGGTTGACGCGAGCGACCGACGGCGCCGTCCGGCGCGGGTTCCGCAACTGCCGTGCGGGTGGGATGCGATCTCTCGGAGAGTGAGGAGTAGCAGCGCCGCCCGTCGAGCGTGTCGAGGCGCGGGTTGATCGGATACCCCTCGCCCGGATATCCCACTGCGGCGAGGTTGTCGAGAAGCCATTTTCCGAAGCTCCCGGGACGGTCGCTCGCGCCGACGACTGCGACGCTGCGCGCGCAGAGCAGCGCCTTCACGCGTTCGGGGCTCACCGGGCTCATGCGGGATCGCGGGGAAAGCGTCGGGGCTCGAGACCGTAGTGAAACCAGGTCGCAAAGCTGTACATGTCGTACACCGGGAGGCCGGTGCGGGCCCTGATGGCGGCGGAGTAGGGCATCATGTTCGTGCACTCGAGCACGATGGCGCCGACCTCCGGGTGGCGCATGCAGAGCGAGGCCGCGGCGTCGAGCACGTCTTGCTCGGCGGCATCCACGTCGAGCTCGGGAAGGTCGCCGAGCAGCACTCTCGAGAGCTCCCGCCCCGATTCGGTGCCGACCACGGGCGTGTCCGGCGCGACCCCCGCCGCCGCCAGGTGTTCGGGGCGAAGGTGCGTCCCCGACACGGTGAGCACGCCCACCCGCCGTCCCGGCGGGAGAAGGCGTTCGACGAAGGGCGCCTGCATGAGGCTCGACGCCGCCACCGGCACCGCGCAGGCCGCCGCCAGCTCCGCCTGGAAGAGGGAAAGGAACCCGCAGCTCGTGGTGATGCCGTCCGCGCCCGCGCGTACCAGCGTGCGGGCCGCTTCCAGAAAGGGCTCCAGCAGCCCCCGCGCCCGCTCCCTTACCACCCTTCGTGGCGACGCACCCGGCACCACCGCATAGAGCACTGGGAAGGGCCAGGTGCCCGCGTGGCCCATGTCGCCGGGCACGCGAGGGAAACGGGTCTCCAGGGAGAGGATGCCGAGTCGCGCCCCGTAGACGGTCTTCCCTCCCTGGGCACCAAGACGCTTGCCGGGAACGCTGTCCGACCGATCGTCTTTCGGGGCACTTTCTGCCGCCATCCTCCGTCTCCGGGCTCGGGCACATCCGCGCGCGGGACCGCATTCTATGCCGGAAAGCCGCGCCCGCCGCCCCCTTTACCCGGCGACTGGCGTATCATCGCCTCGCACCGCGCCCGTAGCTCAGTTGGATAGAGTGTTGGCCTCCGAAGCCAAAGGTCACAGGTTCGAATCCTGTCGGGCGCGCCAAATTTATGGGCTTAGTATTTGTTTTAACAGGCGTTTTTGACTCCCTGCAATTGCCGCTTGAGGTCTTCTCCCCATCCTTCCCCCCATGTGGAACGGACAGCAGGGCGCCGAAAGGGACGCAGTGGCGCCAGGGTGCGAGGCACCCGGACGCAACGGTTCGGTCACAACGAGTCAAGCCATAGGCCCTCCGGGTCGTGTTCAAACCAGCGTGCACTCGCCGCTCCGCGGTTCGTGGCGACACCCCTCACTGTGCTCGACGTCTTCGTCAACGCCGCGTCGACCTTGGTCCCTTCATGCGAGTACGAGCGAGGATGATCGGGTTGGCATCCCGCAGTCACAGCACTACGGAGAAGAGACGACTACCGTGCTAGTTACGAAGTCCGCTCCGCCGGCTGATACGATTAATCCGGTGTTCGAAATGACGGCGGAACACTACGTTTTCGGGGAAGCCTCCTTGATCCGCCCATATGGCTCCAAGACGCCCTACCAGCGCGGCAATCCAGTCAGCCGCCTGTACAGTCTGATATCGATGGCTTTCGAGGTGGAACAGCGGCTCAATGAGATGTCGCCGCCGATCAGGTCCTCCGTACATGCTTCTTGAGACCTCGGTAATCAACGCTGGGCGCAGCGTGTGCTCGTCAAGCACAAGAACAAAATTCTCCCGCCGGCAGCAGTCCAGCGCACAGAACTGATCGATGCGTTTAATCGCTTCGAGAAGGACCTTCGTGTAGAGCCGATTCGCGTTGTGTAGGGCCGGTGGTGCTGTCTTCCTCACCCCCACATAGAACACGAAACCGCCCCGTCGCTCGATCTCGTTCAACAGTCGCTCGGCCATTACTCGAACTCTGCGATACCTCCGAATATTCTTCGCGGTAAACAGGCTCGACCCTTTTTCTCCCACTGAGCAGGATGTTTGCCTGATCTCTGGATATCAGAGTCGAGGAGCTGGCATTTTCGCTGGAAAAACCACGTACCGAATCCACGCACCTCCTCCGCGGGAAGAACGAGTCCAGCGAGGCCGAACACTGGACTGTCATTATGACGTGGATCCGTGCGGCTCACGTAGGGGCCAACATGCCCAAACTCGTCGAGATAGGCGAAATACGTCATTGGTGAACCCCAGACACACAAAGGCCCGCACCGTGGCGCGGGCCTTCGGAAGGAGGGCAAGGACAGAGATCCCTGCGTCTCAAGCCAGAATGTATGGGTTGTCCACAAACATGTCAACAGAAACTCTGGGTAGAGCCATCGTAGGGGTGCGGGCGAAGATGTCCTGAAGAACACCACCATTCTGTCCGAGGAAGGTGGCAGGGAGGTAGGGTTACAGAATCACCATACGGGAAAGTTCTGAGCCGCTCCCAAGGCCTCGGTCTGGCCCGAGCGCCGGCGAGAGACCCTGAGAATTTCGGGCTGATCCCGCGTTCGGACATTTCCCTTGGAGAAATGGAACCTTCCGGCGCATCGCCTTTCGTAGGCCCGCAGCCTGTGTCCGACGTCCGAACTGGCCCTGGTCGAGCCTGCGTGCGGAAGTACTTGGCCGTGAGCGCTACGGAAGGCACTGGCGGGCCGTCCTGGTGTTCGAGGACTTGGTGCATACGCGCACGCAGGCCTGCCCTACGCCCGTCGCGTCGCGGCCGGGCTCCCGTCGCCGGGGTTCCTGGACTGCGAGGGGAGCCCTGCCGGCGCCGTGCGGCGGCCGAGGATCGTATCCTGGTGACGCTCGATGGCGACTTCGCGGAACTCGTTAACGTGCGCGAGGCGGCCCACGCGGGGCTGGTCCGTTTGCCCGACGTGCCGGCGAGCCAACCCATCGCCCTGATGGCCGAAGTGATCGATCGCCAGCCGCTTCGAGTCGGGACGAATGGCACGCATCCACGAGCCGCTCTTCCCGCCGCTGGTGATGCGGGAAGCACTGGCCAATGCCCTCTGCCGCCGTGATTACGCGCTTGGCGGTGGCTCCATCGGTCTCGCGGTACACGACAACCGGTTGGAGGTAACCTCAACCGGCCCCCTGCACTTCGGGCTGACTCCCGGCGGCCTTTTTCGCCCCACAGGAGTCGCGACCCTGGAACCCGCTCATCGCCAAGACGTGGTCGTGGCGCGCGCTGGAAACCCATACAGAGCGGCTTGTCGGCCCATTCTGGCTGATTCCGGCTGATTCGGACTCATTAAGGTTCCCCGGCAGCGGCAACTCGTGGCGGGCCGAAGAGACGAAACCGGGTCCGGCACGGCACAACACGAGGCTGGGTCCTCACGGCAATCGCGTGAAAGAGAGAGGCGGGGCAGCCCGAGAGCCGCCCCGCCTCTGGTCAGCCTAGCCGACCCACTTGATGTGCCGGTAGAGCACCGAGAGATCCGGCAGGAAGTTCGGATCGATGTTCGCGTTGTAGAGCGCAGCCTGCGGCTCGTGGGTGATCGGCACGAACGCCGCCGATTCGTTCATCAGCTCCACCATGCGCGCGTAGATCTCGTCTCGCTTTGCCGAATCGGTCTCGGCGATCCCCTGCTTGGCGAGCTCGCCGAACTCCGGGCTGTTCCAGCGCTGCCAGTTCCAGTACCCGATCTGCTCGGGCGTGAACCAGGTTACGGTGGTGTTCGGGTCGTTGCTCGAGGTCCACTGCTGCAGGATGAGCTGGAGATCCTTCCAGTCGTCGCCCATCTCCTCCAGCCCGAGGTTCCAGTAGGTACCGCCGTCGTAGTTCAGGATCTCGACCTCGATGCCGACATCGGCGAGGTTGGCCTGGATGATCTCGGCCGAGGCGCGCTGGTCGGGCGCGTTCATGATCGACATCGTGGTCTTGAACCCGTCGGCCATCCCCGCTTCCGCGAGCAGCGCGCGGGCCTGGTCCGGGTCGTAGGGCGTGGGCGGGAGGTCGCGCCAGCCGAGCACCCCGGGCGCGATCAGGCTGACCGAGCGCGGACCGGCGCCGAAATAGGCCGCCTCGATGATTGCCTCCTGGTCGATGGCGTAGTGCAGGGCCCGCCGGATCCTGACGTCGCCGTAGGGCTCGTGCTCCATGTTCATGCCCAGCCAGGAGAATCCGGTGGTGGGGCGGATCTCGAGCCTGGTGTTGGGAGGCAGCTCGCCGTCCCGGTAGGCGGGAATCGAGCTCACCGCGATGGTCGTATAGTCGAGCTCTCCGGCCAGGTACGCGAGCTCCGCCGACTTGTCGTCGGTGATCGGGATCACCGTTATCTTGTCGAAGTCGACCGGGTCGCCGTTCCACACCGGGCTCCGCTCGAGCACGGTGCGGTGCTCCGGCGTCCACTCGGTGACTTCATAGGGGCCGCTCGTGGCGGGCGGAATGCCGGTGTAGATGCCCCCTTCGATGTTCTCCATCGCCTTCTTGCACAGGATGGGCCCCCCGAGCCAGGGCGCGGCGGAGGTGAACAGCGTCGCCATCGGGCCCTCGGTGACCAGCACCCCGCTCAGCTCGTCGAGCACCTCGACGTGGCTGAAGCCGACCCATTCCGGCGACACCACCGCGTCCTCGGCGAGGATGCGCTCGATGGAGAACTTGACGTCGTGCGCGCTCACGGTGCCGAAGCCGTTGGTCCAGGGCCGGCCCTCGACGAGGCGGAAGCGCACTTGGGTCTCGTCGAGGTACTCGATCTCCTCGCATGCGGTGCCGAGCTCCCAGTCCCACTGCTTGCCCGGCTTGATCTCGACCAGCTTCTCGGTCGCCGCGGACAGGATGTCGTACTCGGCGCGGTTGACCATGCGGTAGGGATCGAGCGTCGCGATATCGTAGCGCGAGCGCATCCGGAGGCTCCGGCCCGTGCTCGCGCCGGCCGATCTCGGCAGGAAGGAGGGGACGCTGGCGGCGGCCACTCCGGCGGCGGCACCGCCGAGGAGCTTGCGGCGGGTGAGCTTACGGCGATGGAGGGGTGGGCCTGACATGTTGTTTCTCCCCTGGGTGTGGATAGAAAAAGTGTGCGGATCTACTCGGTCGGCGGCGGAGGTTTTGAGTGGATGCCGGCTGGCGGTGATGCGCCTCGACTGCCGCGCCGGGTCCGTACCGTGCGCCGGGGGCGAATTGCATGTCAAGCGCGCCGTGGCCATCTTGCGACACCCTCGGCAGGCGGTTGGACCGTAAGAGAACAGGCCCTAACCGCAACACCTCACCCGATTTCCTGCTGCGGGTGCCTCGGCCACGCCTACAGCGTCTCTCGGTCCGTGCGACTCGCTATCGCGGCATCTTGGCACCAGAAGCTACCGAAAATCGGTGAGACATTGCGGTTAAGTGCAATCGGGCGGGCGCTTGGGAGCGCGTCGCCCCAGGCTCGCCTCGATGCCCGCGGCCATCGCCAGCACGTCCCGGTCCGTGCCCGCGCGGCCGGCGAGCTGCAGGCCGGCCGGCAAACCCTCCTCGGCGAGACCGCAGGGCACGCTGATCGCGGGGATGCCGGACACGCTGAAGGGCGTGGCGCAGAGGCCCTCGAGCAGCATCGCGTCGTCGTTGGCATCCGGCAGCTCGGCCGGCGCCGGCCAGGGGGCGCTCGGGCACAGCAGCCCGTCCAGGCGCGCCTCATCCATCGCCCGGTGGAGCCGGGCCGCGAGCGACTCACGAAAGCGACGGGCCTGGACGTAGGCGGTCGCCGGAACCTCGGCCCCTCGCTCGATCTCCGCGAGGGTGGCCGGCGCGTAGTCGGCGCGGTGCCGGCGGAGGCGCGGCTCGTGAATGACCAGGATCTCGGGCAAGAGGATGTCCATCATCGCGTCGTTCGCACCGAGCACCTCCGGCAGCTCCACCCGTACGACTTCGGCGCCGCCGGTCGCGATCGCGTCGAGGGCAGCGGCAAACGCGGATGCCACTCCGGGGAATATGCAGGGGTGCTCCGCGAGATCGCGCACCACGCCGAAACGCCGGCCCGCCAGGGAGCCGGTCGACGGCATCGAAGTCTCGCCGGACGACATCGCACCGACCATGGCGGCGACGCACTCCACCGAGCGGCCCATTGCGCCGACGTGGTCGAGGGTCCAGCAGGACGGAAACGCCCCGCTCAGGTCGACCGAGCCGTAGCTCACCTTCATGCCCGCCACCCCGCAGAAGGCCGCGGGGAGACGCACCGATCCGCCGGCATCGGTGCCGACCGCGGCCGCGCACAGTCCTCCGGCCACCGCGGCGACGGAGCCGCCGCTGGTGGCGCCGGCGCTGCGGGAGGGATCCCAGGGGTTTCGCGCGTAGCCGAAATCGGGATGGAAGGCCGCGTAGGCGAACTCGTGGGTGTTGGATTTTCCGAGCACCACCGCGCCGGCCTTGCGCAGGGCGCCCACGAGGGCGGCATCCCGGGTCGCCGGTGTGGGGTCGTAGCTGCCGGTGCCGTAGCCGGTGGGCATGCCGGCCACGTCGATGATGTCCTTGATCGCGATCGGGATCCCGTGGAGCGGACCGCGGTCTCGACCCGCCGCGAGCTCGCGGTCGAGGCGCTCGGCCTCGGTGCGGGCCTGCCCGCGCGCGACGTGGACGAACGCATTGAGACGGGTGCCTAGTCGCTCGATGCGCGCGAGATGGACATCGACGAGGTCGCGGCACGAGACGGCACCCGCGCGCAGCAACGCGCCCATCCGGCCCACCGGTTCGAAGGCCAGATCGTCGGGGCTCATGGCCGCCGACGATGCATCATCCGCGGCCCGGTTGCAAAGCATGGTCTGTACCCTGCGGTTTGTTCGTAGATGCGGCTCGAGACCCGCCCCGTTGCGCCGCTGCTGCAAAGTCCGGTCTGAAGCCTTCGCTTCTTTCGGGGTTGCACGGGCGTTGTCCTCGCCGCACTCCGCCCCCTGGCGCGGCCTCCGTCGATATCCGTCAACTTCGATTGTCCGGCCATTCCGCCGGCCTGGTCGCAATCGAGGCCACGTCGGAACCGTACCTCGGGCTCGCCGCAGCGGCGCGAGCGACACTCGCGCTCGACATCCGGTAGTGGGAGATCTGCTTGTACACTCCCGGTCGGTCTGCGATCATCCCGCGCCGTCGAGGGCGCGGTCCGAGGAAGCGTGGTGAGCAAGGCGGACGACATCTTCTGGAAGGAATTCGGGGTAATCCTGCTGCTCCTGCTCGCCTTCGCGGTCGCGATGTTCATCGCCGCGCGAGCGATCGGCGCCGCCACCATGGAGCGGATGCATTCGAGTCCCAACTCGGTCGCGATGCGGATCGCGCCGGTGGGGCAGGTGCGGGTCGGCGATCCCACGCAGCAGAGCGCGGCGGAGGCGGTCGAGGGAGCGATGGCGACCGGGACCGCCACCGCAGCCGCTTCCTCGTCCGAAGTCAGCGTGGCGGCAGCGGATGCCGTGCCGGGCGAAAGCGTGTACCAGGGGCTGTGCTACGCCTGCCACGCCGCCGGGCTTGCGGGCGCGCCCAAGCCCGACGATACCGAGGCCTGGAAGGAACGTGCGGCGAAGGGTCTCGATGAGATGCTCGCCATCGCCATCCAGGGGATGGGCGGCATGCCGCCGCGGGGCGGCAACCCCGCGCT
Organism: uncultured Ectothiorhodospiraceae bacterium; assembly: GCA_964420925.1. Lineage (GTDB taxonomy): Bacteria > Pseudomonadota > Gammaproteobacteria > HK1 > HK1 > JAJEAD01. Next base: position 17,534 of record CAYQVB010000064.1, on the reverse strand, counting down.
GACGGACGAGGAGCTCCGCGCCGCCATCGAGTTCATGCTCGTGCAGGCGGGGCTCGAAGCGGGATAGACCGGGCCTCGGCGCGTCGACCGGCGCCGATGCGCGACTCGCTCAGGCGGGTTGAAGTCTGGCGTAGGCGATCACCAGCCACTTGGCGCCCGCATCGGCGAAGTTCACCTGCACGCGGGCGTGGTCCCCGTCGCCTTCCAGGGTGAGCACCACGCCTTCACCGAACTTCGGGTGATTCACCCGCTGGCCGAGGCGGAACTGGCTGGACGAGGATGCTCCGCCTGCGCGCGGTACCGGCGCCTCGCGATAGAGCGGGCGCGACACCCTCGCGCGCAGGCGCACTTCTTCCACCAGCTCGGCTGGAATCTCCCGCACGAAGCGCGAGGCGGGCGAGAAGCGCTCGGAACCGTGCAGGCGGCGGATCTCCGCGTAGCTGAGCACGAGTTGCTGCCGGGCGCGGGTCATGCCCACGTAGCAGAGGCGGCGCTCCTCCTCCAGGCGCTCGGGCTCGTCGATGCTGCGCTGGTGGGGGAAGAGACCCTCCTCGAGTCCGGTCAGGAAGACCACCGGAAACTCCAGGCCCTTGGCCGCGTGCAAGGTCATCAGGTGCAGCGAGTCTTCGTCGTCGCCGGCCTGCTCCTCGCCGGATTCGAGTGCGGCGTGGGCGAGGAAGGAGGTCATCCCGCGCGCCTCCTCCTCGTCCTCGCCAGTGAAGGAATCGCAGAACTGCACGGCCGCGCTCGCCAGCTCGTCCAGGTTCTCGGCCCGGGTCTGCGCCCGATCCTCACCCTCCCGCTTGTAGTGCTCGATGAGCGCGCTGCGCTCGACTACGAGGCGCACCTGCTCTCCGGCGTCGAGGCCCCGGCCCTCTTTCTCGAGTTCGTCGATGAACGCAACGAAGGTCCCGAGCGCGCCCGCCGCGCGGGAGCTGAGCCCACGGGTTTCCCGCAGATGCCGGGTCGCGTCCCACAACGAGGATTCCCGACCCCGCGCCGCCCCGCGCAGCGTGTCCACGGTGCGCGAGCCGATCCCGCGGGGCGGGGTGTTGACCACCCGCTCGAAGGCCGCGTCGTCGTGACGGTTGGCGACGAGGCGGAGATACGCGAGCGCATCCTTGACTTCGGCACGCTCGTAGAAGCGGAGGCCGCCGTAGACCCGGTAGGGCAGGCCGGCCGCGAGCAGGGACTCTTCCAGTATCCGGGACTGCGCGCTCACCCGGTACAGGACGGCGATGTCCGAGCGCCGCATGCCGCCCTCGATGCTGTGCTGCGCGCGCGAGACCACGAAGCGGGCTTCATCGACTTCATTGAACGCCGCGTAGAGCACGATCGGCTCTCCCGTGTCGCCGGCCGTCCACAGCTCCTTGCCGAGGCGGTCCCGGTTGTGGGCGATGAGCGCGTTGGCGGCTCCGAGGATGGTGCGCGTCGAGCGGTAGTTCTGCTCCAGGCGGAACACCGTGACATCCGGGAAGTCCCGGGTGAACTGGTTGAGGTGTCCCGCCCGCGCGCCGCGCCAACTGTAGATGGACTGATCGTCGTCGCCCACCGCGAACACGAGCCCTTCGGAGCCCGCGAGCAGTCGGAGCCAGGCGTACTGGATGGCGTTGGTGTCCTGGAACTCGTCGACGAGAAGGTGCGTGAAGCGCCGGCGATAGTGCGCGAGGATGTCGTCGCGGTCCCTGAACAGCTCGTGGGTGCGCAGGAGCAGCTCGGCGAAGTCGACGACACCGTTCCGCCGGCACACTTCTTCGTAGGCCCGGTAGATCGCGACGAGACGTTCCAGCTCCCGGTCGCCGCGCTGCTCGACGTGACGCGCGCGCAGGCCTTCGTCCTTGCGCGCATTGATGAAGCCCTGGATGCGTCGCGGCGCCCAGCGCTTCTCGTCGAGGTCGAGATCGCGCAGCACCCGGCGGATGCAGCGCAACTGATCTTCGCTGTCGAGGATCTGAAAGCCCGCGGGCAGACCGGCCTCTTCCGCGTGGGCGCGCAGCAGGCGATTGGCGAGGCCGTGAAAGGTGCCCACCCACATGCCCCCGGTCGGGCGGCCGAGCATGTGCTCGATGCGGGTGCGCATCTCGCCCGCCGCCTTGTTGGTGAAGGTGACGACGTAGACGCTCCACTGCGCCGCCTCGCCGGTCGCGAGCAGCCACGCGACGCGGTGCACGAGCACCCGGGTCTTGCCGCTCCCGGCACCCGCGAGCACGAGCTGATGGCCGGGCGGAGCGGCGACCGCGTCGCGCTGGGCCTTGTTCAGGGGGTCGAGAATGTAAGTCAGGTCCATTCCGTGGCCTCTTCAGTGGTCGGATGAAGGAGCGGCCTCCGCCGCGTCCGCGGCGGGATCGATACCGGCGCTTCGTGTGAGCGCCCGTGCGGCGGCGGCGGGGAAGTCGAAGTCGGGATCGGCGACGGGACCCTGCACCGAGACGTGCAGCTCCACCCGTCCGCCGGGTCCGGCGATACGGTGAATCCCTTCGGCGAACGATTCGCCGGCGGCACCGCCCGAGGGCGCAGGATCGAGCGCCGCGTTGCGGAGAACGAGCTCTCCGGTGGCATCGAGCTCCCCGCCGGAGAGTCCGACATCGAAGTCCACGTCCCCTCTCCCCGCGCGGACGGCGACCCCGAGCTGGCGGCGCGCATAGTCCGAAAGCAGGCGGAGGTCGAGGCCGTCCAGACGCACCCGGACCCGCGCATCGAATCCCTCCCGGCGGGCGCGCAGCTCGCCTCGCACCTCGAAGCGAGCCGATGCGTCCAGGGAGCCTTCGACCTCGAGGAACGCGGCACGTTGCGGCGTCAGAGGGTCGAGCCCGGTGATCCGCAGCCGGTAGGGGTCGATGTCGATCTCGAAGGGCGGCTCGGCGCTCCGGTCGATGAAGGTCGCGCGGTTGTGTCCACGGTTTTCGAGTTCCGCGATCTCCAATGCCCAGGGACTCTTCGTTCGGGCGGTGGCCGGCCATGCGGGAAGCATCCATTCGCCCGTTTCCGTCACCCCGACCCGGGCAACCGAGTCGTCCACGGTGACGCTTTCGGCGGCGAGGTGCCCGTCCTTGCGCTCGAGACCGTCGATTTCGATCCGGGACGCGGTGAGCAAAGCCGGTGAGTCGGGTCCTGCATCGAGGGAGACGTCGTCGAACACCAAACGCTCGGTAGCGAAACGCTCGGGATCGTCGATGCCGAGGCCGGCGGCGCGCAGTTCCGACCATGCGAGGCGCGAGTTTTCGGATTCGGACTCGAGATGTCCCGCTCCCGCGTTCACGCTGAGAACGCTCGAGGGCTCCGAACCGGAATCGGGGTCGGTGTCGCCGGTGGTCGCCAAGTCTTCGAGTCTCCAGGCGAGACCGGTCGCGGTCCTGCCCTCGAGCGCGGCGGCCGACGCCTGACGGAGTCGGGGCGCTCGTCCCGGCGGCCAGTCGAGCGCGGCGGCACTCAGGGTGCCCGCCTCCCATGTCGCGCCCTCGGCCGCGGTGAACTCGAGTCGTTCGAGCTCGAGGGGATCCGCTTCGAGCCGGTGCTGGAGCAGGTGCCAGTCGAGGCGGCGCGCGGCAATGCCGCTGGCCTGCCAGCGCCCCCCCTGCCCGTCGTGGAGGGACATCGAAGCGGAGCGCAACCCGCGGGCTTCCACCTGCCCGTCCCCCGGCATCGCCAGGGACTCCGCTTGCAGGGGCCGAGCCCGCCACTCGAGGCCGGACGGCATCCGGGAGCCGAGTCTCTCGACCTCGAGGTCCGAAAGCTCGAACCCGCCGGCGGCGTCTCGCTCGGCCGGCCCGGAGCGCAGGCCGAGAACCTCCAGCGTTTCGCCGGACGGGAGAACGAGGGCAGTACGCCGGGCGCCGGCGCTCTCGATGCGGGCGCTGCCCTCCGTCCCGAGCGTAGCGGAGCCCAATTGGAGCGAGTCGAAGCGCCAGCGCTCACCGTCGGCGCTCCGGTACCGGAGCTCGGTCGAATCGGTGCGCGCGGCCGAGCGCGATCCGCTCTCCTGCCATTGCGTTTCCACGAAGGACAGGGCACGCGCTTCCCACGAAGCGCCGCCCGGAGTCTGGTAGCGAAGCGACTGCGCTTCGAGACGCCCGGCCTGGCCACCCTCGGAGCGCACCTCGAGCGAGCGGGCCCGCAACCCCGCGCCTTCGAAGGCGTCGTTGTCCTCCCCGCGATACACCAGGCTTTCGAGCGCCACCTCGCCGGCCCCGGTGGCGCCGGACCGGCGTTGCACGCCTCCGGCCTCGAGGCCGAGAGCAGTCCAGGCCTGTTCCCCGCTTTCCGCGCCGGAGATCCGGTTCGCCCGGAGCGCCGCCGCCTCCCATCCGCCCTCCCGGTCGAGTGCCAGGGCCTTCGCGTGGAAGTCCCGGATTCCGAGCTCCTGCCCCTCGTCGTCGAGGCGCTCCAGAATCTCGAGCGAGGCGATGTCGACATCGATCCGTCCTTGCCGGCCAACGCGAATCCCTTCCATTCGCGCACCGAGGGCGGCGACCTCGAAGCCGGCGTCTCGCAGCCGGAGGCTCTCGAGCGTCGCGCCGTCAATCTGCACTTCCGCCTTCGGCGCAATCGCCACCCGATCGAGCGCGGGACGCTCGACCACCCAGCTCCGAGGCCCCTCTTCGCTTCCGGTGGTCACGGTCAGGGTGGATGCGTGCAGTCCATCGACCCGAATCCCATCCGTCTCCGCGTGCAGGTCCAGAGCCTCGATGCTCTGAACGCGGACCTCCGCGTCGTGGTCGGGGACTTCCGCAAGCAAGTCGTGGACCAGTAGCTGTTCGAGCCGATATCGGCCGGCGTCGTCCAGGGTGGCCCGGAGTCGTACACGGTCCGCGTCGGCGCGCACCGCCCCCGGACCGGCGAAGGAGCCCGAGAACTCGACGGAGTCGATGTTGCCCTCTCCGGCCGCGACCGGCACCCCGTGCCAGCCGCTGATTCCTTTCCAGCGCAGGCCGGACACGAGGGCGCTCGAAGAGCCGCCGGCTTCTCCGACCCGCGCTTCCCGAGCGTCGAGCGTACCCTGGAAGTAGATGCGTTCGGGCGGCCCGAAAGCCGGCCCGGACAGGGTGAGGGTTCCCTCCCAGACCGAATCGACCTCCGTGAGCGCCAGGTTCCCGAGACGCGCGGCAACTCCGGCGGTGTGCAGACTGCCGATCGCCTTCAGGCTCGCGCGTGCGCTCGGAGCCTCCAGGCGCAGCTCGAAGTCGGCGGCGGTGTAGACCGAGCCGGACCAGGTCGAGCTCGCATCCGGTGGCGCCGGATCGAGAAGGCGGGCCGGCAGGCCGCTGGCGCTCAAGGTGCCTTCGAGGATCCGGGCGCCGCCGTCTTCACGCAGCGTTCCCCGAATCTCCACGGAAGCGCCACCGGCGTCGACGTCGACTTCGAGCCGGAATCCCGGATCCCCAGTGCGCATGTCGCGCTCGAGAAGGGCGCGCCGCACCACGACGTCTCGGCCAAGCTTTTCCGAGAGACCGGCGAGGCGCAGATCATTCAACTGCACCTGCTCGAAGGGGACGTGGTCACCACTGCCGGGAAACCGGGTTGCGCTCAGATCGTCGATGTCGAACGAGGCGCCGCGCAGGCGCAGGTCCGTGAGCTCGATGCGACCCTGCACCAGGGCCTCGCGCAAGAGGCCCGCCCGGAACTCCGCGAAGGTGATCGCCGGTCCCGATTCCGGTCCGATCCGCAGGTCGTGCAGCACCAGCTCCAGATCCCAGAGGTCGAGGTAGCCCCAGCTCACCGCGGCGGGCAGACCGCGGGCCGCCAGCATCTCGGGCGCGACGAAGCGCAGGGCCACCGGCAGCATCGCATATGCGAGAAACGGCACCAGGAGCAGTGCCAGGAGAATACGCTTAAAGATGCGGCCTGATCGGGAGCGCACTGGCGAGGTACGGCGCCCAGGGCGGGAACGGCCGGGAGGAAAGGCACGCGGCACGTTGTCGGTCGTCCGAAGGCTCGTTCGCTGCGTGAAGATGCGAACATGAATCGTAGCATTGCCGACAGGCGAGCCGACCTCGCGCTCGCCCCGGCGACCAGGGGCACTTCACCCTTCCGGGGAACTTGCCCTGACTCATTGGTTCGGGTGGATTCCCGCGCACGCGGGAATCCATCCGAGATTGTGGGGTTCGCGTTGGCAGCATGGGTTCGGCCAGCATGAGATGCCCCTGTTGCTGCGGCCTGCGCGCAGGTGGCTCTTCCGGCCTCGCGCCTGCTGTGTGTGCGGCGGCCGAGCGAGGTCCGTTAACATGGCTCGCCCTGCCCTCGGGAGCGCATCTCATGGATCACTTGCAAAGCCGCGCTGAACTGCCCGCCAGCATCGGTGTGCTGGAGGACACCATCCGGGAAGTGCTCGCCGAGGCGAGCCGACTCGGCGCGACCGCGGCGGAAGCGGGCATCAGCTCCAGCACCGGACTCAGCGTCACCGCGCGCATGGGCGACGTCGAGACCATCGAGCATACGCAGGACCGCGGTCTCGCGGTATCGGTGTACTTCGGGCAGCGCAAGGGCTCGGCGAGCACCACCGACCTCGCGCCTGCGGCGATACGCGACACGGTCGCGGCGGCTTGCGGCATAGCTCGCCACACCTCGGAAGACGATTGCGCCGGTCTCGCCGACCCGGCGCGCATGGCCGGCGTGCTCCCGGATCTCGCGCTCGATCACCCGTGGTCGCTGTCTCCGGAGGAGGCCATCAACGTGGCGCTCGACGTGGAGAACGCTGCGCGCGCGCTCGACCCGAGGATTACGAACTCCGACGGAGCCACCGTGGCCCGTCACCGCGGCACGCAGGTCTACGGGAACAGCCACGGATTCCTCGGGGGCTACCCGAGCACCCGGCACGAGATCGCCTGCGCGGTGATCGCGGAGCAGGACGACGCCATGCAGCGCGACTACTGGTACAGCATTTCACGCCGGCCCGAAGCGCTGGAGGCGCCGGTCTCGATCGGCCGGAGGGCGGCCGAGCGCACCGTGCGCCGCCTGGGGAGCAGGCAGATTTCTACCCGTGTCGCGCCGGTATTGTTCAGTGCGGACCTCGCCACCGGTCTCTTCCGGCACCTGGTCGCGGCGGTGAGCGGCGGAAACCTGTACCGCCGCTCGAGCTTCCTGCTCGACTCGGCGGGTCGGAGCATATTCCCCGACTTCGTGCGCATCCACGAGCAACCCCACCTGCCCGGGGCGCTCGGCAGCGCCGCCTTCGACAGTGAAGGCGTGGCGACCCGCGATCGCGATCTCGTGGCGGCGGGAGTGCTGGAAGGCTACGTGCTTTCGAGCTACTCGGCGCGAAAGCTCGGCCTCGAGACCACCGGAAACGCGGGAGGCGTGCACAACCTCACGGTGGATGCCGGTCCCGACGCGCTCGGCTTCGACGATCTGCTCGCGGAGATGGGAGAAGGTCTGCTCGTCACCGAGCTGATGGGCATGGGTGTGAACATCACCACCGGCGACTACTCGCGGGGTGCAGCCGGGTTCTGGGTGGCCAACGGCGAGATCTCCCATCCCGTGGAGGAGATCACGATCGCAGGAAACCTGCGAGACATGTTTTCCGGGCTCCGGCAGGTGGGAAGCGACACCGAGCTTCGGGGCAACGTGCGCTGCGGCTCCGTGCTCATCGACGAGATGACGATAGCCGGCGAGTGAGGGACCGACTCCCGGATCGAAGAAGTCCGGTACGGTGTAGGCTGCGGTCAACGCTTTCGCGAGGAGAGCGCTGACGGCGAGACGCGCCATCTGACCATCGTCAGGCGCGAGCTCATCCGCCGATACTCGAGCCCGTGCACAGGGAGGACCAGGGAGGGTGACGCGCGAGCCTCCAGCGGGTGCACAGGGAGTGCACCGGCAGGCGGGTCGCTCGTCTCTCCCGCCTGCCGGTGCGACCCTTGCGTGCGCGTTGCATGTGTGCAGGCGGCGCGGCAAAGCTGGTACGCTTTGTCGTCCGTATTTTTCCCTCTCGTCAATGTCGTGAATCATTTCCGGGCCGGCATTTCCGCTGCCCTGCTGTTCCTCCTGGCCTCCACATCTCCCGTGTACGCCGCCGGTGCCGGCTCATCCGGCGCCGGTCAGGTCACAGTGCGATGCGGCGATGAGTGCCCGCCGCTGGCGGAGACCGAGTCGACCAGTGTCGACACCGGTGTTCTGCGCTGCGCTGAGGAGTGCGGTCAGGCTGCGGAGGTCGAAGCGGCGAGCGACGGCGCCGACTGGGAGGAGATAAAGCGCAAGAGCCGCGAAGCGATCGAGGCGTGGAGGCAGGGCGCCCAGGCCACGTGGTCGGCCACCCGGGAGAAGTCGGAAGAAACGTGGACCGCCACCGAAGAAGCATCGGGAAACACGCTGGACGCGGTGCGTGACCGTTCCTCCGCCGCGCTCGACTCGACGCGTCAGGGAGCGAAGGAGGCCTGGGAAGAGGCCGGCGAGGAGTCGAAGCAGCTCTGGCAGAAGGCGAAGCCCAAGGTCGCAGGAGCGGTGGCCGGCGCCGCACGAGGGGGCGAGAAAGCCTGGGATGCCGCACGGCAGGCAGGCCGCACCTTCTGGCAGGTGCTGACGGCGGAAGACGCCGGCGAAAGCGAAGAGTAGGCGCCCGGCCCGCCACCGCACGGACGCAAACACTGTGGCTACGAAGACCTGCATCGCCTACCAGGGCCAGCCCGGCGCCTACTCCCACCTCGCCTGCATGAGCGTGTATCCGGAGCTCGCCCCGGTGCCCTGCGAGAGCTTCGAGGATGCCTTCCGCACGGTGGAGGAGGGCCGCTGCCGGCTCGCGATGATCCCGATCGAGAACAGCCTGGGGGGCCGGGTGGCGGATATCCACCATCTGCTGCCCGAGTCCAGCCTTTACATCGTGAGTGAGCACTTCCAGCCGGTGAAGCATTGTCTGCTCGCTCCGCCCGGCGCGACGCTGGAAGGTCTCGAGACGGTGTCCAGTCACACTCAGGCCCTGGCGCAGTGCCGCCGTCTCATCCAGGAGCTCGGCCTCGGCACGAACGTGTGCAGCGATACCGCGGGCGCCGCGCGCGAAGTCGCCGAGCGCGGCGACCCCTCGGAGGCGGCCATCGCCTCGTGGCTCGCGGCCGAGGTCTACGGGCTCACGGTGGTGCGCACCCGCATCGAGGATCGACTCGGCAACACCACCCGCTTCGTGGTGATGTCGCGGCGTCGCGAAGAGCCGGACCCGCGGGCCGGCGCCTCCATGACCAGCCTCATCTTCCAGGTCCGCAGCGTGCCGGGCGCCCTCTACAAGGCGCTCGGCGGGTTCGCCACCAACGGCATCAACATCACCAAGCTCGAGAGCTACATCACCGACGAGAGCTTCACCGTCGCCCAGTTCTACGCCGAGATCGAGGGACACCCCGCGGACCGGAACGTCACCAACGCCTTCGAGGAGCTCCAGTTCTTCTCCACGACGTTTCGGGTGCTCGGCACCTACCCGCGCCACCCCTTCCGGGGCGCATAGCACTCACTTTCCAGCAAGCTCCGTAGCGAGGGCGTCGAGACGCCAGGGTGAGCGGGCGCACGGACTGAGAGACGTGTGCGGGCGAGCCGAGACCTGACGAAGCGCCAGTGGCGCTTCGTCCCGGCCTGCAAGCGAAGCAGGGATAGCCTGGCGTTGCAGGTAGTGGTGACGATGTTGAAGTGGCTCGAGGGAGTACGCCCGCTCACCGAGAGTGCATCGGCGTCCGCAGTAGGAGCTTGCTGGAAAGCGAGGGCTAGATCGCGCTCAGAACCTTCCGTACGACCTCGAACAGGTGATCGATGTGCGCGCGCTCGCTCACCAGCGGAGGGGCGATGATGCCGGAGTCCCCCGTCATCTTGAGGTGGAGGCCGGCGGCGAAGAACTTCTTCTGCACCTCCGGCCCGCGGGCGCCCGGAGTGCTCCCGGGCGCGAGGTCGAGACCCGCGATCAGGCCGTAGCCGCGGAGATCGGTGACGACGGGCAGATCGCGAAGGGAGAACACCGCGTCGAGAAAGTAGGGCGAAAGCTCCGCTGCGCGGGCAAAGAGCCCCTCGCGTTCGTAGATCTCCATCGTGGCGAGCCCCGCCGCGCACGCGGCGGGGGAGCCCGAGTACGTGTACCCGTGGAAGAAGTCAATCGCCCCGTCGGGGGCGGCGTTGGTCATGGTGTCGTAGATTCCCTCGTCGACCGCTACCGCGCCCATCGGCAGGTTTCCGTTCGTGAGCGCCTTGGCCATGGTCATGATGTCGGGCCGGACGTCGAAGCTCTGCGCCGCGAAGGCCCGGCCGGTGCGTCCGAATCCGGTGATGACCTCGTCGAACACGAGCAGAATGCCGTGACGGTCGCAGATCTCGCGCAGCCGTGCGAGGTAGCCGAGCGGCGGGACGAGCGCCCCGGTCGAGCCGGCGATCGGCTCCACGAAGCAGGCGGCGATGGTCTCCGCCCCGTAGAGGGCGACGATGCGTTCGAGGTCGTCGGCGAGCTCCGCCCCCTTCGGCGGCTGGCCCCGGGAGAAGCGGTTCTCGGGGAGCCAGGTGTGGCGCATGTGGGCGACCCCCGCCATGCCGATTCCGAACGCCTCGCGGTTCTTGACCATGCCGCTCAGGCTGGTGCCGCCCATGTTGACGCCGTGGTACGCGCGTTCGCGGGACACCATGCGCGTTCGCGTGCCCTCGCCCCGGGCGCGGTGGTAGGCGAGCGCGATCTTTATCGCGGATTCGATCGCCTCGGAGCCGGAGTTGCCGAAGAAGACGCGGTCGATGCCCTCCGGAGTGAGGGCCGCGACGCGCCGGGCGAGCTCGAACTGGGCGGGATGCCCGAGCTGGAAGGGAGGGCAGTAGTCGAGCTCGAGGAGCTGGCGATGGACCGCGTCGGCAATCTCGGGCCGGCCGTGCCCCGCCGCCACGCAGAAGAGGCCGGACGACGCATCGAGGATCCGTTCGCCCCGATGACTGCGGTAGTAGACGCCGTCGCCGTGCGTGCACAGGCGCGGAGACGCCTTGAACTCGCGGTTGGCGGTGAAGGGCATCCACAGGTGTTCGAGGCTGTTCGCGGTGAGCTGCATGTGTCGGCCTCCCGGGCGTGCCGCGCCCGCAGGTGGGGTATGAGGGCCGCGAGAGGATAGTCGAAAGAGGAGATGCGCCAAAGGCGGGTGCCGCCTCAGAGCAGGGGTGTTCCATGCTTCAAGGGAACTTGCCCTGATTCATTGCGTTGCGTGGATTCCCGCGCAAGCGGGAATCCACCCGAGATGGCTCACGATGGAAGCAGTGCTTCAGCCAGCGTGAAACGGCCCGCCGCCTCAGAGCACCTTGCCCGGATTCATGATTCCGCGAGGGTCGAGCGCCGCCTTGATCTTCTCCATCACCGCGAGCTCGGTGGTCGACCGGTACCGGCGCAGTTGCTCGCGCTTGATCTGCCCGATGCCGTGCTCGGCGCTGAAGCTGCCGTCGAGCTCGCTCACCAGGTCGTCCACCATCGGGGTGAGGTCGGCGCGTCGCTCGAGGAAGGGCGCCGGGGCCGCGTCCCGAGGACGCACCACGTTGAAGTGAATGTTGCCGTCGCCGAGATGGCCGAAGGCGATCACCCGCGCTCCCTCGATGGTGCGCTCGCAGAGCGCGGTGCCCCGCTCGAGGAGTTCGGCAACCCGCGACACCGGCACGGATACGTCGTGCGCGATGCAGCCACCGTCGGCCCGGGCCGCTTCGGGAATGCTCTCTCGGAGTTTCCACAGCTTCGCGGCCTGCGCCTCGCTCGCGGCGAGCGCCGCGTCCAGGACCCATCCCGAATCCAGACCCTCCGAGAGCACCTCTTCCAGCACCGGGGCGACCCGCGCGCCGCCGCTCCCCGCCGCGAGCTCGACCAGCGCGTAGTGGGCAAAGCGCGAATCCAGGGGATCCGCGGTCTCCGGAATGTGCTCGAACACCAGCTCCAGGCAGTTGCGGTTGACGTACTCGAAGGTAACCACCGCGTCGCCGCTCGCTTCGCGCAGGCGTGACAGGAGGCGGGTGGCGTCGGCAGGCTCGGGCAGGGTCACCATCGCGGTGACTGTTTCCGCGGGCAGGGGGAAGAGCTTGATGACCGCCGCGGTGATGATTCCGAGGCTGCCCTCGGCGCCAAGGAAGACCTGCTTGAGATCGAAGCCGGAGTTGTCCTTGCGAAGCGCGCGCAAGCCTTCCCAGACGCTGCCGTCCGGCAACACCACCTCGAGCCCGAGCACGAGGTCGCGCGCGTTGCCGTAGCGAAGGACTGCGGTGCCCCCGGCATTGGTCGAGAGGTTGCCGCCGATCTGGCAACTGCCTTCCGCCGCGAGGCTCAGGGGAAAGAGGCGTCCGGCCTCCAGCGCCGCGGCCTGCACTTCCGCGAGCACGCAGCCCGCCTCCACCGTCATGGTGTGGTTTACCGGGTCGAGGTCGCGGATCCGCTTCATGCGCGACAGGGAGAGGACGATGTCATCGCCGTCCGTGCGGGGGATGCCGCCCGCCACCATGCCGGTGTTGCCGCCCTGAGGGACGAGCGGGGTGCCGGTCTCGGCGCAGATCGCGACGATGGCGGCGACCTCCGCGGTGCTGCCCGGCTGCAGCACGAGGGGGGTGCGGCCCCGGTAGCGCCCGCGCCAGTCGTGCACGAAGGGGTCGGTGTCGGCCTCGGATTCGAGCGCCCGGTCGGGCGGGAGCACCGCCTTCAGGCGCGCGAGGACGGCGGGGGAGAGGGGCATGGTGGTCGCAATCGGCGCCGGAGAGAAGGGGTACATTCCGTTGCGATGATAGCGGAACTCCGGTCGCACTCATCGACCGCGAGCCTCGAACTCCGTCTTCGATCGGAACCGGCGCCCGGTCCATCGGGCATCAAGATCGATTGCCGATTTGGTGCTCGGTTGAGGCGGGACGCGGCAAAGCTGCAAGGAAGTGCCGGCTTGTTCGTCCTACACTGGCATGATTCGGATCGATCCACCCGCACACCTTCGGATGCCGTGAACCCCAATAATCGAGACTCGAGGATGGGAATCGTGGACAGACTGATGGCCCGGGCCGCGCAGAGCCCGCGCCGGGTGGTGCTGCCCGAGGGTACCGAGCCGCGGGTGCTCGCGGCGGCGCGCGAGCTCGCCGATGCGCGACTTGCGTGGCCGATCCTGGTCGGCGAGCCCGACGCGGTCGCCGCTGCCGCGCGGAGCGCCGGCCTCTCTCTCGAAGCGATCCCCATCGTCGATCCTGCGGCCGACGAGCGGGCCGAGCGCTACGCCGGGCTCTACGTGGAGGGGCGCAAGCGCACGGATGCCCGGGTGGCACGGCGCCTGCTGCGCCGCCCTCTCTTCTTCGCGGCGATGATGTTGAAAGCCGGGGACGCGGACGCCCTGGTCGCGGGCGCGGCGCACCCGAGCGCGCGCGTGATCGAAGCCGGCCTGATGGCGGTCGGTACCCGCGCCGGCATCGAGACGCCCTCGAGCTTCTTCCTGATGGAGATGCCGGCGGCCGAGGAGGGGGGCGGGCGCGTCCTCCTCTTCGCCGACTGCGCGTTCAACGTGGACCCCGATGCAGAGCAGCTCGCGGACATCGCCCTCGCGTCGGCCGAGAGCGCCCGGCGTCTCTTCGACGCCCCCCCGAGGGTGGCGCTGCTATCCTTCTCGACCCGGGGCAGCGCGCGGCACGCGCGGGTCGAGAAGGTCGCCCGCGCGGTGGAAATCGCGCGCCGGCGCGCTCCCGGACTCGCGATCGACGGTGAGCTTCAGGCCGACACCGCGCTCGTCGAACGGGTGGCGCGGATCAAGCTCGGGGAGCCGGGCGATGTGGCGGGCAGGGCGAATGTGCTGGTGTTTCCCGACCTGGATTCTGGCAACATCGCCTACAAGCTGGTGCAGCACCTCGGTGGTGCGCGCGCGATCGGACCCTTCCTGCAGGGCTTCGATGCGCCATTGTGCGACCTCTCCCGCGGGGCGGAGGTCGACGACATCGTCGCCACCGCCGCCATCACCCTCGCCCAGGCGGACGCGAAGTGAACTACCTCGCGCACCTCCTGCTCACGGAGCAGACGCCGCACGGATGGCTGGGCGCGCTGATGGGCGATTTCGTCAAGGGCGCCATCGACCCCGGCCTTCCGGCCGGAATCCGCCGCGGTATCGCCCTGCACCGGCGCATCGACTCCTTCACCGACGCGCACCCGGTGCACCGCGCGAGCCGAAATCGCATCGCGGGCGCGCGGCGGCGCTACGCCGGCATCATCATAGACCTGTGCTACGACCACTTCCTCGCTCGGCGCTGGGCTCGCCACGCCCCGTTGCCGCTCGACGAGTTCACCGCGCAGGTCTATGCCGTGCTCGCCGGCCGCCGTGCGCTGCTTCCTCCGCGACTGGCGCGCATCGCGCCGCGCATGGCCGCCCAGGACTGGCTGGGCTCCTACCGGGAACTCGACGCGCTGGGCGCCGCGCTCGACGGAATCGCGACTCGTTCATCCCGCAGCGCACCGCTCGCGGGCGCCATCGAAGACGTGCGATGCCACCACCGGGCGCTGGGCGACGACTTCGACGCCTTTTTCCCGGACCTCGTCAGGTTCGCGAATGCGAGTAAGGCGGAGGCGCGGACAGCGGCCGAAGACGCGACTCCACCCCTCGCGCGATTTGCCTCGGAGCCGTAGATCGTCCGGGCAGAGCCCCTGAATACACCCCCGGCTCCACGGGGAGCGGTGGTTCGCGCCAGGCCGCTTCATGTTCAGGGCGCCACCCGCCACTCAATCCTTGCAAGTTGTCCTGCACCAATTGCGCCGCGAGGCGGCTGCCCTCGTCCCCGTTACCCCGCCTCTCGTACCGTCAGGTAGCGGTTATTGCGCCAGAGCGTCGGAATGAGCATCCGCCGGCCCTTGGTCTCACGCAGCAGGGCGTCCACCGCGGCATCGAAAGTGCCGAGGAAGACCGCGGGGGCCTGCACCGCGTAGTCGACCTCGTCGGCCTCCCATACCAGGGTCCACCCCGCACGCGCCGTCCACTCTTCCAGCACTCCGCGCAGCGTCCCGTGGCGCACCGGATCGATGCGCCACTCTTCCCTGGTCCCCCAGCCGGCAGCGGGGGACTCGCTTCGCGGCCTCCGGGAATCGCGGTAGAGGATGAGCCGGCCCGAACCTGATCCCGCGCCCTCCTCCCACTCCCATTCGTAGCCGGTGCTGCGGGCGATCTGTTCGAGCAGCTCGCCCACCGTGCTCTGCTTTGCTACCCGGATGGGAGTGGGCGAACCCGGCGGTACCAGGGACGCGCTTTCCCCCGACATTCGCTCCTCGATGGCCACGTCGGCATCCAGCGCCTCTGCGAGGCGGCCGGCGAGGTGGGACAGCTCCACCGCGCCCGCGGAACCGAAGCTGAGTGCTCTCTCCGCCAGCGCCTCCGGCAGCGTCCGGTGCCGGCGTGTCACCCGCGCCGCGGACTCCTCGGTCGCCGGCGACCCGACGGATCTCTGCTCCCGAAGCGCTCGTGCGTCGCTTTGATCGGGCGCAGGGGAAAGCGGTATGCAGCCCGCCATCAGCACCGCCGGAACGATCCAGAGTGGGTTCGCCTTCACTGTGTTTCCTCCCTGGTCGAGAAGGTCAGGCCGAGATGGGAGCAGAGCCCCCGGAGCGCCGATGCCTCGCAGATCCCCGGCGGCAACCCCGCCACGCGCGCTCCCTCGGAGACTCGAGCCCATTCGATGAGCTCCCTCTGGGCGGAGCGGATGCGCTGAAGCAGCACGAGCTCCGCATGCAGGCGCACCGCTTCGGCTCGAAGCACGGTGACCGCTTCGCCGTCCTCGCCACTCGCCGCCGCGGTCATCGCTGCCATGACGATTCCCATCACCCCTGAAATGCGTACTCCCATGCCGCCGCCCTCCGCTCTCAGCTTCCCGTCGTCACCACCGATTCCGCCTGCAGGGAGCGATACGTGCCCCGGGTGGCCCGAATGGTCCCCGTGCGCAGCACCCGCACCGCCGCATCGCGTGTTTCGATGTCGTTCGATACCACCCGCCCGGCCTGCAGGGTCCGGGCCTCCACCCGCCCGAGCGACGCACTCGAGGCCGACAGATGCTCGTCCACGGTGAACGTCTTCGCCTCCACGCTCTCCGCGACCGATGCGCGCCTCGCCTGCAGCGCTCCGTGCACCGTTGCGCTCGCGCTGTCGATCCCGCTGCTCGCGTGCAGCGCTGCCACCTCGAGCGTACCCGCAACCTCCAGCTTGCCCGCCACCGTCATCTCGGTGCCGACCGTCAACTCCTCATGCACCGCGGCATTGCCCAGGACCTCGAGCGTCTCCTCCACCGTCGCCGCGCGTGCTTCGATGTCTCCCACCCCCCGCAGATCTTCTCCCCCAAGCGAGAGATCGGTGCGCATGGTGTTGCCTTCCGTCCATCCCGTGAGCGCTACCCGGTAGAGCTGGCTCCCGTAGCTCCCGCGCATGGTGAGCGCGCAGAGCGCCGCCATCTCGCCGGGGGAAGGCTCGCCGAAGGCACCCTGGTAGGAAGACACGTCAGCATCGAGCGCGGGGCCGCGCACCCTTGTCGGCGCCGTCGGTCTCACCGTTCCGATGAACACGTCCGCCGCGCTGTCGTAGCCCGCGCGCAGGGCGAGGCCGCGCTCCTCTCCGGTTGGGGTCACCGTGCTCACCAGGACTTCGAGACCGTCGCTCCCGGTGCGGCGATGGAAGATCCGGTAGCCCTGCCCGAGATCGTTGGTAACGGGGAAGCCGGAATGGAGCCAGCCAGAGCTTTCGAGCTCGGCGAGGGTCACTTCGCGCAATCCCGAGCCACCTGCTGCAATGCGCATCGCCCCGATGTCGTGGGCGGCATGCGCGCGGGCCGCCCGCGCGAGGGTGCCCAGGTCGCGCGCCGCCGCGGCCTCGCGCCGCTCCATCCCGAGGCGCTCCACGTAGGCGACGACACCGAGGCTCAGCACTCCCAGCAGCGCGATGGTCACCAGCGCCTCGAAGAGCGTGAACCCCCGCTCGCGCTCCCCTGGCCGCGATGTTTCACCGATTTTCGGTAGCTTCGGGCGCCAAGATGCCGTGATAGTGGGTCGCACGGACTTAAGAGATGCTGAAGTCGTGGCTGACACTACGTCGAAGCGGCTCGAGGGAGTACGACCCGCTAGCGCGAGCACATGGACGTGCGCAGCAGGAAATCGGTGAAACAACGCGGCTGGGATCAACATCCCGCGCACGCTCCCGTAACGGTGACCCTTCCATCGAACACCGCGTGTTCTCCGACCGAGTAGAGCGCTTCGACGCCGGCGCTTGCTTCGACCCTGCCCGGAGCGCCCCATGCATCCAGACGTTCACTCGCGATCTTCGGGCTCCCCATGGCGGTCACGTCCAGGCTTCGGTCAATCATGAGGTTGCCGGGCGCAGTCACTGCACCCGAGGCCGTCCCGCTGGTGGCGCCGAGCTGCGCCTCGATCACGACGCTGCTCGCATCGACTGTTCTCGCGTTCCAGCGCGAGCTGGTCAGAGACTCGTGTACCGTGACATCGTTCCGAGGAAAACTACCTTCAACGGATTGATTAAACTATATTTTTTTGGATTTGTCCAGTGCGAATTACTGATGACGTTAGTGGTTCCAGGATGGGAACTGAAGCACCTATCAGTGACGCCTTTGCGGGTCGGGTT
>CAYQVB010000063.1:0-5317 GCA_964420925.1 uncultured Ectothiorhodospiraceae bacterium | reverse complement strand
GCTGGTCACGAAGCCGTCGTCCGTGCGCAGGTAGCCCAGCACCTCGATGTCGAGCGTGCTGACGAGCTCCAGGCGCCAGTGGTCCTGACCCGGGCCCGTGGCGCCGTCCAGCCCTTTCTCGGCGTTGCCGTTCTCCAGGTCGGGGGAGTTGACGTGGACGGTCTCGTTCGCGCCGATCGACAGGTGCAGGGGGCCGTACTGCGTCCCTGCGTCGTCGAACGCGTCGATGCGCACCTCACCGGATGCGTTCGAGTAATTGATGATGCGCACGAAGCTCTGGCGCCCGAGCGAATCGGACGCAGGCGTGAACAATGGAATATTGGTGCGGGTGAGCGGCGGGTTCTTGCGCACGAAGCTGAGCGTCGCCATCGGTGCGTTCGAGAACTTGCCCGTCCCCCGAATGCTGGTGATGGTTCCCTGCGGCGACGTGGCGGGGTTGCTGAGGGAGAACTCCTCTCCCTCCTCGGTTCCGGCATCGTATGGATACAGATTGACCGAGTGCTGCGTGCGCCACCGGCCGCCGGAGTGGAGCAGGGAAAGCCCCGAGACGCCGACGAACCAGTCCGGGCTGGGACCGATCATCGAGACCAGCGTAAGCAGGGGATGGTCGTCGGTGACCCGGATGTCGAAGGTGGCGCGGCCGGTACCGCCGGCCCCGGGGGACTGCTGGACCACTGACGCGACGTTCGATCCCTCGGCCCGGATCTCGGACCGGAACGTGCCCGTCGATCCGAGCTCGGCCACGGCCTCGATCCCGGGAGTGGCCGTGCCGCCCGGACTCCAGAAGGTCACCCGGCGGTTGTGCACCGCGCCGATCAAGGTCGTGAAGTGCGCGCCGCCCACTACCCCGCCAGGAGTGCTTTGCGTGGTCCACGCACCCTGAAACGTCACCGTGTACTCGGCCGACCCGTCGATCGTCTGTCCCGGTGCGGGAGCCGCCGCGCCGCAGCCGAGCCCAGCCGTCGCAACGAGCGTCGCGAACAGTCGCGGGAGCGCCTGCTTCGCCGAAGTGCGCCGGGCTCCGCGCGCCGCAGGTGCCATCGAACTCGCGGTGTGCATCTCCAGTGCCCCCGCTCGCCGCCGTTGCCGGAACGACGGATCATTCTATAGCGCCGGCAACGCCCCGACGTCTCGCCTCACCGCTCCCGCACCCGGCGCCGGAAATCGGCCTCGCCGGTGCAGACGAGCGCCGTCGCCATCAGGATCTCAGCCGGGAGCGCGCCGAAGAGCGCCTGGTCCTCGGAGGAGTCCAGGACCGCCTCGATGCCCCGGCCCGCGAGCACTGCACGCACGCTCTCCCGGAGCATCTCGTTCCGGCCCCTCGCGTAGCCCCTTGCGTCACCCTCTGCGCGGCCTTCTTCCCGGCCCTCTTCCCGCGCTTTCGCACTCAGCGAGCGGGTGAAAGGGTCGTCCTCGGGCCGGGTGCCCTCACGCGCGCCCATCGCCAGGGCCACCCGCTCCAGCGCGCTGATCGTCCCTGCCGACCAGGGGTCTTCGGTCAGCGCCCCGAAGATCTCGTTGGCCTTCCACCCCGGAAAGGCCCGGCTCTCCGCCGCCTCCCGGTATCCTTCGTCGCCGCGCACATGCACCGTCAGCCCCGGCGTGCGCCGCGACCACTTCCACGGCACCAGCACCCAGATCTCCGGAAACCCGCCCTCCTGGTATATCCCCAGCTTGCGCCTTCGCACGTCCGTGCTGTGGTCCACCTCCAGCACCACATCGGGCAGCGGGTCCGCCTCCACGTCGATCGCCGGCCCCGCCAGGCGCGCCCGCTCCGGGTGCAGGTACAGCACTTCGTCGGCTTGCATCAGCCAGCGCCGGCGCCCCGCTGCGTCGCGGCGCACCAAGTCCGAGGCGCCGAAGCACGCGACCCGCGACCCGCGCAGCATCGCGACCCGCGTGGCGAGCTCCACCAGGCGCCGGGAAGGTCCCTCGTGCTGGATGGACGTGGGCTCGCTGACCTTCCAGGCGGTCTCGGTGAGCCCGTCCCAGAACTCGAGGCGTCCCTCGTAGCTCTCGAGCGCGCGCTCCGGCAGATGAAAGGACTCGCAGCCGGGAAAGTCCTCCGGCCCATACCTCCCTGCCGCAGCATCCGCCGCCTCGCGGCGACGGGCGGGGCGCTCCTCGGGCGCGCCCGGGTCGGGCCACCTCTCGATCGGAGAACGGGACACCTCTCCCCTGCCCGGTGCGGGAATCTCCCGCGCGGGGACCTTCCACGCCGACCCCTTCGCCATGTGCGCCTCCCTGTGCCACCGCACGTGGAGCGAGCGACGACGCTCGCTCCTTCTCGGTGCCCGCCACTATACCCGTGTACCGTGCTGCCCGCAGGAGTACACGTGCGACCGGCGGAGGCGCGGGTTGCGGAGCTCGAGGCGCTTCTCGCCAAGTCCCGCCCGGCGTAGGCATCGAGGGGGTCGGGCGGCAGGAGCTTGGACTCTTCCAACGCCGGGAGCGGGCTCCCGAGCGCTTTATTCATCTCGGCGACTCGCGTCTCCAGGCGGGCACTGCCCGGCAGAAGCGGTGAGCCGCACCCCCGGCGCGTCCTTCACGTGGTCCGCGCTCCGACGGGCATAGCATGCGGACGGGCTCCAGGAGATGCTTGCTGTCGCGATCGCAGTGGAATGGAATCGGAGTCTGCCGTCGCGAGTGTCGGCGCGCGCGTGGCTGATGCCTCATGGAACCGTTCGCATCTTACGCCGCAACACTTGGGTGTCGCTCGACCACACCTTCATTGGACCAAAAGCAACGCAGGTACAGATTGTTCTCGCGAGTCACGGAGGGCTTCCCGTGGTCTACCTCGAAAGATTCGTCAGATGGCCACTCGCGGTCGAAAGCAGACTCATGACTTCGAGCGGCTCGCCTTCACCGCTCAATTCAAATCGCCACTTGCCCGTTCCGTCACCGAGGCGCCCCGAGAACACTTTGCTGTCGCCGGCTTCGAGTTGCTGCGACGAAACACGAAGGGCAGCACCGGGGTCGAGTGAGAACCTGATTGACGCCTTTGCTGGCTGGCCGTGGTCGTCCCACGCTTCCAGAGTTACCTGCACGACGACCGAATTCGGGTTGGCGACGTGAAGCAAACTGCGAATGGCAGTGTTGCTTGCGGGATTGAAGAACGGAACCACGTATCGGCGTTCGAGCGTCTCATGCTCGCTTGCGAGATGATACATGCTGGTGACAAAACCGTCCGCGGTGCGCACGTACCCTCGTGCTTCGATATCGAGTGTCGTCGCGAGCACCAGTCGCCAGTTTCCCGTACCGTCCCCGACTCCGTTCGTTATGCCTTTTCCGGCGTTGCCGGCCTCCAGGTCACGGGAGTTGAAGCTTGCCGTGTGTCCCGACTCGATCTCGAGTATGGCGGGACCCCGACGCTCGCCACTATCGTCGATGGCGAACACCGCGACAACACCGTCCGCATCGGATCGGTTACGGACGCGCACGAAACTCTGCGGTCCGTTGTCTGAGTCAGCGAGGACGAGGGGAAGGGTGGCAGTCATTCGACCGACAATCGGATACATCTGCTCGTGGCTGATCTCCCGATCGAAAAATGCGAGTCGATTCGGAATCGCACCAAGAATCGCCTCCTCGTCAGTCTGAGAGATGCGTTCCGATCGGTATCGGACTGCCAACCAGGGCACGAGTGATTCGGCGAGATCCTCGGTTTCGGAGTTATCCCGCGCGTAGCTCGAAATGTACCCGCCATCTGACATCTGGGCTGCGATCCAGCCGGGAGCGCTTCCATGCATCGCATCCAGCGAGGTGTGGGCACCCTCATGAAGCAACGCTTCCTCCACGTAGTCGGGGTATCCGTTCTCATCGGAATACTGCTCTACATGAATGAGAATGTTGTTGTTCCCACCCCCAAAGAGCTGCGCACCCTTGTGAATCCAGACGGTCTCGACTTCGGCCCTCAGCGCGGTCGGCAATTGCCCAATCATTCTTCCGAACCTGGTTGCCTCTTCAGTTGCCGCGGAAATCGATCCGAACTCCGGATTAACCTGAATTTCGGAACTCAGCCCATCATCGAAGCGTGCATCGAACAGGTAAGCATCAATCACGATCCACGCATTGGGTCGGCGGTCGAACACAGTGCGTTCGCCCCGCCCGGTATACGTCACATCGATCAGTGCGGACGGATCCGATGGCGTCAGGATATCCGGATCGATGAAGACAGTACCGCGGAAAGGGGGTTCGAACTCGTTGTCGGCCGGAGTTGAGAGGGCTTCTCCTGGAACTGATTGCGGTTCCGACCTGCCCGGGATGGTTCGTGAGTCGAGGACCTCCGCCAGCGCGGCATTCTGGTGGATCTGCGCGAGAAGCAGACTCAGGGCGACAACGCAGCCCGTCGCTCGTGCAATCCGGATGGCCGCGAGCGCACTGGAATTTCGGCCGCGCGAGAAGCGGACAGACATTGAGCCTCGCATGAGGGCGATCCTCCGTTCCATGTTCGCATTGTAGTGTAGGCATGCGGCGAATGAGCGCCGCCACACGAAGCGTCCCGCTCCAGACGCTTCGAAAACAGGCATGCCCCCTGTCCCACCCGGCGCGCTGGACAGATTGGTCAGGTGCCCGGTGGGACCTGCGAGCAGGCTCATCACCTGGATGGGCCGATCCGATTTCACCATCAGGCGCCACTTGACGGCGCCGACACCATACGCGCCCAATGCTCGTTGCACGGCGGGCAGCTCCGCTCCGAAGAGGGACCGGAGACGGCGTGGCGGCAGCGCGAAGGTCTACGCTGATTCGAGTTTGGGGCTGACATCGCATTGGAGGCCCCGGGTACGGGTGTGCATCCACGTCGCGGGTTGGGAAGCGGAAGGGGCTGTGATAGCGTCGAACGGGAGCCGGGAAGAACTCCCCCGGGCGAAGCACATCGAGAGGCTGGTCGATGAGCCGGAGCATTGTTCCCCCGATCGCGGTTGAGTACCCGAGCGGAGACGGCAAGCCGATGGCGGAAAACGACGCCCAGCTCCCGCAGGTCGTCGCTCTCGCGGAGTCGCCATCGAAGTACTGCGTTCGGGATGGGTGGTCCTGACGCGACCGGCTCGCCTCACCGCTCCCGCACCCGGCGCCGGAAATCGGCCTCGCCGGTGCAGGCGAGCGCCGCCGCCATCAGGATCTCGGCCGGGAGCGCGCCGAAGAGCGCCCGGTCCTCGGAGGAATCCAGGACCGCCTCGATGCCCCGGCCCGCGAGCACCGCACGCACGCTCTCCCGGAGCATCTCGTTCCGGCCCCTCGCGTAGCCCCTTGCGTCACCCTCTGCGCGGCCTTCTTCCCGGCCCTCTTCCCGCGCTTTCGCACTCAGCGAGCGGGTGAA
>CAYQVB010000062.1:0-28014 GCA_964420925.1 uncultured Ectothiorhodospiraceae bacterium | reverse complement strand
ACCGTGACCGCACGCAGATCAATCGACGAATCCGAAGCCGCCAGCGTCCCCATGGCCGGCACACTGCCACAGGGAGAACAAAATGGCCAGCCCCGAGATCAGCTCACCCTGCTACCCGGCAGACAAAAAACGAGCCCTGGGGACTTGAGCGCAAGGCTTTCTTGGGCGCTGTTGTCGGTCATACTCAGTCTCTTCGAGAGGGTCGGAAGGCGACGGCTCGGGAAGGCGGTTCTTCACGTCCCTGCTGAAAGGGTCGCCAGGTGCGACGCATGAGGGCTCTCGGGCGCGCTCGCGTCGCCGGAGGAGAAAATCCCCGAGCCGCCGCCAGTTCGCGTTCGGATGGGAGCCCGGCCTACGGACCCCCCGTGCGCACGCAGACGAGCTCCCCGGTCTGCGGGTCGAGCTGCCACTCCCACGTCCAGGCGCCTTGCGTACGGTAGCAACTGCCTGGTGGGGAGACGTTTCCGGCACTGCCGGCCGTGTCGGCGTGCTGGGCTTGCGGGACCTTCGTCTTCGGCAGGGTGTAGGGGTCGCTGGGGTCGAGCGTGTCGGCCTCCCCGCCTGTGGCGGTCACCTCCATGGTGATCGAGGCGACAAACGCGGTCTGGTCGTTGGTAGGAAGCTTCCCTGCCTGCTGGTTCTGGGCGCCGACGGGGCCGGCGAGCGCGAGGGCGGCCAGGGTGGCGAGAGTACGCATGGTGAATCCTCCGTTCAGGGAGTGGTGCATTGGCCGATCACCGCGACGCGGAGCAGGTGCGCGGTGGTGGCGTTCAACGGGGTGTTGCTGCCCGTGGTGAAGTACTGTCCCCGCAGCGTGAAGGTGCCGGGCGCCGGTGTGGGGGTATCGAGGAAGTTGAACTGCCACGCGGCGAGGGGCTCGGTGGTGGTGCCGGGAACGAACTGCGGTATGCCGGCGACCTGGATCGCGGGGCTGAGCCCGGTGGGGCACTCCCACTTGTCGATGACGTCGCCGACGGCTAGGTTGCCCATGAAGGCAATGCCGCCCCGCTCGCTCGCGACGTCGCGCACGTTCAGGACGTCGTGTCGCTGGGCGGGAGCGGCGGGGACGTCGAACGTGAGGTCGGCTTCCATCTCGTTGCTGCCGTCCACCCGCAGGTAGAGCTGCGGGGCGGCGCCGAGGGTGGTCGCAATCACGCGGATTCCGGTGGGAGGGAGGGTGCCGGGAGGGTCGAGGGAGACGTCCTGGTGAATGCCGTGGGGCGCCCGGGTCGGCGGCGCGCCGACGGCCGTCCCGGGTCCGAGCAGGGTGAGGGCGTGGGCGACGGTGCGCGCCGCGGCGACAGCGCCGTCTGTGGGGGGCAGTCCGAGGGTAGTGGTGATTGTCACGGCGGAGCCGGTAACGTCGACGAGGCTGCTCGGGGTGAGGGCATAGGGCCAGCGTGCGGGGAAGTCGCAGGGAAGATAGGTGCGGTCCGGGAACGCGGGCGGGGGGATGTAGGTGCCGGTGGGGCACGCGGTATCGTTCTGGAGCCACCTGATGCCGCTTCGGGTCGCGCCGTCGGGGACGGTGGGGGTGCAGGCGGTCCCGGGGAACCAGCAGACGAGCTCGTCGAGGATGAGCTGGGCCACGGCCGCGTTGTACTGCACGATGCGCAAGCCGAGCGTCTTGGCAAGGTCGAGGTGGCGCTGACGCTGCAAGAATTCGTGATAGCCGTAGAGGAGCGCGCCCCCGAGCGCGAGCGCGAGGAGGAGGGAGAGCAGCGCGAAGCCGCGCTGATGACGGGGCTCACAAAACACTGTAGGCCCATAACACGTCCACTTCAGTCGCCGAGGAGCACTCCGTGCCGAGGTCTACTATGTCCAGCTCTGCGCCCAGGCTCTTCACGTTGGTGCCGTCGACCGCAATCCGGTCGGCGAGCTGCTCGGTGCGCCGCACGATGCGCGAGCAATCGGCCTGGGCCACGTCGGCGAAGGTGAGCACGCAGCGGGTATTGGCTGCGTTCGAGGCAAGCGTGACGGCACCGCCGTATGAATTCGTGATGGTGGTGGGGGAGGTGACCATCTCGTCGGGGATGGTCCCGTTCGAGATGGCCACCGCCGTGGTGCAGTCTGAGGTATCGGCCTGACCCGAGAGCAGATCGGTGGTGTCGGCGATGATGTTGGCGACGCGGTTCGCGGTGCGAACCGCGCTCGCGGAGTCCCTGGACTCGCCGAACAGGTTGAACATGAAGTAGACGAAGGCGCCGATGATGGCGATGACCAGGAGCATTTCCATGAGGGTGAAGCCGCGTTGGCGCATGGGGGGCCTCCTAACTGACGGCGCTCGACAGATCCACGCCGAAGGTGAAGAGCGAGCCGACGAGAAGAATCATGTAGAGCGCGATGAGGGCGAGGGCGACCACGTTGGCGCGCGTCGCGGTGGCCTGAAGGCGCTCGGTGGTCGTGACGTGAATCTCGGTCGCCGCGGTCGCAAGCGTCGCCTCTATGGTGCCGGCGAGCGAGGCGATGGCGATGTCGTCGCCGAGCTCGTCGTCCACGATCTCGGCGAGCGCGGTGGCGGGGTCGTGGCCGACCAGGGCGTCGGCAAGC
The DNA here is from genome assembly GCA_964420925.1 of uncultured Ectothiorhodospiraceae bacterium. GTDB lineage: Bacteria > Pseudomonadota > Gammaproteobacteria > HK1 > HK1 > JAJEAD01. Next base: position 25,464 of record CAYQVB010000062.1, on the reverse strand, counting down.
GCGTCGATGCGGTGGCGAAGCCACGGGGAAGCGCCCTCGCGCAGGTGGGCGAGGCAATCGCGCAGCGGAATCTGCGCCCGGAGCAGGGTGTGGACGGAGACGAGGAAGTTCGCACTCTGGTACTGCTTGTAGACCTTCCAGGGGACGGCGCGATCGAGCAGATCGCGCCCCGGGCCGACATAGCGCCCGAGGCTCCACCACAGGAGGGCGGCGAGCCCGAGCACCGCGGGCACGCCCACGGGGGTCCAGGCGGCGAGCGCGTCGGCGAAGTCGAGGACGCGCAGCGACTCCGGCGAGAGCTGCGCGCGGTCGAGCTGCATCTCCGGGACGATGTAGTGGGCCCACACGATGGTGTAGACCGCGAGCACGATGACGAGCACGAAGGGGTAGCTGAACGCCGAGCGCAGCGCCTTCTTGATGCTGAGCATCTGGTCGATGTAGTCGGCCACGTCGTGCAGCCCTTGCGCGGCCGCGCCGGCGCGATCGGCCGCGCCGATGGTGGCGTGCTCGGTCGGGGGTATCCAGCCGCGGAAGGCTTCGGCGAGCGTCGCGCCGGTCATGTCGTCGGCCCACTGGCGGTAGAGGCCGGCGCGCTGGTCCCCCCGGTGCGCGTAGCGCGAGGCGAGGATCCGGAAGGTCTCGTAGAGCGGGATGTTGGCGTTCAGGTTCGCCGCGAGGCGCCGATAGAGGCGCTGGCGCAGCCGCGGGTGGAGGAACTGGAAACGCCACAGCACGCGCCGGGCGCGGGCGAAGGCCGGGCCGGCCGGGGAGTCGAGCAGCCGCTCGGTGGAAAACGGAAACTTCATGGGGCGGAAGGCACCGGGCGAGGGTCGTCGCCGACGACGGTGAGGCGCGCAGGCGCGCGGGAGAGGTCCGGGCGGTCCTCGAGCGGCTGAAAGATGGCCTCGTAGAGCGAGGGGCAGACCACACCGCGGGCGACGCGATAGAGCGCGACTTCGTGCGCGCTCATGCCGAAGCCCTGGGCCACGTCGCGGCGCGCACGCCAGCTCGCGACCGCGGCCGGGGTGTCCCCTCGCGCGAGCGCGACATACTCCTCGTCGGTCGGCATGACGACTTCGGCGCACACCGCGCGCCCGCGGGTGCCGGAGCCGTGGCAGTCGGGGCAGTCGGGCACGGCGGCGCGGTAGGCAACGCGGGAGAGGTCCATGTCGGGGCCGAAGGTCGAGGCCAAGGCGGTGTCGGTGTGGCGGCGGAGCATGTCCGGTATGCCGGCGCCGGCGGCGTCCTCGGCCGGAATCGCGCAGGTGGGGCAAGTGAGCGGCGTGAGCCGCTGGTAGACCATGCCGAGCAGGAATTCGTCATGGCAGATACGGGGTCGCGAGAGCGGGTTGTCGCCGAGTCCTCGGCCGAGGTCTTCGAGCCGGTCGATGATGCGCCAGGCGCTGCGCGCATGGGTGGTGGTGTAGATGTCGTGGCCGGAGACGACCGCGTAGGCGAGCGAGACGGCGGTGTACTGGTCGCGGGTCTCTCCGAGGAGCACGATGTCGGGGTCCCGGCGCATCGCGGAACGCAGCGCATCGGCGAAGGGAGACACGTCGCGATCGGGGTCGCGGACCACCGCAGCCTGGTCGGCGCCCGGGATCGGGACTTCGACGGGATCTTCGATGCTCAAGACCACCTTGCGCCCGCGGACCTCTTCCAGGTGACCGGTGAGCAGTGCCGCGAGGCTCGTGGTCTTGCCCGAACCCACGGGGCCGGCGAACACGACGAGGCCGCCGTGCACGCGCAGCATGCGCCGGATGAGCGCGACCTGGCCGGGAAGGTAGCCGAGCTCGGAGAGGTCCGTGGTGCGAAGGCGGGTGTCGCTCGACAGGCGCATCGCGACGTGCAGGCCGTCGTGATTGGGATTGTGCGCGTAGCGCAGGTGCACTTCGCGGCGCCGGTCGTTGATGGTGACGTTGGTGATGATCTTCGCGTCCTGGGCCGCGTGGGGATTGAACTCGCCCTGGCCGGAACGCGTTTCGATCTGCGTCTGGTAGATGGCGCGCACCATTTCCATGCCTTCGTTCACCGAGTACGTGGCGACCTGGTGCACGGTGCTGTCGACGCGCAGGCGAACGACGGTGCCGGTGGCCGACACGGTGATGTGGATATCGGAGGCGTTGCGCTCCATCGCCTCGCGCACGGTCCTCTCGATGCGCGCGAGGATTTCCGAAGCACTGGCGCTGTGGGCGGGCGCGTCGTCGGTCGCGCCCACGTCATGCAGGCGGTAGAGGCGGCGGATGATGTCCGGCGTCGTGGTGGCAAAGTGGATGCTGCTCGGGTCGAAGATGAGCTGCACGTGGTCGAAGAGCCGGCGCCGGGCGGTGGTGAAGTCGGGATGGGTGGCGAAGGGGCGCGACATCAGGACCACGGCGACTTCCGCGTCGGAATCGAGCTCGCCGCTCGAATAGGCGATGGCCTCGCCGGCGCGGCGGTGGGGCGCGTCCAGTTCGCCGGGTTTCGAGGAGCTGGTGATGAGCTCGGTGACGGGACGAAGCTCCGCTTCGTTCTGGATGTGCCTGAGCGGGGAACGGGCCATGTCAGTTCGCGCCGTAGCGCCCCGCAGTGGCGATGACCTGGGCCTCGGGGCTTGCGAGGATGGCGTAGGTGGCGGTGAAGTCCTGCAAGGTCCAGCCGGCGCCCAAGGGCTCACCGGCCTGAAGGGTGAAGGTGAGCGGACCCCATCGGATGACGGCATAGGGGCCGAAGGTGCGCACGAGGACCGGAAGATCCGGCGCCAGCGGCGGATACTCGGGAGGCAGATCGTCTACCGCGAGCTCGGGCTCGGGCGCCGGCACGGGGGCGGCAGCCGGAGCGGCCGGTTGGACGACGGCCGGCGCAGGCGGTTCCGGGGGGTTGTGCAGGTGATCGAGCTCCTGCTCGTCGCGGGCACGCTTGAGGCGAAGGGCCGCGATTTCGGCCCGGAGCTGTTCGATGTCGCGCTCGGCCTGCAAGGTGGCGAAGGTGTCCGGGGCGAGAGCGGACTGGCCGGCGCCCGGGAGGGGCGCGAGCAGCGCGAGCGCGAGAAGGGCCGGCTTAGCGCAGGACATAGGAAGCCTCCATCGTGGCGATGTCGACGGGGCTCTCCCCGAGCGAGAGGCTGGTCAGTTGCAGGAAGGGCAGCGCGTCGAACTGCGCCGCGGCCTGGGGCATCGCGTAGACGGGCAGAACGAGCTTCATGGAGCCGAGCCGGAAGCGCCGCGCCAGGGGGATGTACTTGATGTTCGCGAAGGCGAGATCATTGGGCACGCGGTGATCACAGCGGGCGCCGGGAATGGCGGAGAGGTCCTGGCACGCCGCGGCGAGCTCGTGCATGGCGGTGTCGGGAATGCGCTGCAAGTCGAGCGATTCCTCGAGGTCGGGCATGGGCAGGCGGAAACTTGCGACCTGGTCGGAGAGCACCGTCTTGGTCGCTTCGGCCCGGGTCGCGGCCTGCATGGGAAAGAGGTCGAGCGTGTCGAGGTCAAGGCGGCGGGAAAGGTGGAGCACGTTGACCGCGCTCGGCAGCGCGCGCGTGTAGCGCACGGTGCACGTGTTGTCGCCGCCCGGGGTGAAGGCCGATTCGCGCGAGCACCGCACCAGCGACCGGCGCCAGCCGGCGACGTAGGGGGGTGCGTGGCGCGCCAGGTGGTCGAGGAGGGGTGCTGCGAATTCGGAGAAGGTCGGCCCGCTCGTGTGGGCCTCGTAGACCTTGCGGTAGTCGCGCAGCGCCTTGGCGCGTGCCAGCTCCTCGGGATTGGGTTTCTCGGCCTCGCGCGCCTGGTAGAACTGCCAGCCGGAGAAGCCGGCCGCGGCGGCAAGGCCGACGAAGACGGCGGCGCGAAGCGGGTAGTACAGGGGCGAGCGGGTGCGCACGAGGCGCCGCGGGCTTTCGCGAAGGGCGCGGCGCAGCGCCCCGCCTACGTCCTGGGGTTCGCCCCGGAACAAGTCGGCAAAGCCCGGGGCTGGATGCCCTAGACAGCGAAGCGATGTGGTGTTGCCGACGACGAGGCGATCGCCCTCGGTCTGCTGCTGCGCATGGGTGAGCGCGTCCGGGCCGGTGTAGAGCAAGTCGCGCTGCACGCCGCTTTCGGTCAGCAGGCAATACCAGTAGCCGGATCCGCGTTGCGGGTGCGTCACGTCGGCAAGAATCACGATGGGCTCGCCCGGGAAAGCCGCGGCGAGCGAGGCGGCGGCGCTTCGGGCGCCGGTGAAACCGCGCTCGGGCGCGATGCCGACGGACGCGCCGGCGACGACGTGGGAGTGGGCGGAGTTGGCCCGCGCGATGTGGACTCCGGGGCGCCCGGTGGCGCGCTCGTGCCAGGCGAGCTCGACGACGACGCGGGTGCGCACGTCGGCGATGCGCACGATCTCCGGAGCGCGGCGGATGCTCACAGGCTCCGGTCCAGGGTGTTGACCAGCGTCGGGCGCACGATGAGGACCAGGTGGGTGCGGTAACGGCTCGCGGTCCGCTGTCCGCCCGCCCACCACGGCACCGCGTCATGGAGGCCCTGGTCGCGACGCTCCTCCACGTCTTCGGCGAACGAATCGAGGATGAGGATGTCGCCGCTTCGCACCGTCGCGGTGGGCGCGATGGCCTGCTGGCGGGTGATCGGGACCTGCACGCCGCCCGGCAGGTCGCGCCGGCCGAGCAGGGTGGACAAGTCGAGGTTGATGCGCAGCAACAACTCCTCGTCGGTCATCAGCCGCGGCATGAGCTGCATGACGGTCCCGGTGGTGATGCGCCCCGCGGTGCTGACTTCGATCGGGTCGCCGGTTTCGGGGAGCGTGATCGCGTGCGCCGCGGTGTAGCCGTCGGTGGACGTGAGCTGCACGGGGATGATCGAATTGCTCAAGCCCACCGCGCGAAAGACGGTGTCGCTGGTCACGGTGTTGCGCGCGCGCAGCGCCCGGGCGATGACGGCGGTGCCCTGGAGCCGCGAGGTCGGGCGGAGGACGGACACGGCCACGCCGCCGGCGCCGGCCGCGGGGGACGTGTCGGGAGCGCCCACGGTGATGCCGATGCCGCCGCTGCGCACGAGCGTCCAGTCGATCGCGTGGTCGCTCGACTCGTCGGTGCGGATGCCGAGCAGCCGGATCTCGAAGTTGACCATGCGCGTCAGGTACCGGTTCTCGACTTCGAGATAGGCCGCGATCGCATCGACCGCGGCGGGCACGTCGCGGACCGTGAGCGTGCCGAGCGAGCTCGAAGCGACGAGCTCGCCGGCCGGCGAGAGCATGGCGCTCACCGCGGCGGTGAGCGCCGGCCACGGGTCGATCGTGGTGCTGAGCGCCGTGCTCTGCGTGGATCCGCTCAAGGGGGCGTCACCGCCCGATTGCGTGGTGCTGGCGCCCTCCTCCGCTCCGGCGGTGGCGAGCGCGACCGCGGTGGTGACCGCGGTGCCGGTGAGCGTGAGCTCGCTGGTGACGGTGCCCGGCAGCAAGGCAACACGGAAGGTGCGGGTCACGAAGCGCTCGAACACGATGCGCCCGGAGTCCCATCGCCAGGTGATGCCGAGCTCCGTCGCCACGCGATCGAGGAACTCGTGCAGCGGGCCGTTGTGCCGGTAGGTGATGGCGCGGTTGACGATGGACGGCAGCGCGTCCTCGTCGGCGGGCTCGGAAGTCACGAACGCGTCGCCGCCCCCGCGAAGACGCACACCGGCGCGCTGCACGCGGGCGATGTAGAGGTCCGGGGACAGCGACACGGGATGGCCGGTGATGACCGTGATGTCGGAAGCGATCTGTTGCAGCGTGGTGCCGCTCGACGAGGAAAAGGCGTAGGTCACGTCCAGGCGCGGATCGGCCGGGCGGCGAAGGGTGGCGACGGGGCCTCCCAACCACGCCTCGTCGGCGTCGTGAAACAGGCGCGGCGTGCGGGGCGATTGGAGCCGGTATTCCGCGAGCAGCGCCTCGTCGATGAGCTGGTCCTGGTGGTCGTCGATGGCTTCGACGAGGGGGGAGGGCACGCATCCGACGAGGAGTCCGAGCGCAACCAGCGCGGCGAGGACGCCGATCGCGGCGTAGAGCTGCAAGCGCGTCATTGGCGGTACACCACGCGAATGGTCTTGTTCGGGTGTGCGACGACGCCGATGGACTTGCCGCTTGCGTAGAGGAGCCGGGCGAGGTCGTGGGCGACCTGGCGCACGGTCCCGCGCAGCGTCAAGGGGGTTTCCACGACGATGTCGTGCGGGTAGTCCCACAACACGGTCCACCCGACGCGCGCCGCGGCGCGGCGCAGCGGCTCGCTCACGAGATCGCCCGGGCGGTACTCGAGCGTGATGCGCGGACCCTGCGCGGGCGTGGGCAACACGCTCGCGTGCTCGGGCGAGGCGTCGAGCGCCGGTGCGGGCGGCGCCGGATCGAGGTACTCCACCGCCTCGCCGGAGGCGCCGACCCGCTCACCCTCGATCCCGCACTCGGGGAGCGGCGGGGGGTGCAAGCATCCTGAGGCGACGACGCACAGGACGACGACGGGCGTGGCGGTGATCTTCATTGGACAGGGTGTTGCACTACCCTGGTCCTGCAAAACGGGGGGTTCTGCAGGGAGAGGACGGGCCGGGCGCTACCCGGCGCGGCCCCTGGGGACGGGACGCCTCGGTGGTGGGTACGCGCTAAGGGTACAGGAATTCGGGGGGGTGGGGGCAACCCGAGGCCGGGATGGGCGGCCGGGGAAACGGACGCTCACCCGAGCATCAGCCTGTGATGCTCTTGCCGGGATCGCAGGCACCGGAGGCAAGCGGGCGGCGGGCGACGACCAGCCTCTCTTGGCCACAGGACGTGATGTGCCGCATGGCCTCGACCCCGAGGGCAACGGACCTCACCCTCGAGTAGGGTGCGCCTGCTTCCCAACAAGTGCCCTAGGGAAGCTACTCCACATGCGCCGCATGGTGGAGGTCGTCTCAATAGCGTAGCATCGTTCAAGCGCGACAAGACAGAGGGCACCACCATGCGGTTACACATCGAAGGTGCGATTTTGGTCGCATTGCTCGCAGCATCAACTATTGGTACGGCAAGTGCCGAATCCGAAAGTAACGACAGATTGGCAGCCGTAGACAGCGCCATCCTCGCCACACTAGGTATCCAGGCGGCGGGGGCTGATATCTTGGGGAGCACTCCCGAAATCGACATCACCAATTTCGACTGGATCGACCAGGATCGGATCAGCTTCGAGGTGGTTGGAGAGTCCAAAACAGAACCCCGCGGACTCTTCAAGGTAGATTGGGATCGGCGTCAAGTCGCCAAAATCAAGCTGTTGAGGATGCCACCCACGCATTGCGCTGAGTTCGTCGATGAGCTCGACGCCGAAGAGTCATGCTACTTGGTAGCGGATACGAGCGAGCATGATGAGTTGAAAGCCCCGCTCGGAGGGTGGCATGTCACAAACGAGGAGTTTCCGGCGGACATATACACAGGGCTCCCGTCAGTTGGACACCTTGTGAAGCTTCCTGAGCTAAGGACCGCACTGCCACAGTGACGATGTCGAGGCGACTGCACGATGCCCGGATTCGCGGATGGGTTGCACTCGGAGTGGCTTCCGTATTCTTCGGTGTACCTGCTCTGGTCGTGTTCGCGGTCGTTGGAGGATTGTTCAAGAGTGAAGACCTGAAACAGATCCTGGAGCCATGGGCACTCTATATGGGGCCGCTTACGGGTGCGGTATTCGGGTACTACTTCGGGTCGTCGGAGGACCGAAAAAACAGGCCCGATGATCAGAACGATCAATCGTGACCTTGGCGACTCAGAAGAAGAACACGCTGAGGTAGGCGAAGCCAGCGCCAGCGAGCAACGCGATCGAGATGGCGACGAGGGTCACGAGTGGCCGGGACAACGGCTCCAGGGCATCGGCGATGCGCTCGGCGCGCTCGCCGGCCGCGTCGGTGAGGATCTGGCCGACGGCCGGGCGCTCGGCCCGCGGCGGTGCAGGGACATCCGGCGGCTGAGGTGAAGTATCGGCGGGGGCCGGTGCCTTGGTCGTCGGCGTCTCGCGGGAGGAGTCATCTTGCGAGGGTCCGGGAACCTCCTGCGGGAGCTGGACCTGCAAGGCGGCGGCGACCTGGCTGGCGACGAGCTTGGCGAAGTCCGGGCCGGGCCGCGCGGCCTCGGCCAGGCGTTCGGTGAGGGCTGCGAGAAGGGCCTCGTCCTCGAGGAGCGCCTGCCCTACCCTGCCGGCGAGCGCCCGGGCGAAGTCGGCGTCCTCCTCGAGCGCGGTGGTGAGCTGCCCCGCAAGGTGCGCTGGCAGGTTCTCGTCCAGCGCCGGACGGAAGATGCGTTCCAGGCGCTCGACGAGGATCAGGACCGGATCCTGATCCGAAACCAGCAAGTTGAGCTGGCGGGCTTCTTCCAAGAACAGCTCCCTGGCCGTAGACGCGTTCACGAGCCTTTGGAAGCGCGGGCGCGCTTCGACGGCTTGGCGGGCGGCTCGGATCGCGGAGGCGGAAAGAAGCCGTCGAGCGCCTGGGAGAAGGTGGCCATCAGCGCGGTGTAGACCTGACGCAGGCGTTGGCGGGTCATGAGGCCGGTGTCCTTGCTCTCGATGGCCTCGGCGAAGGTCATGTGGTGCGCGAGCAGTTCGCGCACGTCGCGCGCGAACAGGGGCGAGGGGTAGGCAGGAAGGTCCACCCGGGCGAGGACGGAGCCGGAGTGCTCCTGGTAGGCCGGGTGCTCGTCGATGGAGCGTCCCTGGATGCTCACCGGCCCGTGATAGGGGTTGGTGGTGATGAGGAAGGGGCACTCCACTTGCGAGGCGAGCGTCGCGAAGCCGAGCACGCTCTCCTCGCAATCCGGACCACCGGTGATGACGGGGTGCAGGACCAGCGGGTGCTGATACTCCGTGCAGAGCTCCCATATCGCGTGCGACACCACGTAGTTGAACAGGGGCAGAAACGTGGTCGCGCCGGCGTCTACGAGCAGCACCTTGTCGGCGGGCTCCGTCGTCATGCGCTCCATCAGGCCATCGAAGGCGGCCTCGTCGATCGCCATCCCTTCGCCGGCGCCGAGCAGATCCAGGGGCTCGGCGCCGAGTGCGGGCGTCGCGAGCAGAGTGGCGTTGTTCGGATCGGCGTCGAAGAGCGCGACGGGCTGCCCGACGGAATGACAGAACTGAGTGAGCGCGCTGGTGACGAAGCTCTTTCCAACGCCGCCTTTGGCTTGAAGCGTGATGATGAGCATGGCGGTTACTCCTGTGGGGTGCGTCGTAGGGGCCATTGGGCTCTGCGCAATCCGGCGGGCTTGGCACCGGACGAATCGTCGTGCCCTGCCCGACGCGCCGGTGCACCGGCCTCGCTGGCGGACGAATCGGAAGGGGCGGCGTCGGTCCTCTTGGCCTGGCGCAGTCGCTGCACCGTGCGCCGGAAGGCGCTGTAGCTGAGGGTGACCGCGCCGGCGCTGCGCAGCGCGTCGTAGCAGCGGCGAAGCGAGAAGCCCTCCGCGACCGCAGTCTCGATGTCGTCGAAGTGTTCCGCGAGCTCGCGATCACCGCGCCGGTAGCCGGCGGGATCCGAGCGAAGGTCGGACAAGAGGGAATATTTCTGACCCACAGCGCACAACACCGCAAAAGACCGGCGCACGAATAGTGCAAGAACGCCGAATACCGCGCAAGCGCGCACAACAACGCGCTACAGCGCTCCAGAACGCACAAGAGCGGCGAAGACCGCTCCACGCGCCGCCGGCGGGCGGCGCCGGGGAGGGCCGGATGGCCTCCCCGATTCAATTTGTTATACAAATTGAGTATCCTGCCTATATCCTAACGTTGGAGGCTCCGAGTTGCCAGATCTCAACGTGTTGGTGGCGCTACGCATGACGCCGGAGCTCGCCTCGCTGCTCGACACCGCCGCACACCGCGCCGAGTGCCGCCGCTCCGCGTGGATGCGCGAAACGCTCGCGCGAAGCGCGATGGCGCCCGAAACGGGAGAGCTCCGCGAGCTCACCAAGGCGCTGCGCCAGCACAACGCGCGCCTGCTCGGCATCGGCCGCAACCTCAATCAGCTCGCGCGCGCTGCCAACAGCGGGCGCCCAGTCAAGGTGCCCGAGGTCACGCTCCGCCTGGCCACCGCCGAGACCCAGGCGGCGCGAGAGCGCACGAGCGCCCTCCTCTCCGCGCTCGAGAGGCTCTTCGTGTGAGCGCCCCGCGCACGGCAGCCGATGGTCGCGAACGCCTGGAAGACGAGGAGGAGGAGCTCTGTATCCGTCTGTCCGGTTACGGGCAACGCGATCGCACGCCACACCTTTCCGGCCCGATCGGGAGCGGGCCGGAAAGGCGAAGCCATCCGGAACGGCGCTCCGCCGTGGGCCGTGCCTTCAACGTCGCGGCGGCCGGCGCTGCGCGCCGGGTGTCCGCCAAGGGGAGAAGTCGCGAGGTGGTGCTCAAGGTCTTGTCCACCACGACGGAGGCCGGAGGGCTGCGCCGGCACGTGCGCTACATCACGCGAAACGGCGAGCTCGACCACCGGCGCGAGGGGGGAGAAACGCTCGAGGGCAAACGGTGGCGCGAGTTCGTCGACGAGGTGCTGGCGAGTGACACGTCGCGGCGGAAGAATCGGGGCCTCACCGTCAACCTGATGGTGTCGGTGCCGGTCGAAGTGGAGCAGGCTATACTCTACGAGACCACCGAAGCGTGGGTTGCGGAGCTCGCCCCCGGGCACCGCAGCCTGATCGTCGTGCACGAAGACACCCCACACCCGCATGCCCACGTGGTGATTGCACGCCAGGGTCCCGGACGGGAACGGTTCCGGCTGGTACCGGGCGCGTTCCAGGCCGCGCGGGCGCGCTTCGCGGAGCTCGCGCGCGAGCAGGGGATGGACGTGACGGCCACGCCACGGCGCATGACCGGCCGCGCCCGCAACGGGCAGGGTCGGCGAAAGTGGGAGAAGGCGAAGCGCGAAGGGAGGCGCTGCGCCCGCACTGCCGCGGAAACGCAACGCGAACGCAGTGCACGAGAGCGAAGCGCGGCGGACTTGCGGCGGCTGGCCGAAGTGCGCACCGCGCTCGGGGACCGATCCGGAGCGGAGCTGGCAAGAGCCCGCTACCGGGCGATCCGAAGGGAAGTCGAGCGAACGAGGGAGGTAGACCATTCGCCCGAACGTTGAACCTTGTGTTGCAACCAAGAGGAGACGACAGTGCAAACGAGCATCATCAGGAGCCCCGACCCGGACACCCTTCCGGGCGGGCAATTCGACGACGAAGCGTACAACGCCGTCGACGCCACCTTCGTCGACACGAGCGGGGTATCGGACGAGGAGCTGTGGGCCGCGGCCCTCCTTGAGGACGACTCGCTGACGCTTGCCGAAATCGTCGAGGGCAACGACCTGCCCCCGGAGCTCAGGGGGTGACGGGTCATGGCCACAATGTCGAGCTATCAGCGGCTCGCCCACGAGGCCGCGGAGCGGATGATCCGCGAGATCGAGGAAGGAACCGCGCCGTGGGTTAGGTCGTGGGAGCCGGGCCAAGTGCCCGGGCGACCGGTAAACGCCGCGACGGGCAGGCCGTACCGGGGCTACAACGCGATCGTGCTGAGCGGGCCGGAAGATCCGCGGTGGTGCACCTACCGCCAGGCGGAGAGCCTGGGCGCGCAGGTGCGCCGCGGCGCGCACGGGCAGGTGATCACGTACTGGTCGCGCGAGACGCGCGAGAAGATCCTCGACGAGGCCGGCAACCCGATCAGGGACGAGGCGGGGAAGCTCCGGTATCGCACGGTGGCGCGCGATCGCCCCGTTCCGTGCCGGGCGGTGGTCTTCCACGCGAGCCAGATCGACGGCCTGCCGCCGTACCGGACGCCGACGCCGGGTCCGGAGACGAACGCGCGGGTGGCGAAGGTCCTCGAGCACTCCACGGTCAACGTGGTGCACGATGCGCGCAACGACCCGCCGCACTACCGGCCGGGCACCGAAACGATCGGCATGCCGCCAAAGGGTGCCTTCAAGGACTCCGAGGGCTACCACGAGATCCTGCTGCACGAGTTCGCGCACGCGACCGGGCACGAGTCGAGGCTGAACCGGGAGCTCGTCGGCAAGCGGGCCGACAAGGAGAAGTACGCGCGCGAGGAGCTGCGCGCCGAGCTCGCGTCGTTCCTGCTCGCGCAGGAAATGGGCACGGGGTTTCACCCGGGCCAGCATGCCGCCTACATCGGGTCGTGGCTCAAGGCGCTGCGCGAGGATCCGGCCGAAGTCTTCAAGGCCGGCCGCGATGCGGCGCGCATCGTGGAATATACGCTCGAAGTCGAGAAGCGCCCGGAAGTCGAGATCCTGCGCGAGCGGGAGAGGGCGCGCGATGCGGCGAGAGCACGCAAGGGAGAGAAGCCGCACGAGCGCCGGTATCTCGATGTCCCGTACAAGGAGCGCAAGGAAGCGAAGGCCGCCGGCGCGAGGTGGGACAGGGACGCTAAACGCTGGTACGCACCGGAGGACCTGGAAGACCTCTCCGGGCTCGATCGGTGGAAGTCACGCGAGCAGGTGCCGAAGTACCCTGGATTCAAGCTTCGTCCCATCCTGACGAAGGAACCGCGCGCAAGGAGCGAGCGCGACCACGAGGTCTTCAGGAAGCGCAAGGTGCTCGAAGAGTCGACGCGCCTATATCTCGATGTGCCCTATGAGGAGCGCAAGGAAGCAAGGACAGCCGGTGCGAAGTGGGATCCCAAGGCGAAGCAATGGTACGTACCGCAGGACCTGGAAGATGCCTCCGGCCTGGATCGGTGGAAACCCAAGGACCGGGGACCGGATGCGGGGGAGGCACCGGCGTCGACCGGACGCAATGCCCTGGTGCATCGGCTGGGGGTCGGCGACCTGGTGCGCCTGGACGTGGACATGGGCAAGAACGTCGCCGGCGCGGTGGGCGTGGTGGTGGGAAAGGACAGTCGGGGGCCCGCCGAGCGGCATGGCGTCACTGTGCTCTTCTCCAATGGGGAGCATTACGGTTTCTTCCCGAAGGACGCATCAGCGTACCTGTCCTGGGAGGGCGAAAGTGCGAGTGCCTTCGCCCGGGAGTACGCTTGTCGCAACGTCTACGAGCTGGGCCGGGATTTCAGGGAGGGGAGGTTCGATGGGGCCTTCGAGCGCCGCGTGAGCGTCGAGCGGCCCGGTGGCGGAGCCTCGTTCGCGCCGCGGCCGTTCACGACAGAGGCGGCCGACCGCGACTACCTCGACGTGCCCTACGAGGAGCGCCGGGAAGCGAAGGAAGCTGGCGCCAAATGGGACCGGAGCGCAAAGCGCTGGTACGTGCCGGAGGGCCTGGAAGACCGCTCCGGGCTCGAACGGTGGGAACCGGACCGCTCGGCAGCCGCTGTGCGGGCGACACGTGCTGAATACGAAGGAGGACCTGGCTCGCGGAACAAAGGAGTGGCTGGTAGAGCCTACCTCGATGTGCCCTATGAGGAGCGCGAGGCGGCGAAGGACGCTGGCGCCAAGTGGGACTGGAGAGCGAAGAGCTGGTATGCGCCGGAGGACCTAGCCGACTCCACGGAGCTCGCGCGGTGGAAACCCCGGGAGCGGGATCCAGTCGCCGAGTTCGGCGAAGTGCTCGCCGGCGCCGGTCTGGTGCTCGATGGGCCGCCGCAATTGGACGGTGCGCTCCATCGGGTCCCGGTGCAGGGTGCCGCCCCGGGCAAGCGTGACGGGGCCTATGTGGGCCATGCGGACGCGCCGATGTCCGGGTGGTATCAGAATCACCGCTCTGGGGACGAGGGGACGTGGAGGGCGTCGGGCACGCGCGGGCACGGCCTCGATACGGCACAGATAGAGGCGCAGCGCAGGGAGCGCGAAGCGACGCGCGAACGCGGACGAGCCGAGCGCGCCGCGGAGCTCGAGCGGGAAATGGCCTCGATGGGTCAGCTCGACTCGGGCCATCAATACCTCGTCTCCAAAGGCATAGACAGCGCCTCGGTGCGCGCGGATGTGAAGGGCGACCGGGGCGACATCGTGATTCCGATTCGCGATGTGGAGGGGAAGATTCAATCCGTCCAGCGCATCGGTCCCGATGGGCAGAAACACAATGCGCGCGGCGCCCGGATGAGCGGCGGCTCTGTCCTGGTGGGACAAGACACCGGCCGGGGGCCGGTGTACGTGGCCTCCGGATTCGCCACCGCGGCGGCGATTCACCAGGCAACCGGGGCGCCGGTGTGGGCCGCGATGTCGGACGCCAACATGCGCACGATCGCCGAAGGACTGGCCAAACGAAACGGCAATCGCCCGATGGTGGTCTGTGGCGACGACGATCATCTGGCCAAGGACGGCAAGGGACGACCGCGCAACGCCGGGGAGATCGCCGCCCGGGCCGCGGCCGAAGCCGCGGGCGCGGCGGTGGTGATGCCGAAGTTCGGTGCGAAACGGGGTGCGAAGGACACCGACTTCGCGGATCTGCTCAAGGCCGAAGGCCCCGCCGCGGTATCCCGCCAAGTGAGAGAGGGGGCCTGCAAGGCGGTGGAGCTGCGCCGCCAGCGCGCCCGGGAAGCGGAGGGACCCGCGCGTGATGTCGAGCACTCGCCGGCGATGAGCCGGTAGAGGGGGTGGGCATGAATTGGAAGATCGATGGAAAGCTGCCGGCGACGCAGAAAGAAAAGGAAGTGATTGTCTCTTTGGAGGCTATAGGGCTGTCTTCTCAGGCGACCCTGATCCTGGAAGCGACGGCCGCGTCCGGCCGGCCCGCTAAGGCTCCGGAGCAAGAGGGACAAGCGAACGAAAAGGCCGTGGCGGCGCTCAAGGGCGCTGCGGATGTGGTGGAAGGCCAGCTCGGCGACATACCACTGGTCCAGTGGTGCCGCGACGCGGCCTTCGAGCGCGAGCTCATCCGAGAACACGGGTTTCCGATGGGAAAGGTAGATCCGGAGACAGGAGCGGACGTGATGGGGGAGGACACCGGGCGAGGGCCGATCTACATAGCCTTGGGCCACTCCAACGGCAAGGCAGTGCACGAGGCGACGGGGGCACGAGTGTACGCGGAGTGCTCTTGGCTTCCGGGAAAACTGGAAGAGTTGGGACAGCGCCTGGCTGAACGGGAACGCGGAAGACCTATCGTGGTCTGCGCCGACGGAACCCGGGAGGGTGAGCGCCAAGCGGCGGCGGTCGCGTGGAAGGTAGGCGCGGCAGTCGTGGTGGCAAGGTTGACCGGCGGCGACATGGCGGGATGTTGGACGAGCTTCGCGGGTCTGCTCAAGGCCGAAGGCTCCGCCGCAGTGTCCCGCCAGGTGAGAGAAGGCGCCTGCAAGGCGGTGGAGCTACGCCGCCAGCGCGCCCGGGAGACCGACGGACCCGCGCGGGATGTCGAGCACTCGCCGACGATGAGCCGATAGGGGGCGATTTGCAAAGCATGGTATTTCGCAATCGCTCGACACGGAATAATGGAAGGGTAACGGCATGAACGGTACAAGCACGCCGGATGCAAGAGATTTCGCTGGCGGAGTTTCGAGATCGCGCGTGGCGACGCGATGCGCGGGTGGTCGTGTATTGGTTCAACGGCTCGGCCTGGCATTTCGAGATTGTCCTGATAGAGGGGCGCCGCCGGCGGCGGCTGACGAGCTTTCGCGGGACACCGCGGCGCTTCCGCGAGCCGGCAACGGTGCTGCGGCTTCTGCAGGAGTGCCGGGTAAGGGAGGTCGTCTTCAGGACGCGGCCCGGCTCGGCCTGATCGTCGTCCTCGTGGCGGTATGCGGGCCTGCGCATGCGCAGACCGCAAACCCCTTCGCGGACGCGCTCAACATCATCCTCGGATTCTTCGACAACGCCGTGGTGACCGGGGTGGGGACGGTGGCGATCATCGTAGTCGCCTTCCTGTGCGCCCGGGGGCGGATGGAGTGGCTGACGGGAAGCGTCGTCATTTTCGCGATCGCGGTCATGATCGGCGCCCCGCAGATTGCAGCACTGATCGTGGGAGGCGGGTAGATGCGCGAGGAGCCGCTGTATCTCGGTCTGACGCGGCCCTCGATGCTGTTCGGGGTGCCGGCGTCGATGGCAATCTTCTCGCTCGTGATCGTGCTCGGGATCTGGTTTAACACAAGCGAGGAGGCGGTGTTGCTGCTGATCTTCCCGTTGCATGGCGCCGCTTGGCTGATGTGTCGGGAGGACGAGCGGATCTTCGAGCTGGCGATGGCCTGGGTCGACGCGGAGCTCCGCGGGGGACGGACCCGGGGACACTTCCAGGCCCGGTCCTACGGGCCATGAATGCCGCCGCGCTGTCGGCCCGCCGGCGAAAGCTCGACGGTGCGCTACACGCCCCGATCGAGCTCGAATCCCACTTGACGGAGCACGTCGCGAAGCTCCGGACCGGCCACTTGGTGATGGGTTGGGAGCTTGCGGGAATCCACGCCGGGGGGCTCACCGATGGGCAGCTCGAGGCGGCACGCGAAGGGCTGATGCAAACCTACCGCGGGATTGCCGCAGAGGGGGTGCATCTGTGGACACACTGGGTTCATACGGCGCGCCCCAAGCCCATTTGGTCGCCGCGGCCGACCGGGCACGCGTTCGCGGATGCCGTGGTCGGAGGATATGCCGATTCGCTGAATGTAAGCCCAGTGTACGGAATCCGGATTTGGGTCTGGCTGGTACAGGACATCGGTGGACCGACGGACAAGTGGTGGCAGCTTGGCCTCGTGTCCGTGGACACGGCACAGTCGCGCGAGCGGATGTTCCGGGCCATCCGCGGCATCGAGGGCCGCGCCCGGCAACTGGAGCGCGGCCTCTCGCCTTGGGGACCGCGCCCCTTCGGGTTCTTCGACTTGGGCGGCAGCAATCGCGGCAGCGAGATTTTGGAGAACTTCGCCTTCCTCGCCAATGGCGCGGAGCAGGGGCCTCCGGTAGCGCTGTTTCCAGGGGACCTGTCCCGCGCGGTGCTGCGCAGCCGGGTGTCCTTCTACCCCGAGACCGTGGAGATCCGGTCCGGGGCCTCGCAGCGCTTCGCCGTAGGGATCGGGATCCGCGAGTATCCGGCGATCACCTATCCTCGGATGTTCGCCGAGCTGCGAGTGAGCGAGCTCGACTTCGTCGCGACGCACTCCTTCTCGTGCTCGGCCCGCGACACCGGCCGGCGCAAGATGCGACTCAAGCGCGACCAGCTCCAGGCGCACGGGGACGATGCCTTCTCGCAGGTAACGGGCATCGGGCAGGCCCTCGACGAGCTACGCTCGGGGCATCTGGTGATGGGAACGCATCAAGGGTGCGTAATGGTGTTCTCCGACGACGCGCATCAGCTCCTCGATGACGTCGCCGATGGGGTGGATGCGGTGGGAGCGCCCGGCCTGCTCGCGGTGCGCGAGGACCTGGGCCTCGAAGCGCAGTGGTGGGGGCAGCTCCCCGGCGCGTTGGCGCATCGTCCTCGGGCGAGCACGGTGTCGCACCGGAATTTCGTGGACTTCTCCCCGCACTACGGGGCTCCGCGCCGCGAGGACCCTCACCATTGGGACGAGGCGGTGGCGGTCCATCCGACCATGGAGGGAACGGCCTATGAGTTCTCCCACCATATCGAGGACGCCGGCAATACCTTCGTGTGTGGGATGACGGGCTCGGGAAAGACTTCCCTGCTCGCGTTCTGGCTCTGCCGCTTCGTGCAAATGGGGGTGCGGGCGATGGTGCTCGACAAGGACCGGGGCCTCGAGCTCGCCACCCGCGCCCTTGGGGGCAGCTACGTCGTCATAGACGAGGACCATGCAACGGGGTTCGACCCGTTCGGATTCCCCCGTACTCCGGTTGCCGAAGGATTCGTGCATGACCTGGTGCATGCCATGGTGGGAGAGCCGTGGACTGCGGCCGACAGTGCCGCGGTGCTGGCCGCCGTGCGCTCGGTATGGGACTTCGAGGCCCCGGAGCTCCAGCGGCTGACGGGCCTGGTCGGCGCCCTGGATGCGACGGATCCGAACGGGGTGGCCGCGCGCCTCGGACCGTGGCTGGAAGGCGGGCGGTACGGGTGGGTGTTCGATACCCCGAGCGCGGCGCCGCTCGATACCGACCGGCCGGTGGTGGGATGCGACCTGACGGCGGTGATGGACGAGCCGAAGGTCCGTACGCCCATCGTGGAATACCTGATGCAGTGGGGCCGCCTCTATCACGGCCGGCACCGGCACGCCTGGGTGCTCGATGAGTTCTGGAAGCTCCTCGATGACGACTACTTCCGGGTGAAGATCAAGGATCTGCTGAAGACCATCCGCAAGGCGGGAGGGATCCTCGTGGGGGCCACGCAGAGCCCGGAGGACGCCACCGACAGCCAGATCGCATCGGCCATCCTGGGCCAGAGCGTGACCAAGATATTCCTGCCGAACGAGGACTGCACGGAAGCCACCTACGTGCGTCGCCTGGGACTCACCGCGGAGGAGTTCGCAAGACTTAGCCGCTGGCAAAAGGATTCGCGGTGCTTTCTTCTCAAACAGGGGCAGACATCGGCAGTCCTCGGGTTCGACCTGGGAGGCGTGCCGGAGATCGCACTGCTCAGTCCGTCGGCGCGTACGATGCGCCGCTTCGACGAGGGCGCGGCCGGCGTCGACCCGATGCGATGGGTGGAGGAGCTGACATGAGGGGATCGGCAGTGAAAGGGGCGGTGGCGCTAGTGGCGCTCGTGCTCGCGGCGCCGCCGACGTGGGCCGGGATACCGGTGCACGATGCGGCGGCGCAGAGCGTGCGCATCAGGCAGCTCCGCGCGGCCCGGGAGCACCTCGAGAAGGCGAAGGAAATTGTGTTCACTCTGCGTGGGATCTCGGGGTATGGGGGGGCATTGCGATCGCTCGAAGACATGCACGGTGCTCCACCCTTGGAGGAGGTCAAAAGGGTGTTCGCGAACCTCGCTGGCGGAGGCTCGGGGACGGCAGCGGTCGAGGAGGTGCGCCGGCGCGCGCGCGTGCCGTTGCTACAGGATGTGCCGGGACATGGCGAAAGGGCATCGGAAGCGACAGAGCGAAGATGGAACGAGCGATCACGGGTGTGGGCGTACTACCAGCTCCGCGCGGAGGAGGCGTACCAGCTCGCCGAGCGCCGCCGGCCGGCGCTGGTCGGATTGCAGGATGCCTTAGAGCAAGCGGGAGAGGTGAAGCAGGTCTTGGACTTGCAAACGCTGGTGCTCATTGAGATCGCCTTGCAGCTCAACGACAACAACCAACTCCTCGCCACATTGCTGCAAATGCAGGCACAAACGGGGCTATTGGATTCGTCCAGTAGGTTTGATGCAAAACACTTGCCATAGTGGGAATCAGATGTATGCGGTGGATATGCATAATGGTGACGGTGATGGTGGTGGCGCCGAGCGCGGCCGAGGAAGTATGGCTGGCCGGGGTGCCCCCGACAGCCAACGCCTGGGTGGACGACAGTGGAGACATCGTGCGGGTGTGGCAGGCGCACGAGTCGCGACCCGCGCACAGGAGCCACGACCAGGTGCTCTACTGCGACGTGCCGGAGCATGAGCAGCAAAGGGCGAGGGCTGATGGGGGAATACGCATCGGGGTGAAGAGCGTTCCGGGGTTGCGGTTTGAGCCATCGGCCGATGGGCTGGTCCACGGCGCACCGCGCTGGGAGGAGTTCTGCTCGCTGGATCTGTATGCCCTGGGGCTGCGCTGGATCGAGCTGGCCCTGGGGCCGCGGGGGCTGTATCGGCAAAGGGGCCGGGACCTCGCGCGGAAGTACGCGGAGATCGGGCGGGAAGACGGCCTGACAGCGGAGGAGTACCTGTGTGCCTACAAGCTGCGGCATCCACCCGCCTATCTGGTACTGGCTATCAGGAGGACAGACGTGGGGAGCCGATTGAAATCGGAACGCCGATGGATGGAGTATGACCCGGAGAATCGAAGTCACCGTAAAGCCCGTGAGAAGTGGGGCTACTACGGGGTCGATCACGACGCGTTGTGTGGAGGATTGACGCCCTAAGTTGGGGGACCACCAAATGGCAGACACACGGACCACTGAACCCTACATCCGTGCAGTCTGGGACGCCGGCATGGACGCGATCCAAGAGGCTCAGGCGGACTGGCTGCTGAACGCGTTTGGCGTGGTCGGGGGCCTCATCACCTCGATCGCGACGATCGCCATCCTGCTGCTCGGCTACCGGATGGCGACGGGCCGGGAACTCCCGGTCCCCGTCGCCCTGCAGCAGATGGTCACCATCGCCTTCATCTTCGCGCTCGTCGGTCCCTCGCTGATGTACATGGACTGGATATTCGATCAAGTCGAGCACCTCCCGATACGCATCGCCGCCCTGATGTCGACGGAGCTCCGCGGGGCGGCCGACATCCCCGCGGCGCTGGCCGCGACCGTCGACCCGGTGCTCCGGCTCTTCGCCAGCGGCGGGGGCGGAGTGTACGCTGCACTGCTGGGCACCCTGATGGTGAGTGTGTGCACCCTGTCAGTCGTGTGCGCCTGGCTAATGTTGTACGTCTCGCAGATAGGGCTCGCCCTGCTCGTGGCCATCGGACCGTTCATCATCCTCGGACTGCCCTTCAAAGCCACGCACTCCATCTTCGAGATGTGGCTGAAGCACCTCGTCACTCTCACTTTGGTCGGGGTGTTCGTGATGCTGACCGCCTCCATCGGGGCCACCATCGCGACCGGGCTCGCGACCGCGATGGAAGGGCAGGGCGGGGTAGACGGACTCCAGATAGCCGGCGCGGCGGCCGGCGTGCTGTCGATGGGACTCGCCTACCTCGGCGTCTCCGCGGTAGCCGGACAGCTCGGCGGGGGCATTGCCTCCTCGGTCGGCAGCGGCCTGGCCGCGGCCGGGGTGGTCGCCGGGGTCCAGGGCGCCCGCGCGCTCGCCGGTGCCGGCGCGGCCAAGGCCGGGGTGGCAGGGGTCGCGAAGGTGGGTGAGAAGGTGGCCGACAGCAGCTTCGGCGTGCGTCGCGCCGCGGCAAAGCAAATGGCCGGCGAGGCTGCGGCCGCCACCGCGAAGACTCGAGCGGGCAGGGTAGGGGAGGAGGTCATGCAGCAACGCATGAAGGCCGCCAGCAGGGCCGCCGCAAACGAGCGGAGGAAGTGGCGAGTTCAGAATTCGTGAGGAGCGGTCATGGCCGCTCTTGTGCGTTCTAGAGCGTTATGGAGCGTTGTTGCGCGCAGTTGCGCGTTTCGGATCACCAACGAAAAACCTCACCCGTAGCGGATGGGGTCAGCGCCGAGAGCTGCTCAGGCTTCCTGCCGCCTCGGGGGCCAGAGGTCGCCGAGGCTGAAGGTGATCGCATCGAAGGGGCGGATGCTCACCGGCTCGTCGTCCTTCGCGGTCGCGATCAGGAGCCACTGCCCTTCGTGCAGTTCGAACGCCTCCAGGGTGCGGTCCATCGGGTCGACGAGCCACAGATAGCCCACCCCTTCGCGGGCGTAGATCGGGCGCTTCTCATGCAGGTCGAGCCGACGTGTGGAGGCCGAAAGCACCTCGCACACCCAATCCGGTGCGAGAGTCACGTAGGCCGTCCCGGGATACTCCGGCATGCGCTCCCGGCGCCATCCTGCGAGATCCGGCACCAGGATTTCCTCGCCGAGATGCAGCTCCGGCTCGTCGATGATCCACCACCCGCCCGGACCGCCACGGCCCCGATGGAACGCGCCTCCCAGCTCGATGCCCAGCTCGGAGCTCGCCAATGCGTGTGGCATAGCCGGCCGTGGGTGGGTATAGAGCGTCCCGTTGACAATCTCGGCGACCTGGTGCGCCGGCGCGTCGAGCACATCCTGGTAGGTAGCCCGGCGGGCCGGTTCGTGCGTATGGGCAGCGGATTGGGCCATCGAAGCTCCTCGAATCAGGCAGCGTGGCGTCCGGCGATCGCTTCGCGCAGTCCCTCGAGGAGGCCTTCGAGCTTGGCCATGTGCTCGCGGAGCTCGGCCAAGCCGTCCTTGAGCTTTTCGATCTCGCGACGGATACCTTGACTGTCTTGCCGCTGAGTGCGGGCACTGCCAAGGATGATCGCCGCGAGCGCGATCCCGGTACCGACGATGGTCCAGACTTCCGGAGTCACGGCCCTCCCTCCGTTTCGGTCTTCGGCAAACCCGAACTCGTCGGATGGTAGCGACGACGGGCCCAGAGGTCTCCAAGGCTGAAGGTGATCGCATCGAAGGGGCGGATGCTCACCGGCTCGTCGTCCTTCGCCGTCGCGATTAGGAGCCACTGCCCTTCGTGCAGCTCGAACGCCTCCAGGGTGCGGTCTATCGGGTCGACAAGCCACAGATATCCCACCCCTTCGCGGGCGTAGGTCGGGCGCTTCTCATGCAGGTCGAGCCGGCGTGTGGAGGCCGAGAGCACTTCGCACACCCAATCGGGAGCAAGGGTGAAGTACGCTGTCTCGGGATACTCCGGCATCCGCTCCCGGCGCCAGCCCGCGAGATCCGGCACCAGAATTTCATCGACAAGGTGCCGTTCTGGCTCGTCGATGATCCACCACCCATCCGGACCGCTGACGTCGTCATCGAACGGGACTCCGATGCGCCTACCGAGCACTGAACTCGCACGTGCGTGGGGCGCCGCCGGCCGCGGGTGGGTGTAGAGCGTCCCGTTGACGATCTCAGCGACTTGGTGCGCCGGCGCATCCAGCACGTCCTGATAGGTGGCCCGGCGGGTCGGTTCGTGCGTATGGGCGGCGGCTTGGGCCATCGAAGCTCCTCGAATCAGGCGGCGTGACGTCCGGTGATCGCTTCGCGCAGCCCCTCGAGGAGGCCTTCGAGCTTCGCCATGCGTTCACGGGGCTCGGCTAGGCCGTCCTTGAGTTTTTCCTGGTTGTGCTCGACAGTTTCGATTCGCTTCTCGAACCGGTCGAGGCGCTGGTCCATGCGGTTCGGGCGTTTTCCGATGTCGCGCCGAGTGGAGCGGGTGCTGCCGATGATGAGCGCGGCGAGCGCGACCCCGGTACCGACGATGGTCCAGATTTCCGGAGTCACGGCACTCCCCCCGTTTCGATCTTCGACAAACCCGAACTCGTCGGATGGTAGCGACGACGGGGCCTGAGCGCGAATCGTGACGGCACGGAGGCGGCGTCCTGAGCCATTCGGTGTAGCCTCGCATGGGTTCTTGTTTTGGAGGGAGTCGCGGGCCATGGATGGCCCGCGGTAGGCGAGCGGAGGGCGGTTGTGACGTGAGTTGGTTGTAGTGGATTGTTCCGCCCTCCGCTCGGGCGGAGCCATGGATGGCGGAGGGAGGGAGTGAACAATATTCCTTCTGGCGGGCCAGGGATGGGCCCGCAAAGGCAGGCGGAGGGCGCTTTAGTGCCCGGAGCCTGGGCGAAGCCATGGAAGGCGAAGGGTAGGAGAAAGTTACGCCGCGTGAATCCTCGACGAGGCAGTTATCCACAGGCGAGTGCCTGATAACTACATGATTCTTAGATCTACTTGGAAGAACTACTTGGATCAGTGTGGTGTTTCAGCGCAGAATTGCCGGCCTCAGGTGTGGTGTTTCAGCGTGGATAAGTCGTGGAGTCCACAAGGCAATGTGGACAAGTGCTCCGACCAGCGCTCGCCGTACACCATCCTGTTGTGTGGTGTTTCAGCGCAAAACGCGCCGAGGACACACAAGTGATTCTGAGGGCCAGATGAGCAAGTATCCTGGGGGAGTGTCGTACTGAAGGTCCGGCCACGCGACCTTCAGCTTGGTGAGCTCCCGCAGGCAATCTTTGCGGAAATTCTGAATCACAACATTCTCACCTCCGCGGGCGGGATCTGCTCCGAACTGGCGATAAAGCTGCCTCCACGATAGCCGGAGCGGCTGTTTGAGGGTGTAGGTGCGGTAGGCAAGCCACATGTACAGGTCCAGACCGAGAGAGGATCGGGTCAGCGCCTTGAGCACGTTCATGTCGAGGGGGACAGGGTGGCGGATGATCTCCTCGTAGAGCTCGGCGCCGAGCGTGATGGTGGACTCGAATAGCATCGGGGCGTCCGGATCGCGCACATCCCACCAGAGGTCGGTGCGACTCGTGACCTGGGAGCTCACGCTGCGCTCGCGGCGGCCTACGCGATGGGTCAGGCGGACATTGGCGTAGAAGAGGCGGTGCATCTGGTCGCGAACGCGGGTGACGTTGCCTCGGGGGCCTCCTTGGCGGCCGGTGATGCCGAGCTGGCGCATGAAGTCGGCGAGGGAGCGCCCGAGCACGAGCTCGCGGCTTTGCGTGCGAAGGGCCTCGGTGCACACCCACGCGAGCATGAGCCGCGGGAGGGACCCGTAGGGCAGCCCTCGGCGTCCCGTGGCGGTCATGATGAGCTCGTGCGGACCGTTCGTGCGCCGATACTGAACGCGTCGGCCGGGGTTAGTGCGGGGCAGGGTGCACAGCATGAGCAGGCGCACCAGGTAGCCGACGTCGGACGTGTCGAGCTCGGCCGCAGCGAGCAATTCCTCGAGCTGGCGCTGCCGTCCGGGGGTGAGTTCGCCGCCACCGTCCGCGGTGGGAGGACGCTTTACGGCCATGGCCGGCAGGGGTAAAGTGAAGGCATCGGCCTTCCTATGGATTGTGAGTTGTGGTCGATCGCACCGACGGGTGGTGGCACACCGCGTCGGCAGTGGCCGGGAGCATAAAAGGGAACCCCCGTCACCACAAGCGAAAAAGGAAACGCCTCGGTGGCAACCCGAGGCGTTTTTCTTTTGTGGCGCGGACGCTGGTGCACGTGTTGGCAACAAATAGAACTGTCCGGTTTTGTAGCACGTGAGTTGTCCGGTTCTGATTCTTGAGATTTCTTGTTGTTGTGTGGCCTGTGGAGCCTGTGGGCGAGAGGCGCGAGAGTGTGGGCAAGGCGGTGGGCGACGCGGTAGCGTCGTCCACGGGCTTGTCCACACGGCCCGCAGGGCTCGCGCCGGTCCGAAGGACTCGTCCACAACTCCACAGGCCCTGCCTGTCAACGAGCTACGCCCGCCTGGGTACGGATGTCTTGCCCGGTGGTATCGACTTCCAGGGAACCATCGGGCGCGTACTGGGCGAGCTTGCGCGGTCCGTGAAACACCGCCAGTCGCGCGTCGGGGTAGCGATGCACCCGTACCCGCGCCTTGATGAAGTGGCAGCGATGCGTCTGGGCGGGGATCTGGAGGCGCTTGCGCTCAAAGCTCACGCAGTTGTCGCGCCCGACGGTGCGCTCATAGTGCTCGCACAGGATGTCGGCGAGTCCGGGGCCGATGAAGGGCACGAACGCGCAACCGGACTCGGCCGCGGGCACTACGAACTCCTCGTTGAACGCCCCACGGTAGTGCTCGGCAAGATAGCGGTTCGCCTCCGCCATCGTGTCGATGCCCTGAGCGGCGAGCTCCTTGGGAAGGCGTTCCTGGTGGGTGGCGAACATGCGC
The DNA here is from genome assembly GCA_964420925.1 of uncultured Ectothiorhodospiraceae bacterium. Lineage (GTDB taxonomy): Bacteria > Pseudomonadota > Gammaproteobacteria > HK1 > HK1 > JAJEAD01. Next base: position 282 of record CAYQVB010000062.1, on the reverse strand, counting down.
TCGCAGCGTCCGCGCGCTTGCGGTGAGTAGGCGGGAATCATCTCCACGCCGAGCTGGCGCATCGCGCGCGCGAACTGCGTCGGATTATCCCGATCGACCTTGCCCCCGGCCTCGGGCGTGAACCAGTAGTGCGAGCCGCGGTGAGCCTGTCAGGAATTACGTGTTTGAGGCCATAGCATGATGTTCCGGAAGGAGGACAGAGCATGGCAAGACAGACACGGGAAGGACGACGGATCAGCGACGCGTTGCTGGATGAGTTGCTGGCGGGCGAGGACCCGTCGG
>CAYQVB010000061.1:0-56474 GCA_964420925.1 uncultured Ectothiorhodospiraceae bacterium | reverse complement strand
TATCTACAGAGCTACAACGAAAACCCTCGAGCCTTGGTGTGGACAAAGACGGTCGAGGAGATCGTCGAAAAGGTCCGTCGGGGCCGATCGGCATTACTAAAAACACCTTAAAAACCGTTTTGTTAAGGACACTACACTAGGGATGTCGACTCCCTCATCGAGCACCTTCTTCGCAAGCAGCACTTGGTTGGCGCCTTTTGCGAACGAGTCGAGAATTCGGGCGAGCAGCTTCGGGTTCCTTGTGGTCTCCTGGGTGACCGGGGCCCACCTGACGTTGAGTTCGGTCAGCAATGCACCGATTTCATCGAACTGCTCGGGGTTCTTCGCCGATGCGTAGATGAGTGCATGTTCGAGGTGTCGTGGGTCACGGCGGACCAGCACCTCCCGCAGTAGATCGATCTTGCTCCGTGCGGTCTCGATGATTCGCCGGCGCGCGATCAGCAAACCTTGCAGTCCGGTGTCCTCTTCGCTCGCCCCGGAGCCCATCGCGGCACCGATTCGTTGCGAAAGCCGTTCGAACTCCTCCAGTTCATTTCCGCTCAGCGTGCATGCGTGAACGTAGTATCGGTACGGGACCAAGCAGAATCCGATGGCGCGGTCCAGGCCGAACTCGTACACTGTCGGTCCGAAGAACTTGAATATCTCTTCCGTCCCATCCGGATCGTACTGGCGCTCTGGCGTTGCGGAGAGGGCGAGGCGTTTCTCGAAGAACTGGGGCTTATTCCGGATGAACGATTCCGCCCCGAGCGAATGGGCCTCGTCTGCGATCAGCATCGTTGGGATAGGACCATCCCGGGTGCGGAGTTTCTCCGAGACCGTCGTTTGAAAGCTCGGTGTGCACAGAAGGGCGTTCGTCACGACGGCGACGTGGGTGCCACCACCTCGAAGGCCCCGGAAGAGCCGGGTGAGCGTCCGATCGGTGTTCGCCGCCAGACTCGGGGCAATAGGAGTCACGCCAAACTTCTTCACCTCTTCGCACCACTGCATGATGAGCGGGACGGACGGTGCGGAGACGACGATCAGGAGCGGCTGGCCGTTGAGGCGATCTTGGTATCGGGTCGCGCAGATGAGTGCGGTGAGGGTCTTCCCCGCACCGGTCGCCATCGCGATCACCCCGCTCTCGGGGGCGTCTCCTTCCTCCCAGCCCTTGACGGCTTCATCTTGATGGGCGTATGGGCCTTTCGTCCACTCCAGGGTCTCGGGTATGAGTAGCCGGCGATTCGCACGATACGCTGGTCGTGCATCGGCAACATGGTGCGGCGCGAATTTTTCGTAATCATTCGGTTGGGGCGGTTGCTCGGGGGCCGTCTTGATGATGTCTTCGGCGAGGGCGTCTGGCAGCTTGAACACTTTCATGAGTCCTGGACTGTTCCCTTGAGACCAGTCATTCAGCATGGCGACGCCGGACTTGACCCTACGTTCGCTCTCCGGAAGCCAAGATACGTCGATGTCGAGATGCTCGACACCGGTGGCCACGCCTCGGCCGGTGGCGTTTCCGGACCCGCGCGCGAGCACCTGATTCTCGCCATCGTCGAAGAGCCAGAGTTTCGGGTGGTAGTTCGATTCGGGTGTCGGCACCGCGATGCGAAGCTGTAGCCTCTCAGTGGCAATCATCCAGGACAGACAATCGAGCGCATGTCGAGCGAGCGGAGTGGCGCTGGCTCGACCCTCGATGAACACCTCGGCGACGAGCGCAACTGCTTGCTCCTCACTCATCTGGACGCCTCGTTCTATGGCGAGTCGTTCGTTGGGGAACAACGCCGGCGCGACGGTGAACTCGATTGGTTGTGCCTCATCACGATTGAGGTAGATTGCAAGTCCTGGGGCCAGTCGCTCGATCCACCCGGCGGTGAACCAGCCGAAGGCACCCCGAACGCATTTCGCTGCGCGGAATCCCGGTATGAACACACGCCTCTCGACGCGTGCGTCGGGCAGTCTGAAAAGGCCGGGCTCCAGGGTCCGTTCGTTGGTGAGCATGGCTATAGCGATCTGCGACGCCGCAGAATGCGTGCCAGGGTGGCGTCAGCCTCCCCGGACGGAGGGGGCTGGGCGCCGCCGTCCTCTGCGCTCAGCTCGGCCGAGCGCGTCCCCTTGATGGTCACCCTCGCACGATCCCCGGGATGCAGGCCGAGTTGGCGAAGCGGCTCGGCCACGTATCCGAGTGATGCACCCGTCGTCGAGGCCAGGCGCCAACGCAAGGACAGCTCTCGGCAGTCTGGAAGGTTCTCGATTCGGACCCCCAAGCCTGAGTCGGGGCTGCATCCGAGTGCTTTTGCGAACTCCGGGGGGACGCCAACCACGCTATATCCTTCGAGGTAGCGGCTCTCCACGACGAATGTCCAGTAGGGGGCGTCGCGGTAGTCGCGTCCGTGGATGACGTCATCGAGATGTCGGAGCTGGACCGACGAGGTGTTCGCCAAGCTGACAGAGCCGTTCCGGATCTCAAACCTCGGCGTTTGCATGTAGGCACGTACGCTGACCGGGCTGACGTTGAACTTGCTCGGCAGCTCCGTCATCAGTCTCTCAATCGTGGTGGCGCCTCCGTCTTCTTCGATGCGTTGGATGATCTCTCCGACTATCCCGTCATACTCGTCGTCAATCCACTCTCTCAGCCCCCATCGCTTCTTGTCCGCTCTGACTACACTGGGGACGTTCGACAGATACGCACCTACCCGACTTTTCTCAAAGCCGCAGACAGAGCCGATCTCTTCCCGGGTCGCTGGGCGTCCGATGGACAGCAGTGCCGCTTTTACTCGAGCCTTGGCGGTGTCTCGAACGGCTAGCACGCCATAGAAGTTGTGAAGATCACTGCGCTCGCGCAGTCGCGGCCAAAAGCGTTGCCATCTCTCATCGGGAAGAATCTCGATGAGTTGTTGTTCATTCACGAGACCGACGTCATCGGCGAGTGCTCGGGCACGAGACCTGATGCTGCGGAGCACCTCTTCGGCGCGCTCGTCGATATACACGCCGTTTTCCAGAGTAAACCCCATGGTGCGGAGCAGCGCCATGCGAAAGAAACTAGTGACCACGGGCGATTCGTCCGGCACAACATCGTCAATTCGACGCTCCAGCTCGCGTGCTTCGACCAAAGGATCGAGCTGATCGTGCAACGTTGATGCAATGACTCGAAGTTCTTCGCCGAGGGCTACTTTGATCTTCCGTTCGAGGATGGCCTGAATCTGCCGGATGCGTTCTCGCGTGACACCAAGCTGAATACCGACTTCTTCGAGTGTGGCGGGTGGCGTCTGAATAAGTCGGCTTCGAATGATAGCGTGCCATCTCTCTGAGGTGGCATTTAGGGTCTGGCGAAGACGGATCGCAACGAGGACAGGCAGACTGTGTGTTCCTTGGGTCGTTTCGTTGACACTGATTGCTTGGAGAGTCGGGGCTATTCCCATCCTCGAAGCGAGGCGAATGAGTTCCGGGTGCAGAGCGTCTGAGAGAGTTCGAGTCCCGAGAAGGTCAGACGATGTGGCTAGCAGTGGTCGAAGGCTCTCCCCGGCTCGGTTCCACGCATTGAGTGCAGATTCGGTCTCCGTCGGCAGGCCAGTGGGATCGCTTCGGGTGTCTCGGGAGCTGGCTGTCCAGCGGGGTGGATGAGTGGATGGTGACCTGTCGTCAAGAGTGCAATCGAGGAGGAACTTCTCCACGTTGAGGAGCAGGTCTGCAAGAGATGTGCGCCCGAAATTTGGTAGGTGGAGCAGATCCACCGCCCTGAGCGAGGTCTCCCCCTTCATTAGTTGAGCGTGCAAAAGGCAATTGCGGGTGCGGACGCTGATAGGCAGCCGGTGGAGAATGGAACGGTCGAGCCCAACGGGCCATACGAGAGCGGTCGACGACACTTTCTTGCCTTCACGTACGGCGCGCAAGGCATAGTGAATCTGGGCGAGATGGCTCCTCGCAGTGTAGCGCGATGGTTGTGGCGGCTGGCTCATGCGTCTATCCGACAGCTCCACGAGTCAGCGGAATTACGCCTACTGGCATACTTCGCAATGATGAGACAGGGTGGCGCAAGGTCAACCAGTATGCACATGAGGTAGTTCGGCCGAGTGATCTCCGCTCTGCTGAAGGTTCAACCAAATGACTTGCGCGTTTCGGACCCCTTAGCGCATTGTGGGGCGCCGGAATGTGTGGAGCGCTCAATTGCTATGTTCCCGGGGGGCTAGCGCCTTCTTGGCGCACTACTCGGTGTCCTCTCAGGGTGAATCCTTGTTCGGTCAGGCGTTGCTCCCAGCCGTTGCGGGTGCCGATACGTAAAGTCTCTTCGAAGAGCCCCTTGGACTCTTCCTGGCGCGTGAGGCGGGCGAATTTTGCATGAAGGGGATGGGTGGGCAGAAGGAATGACTCTTTCCTGTGGAGAATAGGGGGGTTTTTGGATGTGCGGTAGTCTCGTTCCCGGAGCCGGAAGGTCTGCAGGTGGACGGTGAGCGATTCGGCGAGCGCCGGGTGGGGGTCGGACTCGAACTCGGGGTAGGAGAGGTAGGAGACCATCGGCTCTTCGGTGTGGAGTTTGATGAGGTTCGCCTCTTCGACCCGGCCGATGTAGCGCCGCGCGCACCCTTCGTAGAGCCTGAGAATCGGCGGCAGGCCCTCGAGCGCGGTCTCATGCACATAGATAGCCGAGGGCGTGCATTTGCCGACGTCTGAGCGCTGCGCTGCGCGGCGCACGCGCCGCATGTCGCCGACTGCGTGCAGTGCCACGTCGGCTTCCTCGCAGGCTTTCTTGTACGTTGAAAACAGGCTCTTGATGTCCCGGCGAAGGGGAATCGGGAGCTGTCCGAATCGTGGCCGTCCGTCGAAGCGGGAGAGAGCGAGGAAGAGCAGCAGATCCTGCCCTCTGGCGATGATGATGTGCTTCCACTGCTCGGGGTCGTGTGCGCGCTCGATGAGCCGCAACGCCCGGCGCAGGCTTCCAAATCGCTCGCGAATCGGTTCGGCATCGTCGAGTTCGTCGTCCGAGGGCGCACGGGCGTGGTCATGGAAGAAGGCGATGAGCGGCTGGAGGAGCTCTTTGTGGTCCTCGATGGTGGATGCGACCGAGGGCAGGCCGATTCTTGAGCGCCGTGCGTATCGACTGGCGAGGAATCCCATCCGATCGGCGCCATCGCGAAACACATAGAAGACGCCGGGCCCTGCGGCGACCGCGGGCTCACCGAGCTGCGACTCGAGCCAGTCTTTGAGTTCTCCCTGCTCATAGAGCTTCTGAAAGGTCTCGATCGAGGTCACGAAGCCGTCGCCATATTGTCCGACCGGGGTGAAGTCGCGCGTCTGCGAGGCGAGGCGTGCCGAGACGATGAGGGCTCTCTCGGCGTACGACCAAGCGCGTGCGAGGCACTTGGCCCTTTCTTCAAGGTCCTCTATGACGTTCACGACGTAGCCGAGATTGACCACCTGAGCGCGCGTGTGTTCGCCGTCGCTGCGGTGCGTGGGGTCCCACCCCCAGCTCTCGATGCCGCGAAGGCGCAGGTGCCGGACATCATCTCCGAGGCCGCAGCCAAAATCGAACACCGTCGCATCGGGGCCGATGAGCCCGTCAGCGAGCGCAGTCCTGATGGGGCGCGAGTAGTCGGTGCGAGGGATTGCCGTACGGTGCCGGTTTCGTGCGAGAGTCGTCGAGAGATTCATCGCCTCGTCACCGGTTCATCGCTATGGGCGCGGCCGGCACCCTCACTCGTGCCCCCGGGGCTACGCGGCGCCCTGTACCACACTCTCCATGAGCGCGTCGAGTTCTGCATCGCTCAGTACGCTGAGTTCGAGGCTCCCCTGGTAGGCGGTCGCGCGTCGGCAGAGCCGCTGAAAGCTCTGGTAGGTAGACAGTTCCGAGTTCGGGTTTGCGTGCAGGAACTGACCGAGCGCGCGAAGAAGAGAGTTCCGAATGTTGGTCGATCCGAACGTGGAATTGCGAAACACGATTCGGTCGACCAGTTTCTCCCAGTACGTCTGGTGGATGCGCACGACCCGGCGCACCTGCTTGGCGCGTAGCTCGTCGCCGCCGCCTGCTTGCGCGACCATGCGTTCGCGCCACCAGGCGCGTGCGAACGGACAGTCGACGTAGACCGAACGGTTTCCGCGCACTTCGGGAAGGCCGCCCAAGCGTCTGAGCACTGCGCGCACACAGGAATCGATGCGCTGGGGCCCTTTGGCGGTGGTGTCGCGCAGCACGAAGTCGATACGCTCCGCCCCGCCAGCGAGGTTTCCGCCGTTGGATGCAAGGTAGACTGATTGGATCCGGTCCTCTCGGATATGCGCGAGCGTCAAGTTCGCCCAGAACGTGGAGCGGCAGGCGATCGAGGGCGTGAGCGCAGACCAGGCCGTGTAGAGCGCGTGCTCGGTGTCGCTCGGCGGGTCTTTGTACTCGCTTTCCGTCATGGGGTAGGGGGCAAGCGCCGCTTCGGCGGTCCCAATCTTCGGGATGCCCGAGAAACACTCCAGGAAGGCGGCGCTGTCGCGCACCTTCACGAGGAATTCTCTTTGCTGAGCGCTTCCCTTGAATCGCAGCAGGTTCCTGCGCATCTGGGTGTAGGCGCCGTCCTTGAGTTCGGTGAAGGCCGGTTCGGGGGCGTTCATGCGCTCTCGCTCTCATCGGCTTCAAGAGGCGCGCCGTTTGGTGGCACGAGCGGGTAGATGGCGGTGGCCACCTTCTCAGGGCGAAATCCGTCGTCGGTCCAGTGTCCGTGGCCGTTGGCGGCGAGGTAGTCGGCGAAGGCATTTAGGTTTCGGTGCGATTGCCATCCGCTCTCGCCGTCGTCTTCGACGTAGTCGCGCTGGAGCCGGGCGAGGCAGGCGGTCACGATGTGCGTCATGATGCTGCGGCGCATCTCGCCGCCCTGGTAGCGCAGGCACTTATAGAGCGTCGCGCCCACGTTGGCGCGGAAGCGAAAGGGCTCCGACTCGATCTCGACATCGAACTGTCCGTCGTCGAGGCGATCGTCGGGATGAATCGAGAGGAGGTGGAGAATCGAGGACTGAAGCTGGATGACGCTTCCGAGCGCGAGGCGTGAGCCCTTGTGCAGGGCAACGACCTGCCTGTCCCAGATGCGGTGCACGCCGTCTCGGGAAGCGCTTAGTTTCAACTCCTGGGACGCCCAGCACACGATCGCCGGCGTGAAGAGCGGGGGCTCGCCGAGGTCGCCGACGTCCCAGCGTACTTCCTGCTCTGGGGACTCCGACACGTGGGTTTGTCGATATCCCGACGTAGGCGAGGACACGATGCAGGCGTATCGGGCTTGTCGCGATTCGAGGAGGCGGCTGATGAGCGCCGCGCCTTCGATTCGGTGTGTGATGAGGTAGGATGAGCGGTCACCCCCCGGCACGAAATCGAGCCAGTATCGGCCCTGGGGGAACGAGAGATTGCCCGACTCGAGCATAGGATGCTCGTGCGCGCGGATGGCGTTGGAGGGCCCCGGGGCGACAGCCTCGACAGTGTAGCCCTGCATCATGGTGCGTCCTCGGGAGGGGTGGCGTGGTGCGTGTCGTCTGTAGCGTCCTCTTCGCTCCTGCACACTTCGACCCGAAGCGAGGGGTTGGGCAGGTCCGAGAAGTCTCCTGTGAGTTTGTAGCTCGCCTCAATCTGCACGGACGTGCCGGCGCTGAGGTCGCCGAGTCGCACGCCGATCACTGCGCCGTTCATACGTCGCAGAGCGCTCGTGTGCGCGGCCTTGCCGTCGATTTGCACCCTGCTAAGTGCCGCTGGCGTGTATGCATCCTGTGCGTGGCGCTCGCAGGTGGCGTCGAGCGCCTCGTCGACGACGAGGCGAAGCTCAGCGTTGGCAAAGTCTCTGGCGCACTCGATGAGAATGCGTCGGCGGCTCTTGCCCACCGGACGCGACGCGACCTGGAAGTACGTCGGAAGGGAAGGGCGCCGGCGGTGGCTGTGGGGATCAGGCGGATCAAATGGCTTGGGCGGTGGATCCGGATCGGGCGGTTCATCGGGCTCTGTGTTGGGCTTGATGGGAAAAACCTGCAGCTCGCGCGCGGGGTTTCGCGTGATCGGAACCGGGATGCCCCAGAAGCCGCTGAGCGATCTGCCACCACCCGGGCCTGCTTCGTCGCCGAAGGCGAGGGTGAGGAAGTCGTCCGGGGTGTAGGCGTCGGACTTGATCGTGGGGGTGTTGCCCAGGATCCATTCGACGACTTGGCGAAGCGCCTTTCGACACGCCTTCTGGTCCTGTGGCGGCAGTCGCTTTATTGCTATGGAGTCGTGCAGAGGTCCCTCTGCCACCCGAATGTAGTCGTGGAGCTTGCGTCCTTTTCGTGCGTTGAGCGAGAGAACCGCCTGGAACGGAACCTGGTCGGTGAACCTCTGATAGAAGCCGGGAATCTTTCGGTCTTCGGTGATCCACATCCCGTTGCGACACAGATCGATGCGTGTGGCGCCGGAGGCGCTCTCGAGCAGGCGGATCTCGATCTCGCCTGCGCTCGTTACGATACGATGGCGTTCGCCCGTTCGGTAGGCGCGGTGGGCCTCAAACGCGCGCCGGCCGTTGAGGAAGGCGGGAGCCCGCTGCTTGTTCTCATGGGTTCTCAACACCTCGGGAAGCGTTGACTTGTTGAGTGTGAAGGACGTGCCGCCGCCCGGGCGGCGGTCTTCGACCGTCACCTCGAGTTGGCGTTCTTCGATCGCCACAAAGAAGTTGGCCGAGGCGGCATGGGATACCATTTCCCAGAGGGAGTCGTTCTCGAGGAAGTGGTTGAAGGAGGGGATGATGACGGCGGTGCCGTGAGCGGTCTCGTCCTTGATCTGTTTGAGCGCCTCCGAGATGAGTCCAGAGAGTCCCGGCCCCCTCGAGTAGACAAAGAGCTTGCCGCTGCCCGCCTGGAAGTCGCGGATGAAGAAACCGTCCCCGGAGCGCAGGTGGCGTTGGCCCCTGGCGTAGTGGGAAGCGAGCACCGCATGTCCGGCACCGATCCGCTTCCCGTCCGCCGTGACGCCTCCGTAGAGCACGTAGCGCAGGTCCGATGCCGGAATGGCGGTAGCGTGGCCGTTGCCGTAGGTGCCCGTGGCGTTACCGTCCTTGACGCTCACTCCGTCGCTCAGCAGCGCGTTCATGCGTTCTTCGTTGAGCCCCACGCCGTTGTCGAGCACAGTGAGCACGTCCACCTCGTCGCTGTCGAGCGCGCCCTGGATGCGCGTGACTACCAGTTCGGCTTGTCTGGCGAGCGAACCGCGTGCCATCTCGCGCTGTGTCTTAATCGCCTTTGCGAACGCCTTCTCATAGTTGGCCATGCCTGGAATCGTCTTTCGCCTCGTTCGCGTGAGCTGGAAGCGCACACGAGCGGGCAAGGCACGCGCAACGCGTGCGGCATCGAGTGCGTTCTGGATGAGTTCGCGCACGACTGCGGCAGGGCGCAGATTGTCGAAGGCGGCGATTCCGGCCGGAGTGAACCCGGAACTGGGTCCCGGTCCGAAATGCAAGTCGGGCGTGCGGTGGGGCATGGTGGTCAGGCTCGGTGAGTGGGGATCCGGATGTTGGACAGGGTCGTGATGGCCGTCTCGATATCCTCTTCGGTCGTGAAGCGCCCGAGACTGATGCGAAACGCCGTGGCAGCGGTGTCGGCGTCCAGACCGAGCGCGAGGAGCACTTTGGAGGGCTCCGACGTTGCCGAGGAGCACGCCGAGCCGCTCGAGACGGCAATGTGCTCTGCGGTGTTGCGGATAAGTTCCTCGGCGCGGACACCAGGAAAGCCGATGTTGAGATTGCCGGCAACGCGCTGGCTCTCGTGCCCGAACAGACGAAGGCACGGGTGCGCCTCGAGAAGGCGGCGGTAGAGGCGAGCGCTCAGCGCTTCCATGCGTAAGCGGTCCTCCTCCTGTCTCTCGGAGGCGAGTTCGCAGGCGGCCCCGAACCCCACGATAGGCGCCGTCGGCAGCGTGCCGCCCCGAAGACCCCTCTCCTGGGAGCCGCCCGTGATGATGGGCTTGAGTTCGACGCCGGAGCGCACGTACAGCGCACCGACGCCTTTCGGTCCGTAGACCTTATGGCTAGAGAAGCTGAGGAGGTCGATGTTCCAGGCATCGACGTCGATGGGCAGGCGTCCGGCGGCCTGGGTCGCATCGGTGTGGAAGAGCGCGCCGGCGGCGTGGCACCTGGAGGCGATCTCGGCGAGCGGTTGCAGCACGCCAATTTCGTTGTTGACCGCCATGACTGAGACGATGAGCGTACGTTCATCGAGCACCCTGTCGAGTTTGGCAAGGTCGAGAAGCCCATCGGGCTCGACCGGCAACACGATCGCGTCATGGCCCGTGCGAGCGAGGTCGTGGACTGTCTCCAGAACGGCGGGATGCTCAGTGGCGAGCGTGACGATGCGCACTCGCCGGCCGTTGCCGCTGCGCATTGCCATGCCTCGCAGCGCCAGGTTGCACGATTCGGTAGCGCCGGAGGTGAAGACGATTTCGTCGTCGTCGGCGTTGATGAGCTCGGCGACTTGCGCACGAGCGTCCCTGATGGCGTCGGAGGCGTCCCAGCCGAAGCGATGGTCGTTCGAATGCGGGTTGCCGAACTGCTCGGTGAGGTAAGGCCACATCGCATCGCGAACTGCCGGATCTATCGGCGTCGTCGCTTGGTTGTCGAGGTAGACGGGCCTGGGCGTCATTCGGTGCAGTCGCACGGGAGCATCGTCTCCGAGAACTGGCCGAGATCGGCGCCCTTTCCCAGGTCCTCGTACGAGAATCCGTTGTTTCCAAAGAACCCGATTCGAGTGATGTCGCCTCGAATCGTGCGCTCTTCAGCCTCCAGGTCGCGACTGTACATTGACTCCATCCGGTTCCACCATGCGAGGTCGCATGGCGTTGCCGCAAGCGGGCCGAATCCCTTGGCGCTGCCGTTCTCCGCTTCCTCCTTCATGCGGGCATGGATGTCCCTGAGGTTGAGCGCCCCCTTGAGGAAGCAGTAGACGCAATTCGAAAGGCTGGTGTCCTCCGGCAGGGAGAGGTTCCACTCCTGCCTGTCCCAGAAGTCGTTGACGTCTTCGCGCGTCACGGCCATGTCGGCGAGCGGCGTATAGACGTGCTCTCCCTCGTAGCCCGAGGTTGTGTCGTTTCGTTCTGCGACGCGCTGGATGCGATGGGGTTCGTCATGGCGCAGACCGATGAATGCGACATATTCGACCCCGCCTTTCCCGAACCATGCCTTGTCGCCCAGCGTCTTGTCCTTGAGCGCAGGGTTCGCGAAGGGCTGCCAGCCCGGATAGAAGTCCTCGTAGCGTTGCTCGGGCCTGAAGTGCGGGCGTTTCCACGCGAAGTCACGCTTCCACAGGAAGATGTCCCTCGGCACTCCGCCCTGGTTCTCGAGGTGTCGGCGATAGGCCGCATCGTGGTCCATTCGAGGCTCGTCGCCGTAGTGGCCGAGCCGAGGAATCTTGGGCTTTGCCGCCAGCCAGTCCTTGAGGAAAGAGCGGGTGACCTCGAGCTTCAGGTGTCTGGTGCAGATCCGGTTGAATTGGTTCGGCACGTAGCCCGCCCACGAGAGCAGTTCCTCGAACACCTCTCCCTGCCAGTGGAATCCGTCCACGTTGGCATCGGACTTCGGCGCATCGTTGACCAATCGGTAGGTAGGGAGCCGGGTCCACTCGCCTCGTCGGGAGTCCTCGTAGGTCTGGAACTCGATCTGGTAGAACGGGATTCCGTATCGGTGCGCCGTGTGCATGCAGTCGCGCACGAACCGATAGGTGTCGGGGTGCTCGGCCGAGGTGTTGTTGAAAACGATTACGTCGCCGCGCTTGCGGCTCAAGAGACCGTTCTCGAGCAACGAGAACAAAAGCATGCCGCTCGAGCGTCCGCCGGAGAACTTGACGACGTGGGGAAGCGAGCCGTGCTTCTTGGATCTGTACCGGAACCGGTACTCCTTCGTCGGGTCGTGCTTCGGCGGTGGCCTTCGTAGTCCCTTCGACAGGGTCAGCTTCGGGACTTCACGGACGGCGAATCGGGGCATTCACACATGCTCCATCGTATCGTTGCGGGCGATGCGAAAGCGCTCGCAAAACTGCGAGCGGTTCCATTGGTTCAACGTGAGGCAATCTTGGTTCTCGAGGCTGCTGGGTTTGAGCACCCATTGGTAGGAACCCGACACTAGCAGGAAGCACGGCCTGGGGGGATTCGGGAGGAGCGCGACCCGAAGTCCTTTTCGGTAACGTCGTGCTTCATTTGGATTCGCTCAGACACCGTGGTCCACGTCTTCTGAGGTTCTACTCTCGAACATGCCGCCCATGAGGGCGCCAACCACATATCCGTCGATGAACAGCGCGTCCTTGGTCAGATCGACGCGTCTCGGCTCGTGTGCAGCGTTGTTGCTTTCCGGGCAGAGTTCGACAGTTTCGGCGTCCAGTCGATGCAGGCGTTTGAGCGTTACTTCGTTGTCCACACGCGCGACGACGATTTTGCCGTCGGAAGGTTCTGCGTCCGCGCGGATGGCGACCAGATCGCCGTCGTGGAGACCCGTCTTGTCCATCGAGTCGCCGCGCACGGTTAGAAAGTAACTCGGTCTAGGGCGGAAGTGGTCAGCGATTACTGCAGGAAGGCGTTCAGTGGTGCGGCTCTGAGCGACGATGGGCTCTCCGGCGGCGATTTCGCCGAGCGGCTCGATGACGGGCAGGTCTCGGTCAAGTAGGCGGATTCCGCGCTGGGTGTCCGGCATCAGCTCAATCCAGCCCTTCTGGGCAAGTTTCATCAGGTGCCACTCTACCGTCGAGGCGTTGGCAAGCCCTAGTGCGTGGGCGAGTTCCCAGCGAGAAGGCGGGAGACCCTTGCGCCGGATGCTGGCGCGTATGGCGTCGAGGACTTCTTCCTGGCGTCCAGTGAGTTTTCGCATGGGCAAGAAGGCGTCTAGTTCCCTGAGTTGTAATGCCTGGGTATTTTTGACTAGAGAGTTTTGGTGCACTCAAAACACCTGTATGTTTTTCCATGTATAGGGCTTTGTCAAGCCTCCTGACGCTTCCTCATCGAAGATGGGGGAGTGGACATGAATGATCTGGTGCATGTCGCTCGAGGCACGATCGCGCGCCTGGCCCAGTGGGCGGAGGAGTCTCGGATCGTCGGTAGTGGGCGGTGGGCAGAGCCTCATCGAGCGCAGGGGAGGGCGTATCTTTCGAGTTCCACTGACCACGCCGGACCGCACCGGCACGCCGCCGATCTCCCACGACGCCCTTCGCATCGCCTCCAGGGCTCGAGTCCGCACGACGGGAAGGGGGGTTCAAAAGGGGAACTACATCAGTGGCTTGACGGGCTTCCGTCTCAGGCGCCCACTGTTACTTCCAGCGCGTGCGTGCGGTTTCGGGACCTCACGAACCCGGGCTTCGCCTCCGGGTGAAGCGTTGCCGCCGTACCGGCGCCGGCGCCGAGACCTTGCCTGTTGCGGGCGCCGCTCCCGGGACGACGTTCGCTGCCGTCGCTCGCTTCGTGCGCCTTGATGGTGCTCTGGGCCGCAGCCGCTCTCGCGCGGTGCCTTCAGGCGGCAGCGCTTTCGTCGTGGGCGTTCATCCGACGCATTTGGCGTGCACTGTGTCGACCGCGCCTGCGGACCATCCCAGCACCGGTCGCTCGCTTTCGCGTGCTCGGGCACGCCCGCCTTCCACAGGATCAGTGCGTTGCCGCTGGCCCGCATCGCGAGCCCGCAGTGGCAGCGCCTCCGTTCGCCGTGCTTGATCGCGCCCGTTGCTCCGTACCCTGGGCACGGCATCGGGTAGTCCGCGCGCGGATCGAGCGCGTACTCGTGCTGGGGAACGATGAGGGCGTGCCGAGGCGCGGGCTCCGCCACCGAGACCCATCCCGAGGCTGGCGTCGTTCGCGCGCGCGCTCTCAATGGGCGCAGGCGTAGCCCGCGCTCGGTTTCCCGGCCGGCGTCTTCCTCGGCCCTGCCTCTCGTGCACGAGCCCCGGCCGGCGTTGCAGCTTTCACTCCACCGGCGACGGGTTCGATTTTCGACTCGCGCTGCACTCTGCCTCACGCATGCGCGCTGCGGTCTTTGTTCTCATGCGCTGGCCTCGCGTTTCATGCGTTCGATGGCCGCGGCCAGACGGGGCAGATCATTCTCCACGATGTCCCACACGATCTCCTTGTCGATGTGCAGGTACCCGTGCACTATCGCGTTGCGGAAGCCTGCGATCTCTTCCCACGGCATGTGCGGCTCCGTCGCCTTGATTTCCTTGCTGAGTCGCTGGGTCGACTCCGCCAGTGTCTGCAGCACCCGCTCCACTGCACGTTGCACCAGGCGTGAGCCCTCGAAGCGCGCTTTCTCGTGCTCCGTGTAGGCCTCGATTTCGGCGATGCATTCGGCGATGTGGTTCAGCCACACGAGGTCGGAGTTCCGGCCCGCTTTCACAGGCGTTTCGCTTCGCGCAGCACGCGCTCTCGTATCATGTGGTACAGGCACCCTTCCGTTAGCACGTCCACTCTGCGTCCCAGCAGCTTTTCCGCCTCTGTTGCGAGTCTGAACAGCGCGAGCGCCCGCGTTCCTGCGGGCCGCGTTACCAACAGGTCGACGTCGCTCGATTCGTCTGCATCCCCGCGCGCCATGGACCCGAACACTCGCACGTCGCGCAAGCCGTTGCGCTTCGCCATTGCCACTATCTGGTCCCGGTGGGCTTCGATCAGTGGATCCATTGTTTTCCTCGCCCGGCTCCTTACGGGTGGCGCCTTTTGCCCTTGCGCCCTGTGTCGTGGTGCCTGCGCCCGGTTCGCTGTAACGCGTCTTCACCCTACCATTTGTACGTTTGCGCAGACAGGTCTCGAGGACCGATCAACGGTTTTGGGTGTGCCCCTGGGTGCGGATGCGGTAGAGGATGAACGCGAAGAAAGCGGCGGAGAACACCACGCCGACCAACGGCATGCCGTCGGGACCCATCGCCCACATCGCGCCCCCGCTGAAGGCGGGGCCGATCACGTCACCCAGCCCCCAGAGGAAGATGAAGCTCGCGTTGATGCCGATCAGATCCGTTCCCTTGAAGCGGGTGCCGATCATCGCCATCGCGATCACGAAGAAGCTGCCGACGACTACGCCCATCACCAGCATCACCGCCCAGGTGGCGACGATGTGGGTCATCGCCGGCGGCAGGCAGGCGATGCACAGCATGGTGACGAGCACGCACGCCGCGAGCAGTTTGCGCCGGTCCACGTGGTCGGCGAGCCAGCCGATGGGAACCTGACCGCACACCGAGCCGAGCACGAACATCGTGAGCAGCAGGGCCGAAGTGTCCGGGTCGAGGCCCTTCTCGATGCCGTACACCGGCAACAGGGCGAGAACGCTCGAGTCGATGAGCCCGAACATGAGCGCCGCCAGCATGAGGGTGGGGGCTATCCGCAGGAAGTAACGCACCCGGGCGCGGGGCTTGCCCCCGACCAGCGGCGCCGCGCCCCGGGCGAGGGCGAGCGGAATCAGGGCGAGAGCGACCACCGCCACGCCGAGGTAGAGCGTCGTCCAGGTCTCGCTGCCCAGGACCGCAATCGTGAGCGGTCCGACCGCGAATCCGGCATGCAGGAACATCCCCTGCACCCCGATGAGGCGCCCGCGGGTGCGGTCGCGCGCCATCTGGTTGATCCAGATGTCGCCGGCGGTGAATGCGAGATCGGTAGCCAGCCCGAGGCAGAAGCGGATTGGAAACCACGCCCACACGTTGGGAAAGACCGGGAGCAGGAGCAGGCATATCCCCATGCCGGCGACGCCGACCGCCATCACCGGGATGGTGCCGATTCGGCCGATCAGGCGGGGGGCGAGGGGGGCGATGACCATCACCGCCACCATCTGGACCGAGGCGCTCAGTCCGTTCAGCCAGGTCGGCACCCCCTGCCGCTCGAGAAAGATCGCGAGCAGGGGCCAGCTCAGGCCCAGCGTCACCGCCACGGTAGTGGTCGCGGCGATGCATGCGAAAATGCCTCGTCGCCGTGTGGACTCGGGATTGTCTGCCAAGGTGCCGGCCCGGGGTAAAGCGACCGCGCAATCTATCCGGCATCCCGGGCCTTTGCACCCGCTCCGCGGTGCCCGCGTCCGGCTGCGCCCGCCCCTCCTCCACCAGGGCGGCGGGTTCCGGCTCTACCGCGCTCCGTCATGCAGAGGGCGGGCTACCGAAGGGTGAGACGCAGGGCTACGATGCGAAGATCCTGAACCCCTCCCGCGAAGCTGCCTGGTTCAGTCGTGCATCGAAGCACACGAAGCCGATGCTCGAAGGATCCTCTTCCGCGGAGGCGAGTGCCGCTGCGAGCTGAAGGCTGTCCGCAGCGCGCAGCGGATGTACACGGAGCAGGCGCTGCGCCAACGTCTTGATTCGCCGTCCGGGCTGCACTTCGTACCATACTTGGGACAACGCGTGGAGGCGAAGGAGATGTTCGGAGACCTCCTCCGTGCTCAGGTTCCCTTCACGTTCCCGCCGCGAGATGGCAGCGACATACTCGACTTCGGCGCCCCACCACACGGCCATCCGGTCGTCCGCTTCGAGAATGCGAAGGGCGAGCGGCCGGTGCGTTTCCTCGACGCCCAGCGCTACGAGGGCGGAGGTGTCCCAGAAGTTCACCGGCGACCCTCCCGCCGCTCCTCCTCGCGTTCCTCGAGCAACGCTTCCAGAACACCGGTGCCCGCGCGCAGGGGTGGTCCCAGCACATCCAGGGGGCTCCGGGGGCTGCGACGCACGACGATGCCCGCGTGTTCCAGGCGTGCCGGCTTGGCGTCCATATCCATGTCGTCCACGTCTTTCGTGCCCTCCTCGCCGCGCCCGACCGGGACAATGCGCGCCACTGGAGTCTTGCGTTCCGTGATCAATATGGATTCTCCCGATTTGACCCGGCGAAGATAGGCGCTCAGGCCGTCTTTCAGTTCGGAGATCGTCGCTCGAATCAATGGGGTTTCTCCGCGCCGCAATCTGGCCATGTTAGCCATGTGGAGTTGGCCGGACAACCCGGATAACGAAAACAGGCGAGTGCGGAGGCAACCCCCGGAGGAACATGCGCAAGCCCCATGCGCCGAGAGTTCCTCTCGAGCCGCATCACCGCTGCACCCGGGAGGGCAACGCGCCATGCGCGTCCTCCCGGGTCGGCCCTGCCAGGCGCAGGGGCATGTATGCTCCTGTGCCCGGCGTGCCGGCACCTGGAATGTGCAAAGCGGGTGCCCGATCATGCGCCCCTTTTCGCAGGAAACCCGAGGTTGTCGGACATGATGAACGTCGCCCTGGTCGGTCCCGGCCGCATTGCGGAGCACTCCCTCATCCCGGGGCTCGACAAAGTGCCGGGAGCGCAGCTCTGGAGCGTGATGAGCCGCGATCTCGGTCGCGCCCGAGACTTCGCCCGCCGGCACGGGGCGGCGGGAGGCGAGACGGCCCATGACCGGCTCGACCACCTGCTTGCCGACCCCGAACTCGACGCAGTGATCATCGCGACGCCCGACAGGCTGCATGCCGAGCAGACCATCGCCGCCGCCGAGGCGGGCAAGCATGTACTCGTCGAGAAGCCGATGGCGACGGACGCGGAGTCGGCCCGCGCCATGGTCGGGGCCTGCCGCGATGCCGGGGTCGTGCTCGCCGTCGCCTACCACATGCGCTGGCACGCCGGCCATCGACTTCTGCATGCGCGCGTGGGCGCGGGTGAGATCGGAGCAATCCGGCAGATCCGAGCCCAATGGAGCTTCAAGGCGCCGGACAAGATGAACTGGCGGGCAATGCCCGAAGTGGGGCGCTGGTGGAGCCTGGCGGGAGTGGGCACGCACTGCCTCGACCAGATCCGCTGGTTCCTGACCCCGGCCGGGGGAGCAATCACCGCGCTCCGAAGCAGTATCGGCCGCGCGGTGTGGGGCGGTCCTCACGACGAGCAGGCGACCATCACGCTCTCCTTCGAGTCTGGTGCGCAGGCCACCCTGTGCTCGTCCGCGCTCTTCAAGGCGCCGACCCGCCTCGAGATCTACGGCTCCGAAGGCTACGCGATCTGCGAGGGGACAATGGGTGCACACGGGAAGGGACGCATCGACCTGAACGGCGAGCCCCTGGAGTACACGCCGGAAGATCCCTACGCGGGCGAGATTGCGGACTTCGTGGCGGCGGCAGGCGAGAGCAGGGAGCCCGAGGTCAACGGCGAGGAGGGGCTGCGCAACGTGGAGCTGCTGCTCGAAGCCGACCCGTGAGGCAATCGCGGCGCGGACCGGGAACCCATCGTCTCCAACCGGTCCGTGAACGACGAACGGGCAGATGCCATGTGATGTTGGCGTTGCTCGCATCGATCGAGCACAAGTGAATCTGTCTGGCGCTTCCCTGACTCTTCGAGGTTGGGCCCGGAGCATGGCGCGAGGTGGTGCGGCCAACTTGAAAAACCGCCCGCCGCATCCACCTGCATTGCACATTGGCAACCACGGGAGTCCCGATGATGACAACGGGAATGCGTGCACTGGATGCGTTGCTCGACCTGCAACGTGCAATTTCGGCGTCTCGAGGTAGCGGCTGGTTCGGCTCCACGACCACCGGCCACGGGACCTTCCCCCCCGTCAACGTCTTTCGCCAGGGCGACGACTTCGTTCTCGTGGCGGAGCTGCCGGGGGTCGAGAAGGAAGGCCTCGATGTGCGGATCAAGGGCCGGCAGGTGCGCATCAAGGGCACCAAGAAGGTCGAGTTCGCCGACGGAGACAGCGTGCACCGTCGTGAACGCCGCTCCGGCACCTTCGATCGCGCGCTGGTGATCCCTGCGGACATCGACGGCGACGAGGCGAGGGCGGAATACAGAGACGGCGTGCTCGCTCTGCACCTGCCTCGTTCCGACGCCGACCGTCCCCGGTCCATACAGATCAGCTAGGAGACCTAGATCAGCTAGGAGATGAAGATGGCGACCAAGCAAGAAATCGAAGTGCAGAAGAAGCAGGAAGTGGCGATGGCGCAGGAGGCCACCCGGTCCGCCCGCTACTACGTCCCTTACACCGACATTCACGAGACGGACGAGGCGCTCTCCATCGCGATGGAAGTGCCCGGAGTCGCAAAGGACGGCGTGGCGGTGACCCTGGAGAAGGATATCCTCAAGGTTGCGGGTCAGGTGGATTTCTCCAACTACGAGGGCCTCGAACCGATTTACACCGAGTACGAGGTCGGCCACTTCCAGAGGAGCTTCTCGCTCTCGAACAAGATCGACCAGGGCGCGATATCCGCCCGGGTCGAGAACGGAGTGCTTCACCTCAATCTGCCCAAGACCAGGGAGGCGGCGCCCCGGCGGATATCGGTTCAGTAGCCTGCCGTCCGCGTCGTCGGAAAACGTTCCGGCATTGCAAAGGCCCCGGCCCGCGGGCCGGGGCACCCATGAGCGATTGATGAATCTGCACCCCGGAAATCGATGAACTCCCGCTCGCCGGGGAAACGACATCGACGGTGCAAGCGCCGTTGCCCGCTTCTGTTTAGTTCGAGGATTGCCCGGGTACCATGGCGAGGATACCGGCCGGGACTCGGATCACCCTGAACCGGCTCGGCGTCAATCCAGGGCGGGCCAGCGAGGCGATCGATGAAGGGCGTTGTTTTCCCGGGCGATCGACGGATCGAGGTGGTGGATTTTCCGACCCCTCTCCGGGACGGGATGAGGTGGTTCTGGAGATCAAGGCCAGCGGAATGTGCGGCAGCGACCTGCACATCTACCGGGCCACGGAGGGCGCGGAGTCCCTCGGACTTTCCGGCGACGAAGCGAGACCGCGCGAAGAGCGGCATGCGGATGGCCGCTGGCAGTTCCGAATCCGGGATTGGAAAATGAGCGGTCTTCTCCAGGAGGAATGAACGATGGCGACACCGGCCACCGTGTCCGATGCACTCCCGAAGCTCGAGATGTACATCGACGGCGCGTTCGTCGATTCGGCGTCCGGGGAGTACTTCGAAAGCTACGATCCCTTCACGGCGAAGCCTTGGTGCCTGATTCCGCGTGGCAACGCCGAGGATGCCGACCGGGCCGTGCGGGCGGCGGAGCGCGCCTTCACGAGCGGCGAGTGGCCGAGGCTGAATGCCAGTCAGCGCGGCGCCCTGCTGCGCAGGCTGGGCGACCTGGTGGCGGAAAACGCCGATGCCCTGGGCAGGCTGGAAGTCAGGGACAACGGCAAGCTACTGAGCGAGATGGGGGCGCAGCTTCGCTATGCGCCGAGCTTCTACCACTACTTCGCCGGCCTCGCCGACAAGATCGAAGGCGCGGTAATCCCGGCCGACAAGGCATCGTTCAACTACACGCTGCACGAGCCGCTCGGGGTTTGCGTGGCAATCATTCCCTGGAACTCGCCGCTTCTGCTCACCGCGTGGAAGCTTGCGCCGGCGCTCGCCGCGGGCAACACGGTGGTGATCAAGCCCTCGGAATACACCTCCGCCTCGACGCTCGAGTTCATCAAGCTGGTCGAGCAGGCAGGCTTCCCCAAGGGCGTCGTCAACGTGGTCACGGGTTTCGGGCCGGAGGCGGGCGAGGCGCTGGTGAAGCACGAGCTGGTGCGCAAGGTGGCGTTCACCGGATCGAGCCAGACGGGTTCGCACATCTATTCGGAGGCGGCCAAGGACATCAAGCGCGTGAGCCTCGAGCTCGGAGGCAAGTCCCCCAACATCGTGTTCGCCGACGCCGACATGGACAACGCGGTCAAGGGTGCGGTGGCGGGCATCTTCGCGGCTACCGGCCAGACTTGCGTCGCGGGATCCCGCCTGCTCGTCCAGGAAAGCATCCACAACGAGTTCGTCGATCGGCTGGTGCGATTCGCCCGCACCGCGAGAATGGGCAATCCCCTGGATCTCGACACCCAGGTCGGTCCGGTCACCAACCTGCCGCAGTACGAAAAAGTCCTTGGCTACATCGACATCGCCAAGAGCGAAGGAGCCGAAACCGTGCTGGGCGGGGGCAAGGCCGAGCGGCCCGAGTGCGGAGACGGCTGGTTCGTGGAGCCCACCATCTTCACCGGGGTGCGCAACGACATGCGTATCGCCCAGGAGGAGGTCTTCGGGCCGGTGCTCGGCGTCATCCCCTTCCGGGACGAAGAAGAGGCCGTCGCAATCGGCAACGACGTCGTCTTCGGCCTGGCGGCGGGCATCTGGACGGAGAACATCCGCCGGGCGCTCACCATGTCCAAGCGCCTTCAGGCCGGCACGGTGTGGGTCAACACCTATCGCGCGGTGAGCTACACGACTCCCTTCGGGGGATACAAGCGCAGTGGCCTGGGGCGGGAGCTCGGCCAGGAGGCGATTGGCGAATACCTCCAGACGAAGAGCGTTTGGATCTCCACCGCAGAAGAGATGGCCAATCCCTTCGTGGTGGGTTGAACGAGGGCGGAGCGACGGACTCGGGATCCTCATCGAGAACGGGGATCGTGCAGCGCATGCTTGCCGGAGCGCGTCGAGATTCGATTCAAGCACGCGACTCCTTCATAGTGCCCGGTCGCAGTAATCTTCGAGGTCAGGGAAAGTGTCATTTCCCCCCATGAGCACGACGAATTCCGACATGCCCCTCACCGCGACCCATTGGGGCACGTACCGGGCGGAGGTGCGTGACGGCAGGTTGACCGCACTGCACGGATTCGAGGAGGACACGGATCCTTCCCCCATCGCGGAGGGCATGGTGGACACCCTCGATGATCCTAGTCGCATACCCCAGCCCATGGTGCGCAAGGGATGGCTCGAGCACGGTGTCGACTCGGACCGCACGAAGCGGGGAGCCGAGCCATTCGCCGCGGTTTCCTGGGACGAGGCGAGCCGGCTCATCGCGCGCGAGCTCGAGCGTGTCATACGCGAGCACGGCAACCGCGCCATCTTCGCGGGCTCCTACGGGTGGGCGAGCGCGGGGCGTTTCCACCACGCGCCGAGCCAGCTCCGGCGCTTTCTCAATTGCATCGGCGGCCACACCTTCAAGCGCGACAGCTACAGCCTCGCCGCCGGTCAGGTCATTCTTCCCCACGTCCTCGGGGACTTCTTCTCGCTGCTCCCCCGGCACACGAGCTGGCCGTCGATCATCGAGCATTGCGATCTGCTCGTCGCATTCGGCGGTCTGCCCCTGAAGAACGGCCAGGTCAACGGCGGCGGCGCCGGGCGGCATGTGCAGCGGGACTACATGCGCGAGGCAGCGCGGTCCGGGGTCTCGCTCGTCAATGTCTCGCCCATTCGGGGAGACATCCAGCGCGAGCTCGGCTCGGAGTGGATGGCGCTCCGGCCGAACACCGACGTCGCCCTCATGCTCGGGATCGCCCACACCCTGTACTCGGAGGGCCTGCACGACGCGGCGTTCCTCGAGAAGTACACGGTCGGCTTCGAGCGCCTCGTCCCCTATCTCGTTGGCGCACGGGACGGGATTCCCAAGGATGCGCAATGGGCGGAGACGATTACCGGCATCGACGTCGGCGCGATCCGGACCCTCGCGCGCCGCATGGCAGCGGGCCGCACGATGATCTCGCTCTCCTGGTCGCTGACCCGGCAGGACCATGGCGAGCAGCCCTTCTGGATGGGGGTGACGCTCGCTTCCATGCTCGGACAGATCGGCCTTCCCGGCGGCGGTGTGGGTTTCGGCTATTCGGCGGTCAATTCGATCGGCAACCACGCCGGGTATCTGCCCAACGCCGCGCTGCCCCAAGGCCGCAACGAAGTCCCGGATTTCATCCCTGTCGCGCGAATCTCGGACCTGCTCCTCAACCCGGGCGGCGAGTTCGACTACGACGGCCGGCGTTACACCTATCCCGACATTCGGATCGTATGGTGGGCGGGCGGCAACCCCTTCCACCACCATCAGGCCCTCAATCGCATGCTTCGCGCCTGGCGCAGGCCGGAGACGATCATCGTGAACGAGGCGTGGTGGAACCCGATGGCGCGACACGCCGACATCGTCCTGCCCTGCACCTCCGCGCTCGAACGCGACGACATCGCCGGCGCACCCCACGACGGATACCTCTTCGCGAGCCGTCAGGTCGTTGCGCCGTTTCGCGAGGCCCGCGACGACTTCGCGATTTTCCGCGGGATCGCGCGGGAGCTCGGTGTCGAGTCCGAGTACACGGAAGGACGCGATGTCGACGCATGGCTCCGTCACCTCTATGACGTCACGCGCCAGCGCGCTTCCGAGCGTGGCGTCGAGATGCCTTCCTACGACGAGTTCCGGGACCGTGGCGTATTCAAGCTCGACGAGCCCGTGCGGCCCGTGGTTATGCTCGAAGCCTTCCGCGCCGATCCGGAGGCGAACCCGCTTTCGACGCCCTCCGGAAAGATCGAGATCTTCAGCGAGCGTATCGAAGGATTCGCCTACGAGGACTGCCGGGGGCATCCGCGCTGGTACGAGCCCTGCGAGTGGCTGGGCGGGTCGGGCGCGGCACGCTATTCCCTGCACCTCATCTCCAACCAGCCCGAGACCCGGCTCCACAGCCAGCTCGACAACGGGCGGCACAGCCGGGGCGCCAAGCTCGATGGCCGCGAGCCGATCACGCTGCATTCGGTCGACGCGGCCGCACGGGGAATCAGCGCGGGCGACCCGGTGCGCGTGTACAACGATCGCGGCGCCTGCCTCGCAACCGCGGTGCTGAGCGAGGACATTCGCCGCGGCGTGGTCCGGCTCCCGACCGGGGCGTGGTATGACCCGGAAGTGCGCGGTGAACCCGGCGCACTCTGCAAGCACGGGAACCCCAACGTGCTCACCCCGGACAAGGGAACGTCGCGACTCGCCCAGGGACCCATCGCCCACACCTGTCTCGTCGAGGTTGAGCGTTTCGAGGGCGGCCCGCCGGCGGTGACCGCGTTCGAGCCGCCAGAGATCATCTGGCCACAGGATCCGCCTTGATCGCTCAGTAGCCGGTCGGCGCATTCGAGCGGCGCTGCCCTTTCCTTGCCACGGGCCTGCTCGGCTCGCCCGCCGACGTGCCCCGCGAGCGCCGCAGTGGGCTTATCCGGGGCCGGACTCCCGGCAGGCGTCGATGACCGCGTGGGTGACCGCGGCGCTGCCCGCTTCGCCGCCGAGGTCGGGGGTCCGGGGACCGGTTGCGAGCGTGTGCTCCACCGCATGTTCGATACGGCGGGAGAGAGCCGGGAGGGCGAATCCGTATTCGAACATCATCGCCACCGAGAGGATCGTGCCGTACGGGTTTGCAATTCCCTGGCCTGCGATATCGGGCGCGCTGCCATGCACCGGCTCGTAGAGTCCCGGTTTCGCCGGCTCTCCTTCGGGCGGAAGACCGGTGAGCGAGGCGGAGGGCAGCATGCCGAGGCTTCCGGCGATGGCTCCGGCCTGGTCGGAGAGGAGGTCGCCGAGCAGGTTGTCGCTGAGCACCACGTCGAAGTCGCGGGGGGCGCGGGCGAGCTGGTACGCGGCGTTGTCGGCGTAGAAGTGCGTGAGAGCTATGTCTGAATACTCCCGGGCGCCAATATCGGAGACCACCTCCCGCCACAGCATGCCCGATTCCATGACATTGGCCTTGTCGACCGAGAGCAGGCGCTTGCGGCGGCGCCGCGCGAGCTCGAAGCCCGTGCGGGCGATGCGCTCGATCTCCGCCTCGGTGTACACGGTGGAGTCGAAGGCGCGGCGCCCGCCGCCGGGGAGGCGCTCGATGCCGCGGGGCAGGCCGAAGTAGGCTCCCCCGCACAGCTCACGCAGCACCATGAGGTTGGCACCACGGACCACTGCCGGGCGGAAGGGGGTGCGCTCGACGAGGGCTTCGAAGGCCCGGGCCGGTCGCAGTCCGGCGAACACGTCGAGATCCCGACGCAGGCGCATGAGCCCGTCCTTGTCGGCGGGGTCCCTGGTCACGGCGCCCGCTTCGGCGCGCTCTGCGACCGGGCAGCCGTCGTCGGCGAGGTAGTCGTCGAAGCGGGGATCGCCCACCGCGCCGACGAGCACCGCGTCGACCTCCCGGGCCCGGACCACGGTCTCGTCGCGGCAGAAGGTACCGTAGCGCTCCCACGCCGCGCCGTGGAGCAGGTCTTCTTCGATCTCGATGCGCAGGCCCTCGCATTTTGCAACCGCCAGCAGGACCTCGACGCCCGCGCCGACCACTTCCGGACCGATGCCGTCGCCCCCGAGCGCGAGCACGGTGAACCTGTCACGCGTAGCCGGCATCCGGCGTCAGCCCTGGTGAACGAATCTATTCACGGCGCCCCGCGTTCCGTGGATTCCCGCTCACCAAGGGAATGACGAAAGCGAAAGGAGTGCCCGCTCTCGTGAGAATGACGGAGACCGTACTGCACGCTACGTTCCGTCATTCCCACGATGCTCGTCCCTGCAAGGGTGGGGAGCGGGAATCCATGGCCGCGACTCGTCCCCCGACGGCAGGCTGGCATTCCAACATGTGTCACGGGTATCGCCCTGCTCGGAGTCAGATCGCCGTCCCAACCTTCAGCCCCTCGAGCACTGCCTCCTCCACGGTGCGCGGAGCGAGGCAGTCGCCGATGCGGTGCAGCTCTCCCTCCCAGTCCTCCAGTTCGAGAAAAAGCTGGTCATCGGACTGGTGTCCCATCGAGGTAACGAGGGTGTCGACCTCATCGCAGATGACCGGTTCGCCACTCGTGGTGTGCTGGAGGTAGACGCTGTCCGCATCGGCGCCAAAGAGGCGCACCATGGGGATGATCTCCACGCCGAGCCTGTGCATCACCCCGAGCCAGTGGTCGCGCACGTACTGCTGGATGGTCTGGCCCGGCATGTAGCCGTTGCTGCACAGGCGCACGCGGCAGCCGTCCCGGGCGAGCTTCTCCGCGAGGCCGAGGCCGATCCAGTCGCAGCGCCAGTCGGCGATCACCACCGAGGTGCCGACGTTGGCTTCCCCCCGCAGCACCTGCCACGCTTCGACCACGTGCGCCTCGTCCGCGCCTTCGAGCGGGAAATCGCGAGGGCGGCCTCCGGTTGCAAGCACTACCGCATCCGGTCCTTCGCTCTCGACGAGGGCGCGGTCCACGCTCGAACCGAGACGAATTTCGGCGCCCGCGCACTCCGCCTCGCGGCGTAGGTTGTCCACGATGCCGCCGAACTCCGCGCGTCCCGGCAGGAGCTGGGCGAGCAGAGCCTGCCCGCCGAGGCGTGGGGTTGCCTCGTGCAGGGTCACTTCATGACCACGCTCTGCGAGCACCGCAGCCGCTTTCAGGCCACCGGGTCCCCCTCCTGCCACCAGCACCCGTCGCGCCTTCGGGGCGGGGGCGAGGGTGCCGAATGTGAGCTCGCGCCCGGTCTCCGGGTGCTGGATGCAGGACACCGGGTAGCCGAGGTGAAAGTGTCCGATGCAGGCCTGGTTGCACGCGATGCAGGCGCGAACGTCCTCGCTTCGTCCCCCCGCCGCCTTGTTGGGCATCTCGGGGTCGCAGATCATCGCCCGCGTCATGCCGCACACGTCGGCCTGACCGGAGGCGACAATCGCCTCCGCCTGCTGGGGCTGGTTGATGCGCCCGCCGACGAAGACCGGCTTGGTGACCCGCGCCTTCACCGCCGCCGCGTAGGGCGCGAGGTAGGCGTTGCCTACCGTCATCGGGGGCACGATGTGGACCGATCCTCCGAGGGTCGTGGAGGTGCCGGCGATGACGTTGAAGTAGTCGAGCCCCGCCTCGTCGTCGAGCGCCGCACAGATCGAGAGCACTTCTTCCGCGCTCAAGCCCTCCGGGCTCAGCTCGTCGCCCGATATCCGGATCCCCACCACCATCTCGTCCCCGACCTTGGCGCGGATGTCGTGCAGGATCTCGCGCACGATGCGAAGTCGCTTCTCATCGCTGCCTCCGTACTCGTCGGTGCGCAGGTTGACCCTCGGATTGAGGAACTGCGCGAGCAGGTAGCCCATGCTGCACAGGATCTCGCAGCCGTCGACCCCGGCCCGCTGGAGGCGGCGCGCGGCGTCCCCGTAACCCGAAATGACATCGTGCACGAGAGAGCGCGGCATCGGCGCCGGCATGACGTGGAAGCGCTCGTTCGGCACCGCGGACGGGGCCCAGGAGGGTGGGGCGCTGCCGTCCAACGACTCGAGAATCTCACGGCCCGGATGGAAGAGCTGTGCAAAGAGCGTTGCGCCGTTTTCGTGCGCGGCGTCCGCGAGGCGGCGGTAGCCGGGGATCGCGTCGTCGCGATAGAGCTTGATGGAGTTGCGCACGAAGGTGGCGCTCGGGTGCACCGATGCCACTTCGATGACGATGAGCCCGGCGCCCCCCGCCGCCCGCGCCCGGTGGTAGGCGACGAGCGCGTCGTTGATCCCGGTCGCATCGACGATGCCGGTCTCGTGACCGGTGCTCATGATCCGGTTGCGCAAGCGTACCCCGCGGATCGTGAAGGGGCTGAAGAGATGGGGAAAGTGAAGGGCGGCCATGATGGGTCTCGGAACCGGACAACGCGGCATTGTAGCCAGTTGCCGTTCCCCCAAATCGTTGCTGGCTACTCGGCGCTGCCGCTTTCCTGCGCCAATCCCGCGGGTAGAATGCGGTGCCGGTACAAGGAGGGATTCTCCCCTCATCGATCTGAACCACGGTCCGGCCGTTCCCAATCCATCAGGAGGTAGTCCGATGTCCGAATCACCACGCTTCACGCGCCGCGGCTTCAATGCCGCCCTCGCCGCGGGCGGGCTTTCCGCGTTCGCCCCCGCCGCCCTCCGGCCGGCCTTCGCCGCGACCGACGTCTACTGGATCGGCTGGCAGGGCTACGACGAGTGTTTCCACGCCACCGACTACCTCCAGGCGAACGGCATCACCTTCAACACGACCTACATCAACTCCAACGAGGAGGTGCTCACGAAGCTGCAGGCCGGGGGCCTGGGCAAGTACGACATCACCACCATGTACTTCGGCTACCTGCACCTGATGGCGCAGAGCGGTCTCATCCAGCCGATCGACGAGAGCAAGCTACAGGTGCTGGTCGAGGACAGGATCCTGCCCGAGTTCCGCCGCCTCGACGCCCTGGTGTGGGACGGCAAGCTGTGGGGGTGTCCCTGGACCTGGGGAACGCTGCCGATGATGTACGACCCGGTCGCGCTGCCCAATCCGCCCGCGCGCTGGAAGGACCTGTGGGAGCCGCAGTACAAGGACAAGATTGTGATGATCCACGATCCCCTCGGCAACCTGTACGTGTGGATTCCCGCGATCACCGGCAACCGCACGCCCAATTTCTCGACCCACGCCCAGGTCAAGGAGACCATCGACGCGCTGATCGATCTCAAGAAGAACCACGCCCGCGCGATGGCGCAGAGCTACGGCGAGGCGGCAGACATGTTCGCGCGCAACGAGGTGATCGTCTCCGCGCTCGGCTGGGAAGCAGTGGTCGGCTTCGCGGCGGAGAAGGGCAAGGAGATCACCTTCCACATCCCCGAGGAAGGCACCCTCATGTTCATGGACTGCCTCGTCATTCCCACCGACGCCCCCAACCGGGACGTCGCCTATGATCTCGCCAACGTCTGCACCTCGGTCGAAGGCCAGCTCAAGCTCGCCGGGGATCTCGGCCAGGCCGTCGTCAACCTCGACGCGATTCCCATGGTGGCGCAGGAGAACCGCGACATGTACCGCTACGACGACATGAGCCAGATCTCCCAGAAGGCCACGCTTCACCCCATGCCGCCGCTCGAGGCCGACGGCACCCACGCGACCTTCGACGACATGATCGAAGAGTACGAGCGCTTGCTGAAAGCATGAGCGCCGTCCCTGCAGCGAGTGCAGCCCCGCCCGTCCTGGTACGGCTGCGGGGCCTCTCCAAGCGCTTCGGCTCGGTGGAGGCGGTGCGCCCGCTCGACCTCGAGATTCACGCGGGCGACTTCTTCGCGATTCTCGGTCCGTCCGGGTGCGGAAAGACCACCCTGTTGCGCATGATTGGAGGCTTCATCGCGCCCACCACCGGTGCGGTGGAGATCGATGGCGCCGACGTGACCCGGCTCGGGCCGGAGCGCCGGCCCGCCAACATGGTGTTCCAGGGCTTCGGACTCTTCCCGCACATGAACGTGCGCCAGAACGTTGCTTACGGGCTCCGCATCGCGAAGGTCGACCGCGCTGAGATCGACGAGCGGGTGGGCGAGGTCATCCGCCTGGTGCGCCTCGAAGAGCTGGCCGACCGGGGGATCAACCAGCTCTCCGGCGGCCAGCAGCAGCGCGTCGCGCTCGCCCGCGCCCTCATCATGCGCCCCAAGGTGCTGCTTCTGGACGAGCCGCTCGGCGCGCTCGATCTCAAGCTCCGGCAGGCGATGCAGCAGGAGCTGCGCCGCATCCACCACGAGATCGGAGGCACCTTCGTGTTCGTGACCCACGACCAGAGCGAGGCGCTCGGGCTCGCGAACCGGATCGCGGTGATGGAGTCCGGCCGGATCGTGCAGGAGGGCGGTCCGGAAGAGATCTACTCCGAGCCGCGTACCCGCTTCGTCTCGACCTTCATCGGAGAGGCCAATCTCTTTTCGGGAAGGCGAAGCGGCGGTGCGGTGCGGCTCGATGCCGGGGCCTCTTTCCCCGCCGAGGGCGGCGATGCGCCGGTGCTCGTGGTCGTGCGCCCGGAGGCGATGCGCGTCGGGGAGCAGATCCCGGCGGACGGCGTCGCGCTCGAGGGCCGGGTGGAGGACATCGTGTTCCTCGGCGCCTACGTGCGCTGCGAGGTGACGCTGCCGGGCGGGGACCTGATCACCGCGCACCTCTCCGGTCCCGCGGCGCGGGCCGCGGTCGGGATCGGGGATTCGGTCCGGCTGGGCTGGTCGACGGCGGAGCATCGCATCATCGAGGATGCCTGATGCGGGGCTCCGGCCCGCATTACCCGAGTCCTCCGAGGCCCGCAGGCGGAGCGTAGCCAGCACGATGCGCAATCGGCGGCTGTGGGCGCTCGCGCCCTCCACCGGGATCTTCCTGTTCCTCTTCGCCGCCCCGCTCGCGATGCTCTTCGTGGTGAGCTTCTGGTCGAAGAAGCTGCTGCGAGTGGTGCCGGACTTCACCGTGGAGAACTACATCTCCGCGGTGGAACGCTACGGGGACGTGGCCCTCAACACGCTCGGCATTGCCGCAGGCACCGCGATCGCGACCACCGTGCTCGCCTTCCTGTTCGCCTACGTCATCCGTTTCAAGGCGGGCCGCTACGGCGACGCGCTGCTCTTCGTGAGCCTGATCACCTTGTTCGGCGGCTACCTCGTCAAGGTCTACGCATGGAAGACGATCCTCGGAAAGGAAGGGATTCTGAACTCGGCCCTGCTCGGAGTCGGCGTCATCGACGAGCCGATCGGCGCCTTCATCTACAACGCGGGGGCGGTGGTCGTCGCGCTGGTGCACTTCCTGCTGCCGCTGGCTCTGCTGCCGGTGTACGCCTCGATGCGCAACGTCGCGGACATCACCCTGGAAGCGGCCCGCGATCTCGGGGCGCGCCCCTGGCAGGTAGTGCTCGGGGTCGTGCTGCCGCAGTGTCGCGCCGGCCTCCTCGCCGCCCTGATCTTCACCTTCCTCATCGCGGTGGGTGACTACGTCACCCCGCAGTTTCTCGGGGGCACCACCGGCTCGATGATCGGGGTGTTCATCGGCAACCAGTTCTCGATCCGTTTCGACTGGCCGCTCGGTTCCGCGATGTCCTTCACTCTGCTCGCGGTGTGCCTGACGCTCGTCGTGGCGGCGCGCTTCGCGCTGTGGAGGTCGCCGCGATGAACGCCCTCGCCACCCTCGCATGGCGCGGATTCGGAGCCCTCGTCGTCGTCTTTATGGTGACTCCGCTGCTGCTGGTGGTGATCTTCTCCTTCGGGGAGAACGCGCTCACCAACTTCCCGATGGGAGGTGTGTCCGGGAAGTGGTACGAACGGCTCTTCGACACGCCGGAGTTCTGGAAGTCCTTCTACAACAGTCTGCGGATTGCGGGCGTGGTCGCGTTGACGTCGACCGTGGTCGGCACCCTGGCCGCGCTGACCCTGTCGCGCTTGCGCCCGCGTGTCGCCGGCCCCTGGCTCATCGCGCTGTGCCTGCCGATCATGATGCCGCCCCTGGTGATCGGGGTCGCGCTGCTCGTGTACTTCGTGCGCTGGGTGGACATGGGCCTGAGCCTCGGCACCGTGATGCTCGGGCACATCGTGATCACCCAGCCCTTCGTGATTCTGATCGTCTACGCGCGGATGGCGACCTTCGACTACGCGGTCCAGGACAGCGCGCGCGACCTCGGCGCCTCGCCGTGGCAAGCCTTCGTGACCGTGACCCTGCCGATGATTCGCGCCACCATCGTCGGAGCAGCCCTCATCACGCTCGCGATTTCCCTCGACGAGTTCGTGATCACCTTCTTCACGATCGGCGGCGGCAACACCCTGCCAACCTTCGTGTACGGCAAGATCCGGACCACTCTCGATCCGTCCATCAACGCGATCGCCACGATTCTGATTGCGCTCACCATCGGATCGACGATGATCGCGCTGCGGATCAGCCGCTATCGGGGGTAGAAACACTCAGGCCGGAACCGGGAGCTCGCCTGGCAGCAGCCCCTCGTCGCGCAGCTCCTCCCATAGGGCGGGGGGGATCGCGACACTGAAGAGCCGGACATTGTCCCGGACCTCGGCGGCGTTGCGCATGCCCGGGATCACCGAAACCACCGCCGGCTGGCCGAGGGGAAACTGGAGAGCGGCCGCCCCAAGCGGTACATCGTGGCGCGCGCAGACCTCGCGCAGCCTCGCCACACGGGCCCGCACCGATTCTGGCGCGGGCGCGTAGTCGTAAGCGCCCGCACGGTCGCCGGCGAGCACGCCCGAGTTGAAGGGGCCGCCGATCACCACCGACACTCTGCGTTGCTCGCACAGGGGAAGAAGGGACTTGGCCGCTGCCTGCTCCAGCAGGGTGTAGCGCCCCGCGAGCAGCACCATGTCGAGAGCGCTTTCGCGCACGAAGCGTTCCGCCGCCCGCCAGTCGTTGATGCCGAGGCCGATGGCCGCAACGATGCCCTGCTCTCGCATCTCGGCCAGCGCGCGGAGCGCGCCGTCTCTCGCCTGAGCGAGGTACCGGGTGTGCGCGTCAGGTTCGTGCACGCTGGGATCGAGGTCGTGGATGAGGGCGACGTCGATCCGACCGATGCCGAGGCGCTGGAGGCTGTCCTCGAGGGAGCGCCACGTCGCGTCGTAGCCGTAGTCGAACACCGCCCCGAAGGGCAGGGGATCGCAGAACTCCGTGCCTCGCGATTGGACGAGGTCCGCGCGCAGGAGGCGCCCCACCTTCGTGGACAAGGTGAACTCCTCGCGCGCCGTGCTTCGCAGCACTGCGCCGATACGGTGCTCGCTCAGGCCGTAGCCGTAGTAGGGGGCGGTGTCGAAGTAGCGCACACCGAGCGAGAAAGCCTCGCCCACCGCCTCCCGGGCCTCCGCCTCCCCGACCGTACGGAAGAGATTGCCGAGCGCGGCACCCCCGAAGCCGAGCTGGGTGACTTCACACCGAGTCGCACCCAGGCGCCGGAGGATCCGGTGGCGTTCGGCCCGATACCCACGGTCTCTTTCCGTCAGCATCGCCGGCGCGCCATGCGGCAATGGGTGAAGGGAGACCGCATCCCCTGGTACCTCTGCACAGAGATCTCGACTGGTCGGGATGATGTCGACGAGGCTGTTGTGGCGCGTAATTGCTTGATTTTCAATCGATCATAATCATCGTGCAAAGGTACTCGCCACCCCTGCTTCCGGCGCCGGGTACCGCGCTTCCTCCTCCCGCACCCGCACGCTCGCGCGCTGGCGCCGGCGCACGATGCGGGTCACCGCTTCGATTCGCTCGGTGGGGGTCGGGCCGATCCGTACCCCGTCCACCGCTTCGCACACATCGCTCGGCGTCAGGCCTTCGAGCACCTCCGAGGCTTCGAGCGGGCGCGGCGCACTTCCGGCGGGGCCGAGCGCGAGGAACTCCGCCCGCAGCTCCCGGGTACCCTTGCGCCCGTGCAAGCGCCAGAGCTCCCGCACCCCCATCGCGCCGTAGCGCTCGGCCTTGCCCGCGTCGGCGCTGGTAATCTCGACTTCGACCACCAGGTCCGGCGCGGTGCCGTCGAAGTAGGCGTCGGCCTCCGACTCCCCTTCGGCGACGGCCGCGAGATAGCCTCGGGCGCGCTCTCCGACGTAGAACTGGCAGTCGGGCTCCATCCCGGTGCCGGGGGGCTCGCCCTGCCCCCGCAGGCGGGCGCTGCGCAACCCCCTTGCCGCGCCGGTGAGGATGCTCCCCGCGGTGTCCACGATGTCGTCGAAGATCCTG
The DNA here is from genome assembly GCA_964420925.1 of uncultured Ectothiorhodospiraceae bacterium. GTDB lineage: Bacteria > Pseudomonadota > Gammaproteobacteria > HK1 > HK1 > JAJEAD01. The sequence goes on along the minus strand of CAYQVB010000061.1, from coordinate 23,429 downwards.
GACAGGTCGTCGTGAAGGCGCGAAGGCGACATCAGGGTGACGAGTCCGCGTACCGGGTCGAGGCAGACCCGGCTGAAATGCCGGTTCCAATCGACGGCCGCGAGCGTAGCGACCGTCTCCGCATCGGCGCGCAGAACGTGAATGGTGGAGCCGAGAGGCCCGGTGTGCATGGTCGTGGGACGTTCGTTCATGGCGGAGGCGCCTGTGATGTGTGGCATGTCCTCGAGGATCATACTCCGCGTGCCATCCCCCGCGACGTTCCCCGCCTCGGTCTCGCCCCTCGCGTCGGCGCGGTGATCGCCCGTCCTCGGCTCGAAGCCTTCGTATAGACTCCCGGCTTTCCGCCGCTGGGGCTGAAGCGGCGTCTGAAGCGGAGGCTCAGCGCACATGAAGACCCACGCCCGCGTGGTCGTGATCGGAGGAGGGGTGGTCGGCTGCTCCGTGCTCTACCACCTCGCCAAGCGCGGCTGGACCGACATCATGCTGCTCGAACGTGACGAGCTCACCTCGGGGTCGACCTGGCACGCGGCCGGCGGCATGCACACCATCAACGGCGATCCGAACGTCGCCAAGCTGCAGAAGTACACCATCGAGCTCTACCAGGAGATAGAGGAGCTTTCCGGTCAGGCGACGGGGCTCCACATTACGGGCGGCGTGATGCTGGCCGCGACCGAGGAGCGCTTCGACTGGCTCAAGAGCATGGTGGCCAAGGGGCGCTACCTCGACATCGACGCCGAGATCATCAGCGCGGAGGAGGCGCACCGCCTGATGCCCCTGCTCGATCCCGCCTGTTTCGTCGGCGCGCTGCGCACCTGGGTGGACGGACATCTCGACCCTTCCGGGGTCACCCAGGCCTATGCCCGATCCGCGCGCAAGCTCGGAGCCGAGATCCACCGTCACACCCGGGTCGAGGAGCTGGCGCGCAATCCTGACGGTACCTGGGCCGTGGTCACGGCAAAGGGCACGGTGCGCGCGGAGCACGTGGTCAACGCGGCCGGCCTGTGGGCGCGGGAGGTGGGGCGCATGGCCGGGCTCGAGCTTCCGGTGCTCGCGATGGAGCACATGTACCTGCTCACCGACGATATGCCCGAGGTGGCGGAGATCAACGAGAAGACGGGCCAGGAGGTGTTGCACGTCGTCGACTTCGACGGCGAGCTCTATCTCCGCCAAGAGCGCGGCGGGATGCTGATGGGCACCTACGAGAAGGCATGCCGGCCGTGGTCGGAGCACGAGACGCCCTGGGACTTCGGCCACGAGCTGCTCGAGCCGGACATCGACCGCATCGCGCCCTCGCTCGAGGTCGGCTTCCAGCACTTCCCCGCCTTCCAGAACGCGGGGATCAAGCAGATCGTGAACGGCCCCTTCACCTTCGCCCCGGACGGCAACCCCCTGGTGGGTCCGGTACGCGAGTTGCCCGGATACTGGTGCGCCTGCGGAGTGATGGCGGGCTTCTCGCAGGGGGGTGGGGTCGGCCTCACGGTAGCGAACTGGATGGTGGACGGCGATCCCGGATTCGACGTGTTCGCGATGGACGTGGCGCGCTTCGGCGACTGGGCGACCCCGTCATACACCAACGTCAAGGTGCGGGAGAACTACTCGCGGCGTTTCTCGATCCGCTTCCCCAACGAGGAGCTGCCCGCGGCCCGGCCACTGTGCACCACCCCGCTCTACGACCGGCTCGCAGCGGCGGGGGCGCAGTTCGGGGCCGCCTACGGCCTCGAAGTGCCGCTCTGGTTCGCCCCGCCCGGGGTGGAGGACGAGTTCTCGTGGCGGCGCTCCACCGACTTCGAGCACGTCGCGGCGGAGTGCGAGGCGGTGCGCGAACGGGTCGGGCTCATGGACATCTCCGGCTTCGCGAAGTACACCGTGACCGGCGAGGGCGCCCGGGCCTGGCTCGATCGCATCCTCGCCTGCCGCATCCCGAGGCCGGGGCGGATGACGCTGGCGCCGATGCTCAAGGAAGACGGCCGGATCATCGGCGACTTCTCGCTCGCCAACTTGGGAGAGGAGGGCTTCTTCATCGCGGGTTCCGGCATCGCCGAGGACTACCACATGCGCTGGTTCGGCCAGCACCTGCCCGAGAACGGCTCGGTCTCCCTGAACGCGGTGCGCCTGGGCCTCGTCGGGCTCTCCGTAGCCGGCCCGCGGGCCCGCGACGTGCTCGCAGCCGTCACCCGCGACGACGTTTCCAGCACCGGCATGCGCTTCATGGACATCCGGTGGATGACGCTCGGCATGGCGCCGGCGCTGGTGGGACGGGTGACCTTTACCGGCGATCTCGGCTACGAGATCTGGTGCAAGCCGGAGTATCACCGTTACCTCTTCGACGAGCTGATGCGTGCGGGCGAGCCGCACGGCATCCGTCTCTTCGGCTCCCGCGCCCTCAACGCCCTGCGCCTGGAGAAGAACTTCGGGGGCTGGGCGCGCGAGTACCGCCCCATCTACGGCCCGGTGGAAGCGGGCCTCGACCGCTTCGTGGCCTTCGACAAGGAGGCCGACTTCATCGGCAAGGCGGCGGCGCGGGAAGAGCGCGCGAAGGGCGGGCAGTTGCGCCTGCGCACCTTCGTGCTGGAGGCGAAGGACGCCGATGCGATCGGCGACGAGCCGGTGTGGCTGGACGGCAAGGTGGTCGGCTGGATCACCTCCGGCGGCTACGCCCACCACTCGAAGGCGTCGGTCGCGCTCGGCTACGTGCCCCGGGAGGTGGCCGAGCAGGACTCGGGATGGGAGATCGAGCTTCTCGGGGAGCGTCTCCCCGCCCGCCTCCAGCGCCACGCGCTCTTCGACCACAACCGCGAGCGCATGCGCAACTGAGGCGGAGCGGGGTTCAGGATTCGCGTGCGACGACCGGGCGGTAATCGTCCATCACTATCCAGTCCGGGCGGCGCGATCCGGTGTGCCGGTTCTCTATCGAGTTGAGGGTAAGCGAGATCACTGCCCGGCCCCACGGGCTCATGTTCGGTCCGGAGGCATGGACGCAGTTGGTGTGCGCGAAGATTGCCGACCCGGGTGTGCCCTGCGGAGCGACGATGCCACGCTCGCGCGCCAGCGCGCCCACCGTTTCGTGGTCGAGTGCGCGGATCGGATAGCTGGTGGTGGTGTTGTCGACATCCCGATGGAAAGCGGCGCTGCGGTGTGAGCCTGGGATAATCATGAGGGGGCCGTTGAACGCGCTCACCTCCTCGAGGAAGACGAGCACGTTCACCATCCGGTCTTCAGGCACTCCATCGTCATAGAGGTAGGTGGGGAGGTCCTGATGCCACTGCCAGACATCCCCGGTGAAGGGGCGCTTGAGGTTGAGGATGCACTGGAAGATATAGGCGGGGCTTCCGAGCAGTTGCTCTACCGGCCCGATGAGCGACGGGTGCCGGACCAGGGTGTCGATGACCGGGCAGAAGCGGTGCACGTTCATGAGCGAGCGCACCGTGACCCCGTCGCTCTCCCGGATCACCTCCGGACGATCGAGGGCGAAGAGCGGCAGCGCCGCCTCGAGTGCGGCCTCGGCCCGCTCTCGCGGCAGGAGCTCCGGCACGAACACGTGGCCCTCTTCTTCGTAGGCCGCGATCTGTTTCGGGGTGAGGCGTCGCCTGGTTGCCGTCCCTTGCGATGCCGCAGAATCGGAACCCGTGTGCATCGTCACCCCTTGTCGCGACCCGAATCCGCAGCTCTCGCACCAGTGCCGCGCCCGGCGCCCGATGCAGAGACTCATCCCGCCGGGCTCGCCACTGCGCTCCGGAACCGGCTCGTCAGGAGATTCGTGGTGGGCAGTATAGCGCGCGCCTCTGGGTTTCAGGTTCGCGGTGATGCTTCGCCCGGGTGACTCGCGCCGTCACTCGCGTGACAATGACGATATGGCCGCGTCCCGCGCCACCCCGCCCCGAGAGTCCGAACATGTACGACTTGGTTTTCAAGAATGGCCGCATCGTCGACGGCAGCGGCAATCCCTGGTTCCGCGCGGACGTGGGCGTGAACGATGGTTCGATCGCCGCGATCGGACGGATCGAGGAGAAGGCCGAGCGGGTGATCGATGCCGAGGGCCTCTACGTCTCGCCGGGATTCATCGACGTGCACTGCCACGCCGACTTCACCGTGCTCGACCTGGCCAATCCGCGGGACTTCAAGCTCCGCCAGGGCATCACCACGGAGTGCGCGGGGCAGTGCGGCGAATCGGCGGCCCCCGTCAACCCCGACAACCTGGACCTGCTCAAGGCCTACGTCGCCTTCGAGTCGCCGGTGGAAGGCGTGCTCTCCTGGCGCTGGCGCACCTTCGACGAGTACCTGCGGGAGCTCGGGAGCTTCGACATTCCCACCAACTTCGTGCCCATGGTGGGGCACGGCACGGTGCGCATCGACGCGATGGGATTCGAGAACCGGCCGCCCACCGAAGGCGAGCTCTCCCGGATGAAGGCCACGGTCCGCGAAGCGATGGAGGCGGGGGCCTTCGGCTTCACGGTGGGGCTGGCCTACGCCCCCGGGGACTACGCGAACAACGACGAGGTCATCGAGCTTGCCAAGGTCTCGGCCGAGTACGGAGGCATCTTCGGTACCCACATGCGCGACTACAGCGACCGCGTCTTCGAATCGCTCGAGGAGAGCTTCGAGGTCGGGCGCAAGGCGAAGCTGCCGGTCGTCATCTCCCATATCTCGGTCCAGGGTGAGGCGAACGTCGGCAAGATCGGCGAGGTGCTGGACACGATCTCGAACGCTCGTGAAGAGGGGCTGGAAGTGGCGACCGACGTCTATCCCCTCGCGGCCGGCACCACCCTGCGCCTCCTGCTGCCGCACTGGGTGAGCGAGGGCACTCTGGAGGAGCTCTTCCGGCGTCTCCGGGACCCGGATGAACGCAGCCGCATGAAGCAGGCGATGGTCGAGGAGACCGCGCGGCTCGCCGCCGACACCGCAGTCTCCCGCTGGGACGGGATCCGTCTCGCAAGGGTGTTGAGCGAGGCCAATCAGCAATTCCAGGGCATGACCATCAGCGAGATCAGCCGGCTGAAAGGCAGCGATCCCGAGACCACGGTGATGGACCTGATCCTCGAAGAGCGCTGTCAGGCCACGATGTACCGCATCTTCAAGCAGACCGACGATCTCGCCGCCGCGGTCACCCATCCGCTGACGATGATCGAGACCGACGCGATGGGCTTCGTGGAGGGCAACCCTTCGATCGGACAGTACGGCTCCTTCCCGAGAGTGCTCGGCTACTACGTGCGCGAGAAGAAGGTCATCCGCCTCGAAGAAGCGGTGCGAAAGATGACTTCGTACGCCGCGCAGACCATGGGGCTGCGAAGGAAAGGGATGCTGCGGGAAGGGGCCGACGCGGACATCACGGTCTTCGACCTCGACCGCGTCAAGGCGTCGCTGGACGGCAACAAGTGCTATCCCCAGGGCATCGAGTACGTGGTGGTCAACGGCCAGGTGGTCGTCGATGCCGGCGCCTACCACGGCGCGATGGCAGGAAGGGTCATCAGAAGAGGCGATGCTGGTGCGTGTCCCGTGCCGAGGGCAGTGTGAGGCAGGAAGTGATGCGAGGATGTGCTCTACTTCGGAGCTGCCCGGACCGGTCGCTTCCCTTTCTCCTCGCCGTTGCTGCCCGTTGGGCACGCTCGACGTTCCGATGTGAGCTTCGGAGTTCGAATCGAGCGGGATGCATCCGATTCGAGCGCACTGCAAGGCGCGATATGCATGCCACATCAATTCGCCGGCGAAAGCTGGAACCCACCCCCCGGATCCTGAGATCGAAGAAGGAGGATTGACCATGCCCAGATATGTCATAGAGCGAGACATTCCCGAGATCGGCTCCGCGGAGCGCGAGGCGCTGCGGGGTGCCGCCCAGAAATCCAACGGGGTGCTGGCGGACATGAAGGCGGAGAAGAAGAACATCCAGTGGGAGCACACCTATGTCGCCGGCGACAAGACCTTCTGCATCTACCTCGCCGACGACGAGGCGCTCATCCACGAGCACGCCGAGCGCAGCGGATTTCCTGCCACCGTGGTCACCGAGGTGCGCAAGATGATCGACCCGGTCACCGCCGAAGGCTGACGGCGGCAGGTCTGCGTCGAAGGGGTTCGGGCGGCTCCAAGCTGTTCGTGCCCAATCGAGAGGCGTACTTCCTCTCGCTTGGCGATCTACGGGCTCATGGCAAGCCCTTTGCGTCCATGTATCCGACCGGCAGCAATCCATGGCCGATCATGTCCACCGCCACGCCGCTCCGTTCCAGCGCGATGTGGCCGAGCAACGGCTCATGTTCTCCGTCTTCGGGCTGCATGTCGATGACACGTCCGTTTCGCGCTGAGCCTGCGACTTCCGCATTGCCCACGGTGCTGGCGGAGCTGGAAGCGTGAAGTTCGGCCTCGCTCTCCCCAATTCCGGACCGCTCGCAAGTCCCGGCAACATCCGCCGGGTGGCCGAGGAAGCGGAAGCGCTCGGCTACGATGCGCTGCTGGTGCACGATCACATTAGCTACGACACCGAGTGGCTGGGGCATCGCACATCGGGGCTCACTCGGCCGCACGCCGACATCTCGCCGGACCTCTATGAATCCCTGGTGACCTTGAGCTTTGCCGCGGCGGCAACGCGGGCGGTGCGGCTCATGACCTCGGTGCTGGTGCTTCCGCTCCGCGATCCCCGGGTGCTTGCGCGCCAGCTCATCACCTTGCAGGCGCTTTCCGGGCATCGCCTGTCGCTCGGTGTCGGCAGCGGGGACTATCCCGCCGACTACCGGGTAATGGAGATTCCCTACGCTGCGAAGGCGGCGTACACCCGCGAGTACGTGGAAGCGCTTTCCGTGCTGCTTCCCGGCGGACGAGCGGACTTCAGGGGAGAGAGGCTTCGAATCGATCGCGGCGCCTTCTTCCCCGAGACCGCGGAGATTCCCTTGCTCATGGGCGGCGGCATCCGGCCGAATCCGCGAAGCGGCGTCCCCGAGCTCTTCGAGCCTCCGCTTCGTATCCTCGCTCAGTGGTGTCACGGATGGATCCCGGAAGGACCGCCGGAGGTGATCCGGGAAGGCACCGCCAGGCTCTCCCGGCTCACGGCCGAGGCGGGCCGCGCATCGACGCGCTTCGAGATCCGCGCGCAGTCTCCGCTCTACATCGGCGACGACGACGAGGCTCGGGAGAGGGTAGGGCGCAACCTGGACTACGAACTGATCGGAACAATCGAGCGGATCGTCTCCCTGCTCGAGCAGTACCGCGATGCCGGGATCGACGCGATGAACCTGCGCTGCTTCGCCGACGACGAGGCGTCCTACTACGAGATGGTGCGCCTCTTCGCCCGCGAGGTCATGCCGCGATTCGTCTGAGGGAAGTCCCTCGGGACACCGTCCCCCTGCCGTCAGGGCGAGCGGCGTAGAATGCCTCGCATTCATCGGTCCGCGGCTGGCCGCCGACGTGAGCCTCGAGGAGCCCCGATATGAGCAAGACCGCATTTCCTGCCGAGCGATGCAGCCGGGAAGAGCTCCAGCGGAGGATGGAATCCCTCCGGTGCGACGATGCCCCCTGGCACTCCGGGCGCTCCTTCAAGCCCGCTTACTTCGCAGGGGACGACGTGCTCGATGTCGCGCACGAGGCGTTCGGGATGTACATCGACGAGAACGCGCTCTACAGCCGCACCTCCTACCCGAGCCTGCACCGCTACGAGGTCGAGGTCGTGGACATGCTCCTCGACCTGCTGCACGCGCCGGACGGAGCCGGCGGCAGCACCACCTCGGGGGGGACCGAGACCAACATCATGGCGGTCAAGGCCGCGCGCGACTGGGCGAAAGAGCACAAGCCCGCGGTCACCGCACCGGAGATGATCGTGCCGCGCACCGCTCATCCTTCCTTCGACAAGGCGGCGCACCTGGTGGGCGTGCATGTGGTGCGCATGGCGGAGAGCCCGGGTTTCGCCGCCGACGTGGCGGTGATGGCACGCGCGATCAACGAGAATACGGTGATGCTGATCGCCTCCGCACCGCCCTATCCCTACGGCGAGTGCGATCCGGTGGCGCCGGTCTCGGAACTCGCGCATGAGCACGGCCTGTGGATGCACGTCGATGCCTGTCTCGGCGGGATGATCCTGCCCTTTGCGCGAGAGATCGATCCCTCCGTCCCCGAATTCGACTTCGCGATTCCCGGCGTGACGTCCATTTCAGTCGATCTCCACAAGTACGGCTACGCGACAAAGGGGGTGTCTGCGCTGCTCCTTCGCGACGCGGCGCTCGAGCGTTTCCAGCGCACCACCTTCGAGGACTGGCCGGCCGGTGTCTACTCGACGCCCAACATCAGCGGGTCGCGTTCCGGCGGTGCGATCGCCTCCGCCTGGGCGGTGATGCGCTACCTCGGCCGTGACGGCTACCGGGAGGTGGTCGGCCGGCTCATGCGGGTCCGGCAAGCGCTCATCGACGGAATCGAGGCCATCGAGGGCTTGAGCGTCTATGCGAAGCCGCACTCCTTTCAGTTCGCATTCGGGTCGGATGCCTTCGACATCTTCGCGGTGGCCGAAGGGCTGGGCCAACGGGGATGGCTGGTCGGCCGGGCGCTCGAGCCGCCCTCGATCATGCTCATGCTCAACCTGTCGCACGAGCCGATGGTCGCCATCTTCCTGAGCGAGCTTCGCGAGGTGGTGGACGAAGTGAAGGCGGCAAAGATCACCGCCGCGGCGGAGCCCGCCGTCTACGCAATCTGAGTCGCTTCGCGTGGTGGGACCAGAACTGGCAAGGGGTGGCTCCGGTGTGCATCAGGTCATGATCTCGGGGATGTCCAGGAGATCGCTCCGAAGCGGACGACACGAGCTCGAAAGCGCTTCGGGTAGCCCGTAGACTGAAACGAGTCGAGAACAGGTCACGGTCCCGCGATGCAGTGATCACCGAAAAGGATATCGAGCACTTCGATCGCGACGGCGTCGTCTGCTTGCGCAATCGTTTCGAAGCGAGGTGGATCGAGCGGTTGGCACAGGGATTCGAGAGAAACCTGGCGCATCCCGGTCCCCATGCGACTTCCTATACCCCCGAGGGCAATCCCGGCGGATATCTCGACGACCTGATGAACTGGGACCGGATTCCGGAGTACCGCTCCTTCGTATTCGAGTCGCCGGCGGCCCGGATTGCAGGGGAGCTCACCCGCTCGCAACATTGCCGGATCTTCCTCGAGAACATGCTGATAAAGTTGCCGGGCACCCGCGAAGCCTCACCCTGGCACCAGGACCAGCCCTACTACTGCGTCGAAGGCAACCGGCTCTGCAGCGTGTGGTTGCCGCTGGATCCGATATCCCGGGGTGTGTGCGTGGAGTTCGTCGCCGGTTCGCATAATTGGGGAAAGCTGTTCACTCCGATCAAGTTCGGCGACCACTCACCTTATGCCTACCCCGCCGGCACCTTCGACGCGCCGCCCGACATCGATGCCGAGATCTCTCAGCACGAGATACTCGCCTGGGACATGGAGCCGGGCGATTGCCTGGTGTTCCACATGCGCATCGTGCATCGTGCTCCGGCGACTGGTCATCTCGCTACCCGTCGCCGCGCGTTCTCGACGCGCTGGCTGGGCGATGACGCGGTGTACGTGGAGCGAGCGGGCGTGACCTTTCCCGAGATTGCTTCGCCGCGGCCCACGGTGGGCGGGCCCATGGATCATCCGAGCTTTCCGATCGCATGGAGAAGAAAATCGGCGGCCTCCAGGCACAGGCAATCGGGAGAACTCGAGACCGTGTCTCGACCGTGAATCGGATTCCGGACGACCCTTGATTCGCGGAATCCACCAAGTGGCAACAGTTTCCGGAGCCCTGACAAGCGAAAGAAGGGGCCGTCGGGGATCGTCGATGTTTGACCGGCGGGGCGGCAGGGTCCCGCGTAATCAAGACCATGGGAGGGAAAGAACATGAGCAGGATCATCTTCGACAAAGACGTCGATCTCGGGGTGCTCGAGGGCCTCACCGTCGGCGTGCTCGGATACGGCAACCAGGGCCGGGCACAGGCCCTCAACATGCGCGACAGCGGAGTCGAGGTCATTGTCGGCAACCGCAAGGACGCGTACTTCCGCAGCGCGGAAAGCGACGGCTTTCCCGCGATGACGATACGCCAGGCGGTGACCAGGGCGGACATCCTCATCATCGCGATTCCGGACGAGATCCAGGAGCAGGTCTACGAGCGCCATATCCGCTCCGCGCTGCGTCCGGGGCAGGCGCTCGACTTCGCGAGCAGCTACGGCATCCGCTTCAAGTGCATCGTCCCGCCCGATGACGTCGATGTGATCATGATGTCGCCCCGGGCGATGGGGGTGACGGTGCGCGAGTCCTTCGAAGCCGGCAAGGGCGTGCCCGGTTTCGTCGCGGTCGCGCAGAATGCGACGGGGCGCGCCCGCGACGTCGCGCTGGCGCTCGCCAAGGCGGCCGGCTGCACCCGCGTCGGCGTGGTGGAATGCACCTTCGAGCAGGAGACGGACGCGAACCTTTTCGGAGAGCAGGCGCTCTGGCCCTTGCTCACCGAGGCGTTCCTGCTCGCCTTCGAGGTCATGGTGGAGCACGACATTCCGCCGGAGATCGCGGTGCTCGAGTTCTACGCCTCGGGAGAGGCATCGGAGATCCTGCGCCAGATCGCCCTCATGGGAATGTTCCGGCAGGCCCCCTACCATTCCCCCACTTCCCAGTACGGCACCCTCACCCGCGCCGAGGCGCTGCCGAGGGCGGAGATGAAGAAGCGGATGACGCGGGTCATCCGGGGTATCCGCAACGGCTCTTTCGCGAAGGAGTGGGCGGCGGAGCAGGCGTCGGGCTACGCTCGCCTCAATGAGCTCAAGAAGAAGGCGCTGAAGCACCCCATCAATCGGGCCGAGCTCAAGGTGCAGGCCATTTCCGCCTCGCCGATGAACTTCAGCACGCTGTAGCGCGAGATCCGGGGCGGGGACGGGGGCAGACAGGGGCTCGGTTTGCGTGGCCCCTGCCGCGTAACCGCAGCGACACGGAAGGCTCGGACACGAGCGCGGCGGAACGCAACGAAAGGCGGACTTCAGGCCCTAGGCTGAGGTCCGGTGGACACCCGTGACCGCCGAGAACCTTTCAAGAGGGCGCAAACACCACGTGGAGACGGGGACATGAACCGCAATTCGCTCGAAGGCCGGACCGGACTCGTCACCGGGGCCAACCGCGGCATTGGCCGGGCGCTCTGTCTCGCTCTCGCGGCGGAGCGAATGAACGTCGTCGCCACTGCGCGGGCCCCGGAAGACCGCGAAGCCCTCGCGGCGGAGATCGAGTCGCGCGGAGGCCGTGCGCTCGTGATCGGATGCGACGTGGCAAATGAAGACGACATCAAAGCGACGGTCGAGAAGGCGCGGGAAACCTTCGGCAAGATCGACTTCGCGGTGTGCAACGCCGGGGTGCTGTTCCAGGCCTCCATTGCCGAGACGAAGACCGAGGATTGGGACTGGCTGATGGCGGTCAACCTGCGCGGGGTCTTCCTGACCATCCGGGAATGCCTGCGGGTGATGCCCGAGACGGGAGGCAGCAAGCTCCTCATCATCTCTTCGAACTCCGGGAAGTTCGGGCAGGTGGGCTTGGGCGCGTACTGCGCCGCCAAGCACGGGCTCATGGGTCTCGCCGATTCCCTGTCGCAGGAGCTCAAGGAGACCGAGACGAGCGTGCACGTCATCTGTCCGGGCCGGGTGGTGACCGACATGGCGCGCTCCGGTCACCCGTACCCGGACACCTCGCTGTGGCTCGACGTGGACGACATCGTGAACGCCGCGATGTATCTCCTCACCCTGCCACCCAGGACCATCGTGCCGGAGATATTCATTCATCCGCGCTTTCAGATCGTGCCCCGGTAGCCACCAACGCCCCTTGCGAGGCGGATGTCGCTCGCGTGCGTCGACCCCGGCTTCGCATCGCGGGCGCGGTCGCCGCATGCACGACGCGCGCCACACGCGCGGTCGGCCGGGGGCATGCCCGACATCTTGCCGTAGCGGCGGGACGACAACTCTTGCCGCGCGGTCGGCGCCCGTGTCGCGGTCGCCGAAGGCGGGTCAGCGCGGGTCAGTCCGCGGGCGTCCCGTCGTGGCGTTCCCGCAGTTCGGGCAGCACATCCTGGGCGATGCGCTCGAAGATCGGCAACTGCTCCTCGCGCATCGGGTAGTAGAGGCCGAGCTCCGAGAGGCCCAGCGGCAGGAGGCGTTCGGCCATTTCGCGGAATCGCTCCGGCGACTCGTAGCAGTTGAAGAAGCCGCCGCTCGCGCGCGCTGCCGGATCGAACATCTGGTAGGAGAAGACGATGTCCCCGGGGTCCCGCCCGATGGCGGCGCAGTGGGCGTTGACGCGGTCGATGCGCTCGCGTGTCTCGGCAAGCTGCGCCTCGAAGGTCTCGGCGAAGCTGAGACTGTTCCAGATGTCGGCGTGCTCGGCCGCCTGTTCGAGCATCCGCGGTCCCATTGCCGCGATGAGCAGGGGAGGGCGCGGCCGCTGGATGGGGCGCGGGTTCATGGCCGCTTCCCGAATCCGGTAGTAGCGCCCCTCGAAGGAGCTCACTTCGCTGGAGAGCAGGCGGTCCACGATCGCGACGTACTCGCGGAAACGGGCGACGCGCTCGGGATTCGACCAGTTCGGGATCCCCATCATGTCGTAGGAGGGATCGATCGGCAGGCCGAGGCCGAGCCCCACGTCCAGGCGCCCGCCGGAGACGTGATCGAGGGTGAGCGCCTGGCGCGCGAACATCGCCGGCTCGCGCAGCGGGATCTGCGATACGCAGGTGCAGAGCCGGATCCGGGAGGTCTCGCGGGCCACCGCCGCGAGCAGGGTCCACGATTCGAGCCAGGGGCTCGGCGGATTCGTCCAGTCGACGAAGTGGTCCGCTACTGCGGCGACGTCGAAGCCCAGCTCCTCCAGAAGGCGGAAGCGGCCGGCGAGCTCGTCCCAGGGCGCGTTGGGGAGGATCAGGACCTGAAAGCGCAGTCCGGGCATCGTGTTTTCCGTCTCGGCGGGCGGAGCGCCCATCTCGCAATGATACGGATTCCGACTGCTGGCGCGCAGATCTCACCGACCTTCTACTGTGGACGCCGATACACTCGCGGCTCAAGCGGTCGCACTCCCTCGAGCCACTTCAACATAGACACCAATGCCTTCAGTCTCTCTCAGTCCGTGCGCCCGCTTGAGTCGCAGCGTCTCGGCGCCCTCGCTACGAAGCTTGGGTAGAGATCTGCGCGCTAGAATGACGCCCCGCCGCCGAGGTCCGATGACAGGGGCGCGGGGTCCGCGGCGCCCCGCTCGGAGACAACGACATGCGCGTACTCGTCTTCCAGCACATCGCGTGCGAGCACCCGGGCATCTTCCGGGACTTCATGGCCGAAGACGGCATCGAGTGGCAGGCGGTGGAGCTCGACGAAGGCGAGCCGATCCCCGACCTCGACGCCTTCGACGTGCTTATCAGCATGGGCGGCCCGATGGACGTGTGGCAGAAGGACGAGCACTCCTGGATAGAGCTCGAGCTTGCCGCGATCCGCGAGTGGGTGGGCGAGTTCCAGCGACCATTCCTCGGCTTCTGCCTCGGCCACCAGCTCCTCGCCGAAGCCCTCGGGGGCGAGGTGGGGCCGGCCGCCCAGCCGGAGATCGGGGTGATGCCGGTGCAGCTTACCGATGCGGGGCGCAGCAGCCCCTTCCTCCAGGGCGTGCCCGAGGAGTTCCTCTGCCTGCAATGGCACGGCGCAGAAGTAACCAGGATGCCCGAGGGAGGCGAAGTGCTGGTGTCCTCACCCGCCTGCGCCGTCAACGCGCTCTCGTACGGGGAGCACGCCTTCTCGGTGCAGTTTCACGTCGAGCTCACCCCGACCACCGTCTCCGACTGGGGCGAGATCCCAGAGTATGCCCAGGCGCTGGAGGGCGCTCTCGGCGAGGGCGCGCTGCCTCGCCTCGACGCCAAAGCCGCCGCGAACATGCCGGCCTTTGCTTCGCTCTCGCGTACCCTCTACCGCAACTTCATGGGGACGGTGGGTGGAGGCTGATTCGGCGTCGGCTGCGGGTGCGTTGTCACAATACGCCACGGATATTGTGACAATGGATTCGGATACGGCCTGAGTCCGCATCGATTGCTGGCGCAGCTTTCGCGGCCCCCTCCCTTCGGGATGCGGGTGCCGCCGGGCGGAGGCGCCTGCCGCGGAGAAGATCCGGCATGGTGATCCCGGGCATGCAGAGCGCCGCCGAGGTCCGGGTCAACGTCCGGCTCTTCAACGATCCGCTCCCGCCATCACTCTGGGAGGAGCTTCGCGGCGAGGGGCTGAAGCAGCGCGCGCAGGTACAATTGTGCTACCGCTGACCCGTTCGGTGTCGACTTGAGCACAATCCGTACGCCGCAGGATCACGATCGGCTGACCAATGACCACTGGGCGGACGCCATGGCGAGGAAGTACGTCTGGTGGCAGCCGCCCGGTCGCACCCTTGCCGACACGCGCCTTTTCCTCGCGCAAATGATGACGCTCGGCAGCGTGGACGATGTCCGCTGGCTGCTCTCGCGAGTCTCCGAGGACAGACTGCGAGAGGTGTTGCGGGATCCGCCCTCCGGAGTGTTCAACGGTCGATCGTGGCGCTACTGGCACCTGCGCCTCGGCTGCGATCCGGTGCCGGAGCTGCCGGCAAGACCCCTGCCGGGATGACCTTCGTACCCAGACTCGACATATTGCCGGACGAGCAGCGTGCACTGTGGCCGGCGCTCGCCCAGGTACCGGAATCCTTTGTGCTGTACGGCGGCACCGCCCTTGCGCTTCGCCTGGGGCACCGGACCTCTGTGGACTTCGACTTCTTCTCCTCCGAAGCGTTCGAACTCGACGCGCTATTCGCTCTCCCCTTCGTCCGCGATGCGGAAGTGCTGCAGAAAGAGCCTGCGACACTGACCGTCTCAACGCCTCGGGCGGAAAGCGCCGCGCCCGTCAAAGTTTCGTTTTTCGGCGACCTCGACATGGGCCGAGTCAGCCATCCACAACAGACCGACGACGGAGTGGTATGGGTCGCGTCGATGCTGGACTTGTTCGCCACCAAGCTGAAGGTCTTGCTCCAACGAATTGCGGCGCGGGATTATGAAGACATCGCGGCGATACTGCGTTCCGGCATCCCTCTCGAAGACGGCCTCGGTGCGGCCGTCGCGCTGTACGGTCCGCAGTTCCCGCCGATGGAGGCGGTCAAGACGCTTGCCTGGTTCGAGACCGATGATGCCCGGAACGTCGAGGCAGCGACCCGGGACTATCTGAGTCGAGCGGCCGCAGACTGGCGTTGCAACATATCGGCGATCACCAGGACCGAGGCTCGACGGCTCGGTCCGTAGTCAATCCCGACTTCGGGGAGGCGCCGGAGCGAGCGAAGCGCTTCGCTTTGTCTGCGAGCTCACTCTCGCAGACTTTACCCGTTGGTGCCGTGGTATTCGAGCTCTTCGCCGTTCTCTCGAGACACTGAATGGGTGTTGTCACTCAAATGGCCACATACGACCCTCTGTATCAGTGAGAGCATCTGGAGGCCGATTGTGGCCTCTTGAAAGAAATCTCACTTATGGGCCATACATGACCTTCAGTTTGCGATTTCTTGCTTTAAGAGGTCAAGACACGCCTCTTAATGGGAAAATGAAAACATCCCGACAAATCGAAACCGAGATTGGCTCTCGTCTGGCACGACTGCGACTGTCCCGCAACGTGACGCAATCCATGCTGGCGGAAGACGCCGGGGTCGGTGTGCGCACCTTGCGGCGTCTCGAGGCCGGCGAACCATCGACCTTCGACACCTTCCTGCGCATCGCCCAGGCGCTGGACCTGGGCGACGCGATCCTCGCCGCAATACCGACCGGTCACATCCGCCCGATCGAGCGCGTCACGTCGCGGAGTGGTCTCGAGCGCCAGCGGGCACGTCCGCGACCAAGGGAAAACCGGGACGAGACCTGGACATGGGGTGACGACTCGGAAACGCGATGATGTCGATGCTTTCCCAGCTCGCGAGCGCGTCCCTTGATGACCACTCGCGGCTCGACGCATCTTCGATCGTGCAGACCGGAGACGGCGACCTGGAGTCGTGGTTCGCCGTGACGGACTTGGCGGTGGCCACGATCGGCATGGCGGGCCTGATGCTCGCGGAGTTCGCGGCGTTGCGCGGAATCCGGGCGGGGCGGGTCAGCGCTGACCGGCGCCTCGCGTCCCTGTGGTTCGAGTGGACGCTTCGCCCCATGGACTGGACGCTTCTGGCACCGTGGGATCCGCTCGCTGGCGACTATCGGGCGAAGGACACCTGGATCCGGCTTCGCACCAACGCTCCCGCCCACCGCGCGGCCACGTTGTCCGTTCTCGGTCGCCAAGCGCATCGGACTGCTGTTTCGCGCGCCGTCGCACTCTGGGAGGCTGAGCCGCTCGAAGCCGCGATCGTGGCAGCCGGGGGGTGTGCGGCGCTCATGCGCAGTTCTCAGGACTGGAAGCGATACCCGCAGGGTGAGGCGGTTGCGAAGGAGCCGCTTGTCGCGTGGGCCGAACACTCCTCGGTCGAACCTCCGCGCCTCGGGTCGGGAGGGACGCAGCCACTCTGAGGCCTCCGAGTGCTCGATCTCACCCGCGTGCTCGCCGGGCCCGTGGCCGGGCGCTTTCTCGCCGCCTGGGGCGCTGATGTCCTGCGCGTCGATCCCCCGGACTGGAACGAGCCGGCGTCGTCCCCGAAGTGACGCTCGGCAAACGTTGCACCGGTCTGGACTTGCGGATGCCGGAGGATCGCAAGACCTTCAACCGACTGGTGGGCGACGCCGACGTGCTCGTTCACGGCTACCGCCCCGGCGCCCTCGCCCGGCTCGGCTACGACGGCGACACGCTGCGCGCGCTCAACCCGCGACTGGTGGACGTTTCGCTCAACGCCTACGGCTGGTCGGGTCCATGGACGCTGCGGCGCGGCTTCGACAGCCTCGTGCAGATGAGTAGCGGGATCGCCGAGTACGCGATGAGACGAGCACGCGCCGACCGCCCGGTTTCTCTGCCCGTACAGGCGCTCGATCACGCAACCGGCTACCTCATGGCGGCGGCGATGCTTCGAGCCCTGACATTGCGGCAACGCGGTGGCAGAGTGCTCTCAGCGAGGCTATCGCTGGCCCGGGTAGCCGATCTCTTGCTCTCGACCCGGCGTTCGAAACTGCTTGGCGGGCTCTCGCCCCCCGCCTCGGACGACTTCGAGCCGTGCATCGAGGAGACGGTCTGCGGGCGCGCGCGTCGCATGCGCTTTCCCCTGCGGATCGAGGGATTGGTTACGAAGTGGCGCTATCCCGCCAGTGAGTTGCGCAGCGCTCCGGCCCGGTGGGAGTGAAGCGCAGGCGCTCGCGCTATATGGACCGCTGGGAGCCCTTCGATGCATTACCCTACGCTAGGGCTACGCTGGATGATCTCGACTTCGAGCGCATGGCGCAGTTCATCCGCACCGCGCGCCTGGTGAGGCAGTTCCCGATCCAGGAAGGGACGCCAGCTCCTCAATTGCTGGAGCATCTGAACCTGCTGAACGAGGGTCGGCTGACGAACGCCGCGGTGCTGCTGTTCGGGAAGTCACCACAGCGCTTTCTCATTTCCTCCGAGAGCAGGTGCGCTCACTTCCACGGGACGGAAGGTCGCCAAACCAATTCCGTCGTATCAGGTCTACAAGGGCACCGCGTTCGAGTTGGTCGACCAGGCGGTGGACTTCGTGCTCAGCAAGATCAACCGATCCATCGGTACGCATGCGGAGAGCGCCCGTGCGCCCAGGATCTACGAAATTCCAGCGGAAGTCGTGACCGAAGCCATCGTGAATGCGGTAGCGCATAGGGACTACACGGAAAACGGCAGCGTGCAGGTCATGTTGTTCACGGACCGCCTGGAGGTCCGCAACCCCGGCAGGCTTCCACCACCGTTGACTCTGGAGAAGCTGCGGGAAGCACACCGGTCCGTGCTCGGCAACCCCCTGTTGGCGGAGTCGCTGTACCTGACCGAGTACATTGAACGCATGGGAACGGGGACGCTGGAGATGACCTGTCGTTGTCTCAAGGCCGGTATGGCTGAACCGGAGTTCGCCGTCACTGATGGATTCGTGACGACGGTGTGGCGGCCGGTGCTTCCGGGACGTGTGAGCGGGCGAGCGGCAGAGCAAGTCACAGGGCAGGTCGGCGCGCGATCAGAGCCAAGCGAGGTGCACAAACCGGCAGGGTTGCAAGAAGGGGGACAAGAGGGCCAAGTTGTGAGGACCATGCCGGGGGGCAAGGGCACCAGTCAGGGGTGCAAGCCGGGGTGCAAGCTGAACTGGAAGCCCGAGAAGCGGGCATACTGCGAGCTTGCGTTCGAAGGGACGCGACGAGCAAGGAGCCTCAGAAAGCGGGAGGCTACGGAGGACGAACACGCAGCTTCGAGCAGCGTCTCAACCGTCTCCTGCGTGGCGGACTGCTGGAAATGACCGTTTCCAACAAGCCGCAGAGTCCGATGCAGAGATACCGACTCACGGAGAGGGGCGGGCCGCTCTTGGATGTCCCGCAGAGGGTTATGAGGAGCGCGACTAGTGAGCACGAAGCTCCGCGGACGCACCGGCGGGGAGCATGGTGCTCGATCGGGTGCCGGCGCCGAAGTCCTGGACCGTGTACGCTGGGTCTGGCGTTCCGGGTCGTCTGGATCGGTGAAAAGTCACGGGCCATCGACTGGGCCGGTATCGCGCGAACTTGGCAGGGCGCAGACTCGCCCGACCCATCGGAGTAGATGATGGCAGTGATGTACACCGACCAAGAAATCGAGTCGCTATTGCAGGAGCGCAAGTCCCTGCCTGCCGACTGGCAAAGGCGTATCCGGTTGGTGTCCAAGCGCGGTCATCAGGAGCAGCATCTGGACGTGACAGGCGTCGGTGGAAGCGAGTTCCGCCTGATTCTCAGGCAAAGCACCGTTAACGTTCTGGATTTCTCCGTCATTCTTGCGGTGCTCGTCCCGCATTCGACCCAGGTGTTCCGACTTCGCCGCTACAACGGCAGGAGTCACGAGCACACCAACCACATCGAAGGCGAGACGTTCTACGACTTCCACATTCACCTTGCCACGGAGCGGTATCAGGCGATGGGGGCGCGGGAGGACGCATACGCCGAATCGACGGGGCGTTACGGAACCTTCCACGACGCTTTGCGCTGCCTGTTCGCCGACGCGAGCTTCGACGTTCCGACTGAACCGCAAGGTGACCTCTTCGAGGGGAGATGAAGATGGCGATGGAAACCATAGAGCAGGACTTCCACCGGAAGGTATCGCAGAAAATTCGGATAGCGAGCGAGGGCATCGACCGCTTCCGGGTATTCACCCCGTTCTTGTTCGAGGATGGCGATCACTTGGCCATCGTCCTGAAAAGGGACGGAACACGGTGGGTGCTCTCCGACGAGGCGCATACCTATATGCACCTGACCTATGATATCGACGAGAAAGATCTGCACCGGGGGACTCGTCAGAAGATCATCTCCAATGCCCTGTCCACGTTCGGAATCGAAGATTGTGAGGGGGAGCTGGTGCTCGAGGTGCCGGAGGAGCGTTACGGGGACGCCCTGTATTCATTTGTTCAGGGGTTGCTCAAAATCACTGACGTTTCCTTTCTGTCGCGGGAACGGGTTCGGTCCACGTTCATGGAGGATCTCCGGGGCCTGTTGAGCGAGGTGGCCCCCGAGGAACGCCGGAGTTTCGATTGGAGCGACCCCGAGCGCGATCCCAGCGGGATGTACACCGTAGATTGTCGCATCAACGGGATTTCCCGACCACTCTTCGTACACGGCCTTGCCAGTGACGGCAGGACACGGGATGCCACGATCGCGTTGCTCCAGTTCGAGAGGTGGGGACTCCGGTTTCGGTCCCTTGCCATCTTCGAGGATCAGGAGTTGATCAATCGCAAGGTGTTGGCCCGCTTCAGCGACGTATGTGAGAAACAGTTTTCCAGCTTGGTCGCGAACCGCGAACGGATCACGAAGTTTCTGGTGGAGAGCATTTCAGGATGACACTCTCTCGAACCACCTGCGGATTCTCTCGCCTCGGTGTCAGGGCAGTGGCTACCTGGTCCGAGTGATCGACTCTGTACACCAGATCTGGTTCTTTGGGATGGCGAGCAGTTTAGTCTATCAACTTTCTATAATCGACGAATCCGGACTTTTCCAATGCTTCCAGGGCTACCTTACGTTCGTGGCGCTCTAAGCATTCGTCATCTTCATAAGAGAATTGACTCAGATGGGCGATGTACTCCTCGTCCAGATGGTGTTCACGAGCTCCACCAACTACCAAGGCCAAATACCAGTCATAGGGTTTCAGATGGTGATCAGTTTCTGTGGCCACATAGCATGCGGTATCGATCGGGTCTCCGCCATTGGCAAGCCGCACAATGAAGCTGTCACATCTATCGTAACCCTTTCCGCGTCCTTCTGCCTGATCCAACCTCTTTTTCTCAGTACTCTCAATTTCGAACAGCACACCAACCACTCGGCGACCCGGTCCTGCTTCACGTCGGAGAGTAGCCTTTCCTGAACCATCTTTGCTCCGCTTGTTGAATTCCAGAACGTAATTGTCTTTGGATGCGTTACCAATGAGGTTGGCACTGGGACATCGCGCACGAAGACGTTCGGTCAGCATGTTTGAGCCATAGGCGAAGTAGTAGAATTTCATCGAGTGCAGCTCTCCTCTATCCTTGCGCGGTGTATGACCGGCGGCATGGGCGATGTTGACTAATAGTGCGTCTATCGCCGATACGAGCAAACAGGTCAAGTGTATCCGGGCATGCTCGGCGGCTGCTGCGCGATAGCGCTTGGTGTATTGACGTCCGCAACAGGAGATCGGTAAGAAGTGCGAGCTGTTGCTGGATCCGATACAGTCTCTTCGATTGAACGACGAGAGAGGTTGAGGAAGGTCCTCAGGCCGCGAGCTCGAGGCCCATATCGTTCCAGATGCGTGTGAGGGCCGCTACGAGACGTTCGATGTCTTCGTCGCTGTGCAGAGGAGTCGGGGTGAAGCGCAGGCGCTCGGTGCCGCGGGGCACGGTGGGGTAGTTGATCGGCTGCACGTAGATGGCGTCGCGCTCGAGCAGCTCGTCGCTGATGCGCTTGCAGAGGACGGGGTCACGCACCATGACCGGCACGATGTGGCTTTCGTTCTCGAGCACCGGGAGGCGGGCGGCGGCGAAGGCGGCGCGCACTTTCGCCACGCGCTCGCGGTGGCGCGCGCGCAGTGTCTCGGCGCCGCGTACGTGCTCGATGCTGACCAGGGCCCCGGCCGCGATCACCGGCGGCAGGGCGGTGGTGAAGATGAAGCCGGAGGCGAAGCTGCGCACGAAGTCGCAGAGCTCCCGGCTCGCGGCAATGTAGCCGCCGAGGACCCCGAACGCCTTGCCCAGCGTGCCTTCGATGACCGTGAGGCGCTCGCGTACCTCGTCGCGCTCCGCGACCCCGCCGCCCTGGGGGCCGTAGAGTCCCACCGCGTGTACTTCGTCGAGGTATGTCATCGCCCCGTGGCGTTCCGACACCTCGCAGAACTCGGCGATGGGGGCGATATCGCCGTCCATCGAGTACACCGACTCGAAGGCCACCAGCTTGGCGCGTCCCGGCTCGATCTCGGCGAGGTGTCGGTCGAGGTCCTCAGGGTCGTTGTGGCGGAAGATGCGCTTCTCCGCCCGGCTGTGGCGGATGCCTTCGATCATCGATGCGTGGTTGCCGGCGTCGGAGAGCACCACGCAGCCGGGAAGCCGCGCCGCGAGGGTGCCGAGGCTCGTCCAGTTGGACACGTAGCCGGAAGTGAAGATCAGGGCGGCCGGCTTGCCGTGCAGGTCCGCGAGCGCGCGCTCGAGGCGCACGTGGTAGTGGTTGGTGCCGGAGATGTTGCGCGTTCCGCCCGCGCCCGCCCCGCAGCGCTCCAGGGCCTCGTGCATTGCGGCGAGCACCGACGGATGCTGCCCCATCCCCAGGTAGTCGTTGGAGCACCACACGGTGACCTCGGAGCGTTCCTCGCCCGCGTACCGGGTGGCCCGCGGGAAGCTCCCTGCCCGGCGCTCGAGGTCGGTGAACACCCGGTAGCGCCCTTCGGAGCGCAGAGCGTCGAGTTCGCGGGTAAAGAACGCCTGATAGTCCATGGTGCTCGCTTCGGCCGTCGTCCTCCGAATCATCGAACCGAGTTCCCGGCATGTCCAGTGCCCGGGGCGGAGGCGGCGCCTCAGTCGATCACGGTAAGCCCGTAGGGCACCTGCTCGGTGGCGAGCGTCACCTCGTCGTCGCCGAAGAGAAAGGTGTCGATGGCGAAGAAGCAGCCCGCGTGCCGCGGCAGGAAGACCTGCACCTCGTAGTTGACCGCGGTCCCTGGCTCGAACGCTCGATCCGCGTTCTTCTCCGCCAGGGGATCGTAGACGAAGTTCCCGACCCAGTCCGGGAAGAAGGCGATCCCCATCTCGTAGCCGCCGATCCAGCCCCGGCTCTCCCACAAGCCCTGCTCCTCGTAGTGACGCCGGGTCACCTCGTTCAGCTCCCGCACCGGCAGGTTCGGGCGCAGGCACTCGCGTACCCGGTCCATCACCCCGATCGCGCGCGCCGCGCAGTCACGCACCTCGGGCCGCGGCTCTCCGAGGCTGAACGCGCGGCCCGCGTTGACGTGGTAACGCTTGTGCACGCCCGCGAGGTCGAGCAGCACGAGCTCCCCCTCCTGCATCCGGCGCCGGGTCGCCACCGCATGGCAGGCGTTGGTCTTCGCGCCCGAGAGCACCGGAAGCATCATCGCCGGCATCTCGCCCCCGGCCGCGGTGAGCGCGTTCAGGACCTCGCCCTGCACTTCCAGCTCGCTCACTCCCGGGCGGATCACCTCGCGCGCGCGTTCGAGCCCTGCGACCGCGATGCCCGCCGCCTCGTGCAGACAGGCCATCTCGGCCGCGGACTTCTTCCAGCGTACCTCGCGGAGGATCGCGCTGCCGTCCACGACCCGGGTTCCCGCCGCCTCGAATGCGGCCTGGAAGCGATCGCTCGCCGCCCGGTTCGGACGGCCGGCCCAGAATTCGAGCCCCACGTTGCCCGTGAGCCACCCTTCCGCCTTGAGCTCGTCGGTGATGAAGCGGGTGCCGTCCCGGTAGCTGTCGCGGGGGAAGAAGCGCGTGTCCTTCGAGACCGTGAAGGTGCGGGTGAGGACCGCTTCGCGCTCGGTGTCGAAGTGGATGAAGCGGTCGTGGTCTACGTGCACCGCAATCCCGTTGGAGGGCGGCCACTCCATCGGGCTCTCGGTCTGGTACCACATGCACCGGTAACCGCTCACGTAGTAGAGGCTCTCCGGCGAAGTGAGGAAGAGGCAGTCGATGCCCGCCTTCGCCATCGCGGTGCGAATGCGTTCCAGACGCCCGGCGAATTCCTCCTCGCTGAAGGGCACTTCGGGCTCGGCCGGGGCCTGGAAGTAGACTTCGTCTCGGTATGCCATCGGGGATCTCCGGGGCGGGACCGCCGGGGTGGGGGGATCAGGTTCCAGTC
>CAYQVB010000060.1:0-34246 GCA_964420925.1 uncultured Ectothiorhodospiraceae bacterium | reverse complement strand
CGAGCGCGAGTCGGGCCGCGTCGCGCAGGGTGGGAGCGAAGCGCACGTTCGCGGGAAGGGCCGCCTCGTCCCGGCCCACGAGACACAGCGTCACCGGCTTGGGGCACTCGGCGAGGCGGGCGATAAGCGCCGCCTCGGTGCGGGGTCCGGGCGGTTTCGAGACGATGGCGATGTGCCGCGTCGCCGCGTCCGCTTCGAGCAGGTCGAGGGTGGCCAGGGTGCTCGCCGCCCCGACCGCGTCGCTCAGGTCCCTCCCTCCCACGCCGATGCCGTGGGAGATCCCGCCGCCGCCCCGGTGAACGAGCACCGAGAACTCCTGCAGGCCGGTACCGGAGGCCGCAACGACTCCGATGTCGCCGCGCCGGACCCGGTTGGCAAAGGCGAGCGGCACTCCGCCGATGATCGCGGTGCCGCAATCCGGCCCCATCACCAGGAGCCCCCGCCGGCCCGCTTGCTGCTTGAGCGCGACCTCGTCCTCCACCGATACGTGATCGCTGAAGAGCAGCACGTTGAGGCCGAGGCGGAGCGCGCGACGGGCCTCCTGCGCGGCGTAGGGACCGGGGACCGAGACGATCGCGAGGTTCGCGCCGGGAAGCGCCTCGAGGGCGGAGCGAAGTCCCGGAAGGCGAAGATCCGACCTCTCATCGGGCCCGGCGGCGCGCTCGAGCGCGTCCGTCGCCGCGTTCAGCCCCGCTTCGAGCGCGTCCCGCCCCGTCGCCCGCACCGCGAGGACGAGATCGTCGGGCCCGGCGCCGCGCCCGTCCATCGTCAGCAAACCTGCCTCGTCCAGAATCCGGAGGTTCGAAGACGTTCCGATCATGAGGGAGGCGCTCTCCACGCCTTCCTCCTCGGAGAGCGATACCGAGAGTCGCATGAGCGCCACCGAGTCGAGATAGAAGCCGCGCCGGACCCGGTTGGCGACCACGCTGCCGCTTTCGCGAAACTGCCCCTGACGCGCAGCTCTTCGTGGATTCCCGCCTTCGCGGGAATGACGGGAAACAGCATCCGAACTGGTCATCGTCTTCCCCGGACCTCTCCCGTCATTCCCGCGAAGAGCCTGCCCCCGTGAAGAATGGGGCGGGAATCCACCGCAGAGGTTCCTTCCGCAAGAGCGGGAACGGAGCCCCTGAACATGGCGTACTCACCTGTCGATCTCCACGGTGTGCTCCGGGAGCGTCTCCGCGAGGCCCGAGAGGGCCTGGACGAAGCAGCCCATGGGTGCCCGCACCACCCCCGCCCCGACCTGCCCCACGCCCGCTTCGCGGTGCGCGATCCCGGTGTTGATGGTCGGGGCGATGCCGCTCGCCACTACCCGCCGCGCGTCGATGCCGGACGGAACGCCCGCGAAATCCAGCGCCGGTATCGTCCATTCCGGGTTGCGCGTGCAGGTGATCTCGTACATGCGGCGGGTGAACCCCGCCGCGTGCGCCGCGCTTCCCGCACCCACGAAGCCCGCGACCGCGGGAGCGGCGGCCATCGCGAAGCCACCGAGCCCCACCGTCTCGACGATGGTGGAGTCTCCCAGGTCGGGGTTCGCGTCCGCCTCGGTGAATCCGGGGAAGTAGAGGCCGCACGGCATCTCGACCGGGGCGGTGAACCACCGGTCGCCAGTGCCGGAGAGGCGAATGCCGAAGTCGGTGCCGTTGCGCGCCATCGCGGTGACCACCGAGGAGCCCCTCACGCCGCAAGCCGGGTTCGCCACCGCCTTGCCGAGCGCCATTGCGACATTGAGGAAGAACTGGTCGTTGCCGGCGATGAAGGCGAGGATGGTGGCGAGCGTCTCCCGGTTCTCAACACAACGGGCCAACGCGGGCGCGAGCTCTCGCAGGAGCAGCCCGGTGCAGGCCACGTTGCGCTGGTGCATCTCGTCCCCGGCGCTGAGCCCCCGGGCCACGATGCCCTTCAGCGGAACCCCTCCCGTGCTCCGCAACGCGGCGCCCAGCGCGGGACCGAGCGCGCGCTCGAGCCAGCGCAGCCGCTCGCGCACCTCCGCGTCGTTGCCGCCGAAGCGCATCACCTTGCCGAGCCCCTCGTTGAGGGTGCAGAAGGCACGGTTTCCGAAGGCCCGGTTCTCCACCACCATCACCGGCATGCTGCGGGTGGTGATCCCGGTCATCGGCCCTACGGCGTCATGGTCATGGTTGGGCTCGAACTCGAGTCCACCCCCGGCCGCGAGCGTCGCGGCGGCGTCGAGATCGTCCGCCCAGCCCTCCAGCACCGCCGCTCCCGCGACCGCGCCGCGCATCGGGCCGCACATGCGATCCCACCCCACGGGAGGTCCGGCATGGAGCAGGAGGCGGTCCCGCATCCCGGGCACCACCTCTTCGGCGGGGCGCACGTCGGCGAGCACCGGGTCGCCCCGCAGAAGCCGTTCCACCGCCTCGCGGTTGGCGGCATCGACACTGTCCCCGAGGGGCGAAGCGGCCTCAAGACGCTCGGCCACGGCAAGAGCGGATGGTGCGGCGGAGGGCGGCGACCAGTCGATATCGGCCACGTCGACTCCTGCGGCCCGCAGGTCGGCCGAGAACTGCTCGAGCCCTACGTTGACGACCCGCAAGGGGCCGGCGAGCAACTCCTTCATGCCGCCTCGTTCTCCACCCTGTACCGGAAGGGAGCGGGAGCATGCCCGTTTGCTCCCTTGCAGTCGAGCCGGCCCGGCCGTGCGCGCCCCGGAGATTCGCGCCACTCCGCATTGGAGAAGGCGGGGCCCCAACGGGGCGATGGAGTGATGTCCCATTCGTCAGAAGAACGACATCGTCGGGCCATGTCGATCGAAGTCGTGCATCGAGCGCCGGAACCGCGCTCGCGCCGCGGCGGGCCGGTATCCGGGGACCTCGGGCGGAGGGGCTTCGTCGCGAGGCGTGGCGAACGCATCCGCGTTTATCATGCCCGCGCCGCCTTCTCTTCCCGAAGGACCCCCGCCGATGGACGAAGCCTATCCACGAGACCTGCGCGGTTACGGCCGCAACCCGCCGCATCCCCGCTGGCCCGGTGGTGCGCGCCTTGCGCTGCAGTTCGTGATCAACTACGAGGAAGGGGGAGAGAACTGCGTCCTGCACGGCGACGACGCATCGGAAGCCTTTCTCTCCGAGATCATGGGCGCGGTCCCGTTTCCGGGGGCCCGGCACATGAACATGGAGTCGATCTACGAGTACGGAAGCCGAGCCGGGTTCTGGCGCCTGCACCGCATGTTCACCGAGCGCGCCGTGCCGGTGACCGTGTACGGGGTGGCGATGGCGCTCGAACGCAACCCCGAGGCGGTGGCGGCGATGAACGAGGCGGAGTGGGAGATCGCGAGCCACGGCTACCGCTGGATCGAGTACCAGCACATGGACGAGGAAGAGGAACGCGAGCACATCCGCCAGGCCATCGACATCCATACCCGCACCACCGGCGGCCGGCCGCTCGGCTGGTACACCGGACGCACGAGCCCCAACACCCGGCGCCTGGTGATGGAGGCGGGCGGATTCCTGTACGACTCCGACTCCTATGCCGACGACCTGCCCTACTGGCTGCGCAACGAGCGGGGCGAGCCTCATCTCGTCATCCCCTACACCCTCGACAGCAACGACATGCGTTTCGCCAACACCCAGGGCTTCAACTGCGGGGACCAGTTCTTCACCTACCTCAAGGACACTTTCGACGTCCTGTACCGGGAAGGAAGAACGCGTCCGAAGATGATGTCGGTCGGCCTCCACTGCCGGCTGGTGGGACGCCCCGGCCGGAGCGCGGCGCTGGAGCGTTTTCTCGACTACGCGGAAGGACACCCGGACGTGTGGGTCTGCCGGCGCATCGACATCGCGCGGCACTGGCACGCGCACCACGCGCCGGACTGAGCCCTGCCGCCATTTGCGCTTGATCTACCCATCCCGGTTCGGCGCTTCAGACGGTATTCAGCGGCTGCCTCGTCCCGAGCCACCTTTCCAGGGACGACGGGCTTTCGGCGGACGGACTGCCCGCCAAGATGCCCCTTGCACGGGGGTGCTCTCCGACCAGCGCTCTTGACAGTGTGTCGTGCGGATCCGACTGGTGCGTCAAGGCGCGACCGTCGAGCGCCCCTCCGCGATCCACTGCGAGATTCCCTCGTGCACGTCGTGAACGTGCTGGTAGCCGACCTGGCCGTCGAGGAAACGGCTCACGATGTCGCTCCTCCCACCGCTGTGGCAGATGATCGCCACGGGCGCATCGGGAGCGGCGATGGCGGAGAGCGCCGACAGCCACTCCCGGGCATCGTAGTTGCCCTGGGCATCGAAGAAGGTGAGGAGGTGACTCCCCTCGATGATGCCGGTCTTGTCCCACTCCTCCGGCGTGCGGATGTCGACGACGGGCACGCCGGACTCGAGCAGGCGCTCGAGCGCGGCGTTGTCGACGTGAGTGACCTCGGCGTGAATCGGCGCGCTGCCGGCGAGGAACGCGAGCGTCAGGATCATCGATCTCAGCATTGCCGTTTCCCCCTTTGGCCGTTCGGGTTCCGGTATAGCTCCGAAACTTGCGAGGGTCAAAAGCCCTCCGCCACCGCGACATCGAGCAGCATCGGTCCGGGCCTTTCCAGCGCCTCGCGCATCGCGCCGGCAATCTCGTCCGGCGCCGAGACCCGCTGGGCGGGGACACCGAGGCTTTCGGCCAGGGCGGCGAAATCGATCTCCGGATCGTGGAGATCCATGCCGGTGAACGATTCCCGTCCGCCGTAGGCGACGATGCGCTCCTTGAGAATCCGGTAGCCGCGGTTGTTGGCGATTACGTAGGTGATGGGAAGGTCGAGGTGGGCGGCGGTCCACAGCGCCTGCACCCCGTACATCGCGCTCCCGTCGCCGATGATCGCGACCACCCGCCGCTCCGGGTGGGCAAGCGAGATGCCGATCGCTCCTCCGATGGCAAAGCCGATCCCGCCGCTTGCGAGCCCGTAGTAGGAATCGCGGTCGCGGAAAGGGTAGAGGTTGAGCAAGGGACGGGAGGTCACGAGCCCCTCATCGACCACCACCGCGTCGGGCGGAATTGCGTCCACAAGCGCGAGCATGAGCCAGGCGGGATCGATGGGGGTTGCGGCGGCCGCACTCAGTGCCCGGTCCCGCTCCGCTTCCCGGCGGGCCGACCAGTTGCGGGGGCGGAGCGCCGCGAGGCGTTCCGCGGCCCGGGCACGGCAGCCCCTGTCCGTGAGCCGCGACAGGACGGGCTGAAGCGCCCGCAGGGTCTCGCCCACGTCGGCACGAAGGGCGATCTCGGCCGGATAGTTCTTGCCCATCTCCCAGTCCGCGAGCCCGATTTGCACCAAAGGGAGGCCTTCCGGCATCGGGTCGATGTCGCTCCACACCGACATGCACAGCACGTCCGCGCCTATGCAGACCAGAAGATCGTGAGGGGCGAGGGCAGCGCGCACGCTCGCCTGCTCGCGCCCTAGCGAGCCCATGAACGCAGGATGCTCGGACGGAAAGTGCGCCCCGTGGGGTACCGTCTGCTGGTAGACGGGCGCGCCGATGCGCTCGCTCAAGCCTGCGGTCTCCGCCCACGCGCTGGCGGCGACGATTTCGTGTCCGCAGATGATCGCCGGACTGCGCGCGGCGAGCAGGCGCCGCGCCAAGCCTTCGATGGCGTCGTCCGAAGGGCGACTGCACGCGTCGACCCGGGTCGCCCGGCCCAGGTCGAGCGCGGCGCGATCGTTCAGGATGTCGCCGGGCAGGGAGAGGAACACCGGTCCGGTGGGAGGGGCGAGCGCGACCTTGGCGGCCCGGCGCACGATGCGGGGCAGGTCGGCGAGGCGGGTCACCTCCACCACCCACTTGCAGAGCGGCGCCGCCATCTCGACGAGGGGCCCGGAGAGGAGCGGCTCGGTGAGGCCGTGCCCCTGCTCTTGCTGTCCCGCCGTGACGAGGACCGGGGAGCCGCACCACTTCGCGTTGTAGAGGGCGCCCATCGCGTTCCCGAGCCCCGGCGCGACGTGCACGTTGCACGCGGCGAGGCGCCGCGTGGCGCGGGCGAAGCCGTCGGCCATCGACAGCACGACCCCTTCCTGCAACCCCAGCACGTAGCGAAGCGCGGGGTGCTCGGGCAGGGCGTCCATGATCGGCAGCTCGGTGGTGCCCGGGTTGCCGAAGAGGTGCGTCACCCCTTCGTCCTCGAGCAGAGCGAGAAACGCGGAACGGCCGGTGATCGTGTTCATGTCCGGTCGGCACAAGACGCGGGCCCATTGCCCGAGAGTCCGATTGTATCGGGCGTACCCGCCATTCCCCGGACCTGCGACTCCCCCGGCCCCCGTGATCGTGAAGCGCCGTCGCTTCCCCCGCTTGCGGAGAGCGCGGGGCGTCGGGGACACTCGCCCTTTCCCCGGATCGGTCCGCGATGCGCTGCGAGGTGGTGGCGATCGGCACCGAGCTGCTGCTCGGCCAGATCGTCGATACGAACTCTTCCTGGCTCGGCGAGCAGCTCGCGCTCGCCGGCATCGACTCGCACTTCCAGACCAAGGTCGGCGACAACCACGAACGCATCGTGGCGAGCCTGCGCCTCGCGCTCTCGCGCAGCGACGCGGTGATCGTCTGCGGGGGGCTCGGCCCCACCCAGGACGACATCACCCGCGAGGCGATCGCCGAGGTCATGGGAGTGGAGCTCGAGCGTCACCCCGAGATCGGGGAACGCATCCGCGCCCGCTTCGGCGCCCGCGGGCGCCGGATGCCGGAGAACAACCTGCGCCAAGCGGACGTGCCTGCCGGCGCTGCGATCATCGCGCAGATGCCGGGCACTGCCCCCGGCCTCATCTGCCCGGTGGGTGAGCAGGTGATCTACGCGGTGCCGGGAGTGCCCTACGAGCTGCGCGAGATGTTCGAGGGCACCATCCGCGCCGACCTGCGCCGCCGCGCGGGGTTGCGCTCGGTGATCAAGAGCCGGGTGCTGCGCACCTGGGGCGAGAGCGAGTCCGGGCTCGCGGAGACGCTTGGCGCTCGCATCGCGGAACTCGACCGCCTCGGCAACCCGACGCTCGCGTTCCTCGCGAGCGGCGTCGAGGGCATCAAGGTGCGCATCACCGCCAAGGCGGAGGACGCGGGCGCGGCCGAGGCCCTGCTCGCTCAGGAGGAGGAGCGGCTGCGCGAACGGCTCGGCCGGCTCGTGTTCGCGGTCGACGGCGACAACATGGAGGCGACCATCGTCGCGATGCTCGCGGCGCGGGGGCAGCGCATGGCGCTCGTCGAAGCCGCGACCGGCGGCCTGATGAGCGCGCGGCTGTGCGCGGTGCCGGGCGCGGAGGACGTGCTCGCAGGCGTGCTCGTCACCCCCAACGACGCAGCGGCGAGGGGCGCGGGCGCTCCGGGCGCCAAAGGCCCGGACGCGGCGGCGGCGCTCGCCGAGGCCGCCCGCGCCCGTTTCGCCGCGGACATCGGGCTCGCGAATGCGCCCGCCGCGTCGCGGGAGGAGGAAGCGCGCGGCACCGTCCACCTCGGAATCGCCACCGCCGCCGGCACCCATCGCGAGCAGGTCCACCTGCCCGGCGACCGCATCCGGGTGCGCGAGTACGCGACCATCAGCCTGCTCAACCTGCTTCGCCTCGACCTGCTCGGCGAAGCCCGCGCGCACGAGCAGGCGGGCCACCGATGAGCAGATCGAGCCCCGGGGCGACGCGGCGCCCCGGGCAGAGGTCCGAGAAGATCCACGGTCGCAACGCTCGGCGGGGTGCCGGCGACGCCGCCGCCCCTTCCGGGTCTCTCGAAGACGCAGGCGCGCCGCCCGCATCTCCCGGCTTCATCCACGTCCGGGGCGCCCGGCAGAACAACCTCAAGAACCTGGATCTGCAGTTTCCGCTCAACCAGTTGACGGTGATTACCGGAGTGAGCGGCTCGGGCAAGTCCTCGCTCGCCTTCGACACCGTGTACTCCGAGGGGCAGCGCCGCTACGTGGAGACTTTCTCTCCCTACGCGCGGCAGTTCCTCGACCGCATGGACAAGCCGAGCTGCGACGCGATCGAGGGGATCCCGCCCGCCATCGCGATCGATCAGACCAACCCGGTGCGCACCTCGCGCTCCACCGTGGGCACCATGACGGAGCTGAACGATCACCTCAAGCTGCTCTTCGCCCGCGCCTCGCGCCTCTGTTGCCGCGGCTGCGGGGATGCGATCCGCCGGGACTCTCCCCAGAGCATCATCGAAGACTTGCTCCGTCGCTTCGGCGCCGTCGAGCCGCCGCCGCGGGTCGTCGTCACCTTCACCATCGAGGTGCCTGCGAACTTCAGCACGGAGGAAGTGGAGCACCTGCTCGCCCGCCAGGGTTACGCGCGCATCCACCGGCGGGAGGGCGAGCGCCTCGAGGTCATCCAGGACCGGGTACGGCTCACCTCCGCGAACCGCGGGCGCATCGCCGAGGCGCTCGAGGCGGCGCTGCGGCGCGGCCGGGGGACGCTGCGCGTTCATCGCCTCGACGCGCAGGGCGAGGCGGCGGAGGCCCGGGACTACTCGAGCGCGCTCGCGTGCCCGAAGTGCGGGGAGCACTACGAGGAGCCGATCCCCAATCTCTTCTCCTTCAACTCTCCGGTCGGCGCCTGCGAGACCTGCCGCGGTTTCGGCCGCACCATGGGCATCGACTACGACCTCGTCATACCGGACGCTGGCCTGAGCCTCGCGGAAGGCGCGGTCAAGGTCTGGCAGGGCAAGAGCTACCGGAGCTGCCAGCGCGACCTGATGCGCTACGCGCGCAAGCGCGAAGTGCCGACGGACCGCCCCTGGCGGCGTCTGGCGAAGCGCCACCGCCGCTGGGTGATCGAAGGCGAGGGCTCCTGGCGCAGGAGAGGCGGCGTGTGGTACGGGGTGCGGCGCTTCTTCGACTGGCTCGAGACCAAGAGCTACAAGATGCACATCCGGGTGCTGCTCTCGAAGTACCGCGCCTACAACCCCTGCCCGGATTGCAGAGGCGCCCGCCTCAAGCCGGCGGCGCTGGACTGGCGCGTGGGCGACGCCGCCGACGCGGAGCGGGCGCTGGGCGACAGGCCCCGCTTCCGGCCTGCGGGCAGCGCCCTGAGCGAGGCCCGTCTGCGCGAGCTGCCCGGGCTGACCATCCACGACGTAGCGCTGCTGCCGCTGGAAGCCTGCGCCCGCCTCTTCGAATCGGTCCGCCTCCCCGCGCCGATGGACGAGGCGACGGTCCTCCTCCTCGACGAGATCCGCGCCCGGCTGCGCTATCTCGTGAGCGTGGGGCTCGGTTACCTCACCCTCGATCGCCAGTCGCGCTCCTTGAGCGGTGGGGAGGTGCAGCGCATCAATCTCACCACCGCGCTCGGCACTTCGCTCGTCAACGCCCTCTTCGTGCTCGACGAGCCGAGCATCGGGCTGCACACGCGCGACATGCAGCGCGTGGTCGACGTCCTGCACCGGCTGCGCGACGCCGGCAACACCCTGCTCGTGGTGGAGCACGATGCGCAGGTCATGCTCGCCGCCGACCGGGTGCTCGACATCGGGCCGGGGCCGGGGGAGCGCGGCGGCGAGGTGGTGTTCTTCGGCCCGCCCGCCGCGCTGCTCGGGCACGGCCCGTCGCTGACCGCGCAGTACCTGCGCGCCGAGAAACGCGTCTCGGAGCGCGCCGCTTCGGAGCGCGTTCCGGACGCCAGCGGCCTCGAAGTCCTCGGTGCGGCCGAGCACAACCTGAAGAGTGTCGACGTACGCATTCCGCTGCGCCGCCTCGTCTGCGTCACCGGGGTGAGCGGCTCGGGCAAGTCGACGCTGGTCGAGGACATCTGCTACCGGGGCCTGCGCAAGCTCGGCGGCAAGGCGTCGGACCCCGCGGGCGCGCACCGCGAGATCCGCGGCCACGAGCAGGTCGGGGACGTGGTGATGATCGACCAGTCCCCGATCGGCAAGACCGCGCGTTCCAACCCCGCGAGCTACGTCGGTGCGCTGGACGCCATCCGCAAGGTGTTCGCGCGCGAGCCCCTCGCGGCCGAGCGCGGCTACACCGCGGGGACCTTCAGCTTCAACTCGGGCCGGGGGCGCTGTCCCACCTGCGGGGGCACCGGCTTCGAGCACATCGAGATGCAGTTCCTGAGCGACGTCTACCTGCGCTGCCCGGACTGTGACGGCCGGCGCTACCGCCCCGAAGTGCTCGAGGTCACGGTGCTGCCGCCGGATGCGGGACGGGGAGGCGGGGGACGAGCCTGCTCCATCGCCGACGTGCTCGCGATGACCGCGGCGCAGGCGATCGCCTTCTTCCGTGAGCACCCGGAAGTGGAGCGGGCGCTTGAGCCCCTGGTGGCGGTGGGCCTCGAGTACATGCAGCTCGGCCAGCCGGTGCCCTCCCTGAGCGGCGGCGAGGCGCAACGCCTCAAGCTCGCCGGCCACCTCGCCAAGGCCCGCAAAGCGGGCGTGGACCGGGATCGAGGCACCCTCTTCCTTCTCGACGAACCGACCACCGGGCTTCACTTCGACGACATCTCCACCCTGCTCGGGGCACTGCGCCGCCTCGTCGACGAAGGCCACTCCCTGGTGATCATCGAACACAACCTCGACGTGGTCCGAGCCGCGGACTGGGTGATCGACCTCGGACCGGAAGGCGGAGACGCGGGCGGCGAGCTGATCTTCTCCGGCCCTCCCGCCGATCTAATGCGCTGTCCCCGCAGCCACACCGGCGCCGCCCTCGCGGCGGCGGAGCACGCCGTCGCGAGGGCGACGCGGGTTGCGGAGAGTCCCGCCCGCTACCGGAGCACCGGGCGGGACAATGCGATATCGGTGCACCGGGCGCGCGAGCACAATCTCAAGGACATCGACCTCGACATCCCGCGCGACCGCTTCACCGTCATCACCGGCATCAGCGGGAGCGGCAAGAGCACCGTCGCCTTCGACATCCTGTTCGCGGAGGGGCAGCGCCGCTACCTCGAATCGCTGAACGCCTATGCGCGGCAGTTCGTGCAGCCTTCGTCGCGCCCGGACGTGGACGCGATCCTCGGCGTGCCGCCCACCGTCGCGATCGAGCAGCGCACCAGCCGTGGCGGGCGCAAGAGCACGGTGGCCACCCTCACCGAGCTCTACCATTTCCTGCGCCTGCTCTTCGTCAAGCTGGGGATCTGGCACTGTCCGGACTGCGACATCGCCATCGAAGCCCAGACCCCGGAGGCGGTGCTCGCGCGCATCCTCGCCGACTACCGGGGCCGGCGGGCGACGCTGCTGAGCCCCCTGGTGGTCGCCCGCAAGGGTTACTACACCGACCTCGCCAAGTGGGCGGCGGGCAAGGGCTTCTCCCACCTCCGGGTGGACGGGGAATGGCTGCCGACCGACGCGTGGCCGCGCCTCGACCGCTTCCGGGAGCACGACATCGAGCTCTCCGCCGGCGAGGTGGAGGTCGGCCCTGCCCGGGAACGGGAGCTGCGGGAAGTGCTCGCCCGCGCCCTGGACTTCGGGAAGGGCCTCGTCAAGGTGGCGTGCAACGACGCCGAGGCGGGTCGGAACGGCACGGACCGCATCTTCTCCACCCGCCGCGCCTGTCCGAGCTGCGGGCGGAGCTTCCCCGAACCGGACCCGCGCCTCTTCTCCTTCAACTCCAAGCACGGCTGGTGCGGCGACTGCTACGGCACCGGGCTGGAGCTCGCGGGCTTCGACGCGGAGCAGACCGGCGAGGAACGCTGGTGGAACGAGTGGTGGGAGGCGGAAGACATCGCCTGCCGAAGCTGCAACGGAGACCGCCTGCGCCCGGAGGCGCTGGCGGTGCGCTTCCAGGGCCACAACATCGCCGAGCTCACCGCCCTCTCGGTGGAGGACGCGAACCGTTTCCTCGGCGCTCTGGAGCTCGACCCGCGAGAGGAGGCGATCGCGCGCGACATCCGGAGCGAGCTCCGCTCGCGCCTGCACTTCCTGCGCCAGGTCGGGCTCGGGTACCTCACCCTCGACCGCGCCGCGCCGACCTTGAGCGGCGGCGAGGCGCAGCGCATCCGCCTCGCCGCATCGCTCGGCTCCAATCTGCGCGGGGTGTGCTACATCCTCGACGAGCCCACCATCGGCCTGCACACCCGCGACAACCGGATGCTGCTCGATACCCTGCGGCGCCTCGAGAAGAAGGGGAACACGGTGGTCGTGGTGGAGCACGACGAGGAGACCATCCGGCAGGCCGAGCACATCATCGACTTAGGGCCCGGCGCGGGCCGCAACGGCGGGCACGTGGTCGCCGCGGGCAGCGTCGCGGAGCTGCTCGGCGATCCCCGCTCGGTGACCGGGCGCTTCCTCGCCGAGCCGCTGCGCCACGCGCGGCGGACGCGCAACGGTTCCGGCCGCAACGGGGAGAACGGCGCCGTCCGAATCGCGGGCGCCGACCTCAACAACCTCGATGGTCTCGACGCGAGCTTTCCGCTCGGCCGCATGACCTGCGTGACCGGAGTGAGCGGCAGCGGCAAGAGCTCGCTCGTGCGCGCGGTGCTGCTCGAGAACCTCGCCCGGCGCCTGGGGGCGCGCCGACGCCGCGGGGGCCGCCCCCCGCCCCTGCGGGGATGCCGGGAGCTCAGCGGGTGGGAGGGCGTCTCACGGGTGCTCGAAGTCGACCAGACCCCGATCGGCAAGACGCCCCGTTCCTGCCCTGCGACCTACGTCGGGGTGATGGACCATATCCGGCGCCTCTTCGCCGAGACCACCGAGAGCCGCATCCGGGGCTACGGAGCGGGACGCTTCTCGTTCAACGTGACCGGGGGGCGTTGCGAGACCTGCGAAGGCCAGGGGATGCGCCGCATCGCGATGAGCTTCCTGCCCGATGTGAAGATCTCCTGCGACACCTGCAGGGGAGCCCGCTTCAATCCCGAGACCCTGTCGGTGTCCTTCCGGGACCGGAGCATCGCCGACGTCCTCAGCATGAACGTGGACCAGGCGGTCGAGTTCTTCGCCGCGCACCGCTCCGTGCACCACTCGCTGCGGCTCCTTCAGGACGTCGGGCTCGGCTACCTGACCCTCGGCCAGCCGAGCCCCACCCTGAGCGGCGGCGAGGCGCAGCGCATCAAGCTCGTCACCGAGCTCGCGAAGACGCGACCCGCGGATCCGGTGCGCGTCCGTGGAAAGAAGGGCGTGCGCAAGGCCGCGCCCAAGCGGGACACGCACTCCCTCTACGTGCTGGACGAGCCCACCATCGGCCTGCACATGGCCGACGTCGCGAAGCTCATCGAAGTCCTGCACCGCCTCGTCGATGCCGGCAACACGGTGGTGGTCATCGAGCACAACCTCGACATCATCGCGGAGGCGGACTACATCATCGACCTCGGCCCCGAAGGCGGCGACGGCGGCGGGCGCATCGTCGCGAGCGGATCGCCCGCCCAGGTCGCCCGCCGCACGCGCCGCTCCCACACCGGGCGCGTGCTCAACGAGTTCCTGCGCGAGCGTGGGGGACGCTCGACGCCTACGGCTCCATAATCCACCACGTTCCGCCGGGAAGCGAAGCGCCGGAGGCTGAACATGGTCGGGATCTACATCGCCTGCGCGTTCGTCCTGGGCCTCGCCGCCCGCTCTCTCGGCATGCCGCCGCTCGTCGGCTTTCTCGCGGCGGGCTTCGCCCTCAATGCGGGCGGGTTCGCCGAACCCGACGGGCTCGAGGCCATCGCGCACGCCGGCGTGCTGCTCATGCTGTTCACGGTGGGGATGAAGGTGCGCCTGCGCAACGTCGTGCGCGCCGAAGTCTGGGGCACCGCGCTGGTCCATCTCGCGGTATCCACCGCGCTGCTCGGCGTCCTCCTCGTCTACGGGCTCGGCACCGGCTGGGTCGTCGCGCTGCTCGTCGCCTGCGCTCTCGGCTTCTCGAGTACCGTGGTCGCGGCGAAGTCGCTCGACGAGAAACGCGAGCTTCGCGCGTTCCACGGCCGGGTCGCGATCGGGATCCTCATCATTCAGGACCTGGCCGCCATCGCGGTGCTCGCGTTTTCGCAGGGGACGGCTCCGTCGCCTTGGGCGGTCGCGCTGGTCGCGCTCCTTCCCGCGCGTCGTCTCGTCCACCGGCTTCTCGACATCGCCGGCCGCGGGGAGATACTGCTGCTGCTCGGCATCGGCCTCGCGCTCGCGGGCGGCTTCGGCTTCGAAGCACTCGGGCTGAGCGGCGAGCTCGGGGCGCTGGTGCTCGGCAGCCTGCTCGCGGACCACCCGAAGGCGCAGGAGCTGCAGGACGCGCTGTGGGGATTGAAGGAAGCCTTTCTCGTCGGGTTCTTCCTGCTCATCGGCATGTCCGGCCTGCCCGATGGCGAGGTCCTGGTCTTCGCGCTCCTCGCCCTCGCCCTGCTGCCGCTCAAGGGCCTGCTGTTCTACGGACTGCTCGTCGGGTTCAAGCTCCGGGCGCGCAGCGGGGTGCTGGCCGGCCTCGCGCTGACCAACTACAGCGAGTTCGGACTGATCGTGGTGCAGGCCGGAGCCGCACGCAGCCTGCTGCCCGAGAGCTGGGTGGTCGCACTGGCGATCACCGTCGCGCTCTCGTTCGCGATCTCCGCCCCGCTCAATCGCGCATCGCACGCGATCTATGCACGGCTCTCGCCGCTCGTCTCGCGCCTCGAACGCCGGCAACGGCATCCGGACGATGAGCCGATCTCCATCGGCGCGGCGGATGTCATGATCTTCGGCATGGGCCGGGTCGGCCTCGGCGCCTACGAGCTGCTGAGGGAACGGGGGATGCGCGTCGTCGGCCTGGACTCCGATCCGGGAGAGGTCCAGCGGCATCTCGCCGAAGGGCGTCGCGTGGTCTACGGTGACGCCGAGGACCCGGACCTGTGGCACCGCCTGCGCCTCGACGGCCTGAGCGCGATACTGCTGGCGGTGCCCGACCTCGACGCGAAGCGCTTCGCGATCACCGAGATCCGCCGCGCCGGCTACCGGGGGCTCCTGAGCGCGACCAACGTCTACCCCGAGGAAGCCGGCGAGCTCCTCACCTGCGGCTGCACCACCACCTACAACTATTACGAGCAGGCCGGAGCCGGATTCGCCGAGCGGGCCTTCAAGACCTTGCAGGACGGGGACCCGCGCCCTGCATGACCAGCCGGGGGCCATGGGGCAGGGGAGACCGCCCTGGCGGCGCAGAACCCGGCCGAACACGAGGCCGCTTCAGGGATCATCGCGAACCCGCCACGATGGCGACACACGGCATACGCACCCTGGTCACCCGGAACGCGGAGGACTTCGCATGCTTTGCCGACATCAATCTTCGCGGCGCGAGCGATGTTTCAACCGGCGGAGGGACAACACCGTGATCGTAGACACTAGGGCCGTTACAGTGCGCCGTCCCCCGCGCCCCTCTCCTCGAGCAGCGATGTCGTCGAGTGCGCGGCCGGCAACTCCATGGTAGCGTCTACGGGTCGATTCTGCCGCGCGTAACGGGGGAACGCATCATGGCGACCGCTTACGACCTGGTACTGAAGGGCGGGCGGGTCATCGACCCCGCCGCAGGTGTGGACGGACCGTGCGATGTCGCGGTGCAGGCCGGGCGCATCGCCGCAGTCGAAGCGGATGTCGGGGCCGACGCCGCACGCGAAATCATTGACGCAAGCGGACGGCTCGTGCTCCCCGGCTTGATCGACACCCATGCCCACGTCTTCGAGCACGCGGTCGGCCGATTCGGCCTCAACCCCGACCTCGTCGGCGTGCACTCGGGCACGACGACGGTGGTCGACCTCGGCGGGGCGAGCTACATGTCGATGGGCGCCTTCCGGCGCTTCATCGTCGAGCCGGCGGAAACCCGGATCTATTCGTTCATCTCCATCTATCCCGCGGGCGAGGGCCACCTCTCGCCCGAGGTCTACGGCGCCGGCATCGACGTCGATCTCTGCATCGCCTGCATCGAGGCCAACCGCGGCTTCGTCAAGGGCATCAAGGTGAACGCGGAGATCGGCAGCATGTCGATCTACGGGCTCGACAAGATCCGCAAGGCAAAGGCCGCTTCGCGCGCGACCGGCGTGCCCCTCTACGTCCACTTCGGAGAGCTCTTCCCGGCCCCGGAGAACCCGCGGGTGCACTACGACATCGACACCATCCTGCCCGACGTGGCCGAGCTGCTCGAGCCCGGCGACATCATGGCCCATCCCTTCACCCGCCATCCCGGCGGCTTCGTGGACCGGAATGGGAGGGTGCATCCCATCGTGAGCGAGGCGCTCTCGCGCGGGGTGCGCGTCGATGTCGGCCACGGCAGCCACTTCAGCTTCGAGGTGGCGCGCAAGGTGCTCGACGCGGGCATCGTGCCCACCACGCTCGGCGCCGACCTGCACGGCTACAACACTCTCAAGCCCATCGATCCCGGAACGCCGGCCGAGCACCCGGATCCGGAGATGGCGCCCTTCGGGAGCGATGCCCGCTTCAGCCTCACCCATGCGATGGTCGAGTTGCTGGCGCTCGGGCTCTCGCTGGAGGAGGTGATCCCGATGGTGAGCTCCCGCGCCGCGGAAGGGCTCGGTGTCGCCGGGGAGCTCGGCACCCTCGCGCCGGGCGGTGTCGCGGATGTCACCGTCCTCGCGGACGAACGCGGTCGCTGGACGCTCGGCGACAACGACGGCAACCGGGTCACGGCCGAGCGCATGCTGCGGCCGCTCTTCTGCCTGCGCGCCGGCCGCCGCTTCGACGCCGACGCCCCCATCCTCCCGGTGCCGAAAGCGGCGTGAGGTGAAGCGGCCGAAGGGCCGGTCGATGGTCCGGAAAGCTGCACGATCGAAGGGATTGTCTGCCGGGGTAGCGCATGGCGGGTCGCTGCGCCCGATGGGGCTTCACGGCCCGCCGATTCCAGGATCGAACTCCGCTTCGGGCCGAGGGCACGGAGTGGAGAGGGCAGGATCATGCGTAACCAGGACCGACCAGGACAGCACCGATGATCGACTTCGCACCCTCTTTGCCGTTTGATCCGGCCACCGAGCGCTACGTCAGTCTCGCGACCTTCAGACGCAACGGCAAAACGGTGCCGACACCGGTCTGGCTTGCGCGTCACCGCGATCGCTTCTACCTGTTCAGTGAGTCGAAGGCAGGGAAGGTAAAGCGCATACGTGCAAACCCGGCGGTGCGCCTGGCGGCCTGCGGCCCGACCGGCAAGATCACCAGTGACTGGCTCGAGGCCGAGGCCCGGGTGCTCACGGATGCCCGCCTCATCGATGCGGCGCTCGTCGCGCTGCGCAGAAAGTACGGGTGGCAGATGATCGTCACCACCTTCTTCTCCAAGCTCTTCGGACGCTACCGGAACCGCGCCTACATCGAGATCAGGATCAGACCAAGTCGTCCCTCTCACCCGACAGGGTGATCGTCAATGTATCCTTGTCCATCGGAGCAACTTCCGCACGAATGAGGGCGTGGACTTCGTCCGTGAGGGGAGACAGACATCAGTAAGTGCGTCGTGTGCACCGGCCCGGTGCGGGTGTGGAAAGGGCAGCATGCGCCCTACCTGAAGGTGTCCTGTCCCGAATGCGGCGACTACGGCCTGACCCTCCTCGGTCTCTCCAAGATGAAGAATGCCGGCCCGGAGGCCCGGGCCCGGATGCGTGGCGCACTGGCGGCGGCGCGACGCGGCGGATACCGGGTGGACATCTGCATGGACGAGAACGGCGGTCTCGGGACGCGACGAGGGCTGAAGCGTGACTGGAGCGGGGCGCGCTGAGGGCGCGGCCGGAGGACGGCAACGATGTTGAAGGAGGTGATGCTGGTGGGAGGCGGGGCCTTCGCCGGCGCCAATGCCCGCTACGGGGTGGGACTGCTGAGCGCCCGCTATCTCGATCCCGCGTGGCCCTACGGCACCCTGATCGCCAACCTGTGCGGGAGTCTGGTGCTCGGCTTTTTCTTCGCATTGTTGAGCGCGCGTGCAGTGGGCGATCCGACGCTTCGCCTGCTCGTCGCAGTGGGCTTCTGCGGCTCGTTCACCACCTTCTCGAGCTATGCCTACGAGACGCTCCGCCTCTTCGAGCAGGGCGAGTGGGGCGCCGCGGCGGCGAACGTGCTGGCAAACAACGTGCTCTGTCTCGTCGCGGTGCTCGCCGGCATGTGGGCGGCGCGCTGGATCTAGCCGCAACATCTCGCCGGTTTTCGGTAGCTTCGGGCGCCAAGATGCGGTGGTAGTGGGTCGCACGGACCGAGAGGCGCTGAAGGGCGAGCCGGAGTCAGACGAAGTGCCGGTGGCACTTCGTCCCGGCGAGCGGGCAAGCCAGGATGGCTTGCCCCGGCCTGCAAGCGAAGCAGAGATAGCGTAGCGCAGCAGGTAGCCGACGCTACGTCGAAGCGGCTCGAGGGAGTACGGCCCGATAACGCGAGCACATTGGCGCCCGCAGCAGGAAAGCGGGGAGATGTTGCGGCTAGACTGCGCCCTTCCGTCCTGGCCCCGTCGCAGAGGTGGCCAAAGCCCCTGCGCAGATAGAATCGGCCCCATGCGCTCCGACACCCCGCTCTGCTACCCCGTCGGCGAGGCCCCGGCCCGCCACTGCGCCCTCTTCCCCGACATTCCGCTCCTCTCGTTCGCACCGGCGAGGCGGAGCCTCTGCCTCTTCGCCGGGGAGTTCATGGCGCGCTTCGCCACCGGGATGCCGCGGCATCGGACCGGGCGGAACGTCGCACGCGCGGGGATGCGCCCATGACTCCGCTCGCTATCGTCGCGCTGGCCACCCTCGCGGTGGCCGCTGCGGTGCTCGTGGTGATCGCGGCGGTCCACCTCGGACGCGAGCGCGGCCGGGAGGCGGCGCGTAGCGCGCGAGTTCCCAAGCCCCGGTGGTTCGAAGTGCTGCTCGCGATCGTGCTGCTCGCGGTCCTCGTCGCGCTCGCGCTCGCCGTCGCCCTGGAGTGGAGTCCGGAACTGGGGGCAGGCCGAGGCTGGAGAACGGAGACTCGATCAGGCGTGTTCCTGGGGGTCATGCTGGCCGGCGCCGCGCTCGCGCTGGTCTTTCTCGTCGTGTTCCTCATTGCGCGCGTGGCGCAACGCGGCGATACCGGCGCCGTCCCGGACACTGCCGCGACGGAATCCACGACGGTCGGAAGCCCGGCCGCGGCCCGGCTCCTCGGGTTGCTGCTGCTCGCGCTCGGAGTGCTCGTTCTCGGGTGGACATACCTGGATCCCCCCGGGCAGGCGGTCCTCGTCCTTCGGGTGCTCTACCCGGCGAGCTTCGCGGTGGCCCTCGTCCTCCTCTTCGACAAGGCGACCCGAAGCTGGGCCCCCAAGGGACGGGCGGAGGGGTTTCGGGAGTGGCTGCTCTGCGACCTCATCGTCATCGCGCTGGTGCTCGGCTTCCTGAACCTGGAGCAATTCACCGATCGCGAGAACTACCGCGCCTTCTTCTGGGACGTGGTCCACATCGCGGCCTTCTTCCTGGTGTTCTGGCTGCTCGATCGGACGCAATTCCGGGGACGCTTTCTCGTTGCCGCCGGCTACCTCGCCGTGCTCCCCCTCCTCCTGCTGCTGTGGCGCTGGCTCCACGAAGGCGAAGCGCCGGCCGAAATCTCCGATATCTCGTGGTGGAGCACGGTATGGCCGACCTTCTTCCTTGGACTGGCGTTCTTCGTCCTCGAAATCATCAGCCTCGTCGCGCAGAGAGGCGCCCGCGGACACCTGGTTCCCGCGATCAAGGACGGAATCTTCGTGGCCCTGTACGCCATCTTCCTCATCGCGGCGGCGCCGGGCGGAACCTGACCGGGCGCGCGATTGATGGCCGGGAAGCGATCGGTTAGAAAAGGCGACGGGCCGAGATTCGATGCCGCGACGCCCGACGAGCCGGAGCGAGGCGATGGCGGAGAGATGACGCGGCGTGTTCCGGCCGGAACGACAGAGCGGAGAGCGGCATGAGCGGATGGCAGTGGTTCTGGACCGTCGTCGGGTTCATCCTGTTCATCATCGTGCTGCTCTTTCTCTACTACTCGGCGCCCTTCGAGCAGATCTTCGTGCGCGTCATCAACGGCATCAGCTTCGGCAACGTGATCTTCTGGGTCGCCCTCATCGTCGGCATCATCGGATTCTGCGCCTACCACTGGCATGCCTATCGCGTCTACATCGCGAAACGGCACAGCGTCGACGCCATGGTGCTGAGCTCGCTCCGCGGGTCGACCTTCACCGCCATCCTCCTCGCCGGTGGCGCCACGCTCCAGGCCCTCCAGATCCTCTGCGTCCATCTTCTGCACGAGGGATACGCGATCGACG
This sequence comes from uncultured Ectothiorhodospiraceae bacterium, assembly GCA_964420925.1. Classification (GTDB taxonomy): domain Bacteria; phylum Pseudomonadota; class Gammaproteobacteria; order HK1; family HK1; genus JAJEAD01. Next base: position 14,182 of record CAYQVB010000060.1, on the reverse strand, counting down.
CGGAGTTCGGCAAGCGACTCGGAGCGCTCGTCGCGCTCGTCATCGTCACCGCCATCTTCTGCGTGATCTTCTGGCTCCTGAAGGTCATCCGGACGGAGACCCAGAGCGCCTGACGACGCCGCGCTCCGAGCGCTTCGGAACTCAGGCGTGGATGCCCCCGTAGGGGCCGCGCTTGACGAAGGACCCGTCCCCGGGGCGTCCGACGTACTCGCCACGCTCGATGACGACCTTCCCGCGGGAGAGCACCGTCTCCGTGTACCCCTTCACCCTGAACCCCTCGTAGGCGGAGTAGTCGATGTTCATGTGATGGGTCCGCGGGTTGTGGACGCTGATCGTTTCCTCGCGCTCCGGGTCGAAGATCACGATGTCGGCGTCGCTTCCCACCGCGATGGTTCCCTTCTTCGGGAAGAGCCCGAAGATCTTGGCCGCCGCGGTCGAGGTGAGCTCGACGAAGCGATTGAGGTCGATGCGGCCGCCGCTCACGCCGTGATGGTAGATGAGGCTCATGCGGTTCTCGACTCCGGGGCCGCCGTTCGGGATCTTGCTGAAGTCGCTCCGGCCGAGCTCCTTCTGCTCCTTGAGGCAGAAGGGACAGTGGTCGGTCGAGATGACGTCGAGAGACTTGTAGCGCAACGCGCGCCATAGCTCGTCCTGGTTCCATTCTTCGCGAAGAGGGGGAGTGAGCACGTACTTCGCGCCGTCGAAGCCGGGTGCGTCGTAGGCGCTCACGTCGAGCAGCAGGTACTGGGGGCAGGTCTCCGCGTGGGCCATCACCCCCCTCATCTGTGCCTGGCGCAGCTCGTGCAGGGCGTCGTAGCAACTGAGGTGGACGATGTACACGGGAGAGCGGGCGACCTCGGCGATCGCCAGCGCACGGTGGACGCCTTCCGCTTCGAGGCGGGTGGGCCGGGTCAGCGCATGCTGCTTGGGCGAGATTTCTCCCTGCTCGAGCGCGATGCGCACCAGCTCGTCGATGACGATGCCGTTCTCCGCGTGCATGCACACCAGGGTGCCGTCTTCGCCCGCCTTGCGCAGGGCGCGAAAGATCGTCCCGTCGTCGGAGAGCATCACGCCGGGGTACGCCATGAAGAGCTTGTAGCTCGTGACGCCGTCGTCGGCGAGGCGGCGCATCTCCGGAAGGCGGTGGGTCGGCAGATCGGTGATGATCATGTGGAAGGCGTAGTCCACCGCGGTCGTGCCGGCGGCCTTCGCGTGCCAGATGTCGAGCGCCTCGAGGGTGGACATGCCCCGCGACTGCACCGCGAAATCGATGATGCAGGTCGTGCCGCCGTGGGCCGCCGCCCGGGTGCCGGTCTCGAAGGTGTCGGAAGTGGTGGTGCCGCCGAATGGCAGTTGCATGTGGGTGTGGGGATCCACTCCGCCGGGAACGACCAGCTTGCCCGTCGCATCGACCACCGTATCGGCTTCGATCACGAGATCCCGACCGATCAGGGCCACGACCTCGCCGTCGACGTAGATGTCGGCGTGGTAATCGTCCACCGCGGTGACGACTCTGCCGTTCTTGATGAGGACACTCACCGCGAGTATCTGCGCGTAAGAGTCAGGTAACGCGCTCGCGGGCGGCCCCGGCGCCCGACCGGCGATTCCAAAACCCGCGGGCTTGCGCTAAGGTCCACGCGAAGCGGTCGACGATTCAGCGACGACAACGGCCCGTGCACGCACGCGGGCCACCCATTCGATCGTGACCACCCGTGGAAAGCTACAAGAGCAATGGGAGTGAGAACATGAAGAAAGAGCATGAACACAACTCAGGTGGAACGCAACCGAAGCGGCTGACCCGGCGCGAGTTCGTCGGCACCTCGGCCAAGGCGGCCGCCGCCGGCGCCGCGATCACCGCCTTCCCCGCCATCGTCCGCGCCGACGACCCCATTCGTTCCATCGGCCTGGGCGTAAGCATCATAAACGAGATCCAGGGACAGGCGTCTCAGGATCTGGGCTTCCAGGTCAAGGGGCAGGCGCTGGGCTACGGCGCGATGTTCGGCAAGATGCTGAACCAGAACGACCAGTACGAGATCGCGGAGGGCTACTACAACGACATGGACGTGATGTGGCCGGCGGGGGTCTGGCAGCCCATCGACACCCACCGGATCAAGGACTGGGACAAGGTCACCAACCTCTCCAAGACCGGCCGGCTCACGCCGGAATCGAACGAGGGCCAGGGCGACGCCCCCTTCCGCCACCTGTGGGTGGACGAGAACGGCATGCGCACCATGGAGGAATCGCGCTACATCACCATGGTGCCGGGCTGGCACAACGCCGATTCCATCGGCTACAACCCCGAAGACACCGGCCGGCCGATCGAGAGCTGGGCGGACTTGATGGCCGAAGAGTTCAGCGGGCGCGTCGCCCTCCTCAACGTGCCCCAGATCGGGACGATGGACGCCTCGCTCGCGATCGAGGCGATGGGACTCTACGAGTTCAAGGACAAGGGCAACATGACCCGCGAGGAGATCGACTTCCTCATCGACTTCCTCATCGAGAAGAAGAAGGCCGGCCACTTCCGGGCCTTCTGGGAGACTTTCGGACAATCGGTGACGCTCATGGTGAGCGGAGAGGTCGCGCTCGAGAGCATGTGGTCACCCGCGGTCACCGCGATCAAGGCCGAAGGCGTCCCCTGCGTCTACGCCTTCCCGAAGGAAGGGATGCGCGGCTGGCACGGCGGCCTGTCGATCTCCGCCAAAGTCACCGGCAAGGCGCTCGACCAGGCCTACGAGTACATCGACTGGTGGCTCGCGGGCTGGCCGGGGGCCTTCGTCGCCCGGCAGGGCTACTACATGTCGGTGCCCGAGAACGTCAAGCCCCACCTCGAGCCCGAAGAGTGGGACTTCTGGTACGAGGGCAAGCCGGCCGCGAAGGAGCTTCCCGACCCCTTCGGCACCATCATCGTGGAACAGGGCGAAGTGCGCGACGGCGGGTCGTACTGGAACCGCTTCAGCAACATCGCGGTATGGAACTCGCTCATGGACGAGAACGACTACCTGGTGAAGCGCTGGACGGAGTTCCTCGCAGCCTGATCCATCCACTCCCCGCCGGGACCCTGCCCACCCAGGGTCCCGGCCCTTTTCTCGCCGCTGACGCGGTTCGACATCCGTCGGCGCGTGCCGGTATTTCCGCATCCCGCTCTGCATGCTCGCTCTCGCCGCATCCCCTCGGCGGAGCGCGCATGGCCGACTCCTCTGCCGACGGGGTGGTCGACCAGTGGGGCGAGGTGTTCGGACACCCCGGCCTCTACGTAGTGGACGGCGCAGCGATTCCGCGCCCCATCGGGCTCAATCCGTCGCGTACCATTGCCGCGCTTGCCGAGCGCATCGCGGCCCGGCGCCTCGCCGCAAGAGCACGATAGCGCAGCAGCATTCGCCACCTCGCTCGATTCCTGTCACGCCGACCCTGGAAGCCACTGACACGGCGCACTACTGACGATCACCCGAGGAGAGAGAGCCCGATGTTGCTGACACCCACGGAGATCGAGCGCCTCACCCTCTTCAATGCGGCGGAGCTCGCGCGGCGTCATCGAGCACGAGGGATCAAGCTGAGCCAGCCGGAGGCGGTGGCTCTCATCTGCGACGAGATCCTCATGGGAGCGAGAGAAGGACGCAGCGTTGCCGATCTCGCCAGTTTCGGCTCCACCCTGCTCACCACCGACGACGTGCTTCCCGGGGTCGACGCCATGACACCGAAGATCCAGGTCGAGGGCATGTTCCCCGACGGCGCCAAGATGGTGACGGTTCACCAGCCCATTCGCCCCGGCAAGGCTCCGCCGGAAGAGACCGACTACACGCCGGGGGAGCTCATCCCCGCCGACGGCGAGATCGAGCTCAACCGATCCCGCCGGCGCCGGACGCTGCGGGTCAGGAACACCGGCGATCGACCGGTTCAGATCGGCAGTCACTACCACTTCTTCGAGGCGAACAAGGCGCTGGAGTTCGACCGCGCGGCCGCGTTCGGCATGCGTCTGGACATCCCGGCCGGCGTATCGCGGCGTTTCGAGCCGGGAATGACCAGGGAAGTGGACCTAGTGGCCATCGGTGGCACCGGCGAGGTGAGCGGGTTCAACAATCTCACGAACGGATCGGTGCACTCCGACGAAGTCAGGACGCGGGCGCTCGAGAAGGCGCGAGCGGGCGGGTACAAGGGCGCCTGAAGGGGGATCTCCATGGTCACGATGACCCGCCGGGCCTACGCGGAGATGTTCGGCCCCACGACCGGGGACTGCGTACGGCTCGGCGACACTCCGCTGCTCGCCGAGGTCGAGCGCGATCACGCGGTGCCGGGCGACGAGTGCATGATCGGCGGCGGCAAGACGCTGCGCGACGGCATGGGGATCTCGACCCGAAGCGGCGCGGCCGGCGCGCTCGATCTGCTCTTCGAGAACGCGCTCGTCATCGATCCCATCCTCGGAGTGGTCAAAGGCGACATCGGGGTAAAGGACGGTCTCGTCGTCGGGGTGGGAAAGGCCGGCAATCCCGCGGTGATGGACGGGGTCAGCCCCGAGCTCGTGGTCGGCAACTCGACGGTCATCGAGGCCTGCGAAGGGCGCATCGTCACGCCGGGCGCCCTCGATGTGCACGTGCACTTCATCGGCGCGGACCAGGTTCACCACGCCCTGAGCAACGGCATCACCACCATGATCGGCGGCGGCATCGGATCGGCTTTCGCAGTCGACAGCGGGTCGCTCCACGACATCCATCGGATGCTGCGCGCGAGCGAAGGCTTCCCCATGAACTTCGGGCTGTTCAGCCGCGGCAACTCGCACCATCCGGGCGCCATCGAGGAGCTGATCGCGGGCGGGGTCATCGGCGTCAAGATCCACGAGGACTTCGGCGGCATGCCGGCCACCATCGACGCCTGCCTGTCGGTGGCCGACGCGCTGGACTTCCAGGTGCAACTGCACACCGACACGCTGAACGAGTCGGGGTTCTACGAGCGCACCATGGAAGCTATCGCCGGCCGCACCATCCACATGTACCACACCGAGGGAGCGGGAGGCGGACACGCCCCCGACATCATCCGTTGCAACGGCGAGGCCCATTGCCTGCCCTCCTCCACCAACCCCACCAACCCGTACACCGCCAACACCTTCGACGAGCACCTGGACATGACCATGTCCTCGCATCTCCTGCGCCCGGACATCCCGGAGGACGTGGCGCACGCCGAGGGCCGGATCCGACGCCAGTCCATCTCGGCCGAGGACGTGCTCCACGACATCGGCGCCATCTCCATGATGGGTTCGGACAGCCAGGGGATGGGCCGGATCAACGAGGTGGTCACGCGGACCTGGCAGGTCGCGGGCAAGATGAAGGACCAGCGCGGGCGCTACCCGGAGGAGACCACCGCCCGCGGCGACAACGAGCGCATCAAGCGCTACATCGCGAAGTACACGATCAACGCCGCGCGCACCTTCGGGATCGCCGAGCATGTCGGCTCCATCGAGCCCGGGAAGATGGCGGATCTCGTGATCTGGGCGCCGAGTCATTTCGGGATCAAGCCGGCCGCGGTGTACAAGAAGGGCTTCATCGCCTGGGCCGGAGTCGGGGACGGGGCCGCGTGCCTGTCGAGCTGCGAGCCGATAATCCATCGCCCTCAATGGGGGGGCTTCGGGAGCGCTGCTGCCGCAATCGGCGCGAACTTCGTTCACCCGCTCGCGCTCGAGGTGAGCGTGCCTGAACGTCTCGGTCTCACCAAGCCGTTGCTGGCGCTCTCCGGGACCCGCTCGCTGCGCAAGTCCGACATGCTGCACAACGACGCCTGCCCGGACATCACGGTGGACCCGCAGACCTTCGACGTGTTCGTCGACGGGGCGCTCGCCGCCTGCGAGCCGGCGGAGAGGCTCTACTTGACGCAGAAGTACCTGCTGCGTTGACTGCGAATCGTCACACGACGAAAACCCGATGAGCACAAGCCAACCCCGCTGTCGCACAGCATTCCACGCTTCCGGGCAAGTTGCACTGACTCATTGTTTTTCGTGGATCCCGCTCATCAAGGGAATGACGGAAACCACACCGGAGACCACTTCCCGTCATTCCTGCGAAGCTTGTCCCCGCGAAAGCGGGGAGCGGGAATCCACCCGAGACAGCGTAGTTCGTGTTGGAAGCACAGGCTCGGCCAGCGTGAAATGCCCGCGGCCGGGTGCCGGGAAGCTCCGTGTGAGAGAGAATCCGTCCAAGTGAATCCAACCAGCTACTCGATGCATCGGCCGGAAACCGGGTCCCGAAGCTCGGGCGCGTCCGGATAAGGGGCGAAGGTCGTGGCACAAGTCGTCGAGACACATCACCGGGGCCTCATCGGCGCCCAGCCCGCGCCGCCCTTGGAGGTGGTCGAGAAGGCGAAGAAAAAGACCCGGCACGAGGAGGGCTTTCCCGTCGGATGGCTGATCGCGCCCGGCGTCGCCTGGCTGCTCCTGTTCCTGGTCATACCGCTCGCCAGCATCATCGTCTTCAGCTTCTGGACCTCGACCGGCCACGGAATGACCGCGGACCCGACGCTGTACCACTACGGCGAGTACTTCACGACGGAAGGGTTCTTCGATCCCGAATCGGACAAATTCCTCGGGCCCAGCATCTTCATCAAGACTCTGTGGTCGACTTTCCGCTTCACGCTGACGGTGATGTTCTTCTGCCTTCTGCTCGGCTACCCCATCGCCTACTTCCTGGCGATGCAGGTCGGGACCTTCAAGTGGCAGATGGCGCTCTTTCTGCTGTGCATGGTGCCCTTCTGGACGAGCTACCTGATCCGGGCGGTCGCGTGGCTGCCGATGCTGGGCCGGCGAGGGCTGCTCAACAGCTTCCTCGTCCAGAGCGGCATTCTCGAGAAGCCGTCGAGCGTGCTGCTCTACTCGGAGTTCGGCTACACGATGGCGCTGGTGCAGCTCTACGTGGTGCTCTGCGTCGGACCGATATTCTTTTCGCTCGCCAAGATCGACAAGGACATCCTGGAGGCGGCGCGGGACATGGGCGCCGGCGCCTTTCAGATATTCCGCGAGATCATCGTGCCGCTCTCCCTGCCCGGCGTGGCAATCGGCATGATCTTCATCTTCGTGATGATCATGGGGGAGTTCGCGACCGCGGTCGTGGTCTACGGCGGCAAGACCTCGACGGTGGGGACGGTGATCCTCAACTACTACGCAATCGCCAACTACCCCTTCGCAGCGGTCAACGCGCTCATGCTCATGCTCGCGATGATGATCGGAGTGGTGATCATCCTGCGCCTCGTCGACATCCGGAGCCAGCTCTGACATGGCGCGGCGCTGGACAGCGGAACGCAAGCGGAAGGCGGCGATCAAGTCGATCTTCAGCGGCTACTACGTCATCTTCCTGCTCTTCATCTACGGGCCGATGTTCGCGATGTTCATCCTCTCCTTCCAGGGACGGAGAGGGGGAACGAGCTTTCCCATGCGTGGCGCGAGCCTGTACTGGTGGAACAAGCTGCTGGAGCCTTCGAGCGTCGGCGACCTCAAGGGCGCGCTGCTGCGCTCGATCGTGCTCGCGCTCATCGTGATGGTCATCACCGCCCTCTTCTCGACCCTGTTCGCGATGGCCTTTCGCAAGCGCTTCCACGGCTCCGGCCTGCTCTTCTACACGATCATGACCGGCATCATGGTGCCCGGCATCCTGCTGAGCCTCGGCATGGCGACGCTCATGAGGCAGGTCGGCATTTCCCCCGCCTGGTGGTCGACGGGACTCGGCGTGCACGTGGTGTGGACGCTGCCCTTCGGCTTTCTCGTCATGATGGCGGTGTTCAACCGCTTCGACAGCGCGCTGGAGGAAGCGGCCCGCGACATGGGGGCGAGCGAGTGGACGGTCTTCAAGGAGGTGACCCTGCCCCTCATCACCCCCGGGATCGTCGCGGCTGGTCTCTTCGGGTTCACGCTCTCCTACGACGAGTTCGCCCGCACCACCCTGCTCGCGGGCGAGAACAACACCCTCCCGCTGGACATCAACGCCTCCATGACCCAGCGCATCCGCCCCACTCTGTTCGCGCTCGGCACCGCCTCGACCCTCTTCTCGCTGCTGATGATCGGGCTCTTCCTGCTCGTCTACACCATCCTCTACCGGCGCACCCGCTGATCGCGGGTGGCCGGTCCACGCCCGAGGCGGGGAAGGGCCGCCTTCAATCGAGCAGGAGGACGGCAGCCTCCGCGGGCCAGCAGATGGTCTCGCGTTCCCCGACCTCGTAGGCGCGGTCGGAGACGCTGCGGTGCTGCTCCACGTGGATGTACATCCCGGAGGAGACCTCGAACACATCGGTCTCGAGGGAGCCCAGAAACTCGGTCGCGACGTAACGGGCCTCGACCTGGTTCGCCATGGCGGAACGGGCGCCGGTGTGCATGAGATCGGCGCGGACCGAGAAGTGGGCGGCGCGGCCGTTGCGGATGTCGCGCTCGTCGCCGTTCGGGGCCCGGACGTAGAAGAGATGGTCCTTCGACTCGACGAAGACGATGGATCCGCTCCGTGACCGGATCGTCCCCTCGAAGACATTGTTGTTGCCGATGAAATCGGCGACGAAGCGGGTACGCGGCGCCTCGTAGACCTCGCGCGAGGTCCCGATCTGCTGGATGACCGCATCGCTCATCACCACTACCTTGTCGGCGAGTGACATCGCCTCCTGCTGCGAGTGCGTCACCATGATGAAGGTGATGCCGAGATCGCGCTGAATCTTCTTGAGCTCGACCATCATCTGCTGGCGCAGGCTGTAGTCCAGCGCCCCGAGCGGTTCGTCGAGAAGCAGCACGGTGGGCTTGCTGATCAGCGCCCGGGCGAGCGCGACGCGCTGCTGCTGGCCGCCGCTCAGGTCCCGGGGATAGCGATCCGCGAGCGGGTCGAGACTCACCATCTCCAGCATCTGCCCTACCTGCCGGTCGCGCTCGCGGCGCTCGAGGCCCTTGACCTTGAGGCTGAACTCGACGTTCTGGTGGACGGTGCGGTGGGGGAAGAGCGCGAAGCTCTGGAACATCATGGAGGTGTCGCGCTCCGAGGGTGGCAGGTCGGTGACGTCGGTGCCGGCGATGTAGATCTTTCCGGAGGTGACTTCCTCGAGTCCGCCGATCATGCGAAGCGTGGTGGTCTTCCCGCAGCCGCTCGGACCGAGCATGGCCACGAACTCCCCGTGCTCGATCTCGGCGTTGAAGTCGATGACGGCGCGCACGTCACCGTCGAATATCTTGTCTACGCCGACGAGGACGACATCGAGTTCGGGCACCGCGGAAACCCCGAAGCTCCGCCGTCCTTCACGCGCGGGATGTGTCGACGGCGCCCGCGCTCACTTCGCGCTCTTGGCGAGCGCCCCGAGGAGCGTCCACGCGGTCTCGAAGGGCACCTCGTCGAAGGCGCCGCCTTCGTTCACCGAAGCGAGCACCGCGAGCGAGCGCCCCGCCTGTTCGTCGCCCGCCGCCGCATCGCCCAGACGGGCGAGTGCATCCGCGAAGCGCATCTCCTTCGCCTCACCACCGAGCGCGGACTCCACCAGCTCGGAGAGGCGTCCCACGTGGGCGCTCAACGGGCTCTCGTCCGGGCGGCGGAAGATCCCGCGAATGCCGTCCTGGGCCAGCCGCTCCCGCAGGCCTTCCGGCAGCGACTGCGCGACGCCTTCGAGCGCCTCGCCGATGCCGAAGCCGGACGTGAAGAGCTGCCGGATGTTGTCGACGGTGCCGCCGTCCCCTCCGTACATGCGGATGTGGGCGCCGGTCAGCGCGGTGCCCATCGCCTTCGCCTGGTCGATGTGGATATCGCGCTCGGCCTCGATGTGCATCTTGGCGAGCTCCAGGAAGGTCGCGGACTCGTTGTACTTCTTGAGCGCGTCGGCCTTGGCCTCGATCCCCACCGCTTCGGCCTCGAAGCGGCGCTGGGTGTTCGCGACGCGCAACGCCTCGATGTGCACCTCGGCCCGGCCGACCGCACCCGCCTCCTTCTCGATGCCCTCGGCACTGATCTGCTGCGCCTCACTGGTGGCCCGGGCCCGGGTGAGGGTGGCCTCGGCCTCGCGTTCCGCCGCGACCCGGCGCGCGTCGGCCTGGGAGACCATGTGCATGCGGGCGACCTCCGCTTTGGTCTCCTCTTCGATGCGGCGGGTGTCGGCCATGTTCTCGGCCTTGATGCGATCGATCTCCTTTCGGCGTGCCGCATCCGCCACCCGGCGCACGGACTCCGCATCGTGTTCCGCCTGCTCGCGATGCGCCGTCATCTCCAGGCGCCGCGATTCCGCTTCCTCGAGCTCAAGGGTCTTTCCCGCGAGAGCGATCTGGCGGTCCCGCTCCTCGCTCTCGCGGGAGAGGAAACGCTGGATGTCCGCGCGCTCGCGCTCCGTTTCCTTGCCGATAAGGGCAATCTCCCGTTCCCGCTCTTCCACCTCGACCGCGAGGCTCTTCTTCACCCGCGCCGTCTCGAGCGCCTCGTCCCGGGCGACGAGGACGATCTCCCGCGTTCGTTCCTCTTCCTCGACCGCGAGCCGGCGCTGCACTTCGGCCCGCTCGAGCTCGACCGCCTTCGCCACCAGGGCGATATCCCGGTCGCGCTCCTCGCTCTCGCGCGCGAGCGCGCGCTGGATATCGGCGGCCTCGCGGCGGCGGTTCTCCTCGATGATCGCGACGTCCTTCCGAATCTGTGCCGCCTCCACCGCCTGCGTCTTGGCGATCTCCTCCTGCTCCACCTGCCAGCGCTGCTCCAGGATGAAGCGCTGCTGCTCGCTCAGCACCCGCGCCCGTTCGCTCGCGACCTCCTGCTCCTGGCGGGCTTCCGCGAAGGCTTCGTCCTTGTCCAGATCGAGCACTTCGAGGCGGGTCTCGAGGCTTCGCTTTCTTACCGAGAGAGCGGTCTCCTCGGACACCTTGTGACGGTCGTCACGGGCCGATTCCTCGTGGGACATGACCGCGGTCGACCGATCGATGTCCGCCACCTGACGGGCCTGCTCTTTCGCGATCAGCGCGATCTCCTTGTCCTTCTCCGCCTGTTCGCGCGCGAGTCCACGGGAGATCTCCGCCAGCTCTTCCGCCTTCGCCTTCTCCACCAACTGGATGCGCCGGTCGCGCTCCGCCTGCTCCTCGCTGAGCTTACGTTCGATGTTGGCGAGCTCCTCCTCCTTGGCTTTGCCGATGAGGACGATCTCACGGTCCCGCCGCACCTTCTCGACCTCGAGCGCCTTGCGGATCTCGGCCTCTTCCCGGCGCCGGCTCTCCTCGGTGGCGTTGATGTCGCGCTCCGCGCGCATGACTTCCAGGGCCTTTTCGTTGTCGATCTCCTTCTGCTCCACCTCCATGCGCCGGTCGAGCACGTAGATCTGCTTGTTGCCCACCTCCTGCGCCTGCTCGTTGGAGACTTCCCGGTCCTGGTGGGCGCGGGCGAATGCCTCCTGTTTCTCGATCTCGAGAAGATCGAGCTGGGTCTGGAGTTCCTTCTGGCGGATCGAAACCGTGGTGCGCTTCTCGGTGTCGTGCACCCGGCGCCGCGCGTCGGAGGTGATCTCGGTGATGACCTTGAGGCCCTCCGCGTCGAAGACGTTGTTGGCGTCGAAGAACTCCTTGGCGCTCTGCTCGAGGGTCACGATGGTGACTTCCTCCAGGGTGAGGCCGTTGGCGTGGAAGCTCTCCACCACGCTCGACTGCACCGCCCTGGCGAAGCCCTCGCGGTTCTCGTGCAGCTCGTTCAGGGTCTTGGTCGCGGCGTAGCTCCGCAGCGCGCTCACGATCTTGGCCTCGAGCAGGTTTCGGACCTTCTCCGAATCGAAGGTGCGCTCGCCGAGGCTGCGCGCGGCCGCCAGCAGCTCGTCCTCACTGCGCCCGACGTGGGCGTAGAGCTCCGCGACCACGTCGATGCGGATCTTGTCCGAGGTGAGCACCGCCTGGTCGCGGGACCGGCTCACGATGAGCTTGATCGTCTCCAGCGAGACCCAGGTCACCTCGTGGAACACCGGCAGCACCATCGCACCGCGGCCCAGGCACACCTTCGTGCCCATGAATCCGGTGCGGATGAACCCCATGTTCGCGGGCGCACGTTTGTACACCCAGATCGAGATGATATAGAGGATCGCGATGATGATGATCGCGAGAATGATGAGGGTAATCAGGGATTCCACAGTCGTCGCTCTCGTTGTCTCGAGTCTCGGGGCTCACCAGGACCGGGCATCAGCCGGCCGATTCCTGCCGTCACGCGAATGACGACTCGTCTGCGCCCATGCTACCGGGGGAATGACGATTTGTGAGGAAAGAGCATGGCAATCGTCGCCCTCACGCAGTCGCGCGTCAATGGGAGAAGGCGCAACGAGCATGGCGGCCGGCTCCCGCGCAACGGCATCCGAGGTCTCGGCCCGCAAGCACCACCCCTGCAGCGAACCATCGATTGGTCCGCTGCCGCTACCCAGGCGGACGCGTGCCGAAAGTCATTGCCGGGCACGGTTCACGCGATTGTGGTCGCTCGAGCGCAAGTCGAGGCATGCCGACCGGGCCGGGTCGCCCTGCTCGTCTTAGAATCAAGCGCGGGGCGCTGCCCCATCCGCTTCACGGCGTCCGCTCCGCATGTATCGCGGGCGGCTCGACATCGTTGATCCGCCAGTCGAGGTAGTGGCCGAAGTCCGCCACGACCCGCTCGACCGGCAAGAGCCGGCCGGGAACGAAGTCGCCCGAGAAGCCACGCTGAATACGCTCGCAGATCGCCTTGTCTTCGGACAGAAAGTCCGGCAGCGCGTAGCCGGCTCCCACGGTGTTCGTGAACCACTTGCCGAGTCCGCCGAGGGCACCGCCGTGGCGTGGCGAGGCGAAGGCGCCTCCGGTGCGCACCGCACAACGGTGCGTGCCGGCGGGACTCACGGCCTGCCACACAAAGCTGTCCCGAGTGCACACCCCGACGAAGCCCGGCGGCAGGCTCAACAGCAGGTAGTCTCCCTCGTCCCGGTTCGCACCGCCCGTGGCCGTCGCCCGGGCGGAGCCCGTGATGTAGTACGCGCCGCGGGTGGGTGTGTAGGGCTCGAGGGTGGTGGGGTGGACCTTGAAGAGGTGGTAGCTCTCCATCGCGTTCGTGATCGCGATCTTCCAGTTGCACTCCCACACTTCCGTCGTCTGCAGGCCGGATTGATGGCGCATTCCATCGATTCCGCGCGCGGCCACGAGGGGTTCGATTGCCGCGAATCGCGTGGCGAGCGGCTCGACGTCGCGGTTCAGGCTGACGAACACCAGTCCGTGCCACGACTCCACGCGATATGCGGGAAGGCAGTGGGATGCCCAGTCGATCGCCTCCGGCGGCGCGAAGGGTGCTCCGAGGAGGTGCCCGCCATCGTCGTAGGTCCACGCATGGTACGGACACTGAATCCGCTTGGCGTTGGAGCGCTCTTCCACGAGCAGGGTGCCGCGGTGTGCGCACAGGTTCGACAGGGCGGCCAGGTTCCCCGATTGGTTGCGCAGCAGGAGCACGGGCTGATCGCCGACCACGACAGGAAGCTGGTCACCGGGCGCGGGGAGTGCATCTTCCGTCGTCACGAACACCCAGTCGCCATGCCAGATGCGGCCCTTTTCCGCCGCCAGCCAAGCCGGATCGCGGTAGGAGGCGGCGGGCAGCGCGCGTTCAGGATCCAGGTCAATGTGCCGTGCTGTCATGTGCGGCTACGCAACGCACTCGCTCCTGGGGCCCCGGCGGTGCGCGAGATGTGCGAAGAGGCGAGTCCGTCCGAGCTTCATCGACGATGCGCGCCAAGCTCGGCGCCCGCTCCGTCACTCCGCCGCGAGGTCGAGGCCGGTCCGCTCCCAGGGGCGCTCCCCGAAGTCGTAGGTGGGCAGTTGCCCGCGGCTGCGGCGGATGGACTCGCGCCGGGCCTCGGTCGCGACGATGTCGATCTCCCGCGCCTCGCCCGCGAGCACCACGCCGTAGTCCCGTTCCGCCACCTCCACGCTCATGAGGCGGCGGAGCACGTCGGCGCGCACCCGTTCGGGCTCGCGCTCGAGGGGATCTCCCCATCCCCCGCCGCCCGCGGTGCGGAACACGATGCGGTCGCCGGGGGTCACGCGCACGTTGTCGACCTTGGACCCCAGGCGCTCGCGCGAGCCGTCCGCCCGGACCAGCCACTTCTCGGACACTCCGCCCGGCTTGCCGCCAAGGATCCCCCAGGGCTGCGAGAGGTGACGGTCGTCGTGGATGGAGATATCCCCCGGCTCCAGCAACTGATAGACCTTCTCCACCCCGTT
>CAYQVB010000059.1:0-34988 GCA_964420925.1 uncultured Ectothiorhodospiraceae bacterium | reverse complement strand
ACCGTGACCGCACGCAGATCAATCGACGAATCCGAAGCCGCCAGCGTCCCCATGGCCGGCACACTGCCACAGGGAGAACAAAATGGCCAGCCCCGAGATCAGCTCACCCTGCTACCCGGCAGACAAAAAACGAGCCCTGGGCGAAGTCTCGCGGGCACTCCGGTCGGGCCCCGATCCGCGGAACCCTTCATCGCCCCGTTGCATCGGATGCGCTCGTGCGTAAGATCCCGTTGCCCGGGCCACCGGCGGATGGCTCGGGTCAAAGGCGATGACAGGGACGAGTAGCCGGTTGACTGCGGCCGCGAGCGATCGGGAGACGGTGGGAGCCCCGAGCCGGCGGACCGGCGAAAATCACCCTCGAGCCGCTGTCCGAAAGAGCTTCCCCCTCGAGTAGGCGCAGCCGGCTGGCCCCCGTGACCGGGCCGGGGTGGTTCGGACCCGGCGCCCCGGGACGCGAGCCACTTGCAGAGGCCGCCGGCGCGAGCCGGTGGCGAAACCGGGTGGTACCGCGACCCCGGAAGCCGGTCGAAGAAGGCCGCGCTCCCGACTCGCCCCGGACGATGGCGGCGAAGCCGTGCCTTGAGCCCCGGGCCGGCCCGTCCGATCTCCCAAGGGGCAGGACCTGAGAGGTTGCGAATGAACTTCGACGAAGTGGGCGGGCACTACGACGGGCCTCGTCTGGAGCGCGAGGTGCTGGCGTACTGGCGCGAACAGGACATCTTCGAACGCAGCCAGCGCGAATCGGCGAAGCGGCCGCTCTTCGTCTGGAACGACGGACCGCCGACCGCCAACGGGCGACCCGGCATCCACCACGTGCTGGCGCGCACCTTCAAGGACATTTTCCCGCGCTACAAGCACATGCGCGGCTACCACTGCCCCCGGAAAGCGGGGTGGGACACCCACGGTCTCCCGGTCGAGCACGAGATCGAGAAGGAGCTCGGGATCTTCGACAAGAACCGGATCGAGCGGGAGGTCGGCATCGCCGAGTTCAACCGCCGCTGCCGCGAATCGGTGATGCGCTACATCGGTGCCTGGGAGGAGATGACGGAGCGCATGGGCTTCTGGGTCAACATGCGCGACGCCTACTACACCCTCGACAACGACTACATCGAAAGCGTGTGGTGGCTGCTGAAGAGAATTTGGGACCGCGGTCTCATGTATCGGGGGTACAAGGTGGTGCCCTATGACCCGAGGATCGGAGCGACGCTCTCGTCCCACGAAGTCGCGCTGGGCTACCGCGAAGTGGAGGACCCGTCGATATTCGTGCGCTTTCCCGTCGCCGGATCCCCCGACACCTCCTTTCTGGTGTGGACGACGACGCCATGGACACTGCCCTCCAACCTCGCGCTCGCCGTGCATCCGGAGGTGGACTATGCCTTCGTCCGAACGGACGCGGAGACGCTGGTGCTCGCATTGCCGCTCGTGGACGCCGTGCTGCGGGACGCTCCGCGTGAAATCGACAAGGTAGTCAAAGGTGAGGCGCTCTTCGGAACCCGGTACGAACGTCTCTTCGACCATCTGCCGGCCGAGGGCGAGATCTGTCGCGTGCTGTGCGCCGATTTCGTCAGCACCGGAGACGGCACCGGAATAGTCCATTGTGCGCCCGCCTACGGAGAAGACGACGTCAAGCTCTGCCAGGCGCACGGTCTCCCGGTCGTGCACGGAGTGGGCCTCGACGGCCGCTTCCTGCCCGAAGTCACCCCGGTTGCCGGCCGTTTCTTCAAGGACGCCGACCCCGTACTCATCGAAGACCTGGAACGCCGCGGGCTCGTCTATCGTGTGGAGACCTTCGTGCACAACTACCCGCATGGGTGGCGCACCGGCGATCCCCTCATCTACTACGCGAAGCACGCCTGGCACATCCGCACCTCCATGCTGCGGGATCGCCTGGTCGAGCTCAATCGCACCATCAACTGGGTGCCGGAGACGATTCGCGACGGGCGCTTCGGCAACTGGCTGGAGAACAACGTCGACTGGGCGCTGTCGAGAGAACGCTTCTGGGGCACTCCCCTCCCCGTCTGGACCGACGGAGAAGGCGACCATCTCTGCATCGGATCACGGGCCGAGCTGGAGGCGCTCTGCGGGCGCAGCCTGAGCGACCTGGATCTCCACCGCCCCGCCATCGACGACGTCTCCTTCGTGCACCCCGAGAACGGACGCGAGTACCGCCGGGTCCCCGAGGTCATCGACTGCTGGTTCGACTCCGGCGCCATGCCCTACGCCCAGTTTCACTACCCCTTCGAGAACCGGGAGCTGGTGGAGGACCGATCCCCCGCCGACTACATCTGCGAGGCCATCGATCAGACGCGCGGCTGGTTCTACACCCTGCACGCGATCGCGACGCTCGTCTCCGACGACATCTCGTTCCGAAACTGCATCTGCCTCGCCCACATCGTCGACGAGAACGGGAAGAAGATGTCAAAGTCGCTGGGCAACATCCTGGAGCCGGAGACCTTCTTCGAAGAGGTGGGGGCGGATCCCCTGCGCTGGTACCTTGCCGCGCGCATCGCCCCCGAGATGCAGAAACGCGTTTCGATACCCGCGGTCAGGGATGTCGCGAGCTCCTTCCTCAACACGTACTGGAACACCTACGTGTTCTTCGTGCTCTACGCACGCCTCGACCAAGTGGATCTGAACGTGACGGTGGCGCTCGACGAACGCCCGGAAATCGATCGCTGGATACTCGCGCTGCTGCAGCGCACCATCTCCCAGGCGACCGAATCCCTGGACGCGTTCGACGTGCTCGGGGCGGGACGGGCCATCGAGCGCTTCGTCGAGCGTCTGAGCAACTGGTACGTACGGCGCAACCGGAGGCGTTTCTGGAAGTCGGCCTCGGGCAAGGACAAGCAATCGGCTTACCTGACGCTCTATGAATGCCTCGAGACGCTCAGCCGCCTGGTGGCTCCCGTCATGCCCTTCCTGAGCGAAGCCGTCTACGGGAACCTCGTGCGGCGCGTCGACGACAACGCGCCGCCCAGCGTGCACATGGCGAGATGGCCGGAAGTCGACGAATCGAAGCGGGACGACGAGCTCGTCGCCGAATTCGAGGTCGTGCAGCGAATCGTGACGCTCGGGCGCACCGCGCGAAACGACTCCCGCACACGGGTGCGCCAACCTCTCTCCCGTCTCCTGGTACGGGTGCCCGGCGACCGGGACGCCCGGGCCGTGCGCCGGCATGAGGCGCAAATCAGGGAAGAGCTCAACGTCAAGGCTCTGGAAATGGTCGCCTCCGACGCCGATCTGGTCACGTATCGAGTCAAGCCCAACCTGCCGCGCATCGGAAAGCGCTACGGGCGCCTCGTGCCGGCGATTCGGGACGCGCTTGCACGCGCCGACGCCGCCGCACTGGCCTCCGCCGTCGCCAGGGGAGATTCCTTCGACCTGGCCGTGGGCGGGGAGACCCTGCGCTTCGAAGCGGACGACGTCCTGATCGAGACCTCGTCCGCGCCGGGCTACGCCAGCGCGGAGGAAGGCGGCTACCTGGTGGGCCTCGATACCCGACTCGACGACGGACTCATCCTCGAGGGCCTCGCCCGCGAACTGGTGCGCACGGTGCAGGAGACGCGCAAGCAGGCGGGACTCGAGGTCTCGGACCGCATCGCCCTGCGCATCGAGGGCTCGGCGGACATCGCATCGGCGCTCGATGCTCACCGGGACTACGTCTCGACCGAAACCCTCGCAAGCAGGTGGTCCGGGGAGGCTGCGCCCGACGAATTCCGCACCGAGCACCGCCTCGACGATCACGCCTGGACGATAGGGATCACGAAGACACCGGTCACGCTCCCTTGAGGCCCGCCGGGCTTCGAGGCAGACTGCGACGACGCGAGCAGGAGGAGCGACATGTTGTCATTTCGCAAGCGACTGGAACTGCCCACCGAGGCCGAGGCCCTGCCCGGCCGGCAGACCCCGGTACCCGTGCCCGCCCGACACTTCGTGAACGGCAACCCGCTCGAGGGGCCTTTTCCGGAAGGAATGAGGCGGGCGCTCTTCGGAATGGGCTGCTTCTGGGGAGCGGAACGAAAGTTCTGGGTCCTCGACGGGGTGTACACGAGCGCGGTCGGCTACGCGGGTGGCGTCACCCCCCACCCGACCTACGAGGAGGTCTGCACCGGGCTCACCGGACACAACGAGGTGGTGCTCGTGGTCTTCGATCCCCGGCAGATCACATACCAGTCCCTGCTCGAAGTCTTCTGGGAATCACACGACCCGACGCAGGGAATGCGCCAGGGCAACGACATCGGCACTCAGTACCGCTCCGGCATCTACCCCTGTGACGACCTGCAGAGAGCCGCGGCGGAGGCATCTCGTCGGACTTACGCTCGCGCGCTCTCCCGTCAGGGATTCGGCGCCATCACCACGGAAATCGTCGATGCGCCGGTCTTCTACTACGCCGAGCACTACCACCAGCAGTATCTCGCCAAGATCCCGCACGGCTACTGCGGACTGGGCGGAACCGCGGTGCGTTATCCGGTGAGCGCCTGAACGAGGGCGCCGGCCCCGGTACTGCGAGCCGGAAACCCGAGCGTGCCCATTGCGGAAGGCCGGATCGGCGGCTGCCAGTGCGGTGGCATCCGTTACCGTCTGCTGCGGGCTCCGCTCGCCCTCTACGCCTGCCACTGCCGCGCCTGCCAGAAGCAGTCCTCGAGCGCATTCGGAATGTCGATGTGGGTCGAGCACGACGGCATCGAATTCGAGGGCACGCCGCGCGTCTATCGCACCCGGGGAGACAGCGGGCGCACGAAGCTCTGTGCGTTCTGCGGGCAGTGCGGTACCCGGCTCTACCACGAGAGCGAAGGATCCGGAGTGCTCAGCGTCAAGGCGGGCTCCCTGGACGACACCTCCGATCTCGTTCCCACTTCCCACCTGTGGGTCAAGCGCGCTCAGCCCTGGATGAAAGGGCTCATCGCCTCGTCCTGCTGCTTCGAGAGCGAGCCGGACGACGACGATACGCTGGCTGGACAGTGGCGGAACGCAAGTTCGCCGCGCGACGCACAATGACCACGACCATTCGCAGTCTCGAGCGGATCCACCCCACTCTCCCGAGCCGCTACTATTTCGACGAGCGCCACTACCAACGCGAGCTCGAGCGCATCTGGTACCGGTCCTGGCTGTGCGCGGGGCGCTCGGACGACATCCCCGACCCCGGCGATTACCGTGTCATTGCCGTGGGGAACCAGAGCGTCATCCTGACCCGGGACGAGGAGCTCCGCCTGCGGGCCTTTCACAATACCTGCCGGCATCGAGGCTCCCTCCTTTGCGAAGACGAACAGGGCAGCTTTCGCCACCGGCGCATCGTGTGCCCCTACCACGCCTGGACCTACTCGCTCGGCGGAGACCTGAC
Organism: uncultured Ectothiorhodospiraceae bacterium; assembly: GCA_964420925.1. Taxonomy (GTDB): domain Bacteria; phylum Pseudomonadota; class Gammaproteobacteria; order HK1; family HK1; genus JAJEAD01. The sequence goes on along the minus strand of CAYQVB010000059.1, from coordinate 29,647 downwards.
GGCGACTCCGTGGCGTGTCGAGAGCGAGGATTTCGATCCCTCGAAGCTCGCGCTCTACGAGGTGGCGGCGGGCGAGTGGGAAGGCTTCCTGTTCATCAACCTCGACCCCGAAGCGAAGGCCTTCGACTCGGACATTCTCGGGGACATGCCCTCGCGATTCGCGAACTGGCGCCTCGGTCGAACCCGCACCGGGCGCTCCATGACGGTGGATCTGCACTGCAACTGGAAGGTCTTCTGGGAGAACTTCATGGAGTGCTACCACTGCCCGGGCGTGCACCCGGAGCTGTGCCGCATCGTGCCCGTGTACGGCAAGGGACTCACGGCCCACGACATCATCGCTCCTCGCGAAGCCGCGCGGTCGCCGCTCGCCGAAGGCGCGGTGACGTGGAGCGTGGGCGGGAAAACCGACCTGCCCTGGTTCGAGGGACTGAGCGAGGAGGAACGGCGCGCCGGACAGACCTATGGGGTATGGTGTCCGGGCGCCTTCTTCGTCGCCCACGTCGACTACGCCCGTCTCGTGCAGGTGCTTCCCCTCGGTCCCGAGCGCACGCGGCTCGCGGTGACGTGGCTCTTCCCTCCCGAGACCCTCGAGCACCCCGACTTCGACCTCGATCGGGCGACCGCGCTCGGGGAGCAGGTGGTGCGCGAGGACGGGCGGGCCTGCGAGCTCAACCAGAAGGGGCTGCGCTCGATCCGCCACGAGGCAGGGGTGCTCGTGGGGCAGGAGACGGACGTGCGGGGATTTCACCAGTGGGTGCGGGAGCGCCTGGCCGGCGGGGAGCAGCCCTGATCCGCGTTTGGCGCCGCAGGAGCGGGCCCGCACCGCAGTTCGAAGTCCGCTTACGGGCTCCCGCCCCCAACCCGGCGCTCCTTCACTCCCCTCCCCCTTCCGGGCGAAGCTTCCGGTCCTCGGGATAGACCCGGATCCGCGGCACGTAGCCCGCGAGCAGATCCTGCTGGATGCGCTCCCAGTAGTCGGTCGTGAGCAGGTCACCATGCGCCGTGCGAAAGAGCTCGTGCATCGACCGACGAATGCGCAGCCCGGTGACCATCTCTTCGGGCAGAAACACCACCCCGTCCTCGAAGTACCACTCCGGGATGTCCTCCTCACCGTCGAAGCGATCCGTGTTCGAACGGATCTTCACCTCCGTGAAGGGTTCCAGCGCATCGTAGTCGTACAGGTACACCTTCCCGTACCGGCTCACGCCGTAGTTCCGCGCATCCAGATCCTTGTTGAAGATGTTGGCGGCGGCGTTGTTCTTGATGCAGAAGCCGAGATTCACGATCGCTCTCTCGGCGTCCGCGGGAGACGCATTCTCCAGGTACAGGTGCAGGGGGACGGTGCGGCGCTGCACGATGAGGTGATTGAACACGACCGAGTCGCCGGTGCGCGATACACTCTCTCCCGCCTGCGAACACAGCTCGTCGAGCAGCTCCGGCTCGAACCAGTCGCGGTCGAGGCGGAGGTTGTAGTAGATGATGTTGTCGAGCATCGAGCCGGTCCGGTTGATCTGGTGCACCTGCGAGTACTTGCGCCGCACCGACTCGATCCCCTCGAAGTCTCCCCACTTGTATCCGCTGGTCGGACGGTCGCGGATGACCTTCAGGTTGTACGCGGACGAGGGGCTCGAGAACCCGATGGCCACCGTGCCGGGGAATCCGGCGGAGATCGCGAAACGCTCCCCGGTGTCGTTGAGCTCCTCTCTGAGCTCGGTCATGACCGCGACCTTGCCCACGTGGTTGAAACCGATGGTCGAGTAGTGCAGGCCGAGTGGCCGCCCGGGCATGATGCTTCGCAGGAATGCGGAAAGCTCGTGGTAGTAGGGGCTGGTGACGTGGAAGTTCGCGAGCGTCGAGCTGAAGAGGTTGTGCACGTCGGACTCGCGGGTGAGGAGCGCGTCGACGTGAATGCCGTCGTCGTCATTCTCCAGTGCGAGCACGAAGGGCAGCCTTCCGCCCCCGGAGAGGCCGACCCGGCCAACGAGGTAGGCGCCGCGGTTGCGGAAGAAGCCGGCGTCGATCATCTCGACGCGTTCCGCGGTTTTCCCTCCCCGGGTGTCCAGGGCGAGGCGCCGGGCGATCCGGGCGGCGTCCTCGTCGCGGTCCCGCCACGCGGTGCGAAAGCGGGGCAGATCCAGAATTGGCATCAGCGAGGACGGCCCGCATGCCGGATCGATCGGAAACTCCACGTAGATCCGATCGACCTGGACGGCCGCTTCCGCCGAACGCTTCCGCAGTGCGTAGTCGACCGGCCGCCACTCGCCCCGATAGACCTGCCGTCGCACGGAGTGCAGGTAGGCAAGCGCCAGGTCCGACTCGTAAGTGTCCTCGATCAAGGGCAGATAACGGGCTTCGATGGCGCTCCAGAGGCGCTCGTCTCCGGCGAGTGAGGGCCAGGCACGGCTGAGCCGCGGTCCGAAGGCGCTGACGCTCAGGCGGTAGGCATCGAGCCGGCGATGGCTGAGAGCCACCGAAGCGGCGTAGTCGCGCTCCTCGAAGGCCCTCTTGGCAAGATCCGGAATCGCACGGGAACCACGGTAGTAGGCGTCGAACTCCTTTTGAATCCATGCTGCGCTCCGGGCAATCCGTTCCTCGTCGCGCCGGGCCTGCGACAGCGCGCGCGCTTCCGTCTCCTCGCACCGATATCCGGGATGGGGCAGCGGATGGTCCACCGGCAGCGTCTCGCTCGTCGGGCTGCGCGCATGGTAACCAAGGGGCTCCCCGGGTGCTTGCGCTGCCTCGCCCTTGCTCGTCCCCGCGCCGGGAGGGGCGCTGGCGCAGGCGGAACGATCCTGCTACAACCCGGTTGCGCCCGCCCTCCGCGCGCACCTCGAGATGCTGCCCGTCGGGGCGCCGTGTCCCCGAATCGTACCCCCTGCCGACAGCGCGGCCGAGCGCCGTGCCCGGAGACCCGAGCCTTGAGCATTTCGCACGAGCCGCTCTTCCACATTCTCGACCCGCGGCAGTTCGACCGGGCGAGGCTCGACGAGCTGTGCACCCTCACCACGCGCATCCGCCAGCTCGCCAAGGCCCGCCTGGGAGCCCGGGCGCTCCAGACCCTGCTCCCCCACAAGCGGGCGATGCTCTACTTCACCCAGCCCTCCACGCGGACCTACCTTTCCTTCGAGAACGCCTGCCATCTCCTCGGAATCCGAACCGCGGAGATTCGCGATCCCTCGACCTCCTCGGAGTTCAAGGGGGAGAGCTTCGAGGACAGCCTGCGCACCTTCAGCTCCTACGTCGACGTGATCATCATGCGCACCCGGGGCGAGGGGCTCGCACGGCACTCGGCCGATCTCATGGATCGCATCCGCCGCCCGGTGCCGATCATCAACGCGGGCAGCGGAAAGGACGCTCATCCCACCCAGGCCCTCCTCGACATCTACACCCTGGAACGCAGCTTCGAAGCGCGGGGCGGCATCGACGGCAAGACGATCGGGGTGATGGGAGACCTGAAGCGTGGCCGCACCGCCCGTTCGCTCTCCTACCTCATGGAGCGCTACCGCGACGTGCGGCTCGTGTTCATCGCACCGGACGCCTTTCAGATGGAGCGTGGCCTCCTCGACTGGCTCACCGGGCACGGAGTCACCTTTTCCTGCACGGATCGCCTTCACGAGGTCCTCGGAGACCTGGACGCCCTCTATGTCACGCGTCTCCAGAAGGAGTACGACACGGGCGGCGAATCGGACGCCTTCGATCACGCCCGCTTCAGTGTGGGCCCGCGCGAGCTCGCACTGCTGCCGGGGCACGGCATCGTCATGCACCCGCTGCCCCGCGGCCCGGAGCTGGACCCCCGCGTCGATGACGACCCGCGCGCGATGTACTGGCGCCAGGAGCGCAACGGGATGTGGATCCGGGTCGCGCTGCTGGTGAAGATCTTCGGCGTGGAGGAGGATCTGCCGGACGGGCAGCGAGCATGAGCGCCGCCGCCGCGCCGGCGAAACGCTACCGCTTTCCCATCACCGCCATCGCGGTGGTCGGCCTCGGCGCGCTGGTCGCGCTCGCGGTAGGCGTCTCCCTGCATCTCGGGCTGTCGAGCGCGGCGGAGAACACCCGCCGCCTCATGGCGCTGCGCTCCGAGACCCTCGTGGACGCGATCGATCAGAGGCTGGAAGCGGAGCTCCAGCCGGTGCTCCGGCAGGCCCTCTGGATGGTAGAGCAGATCGAAAGCGGCCAAGTGCGGCTCGACGACGCGCAGGCGCTGGACACCTTCATGCTCGCGGCGCTGGGAGCGACCCCTCGGGTCACTGCAATCGGCATCGTCGATTCGCAGGCACAGATCCTCGGCTGGGAGCGCGCTTCCCGCCGGCGGCTTCGGGAAGACTGGTCGGGACGGCCGGAGGCTGTGTCCTGGCTCGAGGACATCGCGGCGCGCACCGGCGCCACCTGGCAGCCCCCGACCTGGGCCCCGGTGCTGGAAGAGACCGTGGTGCACCACGACGTGCCGATCCGGATCGACGGGAAGTTCGCCGGCATCTTCTCGCAGGCGGTGAGCGTCTCCGACCTGTCGCGCCATCTCGCATCCCTCGGAGCGGAGACCGGCATCATCCCCTTCATCCTCTACGACCACGACCACGTGCTCGCCCATCCCCTGCTCATGGGCTGGACGCCCGACGCCGCCGACCGCGACCAGCCCCTCGTCGCCCTCGACGCGCTCGGGGACGCGGTGCTCGAGCGGATCTGGAGCCCGGAAGAGCCCGAGCTCTTTCTTCTCGAAGACATGACGGAGACGAGCGGCTCGGGGACCACCATCGGCGACGACTACTACGTCTACCTCTACCGGGACATTCTCCGCTACGGTCCGGCGCCTTGGACGATCGGCGCCTACGTGAACGCCGGCACCAGCGACGTGTTCGAGTGGCTCGGCGATATCCTCGAGTCCGCGCTCAGCGGCGACTTCCGCGGCGGGGGCCCCGAGGGGGAGGAGTTCGAGCGGCTGGTGGCGCTGAGCCTCGCCGGATTCGTTCTGTTCGTGGGTTCGGTGGCACTCGCCGCGTGGCTCGGCACCCGAGCGAGCCGCCCGGTCCGGGCGATCGCGGCCGCGGCGCGCTCCGTCGAGGCGCAGCACCTCGACGGGGTGAACGAGCTCCCGGCAAGCCGGGTCGCGGAGTTCGATGACGCCAACCGTTCCTTCAACCGGATGGTGGAGGGGCTCAGGGAGAGCGAAGTGATCCGTGAGACGCTCGGCCGCTTCGTGCCTGCGGACGTCGCAAGGGCTCTGCTCACGGAAGGCGGCGAGCTCGCCCCGGAGCAGGCGGAGGCGACCGTGCTCTTCTGCGATCTCGAGAGCTTCACCTCGCTGACCGAGACGCTCGGGCCGGAAGGGATCGTCCTGCTCCTCAACGAGTACTTCGAGTCCATGGTCGCGATACTCGAACGGCACCGCGGAGTCGTCACCCAGTTCCAGGGCGACGCGATTCTGGCGACCTTCAACGTGCCGCTCGAGGATCCGGAGCATCCTGCCAACGCCCTGTGTGCGGCGATCGAGATGCAGGCCGAGACCGCCCGCCGGCGCTTCGCGGGACGGCGGCTCGCAAACCGCATCGGCGTCAATACCGGTCCGCTGGTCGCGGGTGCGGTGGGTGCGAAGGGACGACTCAGCTACACCGTGCACGGCGACGCGGTCAATCTCGCGGCGCGGCTCGAGGCGCTCAACAAGGAGCTCGGAACGCGGATCCTCGTCTCCCACACGACCGCGAGCGCGGCGGAGGGCTTCAGTTTCTGCCCGATGGGCGAAGTCAGCGTACGCGGACAGAGCGATCGCGTCGCGGTCTACACGCTCGACGTCCCGGCAGGATGAGTCCCGTGGCGGCGCTCCTCCTTCGCGCGCCGTTACCTTCGTTGTGGATCAGCCACGCAAGCGGGGCAGTCATTCGCCGTTCTCTGTGGAGAACGTCAGCGGCCGGTATGCGCGCCGCGCCGGGGCCGGCAACTCGACACCATGCTGCTCTCCAAAGTGCCGCGCGAAAGCTTCGGACGGCTTGGGCCGGCGCTCGGTCTTCGTGCGCTTCTCGTGAATCAGGCGCCGCACAAACTCTTCCATCGACACTCCCGAATGCCGGGCCTCGCGCTTCAGCCAGGACTTGTCGGCGGGATCGATGTTCCGGACGGTGAGACTGGTACTCATGTCGGCGCCTCCTGTTCAAGCGGTGCCGGTCTAAGGACTGTCGCGGAGGTGGCATGTGTCGAGAAGGGATGCATTTGGATTGGTGCCAGGCGTAGAGTGGGCTCGCGAGAACAGCATGCCCGGTTCAACGGGTAAATCCCGGCCAAGACCATGCGAGTTCGGGGTCCGCTAAACACTCCGCAACCGGGTCAAGCGCTACTACCGAATCATTCGCCGATGCACCGAGGCCGGTGCAAACAATACGGAGGAGGAATCATGCCCGCACTGCAAGACCTCGAGCGATTGCTCATCGACCACAAGATTACCCGGCGAGATTTCATCGAACGCATGGCCGCGATCGGCGCGGTCGCCGCAATCCCCGGTGCCCTGCAAAGCGCCCAGGCCGCCACCCCCAAGCGCGGCGGGCGCTTGCGAGCCGGCGCATCACAGGCTGATACCCGCGACAGCTTCCACCCCGACCTGTGCTGCCAGGAGCACATCGGAATGATCATCCACATGGTCCGCAACAAGCTCGTCGACATGGGCCCCGGCTTGAAGCCGATTGGGGACCTGGCCGAGAGCTGGGACGTGTCGCCGGACGCCGCGACCTGGACCTTCAAGCTGCGCAAGGGCGTGGAGTATCACCAGGGCGGCACCGTGACCCCGCAGGACGTGATCTGGTCGATAAACCATCATCGCGGCGAAGACTCCAAGTCCCCTGCGAAGCCGCTCCTGGCTCAGATCACCGACGTCAAGGCGAAGGGCAACGATGCGGTGGAGTTCCAGCTCGAAGCGGGCAATGCGGACTTCGTTGCAGTCCTCACAGACCCCCACGCCCTGATCATTCCCGCGGAGACCGCGTGGGAGGACGGCAACGGCACCGGTCCCTTCATCCTCGACAGCTTCGAGCCCGGCGTTCGCTTCTTCGGCAAGCGCAATCCCAACTATTTCAGGGAAGGCCAGCCCTACTTCGACGAGGTCGAGCTCCTCGGGATCAACGATCCCGTGACCCGTGTAAACGCGCTGCGCACCGGAGAGGTCGACGTCATCGACCACCCGGATCCGAAGACCACCCGTCTCCTGCAGCAGGATCCGAACCTCCAGGTGGTCCAGCTCAAAGGGCTGCGACATTTCACCATGCCGATGCTCATGGACACGCCGCCCTACGACAACAACGACGTGCGTCTCGCCCTCAAGTACGCAGTCGACCGAAGAGAACTCGTCGACAAGGTTCTGCGCAACCTGGGTGAGGTCGGCAACGACCACCCGATAGGTTCCGCGAATCGCTATCACGCCACCCTGGAGGAGATTCCCCAGCGCGAGTACGACCCGGACAAGGCGAAGTTCCACCTCAAGAAGGGAGGCGCCGAGGGATACACCTTCAAGCTTTCGACATCCGAGGCTGCGTTCGGAGAGGCGGTCGACTTCGCGGTGCTGGTCAAGGAACATGCGGCGGCGGCGGACATCGACATCGAAATCGAGCGCATGCCGATCGACGGCTATTGGGACGAGGTGTGGATTAAGCACGAGTGGTGCATGTCCTTCTGGAGCGGACGCCCCACCGAGGACTGGATGTTCAGCCAGGCATACTCGTCCGGCGCCGCGTGGAACGAGTCGCGCTTCGAGCACGAGAGGTTCAACAAGCTGCTGAAGGAGGCGCGCATCGAGCTGAACGACACTCTGCGCCGGGAGATGTACGTGGAGATGCAGCGCATCCTGCATCACGAGGGCGGCAGCGTGGTCCCCGCGTTCAACGACCAGGTGATGGCCGCGACCAAGAAGCTCCAGTTCACCCACCCGCTGCGCGTGCACCGCATGTGGGACGGCTACAACGGACCGGAACGCTGGTGGTTTGCCTGATGGTGATGTGCGACGTGTGACGCGCGAAGAAGGCGGCGCTCAGGCGTCGCCTTCACTTTGTAGTACGAATTGTGGCACGATCTTTGTAATCTATTGTTTTTATTGAATTATTGGCGGAGAGGGAGGGATTCGAACCCCCGGAAGGCTTGCGCCTTCAACTGATTTCGAGTCAGCCCCGTTCGGCCGCTCCGGCACCTCTCCGTGGCGGAGCATTATACAAGTCGGAAGCGCCTCGCCCGCCCTCATCTGTACTTCCTCTTTGGCAGATTCGTCCCCGTGCCGGAGCGTTCCTTGCCCATCCGGAATCGCCGGCATCCCGTTCAACGCGACCGCGAGGGCCTGAGCCGCACAGTCCGATGCGACCGGCCCGTTTTCGCCGACCGGCGTCGGCTCCTGCCGCCACCGAGATGCCCCGAAGACCACGGTCCGGCGGGGCGAATCCCGACGCTCAGCCGGGCGATATGCCGATTCCGGCACGTCAGTCTCCCCGCTACTCTTCGCTGGCCGCGCGGGCGGGGAACGGGTCACGACACCGCAACGCCAGACCGGCTTTGGAGGCACATACATGGACGTGGTACCGTTGCCCGCTCCGCCCGCCGGCGTTCCATCCAACGTCGAGAGGCTTGCCGATGAGTCAATCCGTACCGCCCGGCGTCGTGGTGCACTATCCCTGCTCGGATGACCAGCCGATGGCGGAGTCCGAGTTCCAGCTCGTCCCGATGCTCTATGCGCTGAACGTGCTCCGGATGCACTTCAGAGGCCGGGAGGACGTGTACGTGGGCGGGGACATGTTCGTCTACTACGAGGAGGGCAACCCGGAAGCGGTAGTGGCCCCGGACGTGTTCGTCGTCATCGGGGCGCCGAAACGTGCGGAACATCCTCGCGACACCTACAAGCTCTGGGAGGAGCCCAAGGGGCCGGACTTCGTGCTGGAGATACTTTCTTCGAGCACTTGGGAAGCGGACCTCGGCCCGAAGCGCGCGCTCTACGCGTCGCTGGGGGTGGCGGAGTACTGGCTCTTCGACCCCACGAGGGAGCACCTCCTCTCGCCGCCGCTTCGAGGGATGCGCCTGGTCGGGGGAAGCTATCGGGACCTGCCGATCGTGCAACTGGCGGCGAGCGCGAGCGCCCCGACCCTTCGAAGCGAAGTACTCGGGCTCGACTTGCGCCTGGATCGAGGCGCGCTGCGATTTCGCGATGCGGCTGCCGGAGAAGACCTCCTCAGCTACGAGGAGGCGGTGGCGAGGGTTGCCGAGCTGGAAGCTCTGCTCGGGGGTATGCGCGACTGACCGGCCCCGGCCCGGGGCTCCCTCGCCGTCGACAGAGCATCCTCGGCCACGTTCCCTTCCCGGGACGCCCCGAACGCCACCGTCCCACGCCGCCTTACTCCAGGATCTGCACCTCGGTACCGGCGGGCACCCGCTCGAAGAGCTCCGCCACCTCCCGGTTGCTCATGCGGACACAGCCGTGCGACCCGGGAACCCCCAACCTCACCTCGTCGGGACTGCCGTGGATGTAGATGTAGCGCTGCATGGTGTCGACGTTGCCCAGTCGGTTGCGACCGGGCTCGAGACCACTCAGCCAGAGGATCCGGGTCAGGATCCAGTCCCGCCCCGGATGCGCGCGGCCGAGCGCTGGCGTGTATATCTCGCCGCTCGGCCGGCGTCCGACGAAGACCGTGTTGAGGGGCGCGCCCGCTCCGATCCGGGCACGCACCACGTGCGCTCCGCGCGGCGTGCAGAAGCTGTCCTTCTCCTCCCCCGGCCCGCGCGCGGCAGTCGACACCGGCGCCTCGAAATGGACGGCGCTGCCGTCCCCGAGGCGCAGGCGCTGCTCGCTCAGGCTGATCTCGATGCGTGGAGGGGGAGCGGAGCGGTCCATCTTTGCCGGTTCGGAGGCTCGATTCGCGATGGAAGCCGGGAACGGGCGCAGTGTAGCCGCTTCACGCGAGGCGAAGCGGTGTCGCTGCGAGGAGCGCGACTGCGCTCGAAGGAGACGCTTCGAGCGCTCGGACCCGGGCCCCAACGCAGGCGCATGCCCGCTCGTCCGGTTTTTCCACAGGGTGGCGCCGGACCTGGATTCCCGCTAATCAAGGGAACAACGGGACGAAATGTCCGTCGTCTCCGTGCTCGCGCCGGCGATCGGCCCTGCGGGCGCGACGGGGTGCCCCGAGGAGGCAGCCCACGCTCAGCCTTCGAGCTCCTCGATGGTCTTCGGCCAGTTGGCCTTGAGCAGTCGGGAGAGCGCACGATCGGCGAGCAGCCTCCCCCCGGTCTGGCAGCGAGGGCAGTAGTTCGCCTCGTTGCTGGCGTAGACGATGCGCTGCACCGGAGCCTCGCACACCGGACACGGCTTGCGGTACCGGCCGTGTACCGCCATGCCCTTGCGGAAAGCGGTCACCTTCTCGGGAAAGCCCTCGCCCACCTCCTCGCGCAGCCGAGCGGTCCAGTCCTCGAGCGTTTCGCGCGTGGCACGGAAGAGTTGCTCGAGCTCCGCCTCGGAGAGACTGCGGGTCTGCTTGAAGGGCGACAGGCGCGCCGCATGCAGGATTTCGTCGGAGTAGGCGTTGCCGATTCCGCTCAAGATCCGCGGATCGGTGAGCGCTCTCTTCAGGGTATGGTTCTCCCGGCACAGCGCCTCGCCGAAGCGGTTGAGATCCAGCTCCGCCACCTCGAGACCGCCCCGGTCGAATGCACGCAAACCCTCTTGCCCCTCGACCACGTGCAGAGAAGCTCGCTTCTTGTGCCCGGTCTCGGTGAACAGCAGCGTGCCATGCGCGAAGTCGAAGGCGGCGAGTCCATTGCCTTTCGGGATGGCGGAGCCAGCACGGCGCCAGCGCAGGCGACCCGCGATCATCAAGTGCAGAACCAGGAACAGTCCGCGCTCGAGTCCGAGCACGATGCGCTTGCCCAGACGGCTTACCTGCTTCACCGGCCTGCCGTGCACGGCCTCGAGCGGCGGCTCCACCGAGCGCAGGAGAAACACGCTGCGCAGGCGCACGCGCTCCAGACAGCGGCCGCCCACGTGTCGCTGGAGCGCCTCCACGTAGATGCTGACGTCAGGAAGCTCGGGCAACGAAACGGCTCCGGGAACTCGACGGGTCAGCGCCCGCGGGAAAGCCTACATCCGCCGCCCGGAGACCTCCATCCCGCCCTCACCGACAACGCCCTCCTCCTCCGGATAGAATGTGCGCTCGCCCGCCCCGGCCGGCGGATGAGGCGCAAGACGATGCCCGATGTCAGTCCGAACGCGCTGGTTTCGAAGCTCCGGGGCATCCTGCCCGCGGAGAGCGTGCTGCACGACGAGGAACGGCTTCGCCCCTACGAGTGCGACGGCCTCACCGCCTACCGCCAGCTCCCGATGGTGGCGGTGCTGCCCGACACCACCGAACAGGTCCAGGAGATACTCCGCCTCTGCTTCCGGGAGCGCATCCCGGTGGTGGCCCGGGGCGCGGGTACCGGGCTCTCCGGCGGCGCCCTTCCTCTCGCCGACGGGGTGCTCTTGAGCCTCGCGAAGTTCAACCGCATCCTCGAGATCGACGTCGAGAACCGCACCGCGCGGGTGCAGCCCGGCGTGCGCAATCTCGCCATCTCCGAGGCGGTCGCGCATCTCGGCCTGTACTACGCCCCCGACCCCTCGTCCCAGATCGCGTGCACCATCGGCGGGAACGTGGCGGAGAACGCGGGCGGGCTGCACTGCCTGAAGTACGGCCTGACCGTGCACAACATCCAGGAGCTCGAAGTGATCACCGTGGACGGCGAGCGGGTCACCATCGGCGCCGCCGCCCTCGACGCGCCGGGATTCGATCTGCTCGCGCTGATGACCGGATCGGAGGGGTTGCTCGGCGTCATCGTGGAAGTGCGGGTCAAGCTGCTGCCTCGGCCCGAGTGCGCGCGGGTAATGCTCGCGGCTTTCGACGCGGTGGAGCACGCCGGCGCCGCGGTCGGGGAGATCATCAGCCGGGGCACCGTCCCCGGCGGACTGGAGATGATGGACAACGCCGCGATCCGCGCCGCAGAGGACTTCGTCCACGCCGGCTATCCGACCTCCGCCGCCGCCATCCTGCTCTGCGAGCTCGACGGCACCCGCGAGGAGGTGGAGGTCCAGATCGGAAAGGTGCGCGCGCTGCTCGAGGGATGCGGCGCCACCGAGATCCGGGTGGCGCAGACGGAGGAGGAACGCGCTCGCTTCTGGGCGGGGCGCAAGGCGGCCTTTCCCGCCGTCGGCCGCATATCGCCCGACTACTACTGCATGGACGGCACCATCCCGCGCCGCGAACTCCCCCGCGTGCTCTCGGAGAGCGAAGCGCTGTCGAAGGAGTACGGCCTGCCCGTGGTCAACGTGTTCCACGCTGGCGACGGCAACCTCCACCCGCTCATCCTGTACGACGCGAACGTGCCCGGCCAGCTCGAGCGGGTGGAAGAGCTCGGCGGCCGGATCCTGGAACTCTGCGTGGAGGTGGGCGGGACCATCACCGGGGAGCACGGGGTGGGAGTGGAGAAGATCGACCAGATGTGCACGCAGTTCCGCTCCCCCGAGCTCACCCGCTTCCACGAGGTGAAGCGCGCCTTCGACGCGCACGCTCTGCTCAACCCCGGCAAGGCGATCCCCACCCTGCGGCGCTGCGCCGAGCTTGGCGGCATGCACGTGCACCGCGGCCGGATCCCCTTCCCCGACATCGAGCGATTTTGATGCGCGCAGCGCACCCGCATCGTCCTTCGTGCGGCAGGTGCAGTACGGGGGGACTCGAGGCGCAGCGGCGAACCATCGCTCCCCGCCGATGGACCGCATCCCGGCGCGACGACGGGGCACGGAGCGTCCCGTCGATCCGAGGTCGGGCACGAGCGTCTGCGCAGCGCGGCCCGAGGCGGGTCGGGGGGCATTGAGCGCAGCCCCGAATGGACGCCGACGCGAGCGCCTCCCTCGCCGATCAGGTCCGCAGCGCGATCGCCGACGACGCGCCGCTGTCGATCGTCGGCGGCGGCAGCAAGGCTTTCCTCGGCCGCCTGACCCAGGCCCGGCCCCTGCACGTCGGGGGACACCGCGGCATCGTCAGCTACGAGCCCTCCGAGCTCGTGGTCACCGCGCGCGGCGGCACTCCCTTGCACGAGGTCGAGGCGGCGCTCGGCGAGTGCGGCCAGATGCTCGCCTTCGAGCCGCCACACTTCGGGGACACCGACACCCTCGGCGGCACGGTGGCCGCCGCCCAGTCGGGACCGCGTCGGCCTTATGCGGGCGCAGTCCGGGACTTCGTGCTCGGGGTGCGCCTGCTCGACGGGAAAGGCGAGATCCTCTCCTTCGGCGGTCAGGTCATGAAGAACGTCGCGGGCTACGACCTCTCCCGCCTGATGGCGGGAGCGATGGGGACGCTCGGAATCCTGCTCGAGGTGTCCCTGAAGGTGCTGCCCCGCCCGGAACGCGAAGTGACTCTGCGCTTCGAGCTCGACGCCCCCCGCGCGGTCGCCAGGATGAACGAGTGGGCGCGGCGCCCCCTGCCGCTCTCGGGAGCCTTCCACGAAGGGGGCTGGCTGCACGTACGCGTCTCGGGGAGCACGCCCGGAGTCGAGAGCGCCGCCGCACAGCTCGGCGGGGAGCGCAGTGACGACGTGCAGGTGTGGTCCGAGCTTCGCGATCAGCGCGGTGCGTTCTTCCGGGACCCCGCCCCGCTGTGGCGCGTCTCGGTGCCCCCCGCCAGCGCACCTCTGGACTTGCCGGGCGAGACCCTGATCGACTGGGGCGGCGCGCTGCGGTGGACGAAGACCGGGGCCTCGCCCGCGACGGTGCGCGAGGCCGCCACTCGGCTCGGCGGACATGCGATGCTCTTTCGCCACGGCGAGCGCAGCGGATCCGTCTACCACCCCCTCTCGCCCGGCCTCGAACGACTGCACCGGCGCCTCAAGGACACCTTCGATCCGAAGCGATTGTTGAACCGGGGACGCATGTACCCGGAGTGGTAGGGGCCGATGCAGACGCAGCTCGCCGACTTTATCCGGGATCGCGCCGAGGGCCGCGAGGCCGACGCCATCCTGCGCAAGTGCGTGCACTGCGGCTTCTGCACCGCGACCTGCCCGACCTACCAGTTGCTCGGGGACGAGCTCGACGGGCCGCGGGGACGGATCTACCTCATCAAGCAGGCCCTGGAGGGCGCCCCGGTAGGGCCGCGCACCCGCCTGCACCTCGACCGCTGCCTGACCTGCCGCTCCTGCGAGACGACCTGTCCCTCGGGGGTGCGCTACGGACGCCTCGTCGATATCGGCCGCGATGTCGTGGAGGAGCGGGCGCCGAGGTCGCGCTTCGAGCGCGCGATGCGCCACGTCCTGGTCACGGTGCTCGGGCGGCGCGGGCTCTTTGCGCCTCTGCTCGCTCTCGGCCGCGCGCTGCGACCCCTGCTGCCGCCATCGCTTCGCCGCCGGGTGCCGCCGGCCCGCCCGGCGAGGCGGTGGCCCGCAAGTCGCCACCGCACGACCATGCTGTGCCTGGACGGGTGCGTGCAGCCCGCGATCGCCCCCGGCATCGACGCCGCCGCGGCGAGGGTGCTCGATCGTCAGGGGATCTCCCTGCTGCGGGCGCCCGGCGCGGGCTGCTGCGGTGCGCTCGGGTATCATCTCGGGGCGCGAGAGGACGCGCTCGGGCGCATGCGGGCGAACATCGACGCGTGGTGGCCGGCGATCGAGTCGGGCGCCACCGCGGTGGTGGCCACGTCGAGCGCCTGCGCGGAAATGATCAAGGACTACGGCGAGCGTCTGGCCTCGGACCCCGACTACGCGGCAAAGGCGGCGCGCGTGTCCGGGATCGCGCGGGACGCGAGCGAAGTGGTGGAGTCCGCCCTTGCCCGGGACAGCGCAGGACGCCGCATCGCCTTTCACTCTCCCTGCACGCTGCAGCACGGCCAGCAGATCCGCGGGCGGGTGGAGAGCCTTCTCGAGACGAGCGGGTTCGAGCTCGCTCCCGTCGCGGGCACCCACCTGTGCTGCGGCTCCGCCGGCACCTACTCCATTCTCCAGCGCGATCTCTCCCAACGCCTGCTCGCGGACAAGGTGGCCGCGCTCCGAGCCGGTGATCCGGAGCTCGTCGTGACCGCCAACATCGGCTGCCTCCTCCATCTCCAGAGCGCGTCGGATCGCCCCGTCCTGCACTGGCTCGAGCTTCTCGACGACCTGCAGACCCGCTCCGCGGAGAGCGGAGACTGATCGAGGCAGGGCTCTCGAGCGCGCACCGCGCGCGGCCACCCCGTATACACTTCGCGCGCGGCCCGGCACCGCTCACCCTTCGACGCCGAGAGGCCGCACACTCTCTGAACCCGCGCTTTCGCAAGACACGAGGACTGAACATGGCGGCGCCGGACTACCTGCAATTCGACACCATGATGCTGCACGCGGGACAGCAGCCAGACCCCGCCACCGGCGCGCGCGCGACGCCCATCTACCAGACCTCTTCCTACGTGTTCCGCGACACCGACCAGGCCGCGGCGCTCTTCAATGCCGAGCGGGCAGGGCATGTCTACTCGCGCATCACGAACCCCACCAACGCGGTGCTGGAAGAACGTATCGCGGCGCTCGAAGGCGGAGTAGGCGCTATCGCCACCGCGAGCGGACAGGCCGCCATGCACCTCGCGGTCACGACCCTCTGCGGCGCGGGCCAGCACATCGTGTCGTCCGGCTCCCTCTACGGCGGCAGCCACAACCTCCTCGCCTACACCCTGCCCCGCTTCGGCATCGAGACCACCTTCGTCGACCCGAGGGACCCCGAGGCGTTCCGCTCCGCGATTCGCGCCAACACGCGCCTGCTCTTTGCCGAAACCCTCGGCAACCCCGGACTGGACGTGCTCGACATCCCGGCGGTCGCGGACGTCGCCCACGAGGCGGGCCTGCCCCTGCTGCTCGACTCGACTTTCACCACTCCGTACCTGTGCCGGCCCTTCGAGCACGGCGCCGATCTAGTCTTCCACTCCGCCACGAAGTTTCTCGCCGGTCACGGCGTCGTGATCGGCGGGCTGCTGGTGGACGGCGGCCGCTTCGACTGGGAGGCGCACGCCGACAAGTTCCCCACCCTCACCGAACCCTACGCGGGCTTCCACAACATGGACTTCGTCGAGGAGTACGGTCCCGCCGCGTTCATCATGCGCGCCCGCAAGGAGGGCGCGCGCGACTTCGGCGCCTGCATGAGTCCGACCACCGCGTTCCTGATCCTGCAGGGCGTCGAGACCCTGTCGCTGCGCATGCAGCGCCACGTCGACAACACCCGCCGCGTGGTCGAGTTCCTCGACGCCCACGAGGCGGTGGAGTCGGTCGGCTATCCGGAGCTGCCGAGCCACCCGGACCACGAGATTGCCGGACGGCTGCTGCCGCGCGGCTGTGGAGCGGTCTTCAGCTTCGAGCTGCGGGGCGGGCGAGCGGGAGGGCGACGCTTCATCGAGACCTTGGCGATCTTCTCCCACCTCGCCAACGTCGGTGACGCGAAATCGCTCGTGATCCATCCCGCGAGCACCACCCACCATCGCATGAGCACGGAAGCCCTGCGCGCGGCGGGCATCGGCGAGGGCACGATCCGGCTTTCGGTGGGGCTGGAGGACCCCGGCGACCTCGTCGCCGACCTGAAACGCGCCATCCGCGCTTCGCAGCGGGCGGCGAAGGCGGCGACCGGATGATTCCGTCTCCGAAGCATGCATCGGACCGAAAGCCGCCCGGGATGGGGTACGGCGGTGCGGCCGGGGAAGGAACCTGAGGGGATCTCGAGTGGACGCGTCTCCTATCCTCGCCGTTCCCTTGCCTTAGCAGAAATCCATGAAAAACAAGGAATTGTGGGGCTTTCCATCCAATCGGGATCCCATGTGGACCAACCGGTCGAGGGAAGCTCCGGACGAGAAGCGCAGCAGAGGGTTCTCAACATGCAACTGAACGTCGACGGGCACGCAGCCTTCGTTTACACCGGCGGGCGGCCCTTCGCGCCCGGACAGCCGAGCATCGTCTTCGTGCACGGGGGCGGTCTGGACCACAGCGTGTGGATCCTCCAGAGCCGCTACTTCGCCCACCACGGATACAACGTGCTGGCGGTCGATCTGCCGGCTCACGGGCGTTCCGGGGGCCCCCCGCTCTCGGGCATTCCGGCAATGGCGGACTGGTGCGCCCGCGTCCTCGATGCAGCGGGCGTGGCGAGCGCCGCGGTCGTCGGCCACAGCATGGGGTCCCTCGTCGCGCTCGAGTTCGGGGCGCGCCATCCCGGTCGGGCCTGGCTGCTCGGACTCATCGGTATCTCCACCCCGATGCCGGTCACGGATCGCCTGCTCGACGCCGCGCGCAACGACGAGCATGCCGCGTTCGACATGGTGAACATCTGGGGCCACGACCTGAGCGCCCAGATCGGGGGCAACCAGGCCCCGGGTATGTGGATGACCGGGGGCGCCATCCGCCTCCTCGAGCGCAGCGGATCCGGTGTCCTCCATAACGATCTCGACGCCTGCAACCGCTACCTCCACGGCCCGGAGAGTGCCGCAAAGGTGCGCTGCCACGCCCATCTGCTCATCGGGGAGCGCGACATCATGGCCACTCCCGTCAACGCCCGCGAGCTGCGCGCCTCACTGGCCTCGCTCCGCGTGACCGTGCTCCCGCGTTGCGGGCACATGCTGATGGCGGAACGTCCGGGAGAGGTCCTCGACGCGCTCATCGATTCGGTATCGGAGAACACACCGGCGCTTCCCCAATCCGTCCCCGCTGCTTGAGACACGCCTCGAAACAATCCCGCATAGGGCAGGGAATCTGCGCTCAGCCGATGAAGAAGTTGCCGAACTGCCAAGGGTCGTCGGGGTCGAGGCCGGACTCGTCGAAGTAGGACTGGCGGAGCGCGAGCGGAGTCCAGTCGATGGGTGCGCTGACCATGGGGCCGAGGTAAGGCCGCGCCACCTCGAGCACCCGCTCGTGGGGAAGCGCCTCCGGCTCGAGGTAGCCCCGGCGCGGGTTGTCGATGATCCAGAGGAGCGCCGCGAGCACCCCCGCCGCGACCTGGATCGCGGTGGGATTGTTGCCGGGCACCAGGCGCCGCGCCTCGTGGATGTCGAGCTGGGACCCGTACCACCAGCCCCCGAGACAGTGTCCCATGAGCAGCACCCCGAGCTCGTCGCGCCCCTCCACGATGTCGTGATTGAGGATGCGCTCCGAGTCAGGCGCCTGCCAGTCCCGCATCACGGATTCGTGCAGGCTCGCAAGCGCGCCGTCGCAGGGCAGATAGGAGAACACGACGGTGGGGCGGTAGACCGGCATGCCGTCTTCGCGGTACCGGGTCAGATACTCGCTCAGGGTGATGGACTCGCTGTGCGGTATCGCGATCCCGTCGATCGGCCCGCCGAGGGGTACCCAGCTTCGGATCCAGACCCGGGCCGAGACCCGCGGGATGTAGATCGCGTTGCCGGGGCCGCTCGGGTGCCGCAGCCCGCCCGGCGGCAGGGTCTTCTCATGGGTCCCCCAGCCGATCTCCACCGGCATGCTCGCCTCTTCCAGGAAGCCGGGCACGCTCCAGGTGTTCACGAACTCGCCGGGGCGCTTGGGCTCGCGGGACACCTGCGTGTCGCGCTCCGAGATGTGAATGACTCGGGTGCCGGTGCGCTCCGCCAGCGCCGCCCAGCCCGAAGCGTCGGCAGGCATGTCCGCCTCGAGGCCGAGCGCTTCCGCAAGATCGCACAGCGCCGCTTTCACGAAGTGGCTCACGAGACCCGGATTGGCGCCGTGACAGAACACCGCGCTCGGTCCCGGGTCCTTCCAGCGGGTGGCGGCATGCCGGCGGGCGATCTGGTGATAGACGTACTCGGTGCGGTCACGTACCGGCTGCGCCGCATCCCAGGCCACGTCATCCCAGGGCTCGATGGACGAATCGACGTAGGCCACACCGGCGTCCTGACACCAGTCGGCGAGCTCCACCGAGTCGACGCCCACCGTGACGTTCACGAGCACATCGCCGGGCCCGGCGAGGCCTTGCATGACCTCGCCGAGTGTATGCCGCTCGATGCGGCGTACCGAGTAGGCGACTCCGCGCACTCGCCAGGGTTCGATTTCGCGGGCGTGGTCGTCGCCATCCAGTACATGGATGCGCCGCGGCTCGATCGCCAGAGTATCGATCAGCATCGGCATCAGGCACTGCCCGATGGTGCCGAATCCTACCATCAGGATGCGGCCGTGAAAGTCGGGACGCGGGTGCGGACGAGGCATTCGGCGAGGACCACTGTCGAGGGCGGACGCATCCTCCGCGCGCCGGGGGTTGAACGTCAACCAATCGAGCGCTCGATCCATGTACGGCACCCGCCTCGATACCGTTGCACTCGCCATCGCAGCGTGCCTGAGCGTCGAATCGGGCAGACCCGCCAACGATCGAGTCCCGGCGGGCATTTCACGGACTCATCGGACGATTCCTCGTACTGTAAAGTGCGCCATCCGGCAGGTATCTTCGGATTCGCAAACACCCGCGTCACAGGCGCCCGGATCACGCGAAACGAGCTGAACCATGAGCAAGGAAAACATAAAGACGATGAAGCTCTACTCCCGGGTAGACCGGGTGTACGCCCAGCTTCGCGACGCCGGCATCGGCGACGACGACCCCATTCCCCTGGAGGCGCTCAACCGCTTCGATCAGTACCACTACCACGGTACCGATGCCGTGGACGAGGGCATCGCCCGGCTCTCCCTGGCGTCGCGACACCGAGTGCTCGAGGTCGGATCCGGGCTCGGTGGTCCCGCCCGGTACATCGCGAACCGGGTGGGATGCACCATCACCGCGCTCGAGCTCCAGCCCGACATGCACGAGGTCGCGACCCGACTCACCGAGCGTTGCGGGCTCTCGCACCTCGTACGGCACCAGAGAGGCGACATACTGGAAGGACCGGTGCCGTCAAACCATTTCGACGCCCTCTTCGGCTGGCTCGTTTTCCTGCACATTCCGGAGCGCGAACTGCTCTACCGGCGCTGCCACGAAGCGCTGCGCCCCGGTGGGCGCCTCTACGTCGAAGACATGTTCGAACGCGGGAGCTTCACGCCCGACGAGCGCGAGACGCTCGCGGTCAAGGCGTACTGCCGAAACCTCCCCCGCCTGGAGGGGTTGCGCCGGGATCTCGAGCGTGCCGGCTTCGGCGACATCAGGATCGACGATCTGAGCTCACCCTGGACCGAGTTCGTCTCGGAGCGCGCTCGCGCCTATCGTGCCAACCGCGAACACGAGATCGCACTGCACGGAGAGGACGTCTACACGGGGATCGACGACTTCTACACCAGCGTCGCGGCGCTCTTCGGCGGCGGGAATCTCGGCGGATTGCGAGTGTCGGCCCAAAAACCCTGATCCGTTCGAATCTCCGATGAGCGTCAACCGCATCTACCGGCATTCGCTGGCGCTGCTGACCGACCTCTATCAGCTCACGATGGCCCACGGGTACTGGAAGCTCGGCCGAGAGAAGGAAGAGGCGGCCTTTCATCTCTTCTTTCGCACCAACGCCTTCGGAGGCGGATACACGGTGGCGGCAGGACTGGCCTACGTGCTGGACTTCCTCCGCAACCTGCGCTTCGAAGATGACGATCTGGCCTTCCTCGCCACCCTGACCGGCAACGACGGCCAGGCGCTCTTCGACCGGGAGTTTCTCGTCCACCTCGGCGAACTGGACTTCCGCTTCGACATCGATGCGGTGCCCGAGGGCACCGTGGTCTTTCCCCACCAGCCGATGCTCCGGGTCACCGGCCCCCTCCTCCAGTGCCAGTTGCTGGAGACCCCGCTGCTCGACATGATCAACTTTCAGACTCTGGTGGCCACGAAGGCGGCCCGCGTCTGCGCCGCCGCCGATGGAGACCCGGTACTGGAGTTCGGACTGCGCCGCGCCCAGGGCATCGACGGCGCGCTCGCCGCGAGCCGCGCTGCCTACATCGGCGGCTGCGCCGCCACTTCCAACGTCCTCGCCGGCAAGCTCTTCGGGATCCCGCTGCGCGGTACTCACGCCCACAGTTGGGTGATGTCCTTCGACGACGAGCGCGAGGCATTCGGCGCATACGCACGGGTGATGCCCAACAACTGCGTGTTCCTCGTCGACACCTACAACACGCTCGACGGCGTGCGTCATGCGGTGGAGGTCGGCCGGCGCCTCCGCGAGCAGGGGGTGGAGATGATCGGCGTGCGCCTCGATTCCGGCGACCTCGCCTATCTCAGCATCGAGGCGCGACGCATCCTCGACGAGGCGGGATTCGCATCCGCCGCGATCGTCGCGAGCAACGACCTCGACGAGCACATCATCGCCAGCCTCAAGGATCAGGGCGCCGCGGTGAGCATGTGGGGCGTGGGCACCAAGCTCGCCACCGCCTACGACCAGCCCGCACTCACCGGAGTCTACAAGCTCACCGCCCTGCGACATCCCGGCGAAGCATGGCAACCCAAGGTCAAGGTCTCCGAGCAGACCGCCAAGGTGTCCACTCCCGGCGTACTGCAAGTCCGGCGCTACCGCCGGGGGCAGAGCTTCGTCGCCGACATGACCTATGACCTCAGCCTGGGAATCGAGGACCGACACACCATCGTCGACCCTGCGGATTCCACCCGCCTGAAACGCGTGCCCGCCGGGGTGGAGAGCGAGGATCTGCTGGTCCCGATAGTGCGCCGGGGCCGGGTGGTGTACGAGGAGCCCGGCATCGAGGAGACGCGCGCGCGCGCGCGCGATCAGATGCGTCATCTGCACCCCACGGTCCTGCGCTTCATGAATCCGCACGAGTACCCGGCCGGCCTGGAACGCCGCCTGCACGAATTGCGCACGCGCCTCATTCTGGACGCACGCGGACACGGCGAATCGATACCAGGTGCGGCGGCCGGGACATGCACCCGAGGAGCCACCCCATGACCTCCCATGCTTCGGATTGCCTGCTGGTCATCGACGTCCAGAACGACTTCTGTCCCGGCGGCGCGCTTGCGGTGCCCGGCGGCGATCAAGTCGTCGAAGTCATCAACCGGCTCGGAGAGCACTTTGCGCACCGGGTCCTCACCCAGGACTGGCACCCGGCGGGGCACCTGTCCTTTGCCTCCAGCCACCCGGGCCGTGCGCCCCTGGAGACCACCACCCTCTCCTACGGAGTGCAGGTCCTGTGGCCGGACCACTGCGTGCAGGGCACCCACGGCGCCGAGTTTCATGCCGATCTCGAGGTGAACGGTTCCGAACTCATCCTGCGCAAGGGTTTCCGGCGCGAGATCGACTCCTACTCCGCATTCTTCGAGAACGACAGGACCACTCCCACCGGTCTCGGGGCCTATCTCCGGGAGCGCGGATTCGCCCACCTCTACCTGTGCGGCCTCGCCACCGACTTCTGCGTCGGGTACTCCGCTCTCGATGCCCGGCGCACCGGGTTTCAGGTGACCATGGTGGAAGACGCCTGCCGCGGAATCGATGTCGACGGGTCGCTCGCCGCGGCATGGCGGCAGATGGAGACCGCAGGAGTGAGCCGCGTCATGTCGGATGCCCTCTGACTCTCTTCTTCGCGCGCTCCCCTCCGTCGATCGGGTGCTGCAGCACCCTTCGGTGCGCGAGGCGTCGTCGGCCCATGGCCGGAGCTTCGTCGCCGATGTGGTGAGGGAGCGCATCGACGCGACGCGGGCGGCGTTTCGAGGGGACAGCGATCCGGATATCGCAGCGATGGGGATCGAGGAAATCGCCCGGCGGGTGCTGCGGGACATGGACGATTTGCTCGCCCCGAGCATCCGGCCGGTGCTCAATCTCACCGGTACCGTGCTCCACACCAACCTCGGCCGTGCCCCGCTCCCTGCCGAAGCGCTCGAGGCGATGGCGAAGGTCGCGGGCGCCGCGAACCTCGAACTCGACCTCGCCACCGGCCGCCGGGGGGATCGGGACGCTCACGTGGAAAGGTGGCTCAAGCGCCTCACCGGCGCCGAGGCGGCCACCGTGGTCAACAACAACGCCGCCGCGGTGCTGCTCGTCCTGAACAGCCTCGCGTTGCGCAAGGAAGTGCCGGTCTCCCGCGGCGAGCTCATCGAGATCGGCGGCGCCTTCCGTATGCCCGACATCATGGCGCGCGCGGAGTGCCGCCTGGTCGAGATCGGCACCACCAACCGCACCCACCCTCGAGACTACCGGGAAGCGATCCGTCCGCGCACCGCCCTGCTGATGAAGGTGCACCCGAGCAACTACGAAATCCGTGGCTTCCGCGCGGCGGTGAAAGCCCGGGAGATCGCGGAGATCGCGCGCGCGCACGGACTCCCCTTCGTCCACGATCTGGGCAGCGGCACCCTGTGCGACCTGAGCGTGTTCGGCCTCCCGCATGAACCCACCGTGGCCGAGGCGGTCGCGGACGGCGCGGACGTGGTGACCTTCAGTGGCGACAAGCTGCTCGGCGGCCCGCAGTGCGGGCTCATCGTGGGGCGCGCGGCGCTCGTCGCGCGCATCAAGCGCAACCCCATGAAGCGCGCGATGCGCGCGGACAAGCTGATTCTGGCCGCACTCGGCGCGATCCTGCCGATGTACCGCGACCCGGAACGGCTCACCGAGCGCCTGCCCGCGCTGCGCCTCCTTGCACGACGCCGCGAGGACATCGAAGCGCAGGCCCACCGACTCCAGGCGGCGCTCGCGAGCGCGCTCACCGGGGTCGCCGCGGTATCGGTGGTCCCCTGCCGGAGCCAGGTCGGCAGCGGCGCCCTGCCGGTGGAGGCGCTCGCGAGCGCCGCTCTCGCACTCCGCCCCCGCCGGGGTCACGGTCTCGGGCGGCTCGCGGCCGCATTCCGCGCCCTCCCCCTCCCCGTCCTCGGGCGGATTGTGGACAAGGCGCTGCTCTTCGATCTCCGCTGCCTTGAAGACGAGACTGCGCTGCTGGATCAACTCCCGCGCCTCGACCTCACGCGAGGCTGATCCGGCGCGGGACCCGAGCCGGGAGCATCGGCGAACCAGTGCATTCGGCCTGCACTTTCACGGAACATCCGGCAAGTCATCACATCTTCGTAGATTCCCGCGCAACAAGGGAATGACGAATGTGAGGGCCCAGTCCTCTCGTGTGGGAGTGACGGAGACCGATCCGGGCGCCGCTTCCCGTCATTCCCTTGATAAGCGGGAATCCACGACAAGCGATGAACTACGACAGGTCGCCCGCAAGCCGGAAGGTCGGCAAAGGGTAACGCCAGGGATCGGCAACGAGCCCGACCGCGGCCCCCGTTCGCACCGCGTCCGGCGCACAGACCACCCTCGCGATGAGGCTCGTGCCTTCCGGAAGCGCGATCTCCGCCAGCACGATCGGCGTCTCGGCTAGGAAGCTCTCGTGGTTCGGCCGGTGCACCAGGGACCAGGCGACGATTTCCCCCCGCCCGGACGCATCCTCGAACCCGAGCCGGTCCGACCAGCAGTGGGGGCACAGGGGACGCGGATAGCTCGCCACCGCCCCGCACTGCGCGCAGCGCTGCACCACGAGGCGTCCCTCCCGCCACGCTTTGAGCATCGGTCGGTTGTCCGCGTCCTCGTGCGGTCGCGGGTAGCCGGGATCTTCCGCCATCGCTCAGCCTCCCCCCTCGACGACGATGGCGCTCGCACTCAGCCCGTGCCCGTAGCCCACCATGCCGTATCCGGCGACGACGCCCCGTTCGCAGTTTGCGACCTGCCGCTCGCCCGCCTCGCCGCGCAACTGCCGGGTCGCCTCCACCACGCTCATCAGTCCGCCACCCGCGCCCGCCTGACCGGCCGACAACTGCCCCCCGTTGGTGTCGAGGGGCAGGTCGCCGCGCCAGGTCAGGCCGTGCGCGTCGAGAAAGGGCCCCGCCTCGCCCTTGGCGCAGAAGCCGAGGTCCTCGAGCTGGATCGCGACCATGATCGGATAGTCGTCGTAGGCCTGCACGAAGTGCATGTCCCGCGGTCCGAAGCCCGCCTCGTTCCACATCCGATCGCGAAACAGCTCCCATCCCCCACTCAGCGGGCAGGGTTCTCCGGGCAGATGATTGTGTCGCTCGTGGCCCGAGAGCACGCGCACGCGCTTCGAGGCGTCGACCCGGTCGAGCGCCCCCAGCACCACGGCATCCGCCCCCGCGCACGGGAGCACGCAGTCGTAGAGCCGGAGGGGATCCGCGATGACCCGGGCGTTCAGGTAATCATCGAGAGTGAGCGGCGTGCGGAACACCGCGTTCTCGTTGCGCATCGCGCACTCGCGCTGCGCCACCGCGATGCGCCCGAGCTGGGCGCGCTCGAGTCCGTACTTCTCCATGTACTTGCGCTGGATGATCCCGAAGAGCCCGTTGGGGCCTCCGAAGCCGTGCGGCGCCGCGTAGTTGTAGAGCGAGTGGTTGAAGTTCTCCATCAGTCGGTAGTGGCGGGCAACGCTGTAGACGTCGCCCGCGAGACAGAGCACGACGTTCGCCCGGCCCGCGCCGATCGCGTGCAGCGCGTCGATGACGCCGGCCACCGGCCCCGCGCTGCCGGCGGTGAACTGCCACGCCCACGACACGCTGAGCCCGAACTGCTCGCAGAGGGTCACCGCGTTGTCGGGGGTCAGGAAGAACGACGACACTGCGATGCCGTCGATGTCCTCCTTCCGCAGCCCCGCACTCTCGAGCGCGTTTCGTCCCGCCTCGGCGAGAAAGGAGAAGAGCGTCCGCTCGGTGCGCTTGACGTGGAGCGTCTCGCCGTAGCCGAGGATGCCGATGTCGCGCGAGATCATCGCGTCAGATTACGCCCTGCGAGCGCAACCGCTCCAGCGTGGAAGGGGCCATGCCGAGGAGCTCGCCGAACACGTGTTCGTTGTCCGCCCCGAGCTCGCCCCCGCCCCAGCGCGCCCGGCCGGGGGTCCGGCTCAGCTTGGGCACCGGAGCCGGCATGCGCAGGCGGCCGAGCCGCTCGTCGAAAAGGTTGGCGATGGCCTCCCGCGCCGCGTAGTGCGGGTCCTCCAGGATCCGGTCCACTTCCCACACCGGTCCCGCCACCATCCGGTGCTCCTCCAGTCGCCGCATCGCC
Source organism: uncultured Ectothiorhodospiraceae bacterium (assembly GCA_964420925.1). GTDB lineage: Bacteria > Pseudomonadota > Gammaproteobacteria > HK1 > HK1 > JAJEAD01. Next base: position 3,734 of record CAYQVB010000059.1, on the reverse strand, counting down.
TCGTCCGTCGGCAGAGAGCGCATCCACTCCGCGACGATGGCGTCGATGGCGTCCCGGTTCCTCACCCGCTGCTCGGCGGACCCGAAGCGGGGATCGCGCTTGAGGTCGGGGCGGCCCATGGCCTCCAACAGGTTCTCGAAGATCGCCTGCGAGCCGGAGCTGATCGCGATGGCGCCGCCGTCCGCGGTGGCATAGAGGTTGCGGGGCACGTCCTCCTCCATCTGGTTCCCCAGGCGGGGCTTCTTCTCCCCGAGCTGGTCATAGCGCAGCACCATCGCCTCCAGGGTGCGGAAGAAGGGCTCGAAGAGACTCACGTCCACCACCTGCCCGTGCCCGGTGCGCCGGCGGTGGTTGAGCGCGATCATTGCGCCGAGCGCGCCGAAGGTTCCTGCCAGGTAGTCCCCGAGCGGATAGGCGGATACCATCGGTCCCCGGTCCGGGTAGCCGCTTATCGAGGAGAGGCCGGAAAAGGCTTCCGCCACCGTAGCGTATCCGCCACGCTTCGCGTAGGGGCCCGTCTGGCCGTAGCCGCTCACCCGGACCCACACCGTGTGCGGCAGCTCCCCGAGCATTTCGTCCGGCCCGAAACCCCAGCGTTCGAGCGTACCCGGACGGAAGTTCTCCACCACGATGTCGGCGCGAGCGATGAGCGCCAGCGCGGTCTCGCGGGCCTCGGCACGAGAGAGATCCAGGGTGACGAGGCGCTTGTTGCGCGACATGGAGCGCCACCAGAGCGCCACCCCGTCCTTCATCGGCGGCCACTCGCGCAGGGCATCGCCCCGGCCCGGCTTCTCGACCTTGATGACCTCCGCGCCGAACTCTCCGAGCAGGGTCCCGCAGAAAGGACCCGCGAGCATCGATCCGAGCTCGAGCACGGCTACGTCCTCGAGCGCGCCATGCTCGGAGCGGGAGTCGCTCGAGCAACCTTTCACGGCCGTTTCGCCCATCGCAGGAGAACTTCAGGGAGACTGTGAACTCTGCAAAGTAAAGAACCAGGAATCAACAAGTTGAACACTCTTCCTGAATCGCGCATCGAGTATCTTCCCGCCAGCGCGCCCTCCGCCAACCCGAACGCGAGTCGTTGGCTCGGCGCCTTCACTGCGCCGGAAGCATCGGGGAAAAGGTCCGAAGAAGATAGTCCGTGAGACGGCCCGGTGCTATATGCTTTCATGCGCACGGCCGGCGCGAGGCGCGCCGGAGCCCGGCACAACGTAGAAGATACACCCGAGGATAGAACACATGGCGGATTACGGCACGTTGAAAGCACGCTTGCAGGGACACGAGATTGTTCGACTCGACGGCGCCATCGGCACCCAGCTCCAGGCGACCGGCGTGCCGATGGACCCCTGGTGCTGGGCCGCGATCGGCAACCACACCCACCCCAGCACCGTGCGCAAGATGCACGAGGACTACATCCGCGCCGGAGCCGATGTAATCACCACCAACACCTACTCTTCGGCGCGGCACAACTACGAGTCGGCGGGTTTGAGCGATCTGGCGATCGAGCTCAACATTCGCGCGGTGGCCCTGGCGCAGGAAGCACGGGAACGCGTCGCGGACCGGCCGGTCTACATCGCCGGGTCGGTCTCCAACTTCGGGGCCTGGACCGAGGCCCAGTACCAGCGGCGCATGCGCAAGTCCCGCCCCGGGCTGCCTTCGGGACTTCGTCGGCGCAGCCTCATCACCGAGGCGCAGGCGCGGCGCAACCTCGCCGAGCAGGTGGCGATCCTCGTCGACGCGGGGGTGGACTTCCTGATCGCGGAGGCAACCGGCGACGAAATGCAGCGCGAGTGGGTGCTCGAAGCGGTTGCCGGGGGCGGGGTGCCGTACTGGGCCGGCTTCAAGTGCCACTTGAACGAGGGCGAAGAGACACCGCGCTCGGGCTACGAATCCGACGGGCTGCTCTCCGACGAGCTCGACGCGCGCCTGCCTCTCGATGCCGACGTGCTCAGCATCTTCCACTCCACCATCGAGGATACGAGCGCGGCGATTCCCGTGGTGCAATCCAAGTGGAAGGGGCCGCTCGGCGCCTATCCCGAAGCGGGACGCAGGGACTACGTTCAGGCCTTTGCCGACCCGAACGTCGAGAACCCGCACTCGCTCGACGAATGGGCGGCGACCGCAAGACGCTGGGTCGAGAACGGCGTGCAGGTCATCGGCGGCTGCTGCGGCATGGGCCTCGATCACATCCGCGCGCTCGAAGGACAGCTCCCGGCCCGCGTGGCGGCCTGACTCACCGCTGGCGCTTCGTGCCCGTGTTCGCGCCGGGGCGGGACCGCATCCGGAGCCGGAGTGCGCTCGTTCGGGCTCGCTGTCGGCACGAAGCGTGCGGTGCGCATGACCTTTTCGTTGCGCCCGTTCCGGCAGGGAGATTGCAATGAAAGACGGAGAGATCTGCTACGGACTGGTCGGTCTGGGGATGGGGGGAGAGACGCACGCGCGCGAGCTCGCGAAGCTCCGGGGTGCGAGGCTCGCCGCGGTCTACGGACGGGACGAGAACAAGGCCAGGGCATTCGCGAAGAAGTTCAATGTGCCGAGGACCTATTCCCGGTTCGAGGCGCTCCTCGAGGATCCCGAGCTCGACGTAGTCAACGTCGCCACGCCCAATGGGCTGCATCGAGACTTCGCCGTCGAGGCGGCAAACGCGGGCAAGCACGTCGTCGTCGAAAAACCGCTGGAGATCAGCCTGGCGAGAGCGGTCGAGATCGTCGAAGCCTGCGAGCGGAACGAGGTCATTCTCGGCGTCATCTTCCAGATGCGCTTCGGGGCCTCCGCGACCCGGCTCAAGGGGGCCATAGACGAGGGAAGACTGGGGAGACTGCTGGTCGCCGATGCCATCGACAAGGAGTACCGGCGCCCCGAGTACTATGCCCGAGACTATTGGCGGGGTACCCGGACGCTGGAGGGGGGAGGATGCCTGACCACCCAGAGCATCCATGTCATCGACCTGCTGCAGTGGCTGGCGGGACCCGTGGAATCGGTGTACGCCAAGACCAGGACCGCCTTCCACAGTATCGAGACAGAAGACTATGCGGTGTCGATCGTGACGTTTCGCAACGGTGCGCTCGGGGTGATCGAGAGCTCCACCGCCGTCAAGCCGTCCATGAAGAGCCGGGTGGAGATTCACGGCACGCAGGGCAGCGCGATCATCAACGGCGAATGGGACCAGACCTTCTTCTGGGACGTAGGCGGCGACGAGACAATCGACGCGCCCGAGGGATTTCGATTCACCGACATCGATGATCCGCGAGGCATGCCCGAGGAACGCCACGGCCTGCTCTTTTCGGACATCAACGCCGCGATCAGGGAAGGGCGCCCCCCACAGATGACCGGGAGGGAAGCGCTGAAATCGGTGGCGATCGCGGAAGCGATCTATGCTTCGGCCGAGTCCGGCCGGGAGATTTCGGTGAGCGACCTGCTCTCCGCCGGTGGTGTGGTTTCTTGATTCCTCTCGATCAACGACGCGATCGCCGCCTTCGAACGCCAATGGCGATCAGGGCGGATCGACAATCGGAGCACATCGGCGTTCATCCGGATCGCAGCGCAATCCATACGGGTTCGATTGGCCATTGCGGCTCGCCATCGCCCGATGGCTAGCCCGCCTATGTCACCGATTTCCTGCTGCGGACGCCGATCCGCTCACGCTAGCGGGGCGTACTCCCTCGAGCCGCTTCGACATAGTGTCGGCTATGCCTTCAGCGTCTCTCGGTCCGTTCACCCCGCTATCGCGGCGC
>CAYQVB010000058.1:0-53703 GCA_964420925.1 uncultured Ectothiorhodospiraceae bacterium | reverse complement strand
GGAGAAGATCTTCTCCACCAGCACCGTGCCGCCCACCAGGAAGGTGAACTGCACGCCGGTCAGCGTCAGGGTCGGCACCAGCGCATTGCGCAGGGCCTCGCGGCCGACGATGCGCGCCCGCGAGAAGCCCTTCACCCGCGCCATCAGGATGTAGTCCTGGGTCATCGCTTCGTTGATCGAGGTCTTGAGCACCCTGGCGATGATCGCGGCCAGCGGCAGCGCCAGGGCGCCGGCCGGCAGGGCCATGTGCAGCAGCACCGATCCGAAAGCGTCGGCGCGCAGGCGAAGCGCGCTTTCGATCAGCCAGAAGCCGGTCGCGCCGTCAAAGGCGATCTCGTGGCTGATCCGGCCGGAGATCGGCAAGCCGTCTAGGGCGAAGACCACGACGCACAGGATGAAGAGCAGCGCCCACAGGAAGTCCGGGATCGCCAGGACGAAGCCGGCCGCCCCGTCGAGCGCGGCCTCGCCGAAACGCCCGCGCCAGCAGGCGCCGGCGAACGCCATCGTGCCCCCCAGCCCGATCGCGATCAGCATGGCCACCAGGCACAGCTCGATGGTCACGGGCAACCGCTCCAGCACCAGCTCCATCACGTCCTGGCGCATCGAGATCGACGTGCCGAAGTCTCCGCCGGCGAGGTCCCGCAGGTAGTAGACGAACTGGAGGACGATGCTTTCGTCCAGCCCGTACAACCTGCGCAGGTTGGCGATGTCCCCTTCCGTCGCGCCCGGACCGATCAGCATGGCGATCGGATCGCCCGGCACCACCCGCAGCAGGACGAACACGACCACCGCCACGCCGAACAGGGTCGGAACCGCCAGAAGCAGCCGGTGGAGCAGGAAGGACCAGGACATGGGGCTTTAGGAGCCGAGGAGCGCGTGCGACGCCCGAAACCTCACCCCGGAACGAGGCTCGACCGGGGCCGGGGAACGACGAGCGGGATCATTTCACGCTGCGGCTCCCCGCCCCCGCCCCGGAACCGAAGGAGGCGCGAGGGCGCAGCCATCTCCGCGCCCTCGCGAGAAGCGCGGGCTCAAGCCTTCGACATCGCCTGGGGCAGGATGAAGTTGGCGAAGTGGCCCTCGAACCCGAGGCCCGTCTTGTGCACCACCGGCTGGACCTGCTGATACAGCGGGAAGACATAGGCGTTCTCGGCGATGTAGCGGTTGACCGCCCGCCAGCCTGCGATGCGCCGGGCCTCGTCCTTCTCCACCCAGAGCGGGCCGATCATGGCGTCGAGATCCTCGGTGTCCCAGGTCGAGTGCGGCGAGGGGCCGAACATCGCGTGGCCGGTGGAGGTGCTGGGATCGCCGATCGAGTTGCCCCAGTTGTAGAAGGCGGCCGGCGCGAGCTGATCCTGGGCGCGCAGCTCGAAGTGCTTGGCGATCTCGTAGACCTCGATCTCGGCCTGGATGCCGACGCGGCGCCACATGCCGACGATCGCCTGGATGACCTCGTAGTCCTTGGCGATGTAGCCGCGCGTGGTCTGGATCTTGAACTCGACCGGGTTATCGCGCGAGTAGCCGGACTCGGCGAGCAGCGCCGCCGCGCCCTCCGGGTCGTAGGGTGTACTCACCTCGGGGTCGAAGCCGGTATAGGGCGGCGCCAGCAGGGTCTCGATGGGCACGCCGTAGCCGCGCAGGAGCCGGTCGACGATGGCTTTCTTGTCGACCGCCATCACCGCCGCCCGGCGCACGTTGACATCGGTCATCGGGGCGACGTCGTTGAAGAAAATCATGGCGATGTCGGAGACCGGCGTCGCGACGCCCGCCAGGCCGGGCTTGACCCTCAGCCGGTCGAACTCCTCGAAGGGAATGTTGAGAGTCAGGTCCGAGCGGCCGCTCTCGATCTCGGCGATGCGCGCCGCCGGGTCGGTCACGAACTTGAAGACGACGGTCTCGAAGGCCGGCGTGCCGCCCCAGTAGTCGGGGTTCGCCTTCAGGCGTACGAAGGAGCCGCGCTGGAACTCCTCCACCCTATAGGGGCCGGAACCCATCGGCTCCTTCTCGAAACCTTCCGCTCCGACCGCGTCGTAGTGATGCGGCGGCAGGAGGTAGGCGGTCAGAAAGGCCATCCACTTGAAGAGATCGGGTATGTACTGCGCGACATCGCCGGTGATGACGTTGCCCTCGGCCTTCAGGTTGGCGATCGACGCCCAGACGAAGGCCACCGGATTCCCGGTCTCCGGATTGGCGACGCGCTGCAAGTTCCAGATGATGTCCTGCGCCGTCACCGGCGTGCCGTCCTGCCACGTGGCGCCTTCGCGCACCACCATGCGGATCCGGGTCTTGTCGTCGTCGGCCCAGCCCCATTCGGTCAGCAGGCCAGGCCGGAAGCTCAGGTCGGCATTCTGGTCGATGTACTGGTCGAACACGCACTTGTAGATCGACATGAGCTGCGGGTTGACCGAAGACAGGCCGGTCGTAGCGTCCCAGGCCGGCAGCGGCACGTGGTAGGCGATGGTCAGCGTATCGCCGATGGCGGCGGCCGCCTCGCGGTTGAAGAGCAGCGCGCCGAGGCCGGTGGTGGCGGTCGCGCCCGCAGCGCCGGCGAAGCGCAGGAACTGCCTGCGGTCGAGATGGGTCATGTTCTCCTCCCCTCCAGAACGGTCTTGTCACAGGAAGCCCGGCTGACGAATCGGCGGGCCCGGCTTCCGGCGTCGAGCGAGCGGCCTGTTCGGCGGCCTCAAGCCGGACCGCTCTCGGCCCAGCGTTGCATCAGCGTGTTGGACGGCCGGCTCTCGTCGAGCATCTTCTCCGCGGTCGCGATGCCGGCGACCGGCAGGTCCTTCGGGTCGAGCACGCCGATTTGCACCAGGACCGAAGCCTGGTCCCAGTAGATATGCTCGTGGTACAGCTTCGGGCCGCGGAAGTTGATGATGCCGACCAGCGGGATGCGGACCCGCTTGCCGGTCGGCGCCACGCCGGGCAGCATCCAGTCGATCTCCCGGTCGTGGGTGAACTCGAAGATCATCTCGTCCACCACCCGGTCGGCGCCCACGGTGCGCGACACCGGAATCAGCGCGGTATCGTCCGGGTTCGAATTGACGAAATGGTGCTTGTAGAAGCGGTGCAGCTCGGTATAGCCGACGCCGCCGGTCATCGTCGGGATGTGGTTGACGTAGGGCTCGGCCACCATTGTGCCCATCGTGGCGTCCACGTCGCGGGTCGCGAACTCGTAGTAGCAGTGCATCTCCCACAGGCGCTCGAGGTCGTAGCTCGGCCCCATCACGGCGCGAAGCAGCGCGATGGTGCGCGAATGCGCCATGCCCGCCGCCGCCTTGTCGTAGCAGTCGCGGAAGCGGTTGGCGAAGGCATGCGGCGCGCCTTCATAGACGTTGATCAGCACGTGCTCCGCGCCGGCGAAGGCGTCGCGGATCTGCTCGACCGCCTCCATCGGCACATGGTCGTCCGCGCCGCCGAAATGCATCACCGTCGGGCAGGTGATCCGGTCCTTGAGGTGAAGCTGCTGCTCGAGGTACACGCCGTAGTAGCTGACCGCCGCGTCGACCTCGCAGTGCGCCGCCGCCTGGTAGGCGAGCGCGCCGCCGAGGCAGTAGCCGAGCGCCGCAACCTGGGTGGCGCCGCCCTTGCCCTGACCCTTGACCGCATCCATGCCCTTCAGGTGGTCAAGCGTGGCGCCCATGTCCTCGACCGCCTTGGTGAAGTCGAACTTCCCGAGGTAGTCGAAGGCGGTGGCGAACTCGGCGTCGGAGTAGCCGAGCTCCACCCGCGTCTCGAGCCGGTGGAACATGTCCGGCGCCAGCACGACATAGCCTTCTTCGGCGAAATAGTCGGAGGTCGCGCGGATAGCCTCGTTCACGCCGAAGATCTCCTGCAGGATCATCAGCCCCGGACCCTTCCCGCCTTCCGGCAGGGCCAGATAACCCTGGAACGTGCCGCCGTCCCGGGCGGGGATGTCGATGAATTCGCCGGCCATGTCGTTGCTCCCCCTCCGCAAAGGCCATGTTTGCGGCCCTGCGCGACGTCGATGCCGATAACGAACCAAATCATAGCCTGCCGATCCATCGGTGACCAATATGGTCGCGCCCGGTCGCCCGAAGCGGCAGACTCGCTCTGGAATGTCGGAGTATTCCGTCAGCCGAGGGCGAGCGGGTGCTCGCCGGCTCCGAACCCGAAGTTCAGGTAGAGCAGCGTCGCGGTGAGGGCGGCGAGCAAGAGGCAGGCGGCATAGTCCGCGGGACGAAAGCGGATGTCGCGGAGCACGCTCCGGCGCACGCCGGGCGCACCGAGGGCGCGTGCCTCGATCGCGCGGGCGAGCTGCTCGCTCGCGCGCAACGAGGTCACGATCATGGCGACGAAGATCGGCATCATGTGCTTGACGCGCGAGAAGCCCGTGCCTCGGAGCTCCAGGCCACGTGCGGCCTGGGCATCGGAGATGAGTACGTAGCTCTTCTGGAAAGTGGGGATGTACCGGAGCGCGAGCGCCAGCACCAGTCCCCACTCGTAAGGCATGCCGAGCTTCACGAGACTGCGCACGAGCGACGCCTGGTCGGTGGTATAGAGCCACGCGAAGACCGCGAAGGCCATGACGAGGATGCGTAGCCCCAGCGCCGCCCCCTGGGCGAGCGCGAGCACCGTGATCTCGACGATCCAGAACACGGCCACGGCGTCTCCTCTCGGATAGAAGAGGGTCCACAGCAGCGCCATCAACAGCGCCACCGGCAGCAGGGTCTTCCAGATGAACAGCAGCTTTGCCGCGGGCACCCGGGCCGAGAAGTGGAGCAGATGCACCAGGAACAGCGCACCGAGCATGAAGAAGAGGTTGTCGAAGACGAGCACGAGCACGATGAAGCACGCGACGAAGAGCAGCTTTACCCGGGGGTCGAGCCGATGCGCCCAGCTCTCGCCGGGCACGTAGAGATCCGCGACTACCGCCACGCGCCCACCGTCCTTCCGAGAGGGCATGCCCGCCCTCGCGCGCTTCCGTGATCGGTTGAGCCGGTGGATTCCCGCTTTTCCGAAAACCGATGCCCGCGCACGGTGCTTATCCCTGAGCCTCGCGGTCGCGTCCCGCACTCGCCCGCAGACGAGCGAAGTGCTCGCAGAATGCGCCGACGCTGAGGGTGTCGGGGGGCATCCTCCACTTGCCCATGCGTCGGGCGAGCCGGGTCACCTGGGGCGCTTCCAGATGCGCTCGCTCCATGAGCGCCCGATCGGCGAGCACGCCGGCGCTGTCGCCGTCCGCGACCACACGTCCTTCGTGCATCACCACGCAACGCGGCACGTTTTCGGCCACGAGGCGCATGTCGTGGGTAATGAGCACCACACTGTGACCACGCGCGAGGCGCTCGTCGATTCGGGCGAGCAGGTTCGCAACGTGACGGGCGTCGAGTCCCGCACTCGGCTCGTCGAGCACGAGTACCGGCGTGTCCATGGCGAAGACCGCCGCCACCGCCACCGCGCGACGCAGCGCGAAGCTCAAGGCCGCGGGCGGTCGATGTGCGTAGTCGGCAAGGCCGAAGCGCGAGAGCGTCTCGTCGACCCGGCGCTCGATCTCATGTTCGCTCGCACCCAGGTTGCGGGGACCCGCCGCGATCTCCTCGCGCACGCTGGGGCTGAATATCTGGTGGTCGGGATTCTGGAACACGAACCCCACTTCGCGCGCCAGGGTGGAGATCGGCGTATCGGCCACCGGTCGCCCCGAAACCACCACCTCTCCGCTCGTGGCGCGCAGCAGTCCGTTGAAGTGCTTGGCAAGCGTGGTCTTGCCGGCCCCGTTCTGGCCGATGAGGGCGACGTAGCCACCGCAGGGAAGCATGAAGTCGACGCCTTGCAGGGCGGCCGGCGCATCTCGCCCGGAAGGCGAAGGGTAGCGGTAGCGAAGCCCCCGCGCCTCGAGCGCGGGAACGTTCATGACGGCAACGGACCGGGGTTCCTCTCGCCACGCGAAGCCGCGAGGTCGCGACCGAGAGCGAGGGCCGCCTCGTCGAGGCGGGTGAAACGATGGGCGGTGCCGTGCCGGAGGTTCAGTCTCTCGGCCACTTCCGTGACCTGCGGTACCCGCAACCCGAGGCGCTGGAGCTCGTCGGCGCGGGCGAACACCTCGGGTGGCGAGCCTAGCCGCTGCACTCGTCCCTCCGCGAGTACCGCCACCCGGTCGGAGAACTCCGCAATGCATTCCGCATCCTGTTCCACCATGACGATGGTCATGCCCCGCTGCCGGCGAAGGTCCCGGACCACCGCGAAGACTTCCTGCTTTCCGCGGGGGTCGAGGCTGGCGGTCGGCTCATCGAGCACCAGGACCTCCGGAGTCATCGCCAGCACCGCCGCAATCGCCACCCTTTGCTTCTGTCCACCCGACAGCTCGAAGGGAGAACGCTCGAGGAGTCCCTCGATGCCGACCATGCGCGCCGCCCAGTCGACGCGTTCCACGATCTCCTCGGGCGCCACTCCCTTGTTCTCCAGGCCGAAGGCGATCTCCGCCTCCACGTTCATGTTGAAGAGCTGGGTCTCCGGGTCCTGAAACACGACCCCCACCCGTCCCGCCAGGCTCGCGACCGCTTCGGTCTTGGTGTCGAGACCATCGACCCGGACCTCACCTCGGATGAGGCCGCCGGTCGACTGCGGGACGATGCCCACGAGCGCGAGGCACAGGGTGGACTTGCCCACCCCGGTCGATCCCATGATCGAGAGGAACTCTCCGCGTTCGATGTCGAGATCGACGCGCTCGAGCACCCATTGCGCTGCGGCGCCCTGCTCCCACACGGGGTAGGCGAATCCGAGGCCCCGTGCGCTGATGACGGCACTCATGTCCTTGCCTGCACCGAGCTGCTGTGGCCCGCTCTCCTCCGCCGGCAGGTGCGGACCCGCGATCCGCGACGTCCGGGAGCGGTCAAGCGGATGGATTCCCGCCTGGATGGAAAATCCCCTGCCACCTCGGCTCGGGTGGGTTCCCGCTTGCGCGGGAATGACATCACGGACGCCAAAGCCGTCATTCCCGCGCAAGCGGGAATCCACCAACCTGGATCAGGCCGCCCGCACCGGCATCGGTGCCGGCAGGCGTCAGCCCTCGGACACGTCGGTGAATCCCTTGCCCCCCGCGAGCTGGTCAATCTGCGGGTACACGGCCCGGACGAGGAAGTAGAGCCCGAGCCCCAGCACCCCCAACCCGACCTGGAAGAGGTTGATGGGGAGCTCCGCCGCCGCCCCGGCGACGCCGAGCCCGTACACGGTGGCCTGGCCGATGAAGTACAGCGCGACGAGGGCCAGTCCGCCCGCGATCCAGCCCGCGAACATGCCGCCCTTGCCGCGTCCCCGGCTCAGCCAGCCCGCGAGCAGACCGAGGCTGCCGTGGGCGATGAGGGTGAGCGGGGCCCAGCTCCCGTAGCCCAGAATGAGATCCGCAAGCGCCGCGCCGACTCCGGCCGCCACCATGCCGACCACCGGCCCGAAGGCGACGGCAACGAAAATCTCCGCCACCGCCCCGGGGTGAGTGAACCCGCCCGTCGCGGGGATGGGGACGGGAACGCTGGCGACCAGCACCGTCACGATGGCGATGCTGACCGCGGTCAGCGCGATCCTGCGAGCATTCATGTTCTGTCTCCTGCTTCGCCCCGTCCGGCACCGGGATTAACCGGAAGGACATGTGCCAAGGGTAACGCGAACCCGAAGCGGCGTGTACCGTGCGGCCGGCCTGCTCCGAGGACCGGATCGTCACGTGGCGTGACGCGGAGGTGGTCAGCTCCAGGCACTGCGTCGTACGTGCCCCGTCAGAGGACTGACGGGCAAGAGACCACTTTGCCGCAAGGCCATCCATGTCGGAATGTACGTAGTGTGGAGGACGGCACCGATGCCGATGCGGGCGATCCCTCTTCAGGCCAGGATCTTCTCCATGATGAGAATATCCACCCAGTACCCGTCGACCCGGCCGTGCTCCCGGTAGGTGCCCACTTCTCGAAACCCCCGCCGCTGGTAGAGGGCGACGCCGGCGTGGTTCGAGGGGAACATGGCGAGCACGAGCTTGTGATATCCGTGCCGCGCGGCCAAGGTCTCGAGGTGCGCAAGAAGAGCAGCGCCGACCCCCCGGCCTCTCGACTCGCGCTCGACGTACACGGAGAAGTCCGCGACGTAGTCATAGGCTTCCCGCGGATTGAAGGAGTTGAGACTCGCCCACCCGCAAACGGCATCGCCTCGCTCACAGACCACGACCGGGTGGCGCGGCCCTCGCGCTTCGAGCCATGTCCGCCGCTCTTCCGGCGTGCGGAGCCGAGTCTCGAGGGTCGCGATCCGGTCCTCGATGCCCTGGTTGTAGATCTCGCAGATTGCCCCGGCGTCACGGGGCTCGGCGGGGCGTATCTGCATGGGTGCACGGGAAAGGCGCCGACGGCCGGACTTCCGGCCCAGCGCGCAGCAAGGCATTCCTGGGGCGGCGGATTTCACCACGGATGGCATTGATGCTTCCACCGGAAGGCAGCCCGGATCCGCAACGCATTGGCCGTGGCGACGCGGCAAACCCGCATGTTGCTCCGCGCACCGCCTCGTTCTCACCCATCCGGACTCCGGCAAGCCTGCTCAGGTCGAAGCGGCTGTGATAGGCTGCTCATCCTCTATGCAACCCAGTGGCGCCGGCTCGAACCTCGGGCTTCGATGTTCCCGTTCAAGAACTCCCACAGGGGTATCCGGACGTTGGCATCGGCGCCAAACCCGACAAACTCAAGAGGAATTCTTCATGAAGCGCATCTTCATGGCCGCGCTCGGCGCGGCACTGCTCTCGGGCTGTCAAACGTTGAGCCAGAACGAGACGGCCGGCGCATTGCTGGGCGGAGTCGCCGGTGCGGTGCTGGGAAACCAGTTCGGCAGCGGCGACGGGCGCGTGGCAATGACCGCAATCGGTGCGGTCATCGGCGCCACGGTGGGCGCCCAGATCGCGGAGTCCCTGGACGCGGCATCGCAGCAGCAGGCCGGCGCGGCGACCCAGCAGGCCCTGAATACGGCGCCGGTCGGCGGGACGGTGACCTGGGACAATCCCTCCAATGCTTCCGGCCCCGCGTCCGGCAGCACGGCCATTACCCGGGTCGGGGTGAACGACGCCGGGAGAACCTGCCGGGAGTTCAGGCAGACCATCACGGTGGGGGGGCAGCAGGAAACCGGAGTCGGGGTAGCCTGCCTGGCGGGCGACGGCAACTGGGACCTCATGTAGCTCCGGGCCTCCGTCCACCATCACTTCCCGAGCGACGGCGCGCGATTCCGCGCGCCGCGCATGGGCTTCTCCTCGCACGCGAGACGGCCTCGCGTCCGAAACCCGGCACCGCGTCGCGCCCGCCCCACCGGCCGGCCCCCGTTGACTCCGCTCGACTTCTCCGCTCCGGCACTTAGGGGCGTCGCCCCGCATCAGTTGAAGCGAAGCTTGATGCCCGTGACCGACAGGTAGTCCGCTTCGTGGCCGAGCTCCGCGAAGGTGAGCGGGTGCGCGTCCAGCCAGCCGGGAGGAAAGGCCAGGCGCAGCACCCGCGGGCCCGCCTGCGCAACGATACCCGGCATCCCGGTATCCGAGCGACCGCGATGCAAGACCACTGCGATGCGCAGCACGATGGCCAAGTGCATCGCGCGCTCCGCCCAGCGCTCCCCCAGCAGTTCGAAGGCGCCGGCCGGGAACTTCCGCCGGTGGGCACGCACCAGGACCGACAGCGCCTGCTTCTCCTGGCGAGAGAAACCGGGCAGATCGCCATGCTCGAGCAGGTAGGCGCCATGCTTGTGATACTGGTTGTGGGCAATGTCGAGGCCGACTTCGTGCAGACGGGCGGCCCAGCTCAGCCAGTCCCCGTAGTGCGGCCGCCGTAGCCGCCATGCCTTGGCCACCTGCCGCAGGAGATAGAGCGCGGTGCGTTCCACCCGCTCCGCCTGCCCGGTATCGACCTGGAAGCGACGCGAGAGATTGCGGATGGTGGTATCGCGCACGTCGTGGTGCTTCAGTCTTCCGATGAGGTCGTAGAGCACCCCGTCGCGCAGGGCGCTCTCGGTCGCCGTCATGCGGCGGATGCGCAACGCCTCGAAGATGGCGCTCAGGATTGCGACCCCGCCGGGGAACACCGCCGCCCGGTCCGACTCCACTCCCAGGCGCGTGAGCGCCTCGACGCGGCTCGCGTCGATGAGCGCGTCGCGCAGTCGGCGCAGTCCCTCGCGAGTGATGCCTTCGGCGCTCCATCCCTGGGCGCGCAGCAGGTCGTCGATGGCGCGAATGGTGCCCGATGCCCCGACGGCAGCTTCCCAGCCCACCGCGCGGTAGCGGGCCCGGATGGGCTCGAGCTCCGCGGTGGCGTCGAGCTCGGCCGCCCGCATTCCCGCCCGTCGAATCCGGCCGTCTCCGAAATGGGCGATGCTCGAGCTCACGCATCCCATGTACAGGCTCTCGGTGTGGAGCGCGCTGAAGTGGCGCCCGATGATGAGCTCGGTGCTGCCTCCGCCGATGTCCACGACCAGGCGTTGCCGCTCGTCGGCCGCGATGCCGTGGGACACCCCGAGATAGATGAGGCGAGCCTCTTCGCGCCCGTCGATCACCTCGATCGAATGCCCGAGTGCGTCCTCCGCCGCAGAGAGGAAATCCGTCCCGTCCCGGGCGCGGCGGAAGGTGTTGGTACCCACCGCACGCACGCTCTCCGAGGGCAGCTCGCGCAGTCGCTGACCGAATCGCGACAGGCACCCGAGCGCCCTCTCCGCCGCCTCCGCGGTCACGCGGTTGGCCGCATCGAGCCCGGCCGCGAGACGCACCATCTCGCGCATCCGGTCGACGACCTGCAGCTCCCCCCCGACGACGCGGGCGATCTTCATGTGGAAGCTGTTCGAGCCGAGGTCGACCGCGGCCACGAGATCCGGCAGGCCATTCTCGTCCGTCGGGGGGGCGTCGCCCGCGGCCGGCTGGTCGGGCATCGCCGCGGGGTTTCGGAAGCGCTCGCTCACGGCGCGGTATTCTATGGTTCCTGCGAAGCGCTTCCCACGATGTCCGGAGCTCGAAATCATGACCCGAGAACTCCTGGTGCTGCGGCACGGCAAGTCGGACTGGAAGACCGGTGTGCGCGATTTCGATCGGCCTCTCGCGCCGCGCGGACGCAAGGCGACCAGGCGCATCGGCCGCCTTCTCGCCGAGCGGGGGTTGCTCCCCGAGCTCGTCGTCAGCTCGACGGCACTGCGGGCGCGCCAGACCACGGAACGGGTCTGCCGCTTCGCGGGTGTCGAGGCTTCGCGCATCGAGTGGGAGTCCGCGATCTACGAGGCGGAGCTCGATACCCTGCTGGAAGTCCTCTCTCTGGTGCCGGCCCACGCGGCGCGGGTGATGATCGTGGGGCACAACCCGGGATTCGACGAGCTGGTGCGCTACCTCGGTGCAGGCACGCTGGCGGCGTGGGATGACCTCAACCTGATGCCGACCACGGCGCTCGCCCACCTGCACATGCCCGACTCCTGGGCCGACCTCGGACGGGGCGCGGGGCGCTGCCTCGACATCGTGCGTCCCCGCGATCTCGAGTAGACCCCCTCGGACGACAGGTCACGCTTTCCTCTCGACCTGCGGCACGGCACCGGAGGTTTCGGAAGGCGCAACGCGGCCAGAGCGAACGAATCCGGTCACCGGATGTCACGAGCGTGGAAGCTCGGCGGCGGATCGGCGCCCGGGATCAGTCCCGATACATGCGACGGAGGCGCCGGGCGAGCACCACCCCGAGCACGAAAGCGAACGTGGTCAGGGCGCCGAAGACCGGCCAGGTGTCGTCCCAGGCCCCGGTGCTCTTCACGATCTGGGCGAGCAGGACCGGGCCGATGAGCACTCCCAGGTTCCGGCCGGTCATGATGTAGCCGAAGGCGGCCGCGGTACGGCCGGACTCCCCGGTCACCGCCCCCGGAGTGCCGAAGAGGCAGGCGGGCACGACGCCTGCGCTCACTCCGTAGAGGATCAGCAGGGAGATGCCGAACCATCCCGCACCGGCGAGCGGCAGGCACCACCATGCCGCGGCCTGCGCGGCGAGACCGGCCGCCATCATCGCGCCGAGAGAGACCCCGGCGCGAAGCGCGGCGCCGGTCACGAGGTTGAATACCAGCACCAGGACCACCGGTACGACGTAGCCGGTGAGCGCGCTTGCGACGCCGAGGTCGTGAACTTCCACCAGGAACTGCGGCATCCAGGTCATGAAGGCGAAGTACTGCCCCGACCAGATGCCGAAGATCACGGCGGCGACGGAGAGCGCGCCGCGCTCTCGACGGCTGATCGAGGGTCGGGCGGCGACGCGCGCCACCGGCGCCGCCGAAAGTGCGGGCATGCTACGCATGCGCAGCGTCCAGACCGTGAACGCGATGCAACCCGCCGCACCCGTCCACCAGAGGAGGGTCCACCCGTGCAGGGCAAGCGCGGGCGGCGCCAGCGCGGTGGCGCTCAATTGCCCCACGGGAATCCACATCGCGGCGAGGCCGGCGACGAGGGGGACCTGGCGCGGCGCCGCGCTGGCATGGGCGATGACCGGCCCGCACACCGCGAGCATCGCGAACCCCACCCCCTCGAGTCCGCGCCCGAGAAGCATCAACCAACCGTGGGCAGGCGCGGCAAGGGGGAGCAAGGAGCCGGCTAGCATGAACGCCATCGCCGCGCATAGCGGCGGCACCGCTCCGCGGCGCTCGACGAGGCGTCCGGCGTAGAGCGACAGGAGCAGGCCCGCGAGCGCATACACCGACATACAGGCTCCCGCCAGAGTGCGATCGTAGCCGTAACGGTCCAGAAGCACCGGCAGCACCACCGGGAACTTGAACTGCTGGTAGGCGGCAAAGCAGGCGATCCCGACTCCGAACGCAATCCCGGTCCAGTGCTTCTCCGATCTCACGTTCGCGCTTCCGACCTCGATTCACCACTCGGGCGGCGAAGGAAAGTTCCACACCGGCCACTCGACGACTGCACTGCCCTATCCGACAGATCGTCTCGGGGCTCGTGATACGGCCGAGCGGGCCGCCGGCTTCAAGCGCCGGACGTTGCGAAACCGTAATCAGCAACACTCCCGGTGCCGGTCCGGCGCTTGCCGCCGGCCACGGAAACGTCTCGAGGAACATTCACCGTGCAGTGGCCGCATGGCGGTCAACGAGGCGCTGCACCAGAGGTGCAAAATGCCTCAATTCGGGAGTTTGCCGTCCCACCGTCTTGCCTGCGTCGTCAAGACGGCGAACCTGAACGACATCCTCTCTGTGGGGAATCCGCTCGAACGCCGCCATTTCCTCCTCGTTCATCGGCCCCCCCTGCAAACTCAGGGAATGGAGCGAAGCGGGCGAGAGGTGTCTCAGGTACCCGGGGTCCGTTGCACACAAGTAGCGCTTGGCGTCCACGTGATGACGGACACAATCGACGACTACGGGGGGGAGGAATCCCCGAAGCACCCTCGACCCGGCCTCCTCGTGATGTCGATCGTGGGCGTCCTCCATGCTGAAGGCGCCGAGCTCCGATACGAGATGCCCGATGTCGTGCAGGAGCGCGGCGACGATGATCTCGTCGCCCATCCCCTCCTCTGCGGCGAGGGTGGCCGCCTGCAGCATGTGTTCGGCCAGGGTCAGGGATTCGCCCAGATAGGCCCTGGCGCCCCCGCTCTCGAAGACTTCGCCCACAAAGGCAACGAAGCGGTCTCGGGTCAGCGTCACGGAGTCGAGTCGGATCATTGCGCACTCTCCAGGTCTTGCGCCTGCAGTACCGCAAGCTTCGACAGCAGGCCGTCCTTGTCTGCATAGCAACCCTGCAGCCAGCGCCTGCCCGTCCCGGAGTAGGCTCTGCGCCCGTGCAGCACGCGGGTGTTGTCGACCACGAAGCACTCCCCCGGGCTCAATCGAAACTCGACCCTCATTTGCGGATCGTCGACGATCTCTCCGAAACGGCGATAGGCAGTGTAGAACGTTTCCATGTCATCGTAGGGCACATCGCTAATCGCCGCCGCCGATCGATTGTTGAAGCGCACCGCGATCAGCTCACCGTCCGGGGAGAGCTCTATCATCGGGCGGCGCGAGCGCAGCACGACCCCCGACTGCCCCGCGTACTCGAATCGCGCGCAGTATCGACTGAGAACGTCGAACCATTCCCGGTTCTCCTCGCGCAGGCGCTCCACGGCTCGAAACCCGTCCACCACGAAGCTCTCCCCACCCGCAGCCGAGCTCTCGAGACAATGGAGCACCAGGATCGAGGGCACCGGGTCGCGGTAGGGGTTGTCGGTATGGGCCTGCAATTCCAGGTTGGTGGACGCGAGGTTGTTGGGGCTCACTTCCGTGCGTACCTCGAAGTAGCGCCCGTAGTTCGTTTCGCGTACGTGGCCGAAAAGCTCCACCACTTCCAGCAAGGCGCGATCGGTTGCCGGAACGTTCCGCAACCCGCCGACGCCGTAGCGGACCAGGTCTTCCAGCCAGTCGCGCAGTGCGGAGGGCGTGACGCGGACCGCATTGAAATCCGCATCCGGAAGCGCCGGCATCGAACTCCGGTCCCAGGTTTCGATTACCTCAGCCGTCCACCCCGCGGCCGCGGGACCGGGCCGATCGTAGGTGTGTCGCAACAGCCATCTGATGTCGTAGTCGAGCGTCTTGCCCTCTGGGGAGAACGTGACGTGCAAACAGTCACCGCAAATCCCGGCGGCAGCGATGGCGGTTTCCGGCGGGATCTCGCGCAAGGCAATGAGCCGCTGTCCGTTCTGGGGCGAACGCGTCTCACAATCGCTCGCGTTGTCCCGCAGCCAGACGGCGTGGAAGCGTGCGGCCCTCCCGTCGAAATGCAGGCTCAACGATCGACCGTTGTCCAGGATGGCTGCTTCCGGCATTGCGCGATTCCTTCTGACGAAGAGGCGATCTTCGCACCCCTGTCAACGTGGGCGCCACGGTCTTTTTCCGGACTCACAGGAGCATTTCGCGCGGGCCGAATCTGAGCTTCCAACGCGAACTGCTCGGTCTCGGGTGGATTCCCACCCCGTTCTCGCGGGGGTGGGAATCCACGCAAAGCAACGAATCAAGGCAAGTTCTCCGGAAGCGTGGCATGCTCCCGTCCGGGCTCCGGAGGCGGAACCCAACCCATCTCGCTCCCGCGCCCGTCCCGCCGGCTACGGTTACAATTTGCGGCTGCTTCCTGGATACAGGGTTCCGCACGGTGAATGTACGGTGCAGCCGCGTGACCTCGGATCACCACGCCAACCATCACGGGAGACGAGTATGGATATGAGGGACGCGATTCGCGCGGTGACCGAGGGACGCGACCTCACGCCAGAAGAGATGAGCGCGGTCATGCGCATCATCATGACCGGGGAGGCTACCGAAGCCCAGATCGGCGGCTTTCTCATCGGCCTTCGCATGAAAGGAGAGACGGTCGGCGAGATCGCCGCCGCCGCCGAGGTGATGCGCGAGCTCTCGGCAAGAGTGGAAGTGGATCGCAACGGGCTCGTCGACGTGGTCGGCACCGGGGGCGACGCGGTGCACACCTTCAACATCTCCACCGCCTCCGCTCTCGTCGCCGCCGGTGCAGGCGCGAACGTCGCCAAGCACGGCAACCGCTCCGTTTCCAGCAAGTCGGGAGCGGCCGACCTCCTCGAGGCGACGGGGGTCAATCTCGACCTTTCTCCCGCGGAAGTCGCGCAGTGCATCGAGGAGGTGGGCATCGGGTTCATGTTCGCACCGAGGCACCATTCGGCCATGCGCTACGCCATCGGTCCCCGGCGGGAGATGGCGGTGCGCACCGTCTTCAATCTCCTCGGTCCCCTCACCAATCCCGCCGGGGCCCCCAACCAGCTCGTCGGGGTCTTCGCGCCGGAATGGGTCCGGCCGGTGGCGGAAGTGCTGCAACGCCTCGGCAGCGAGCACGTGCTCGTCGTGCACTCCGAAGACGGACTGGACGAGATGAGCATCGCGGCTCCCACCCGGGTAGCTGAACTCGAGAAAGGCGAGGTCACGATCCGCACCGTTGCGCCCGAGGACTTCGGACTCGCGCGCACCGACCTCTCGACCATCGTCGTCGACTCCACTGCCGAGAGTCTCGCCCTCGTCGAGCAGGTGCTGGCGGGACGCGACGGCCCCGCCCGCGACATCGTGTGCCTGAATGCGGGGGCCGCAATCTATGCGGCAGGACTGGCGGCCACCCTGAAAGAAGGCGTGGAAATGGCGGGTCGGGCAACGAAGGACGGCTCTGCCCGGGAGCGACTGGATGCCCTCGTCGCGAAATCCCGGAGCTTCGCACCGGCCGGCGACTGAGGCGCAGCGCCGCGTGGACCGCATGGATGATCGCGCGCCCCACGATCCGGATTCACGGCGTGCGTCCTCCGCTGGTGTACCGGACATTCTGAAGAAAATCCTGCGACGCAAGCGCGAAGAGATCGCGGAGAAGAAGGTGCGCCTGCCCGGCGACACCATCGTGTCCCGGGCGAATGACGCTCCGCCACCCCGCCCCTTCGCAGACGCACTGCGCGCCCGGATTGAGGCCGGCGGCGACGCGGTGATCGCGGAGCTCAAACGCGCCTCTCCGAGCAAGGGCCTGCTGCGGGACAATTTCGATCCCGCCGCGATCGCCGCGAGCTACGAGCGAGGAGGCGCCGCCGCGCTCTCGGTGCTCACGGACCGGGACTTCTTCCAGGGCGCCGACGAGTTCATCGATACCGTCAAGGAGCACTGCCGGCTGCCGGTATTGCGCAAGGAGTTCATCGTCGACCCCTGGCAGATTCACGAGTCGCGCGCGCTCGGAGCCGACTGCGTGCTGCTCATCGCGGCCGCGCTCGAAGACCGCCCCATGCACGAGCTGGCCGCGCTCACCCTCGAGCAGGGCATGGACGTGCTGGTCGAGGTGCACGATGCCTCGGAGCTCGCCCGAGTGCCGCCCCTGGACGGCCTCATCCTCGGCGTCAACAACCGCGATTTGCGCACCTTCGAGACCACCCTCGACACCACGCTTTCACTGCTCGGCCGTATCCCGCCCGCCTCGCTGCTGGTGACCGAGAGCGGCATTCGCACCCCGGCCGACGTGGAGCTGATGCGCCGCAACGGGGTGCGCGGCTTCCTCGTAGGAGAGGCCTTCATGCGCGCCCCCGACCCTGGGAAGGAGCTGTCACGCCTCTTCACGCTTTCCCCGATGCCCGCCCGGAGCTGAGGATTCGGCGCCACGGCGTCCCGAGCGCCCGGGCCACTCGGGACGCTCATGAGAATCACCTTGCCACGTGTCGAGTGCGCCACCCTGCAATAGCGGACATACGACGGTGCCCGACCCGAATGCCGTGAGTTGCTTCAAAGTCATGCTTGCCAAACGGGGGGTGTCCACATGCAGGCATCCCTCTGAGTGCTGTCGGCAACCTTGTCCGGATCACGGTCATCAGGGCCCGACCGCCGCTCGAAGGTGGACAATCGGACTGCTGCGGGTAGCATGGAACCTTCGTCTTCAGCACCTGGGCGCCCCGGGTCACCGGCGATGCTGCAATTCGAAACCCGGAATCATGAACAGGAGGAAGAATCAAGTGAACAAGAGATTGCGCTCGTGGCTCGCCGGCCTGATCGGCGGCATCGCGATGGTGATGGCAGGGGCCGCGCAAGCCGACGTACCCGAGTCCGAGGATCCGATCATCATCGGCATCAACGAGTGGACGGGCCAGCACATCACCGCCTACATCGCCGGGCACATCCTGGAAAAGATGGGCTACAACGTCGAGTTCACGACGGCGGCGGTGTTTCCGATGGCCACTGCGATGGCGGACGGCAACATCACCCTGGGTCTGGAGTACTGGGACAACAACATGGGTGAATGGCTGCCGAAGCTGCTCGAGGAAGGAAAGGTCGAAGACCTGGGCGATGTGGGCCTCGATGCACGGGAAGGATGGCTCTACCCCAAGCACGTGGAGGAGCTCTGTCCCGGGCTCCCGGACTGGGAAGCATTCCTCGGCTGCACGGAGACCTTCTCCACCGCCGAGACCTTCCCCGACGGTCGCTTCCTGGAGTACCCGGCGGATTGGGGCGATCGGGCCACTCAGCTCATCGCGGCGGAGGGCCTTCCCTTCCAGGCGATCCCCGCCGGCAGTGAAGGCGCGCTCGTGGCGGAGTTCAAGGCCGCCGTGGACAAGCAGTCCCCTCTCGTCATGATGTTCTGGGCGCCGCACTGGCTGCTCTTCGAGCACGAATCCGGCTGGGTGGACATGCCCGAGGACCTCGTCAACAAGGGCAGCATGCAGAAGCCGCGGGTCTTCAAGACCGGCTGGCCGGGCATGAAGGACAAGTGGCCGGTCGCCCACAAGTTCATCGTCGCCTACCAGTTGAACAACGGTATCCAGGAGTACCTGATGGGCCGCATCGACCGCGACGGCGAGGACGTGGTGAAGGCGACACTCGAATGGGTGGAAGCCAATCAGGACTACTGGCAGCCCATCGTCGACAAGGCGATGATGTGAGGGAAACCCGACGCCGCGCGGGCGGCGTTTTAGCGATGCACGAACCGGCGCCTCTCGGCGCCGGTTCGTTTTGGGGAGTTACGCAACGGGCGGCTTCTTGCCCGTGGTCATGCTGTTCCCTTCTCCCGGTCACGGCCGGTGATGGCGTCACGCAAGCCTTCGATGAGTCCTTCTACTTTCGCGATCCGCTCGGCCAGGCTGCGTACGTCTCGATGCAGGCTCCACAGGAAGGCGATGATTGCCACTGCGGCACCCAGCGTCAGTCCGTCGACGAGCGTGAGGTCTGTCATGATCGGTCCATCGAGGTTTTTCGCCGGTCGATACTATAGTCGGATGCCCGGATGAGGGCCATTTTCACGGCAACGTGAAATGCCCTTGTCGTCGAGGCCGAGCGACGGTTCCCGCGCGGCGCATGAAGGTGGACAATCAGGTAGCCACGCATCGCGAGGCTGACTCATGCCGGCACCCGGAATCCCCGGGTCACCGTCGGTGCCGAAATCCCGAACCCGGAGTATCAATTCGGAGGAGAAATCCAGTGAACAAACGACTGCGCTCATGGCTCGCCGCCCTGGTGGGTGGCCTCGCAATGGCCACGGCAGGGGCCGTCCACGCCGGTGACGTCCCCGAGTCCGAAGATCCCATCATCATCGGCATCAACGAGTGGACCGGCCAGCACATAAGCTCCTACATCGCCGGCCACATCCTCGAAAAGATGGGCTACAACGTCGAGTACAAGACGGCGGCAGTGCTCCCGATGGGAACCGCGATAGCCGACGGAAACATTACCCTCGGGCTCGAGCTCTGGGACAACAACCTGGGCGAGTGGTGGCCGGGGCAGCTCGAGAGCGGCGCGGTCGAAGACATGGGCACGCTCGGCCTCGACGCCCGGGAAGGATGGCTCTATCCCAGGCACGTGGAAGAGCTCTGTCCCGGGCTCCCGGACTGGGAGGCATTCCTCGGGTGTGCGGAGACCTTCTCCACCGCCGAGACTTTCCCGGACGGGCGCTTTATCGAGTACCCGGCCGACTGGAGCGATCGGGCCACCCAGCTCATCGCATCGGAGGGACTGCCCTTCCAGGCGATTCCCGCCGGCAGCGAAGGCGCGCTGGTAGCGGAGTTCAAGGCCGCGATCGAGAAGGAGTCCGCGCTGGTCATGATGTTCTGGGCGCCGCACTGGCTGCTCTTCGAGCACGAGTCCGGCTGGGTGGACATGCCCGAGGATCTCGTGAACAAGGGCAGCATGCAGAAGCCGCGGGTCTTCAAGGGCGGCTGGCCGGGCATGAAGGACAAGTGGCCGGTGGCCTACGAGTTCATCACCAACTACCAGCTCGACAACAAGGTGCAGGAATACCTCATGGGCCGCATCGACCGGGACGGTGACGATGCGGTGAAGGCGACTCTGGAGTGGGTGGAAGCGAACCAGGACTACTGGCAGCCCATGGTCGACAAGGCGATGATGTAGGCCGGACTCGGACGGCGGACACCGTTCCGCGGTGAATGCAGCCGGCGCCCCGGCTCGGGGCGCCGGCTTCCTCTTGGGCTCCCTTCCGGATTCCCTTTCCGCCTCGCTTCCATGCACCGGCCCTTGATCAAGGGACGCAGCGGATTCGCGGCACCGACCCCGAGAAACCGGGGCACGCGCGAGGACATGAACCTCAGCCGAGACCGAGCGCCGCCTTTCTCCGCGCGCTCCACGCCTGGGTGATGCGGTCTATGGTGATCGCGATCAGCGCGATTCCGAGCCCGGCCACGATGCCCTTGCCGGTATCCCCGGCGTTGAGCGCAATGTAGATCTGCTGACCCAGCCCCCGGGTACCGACGAGAGCGGCGATCACGAGCATCGCGAGCCCGAACATGATGGTCTGGTTGAGCCCCAGCATGATCTCGGGGATCGCGAGCGGAAACTTCACCTGCCAGAGAAGCTGGCCGCGAGTGCAGCCCATGGAGGTCGCGGCCTCGATGATCTCCGGCGGCACGCGGCGCAGGCCATGCTCGGTGTACCGTATGGCGGGCACGATTGCGTACATGATGATGGCGAGGTAGGCGGTGAACTCCCCGATCTGAAAGAACATCAGCACCGGGATGAGGAGCACGAAGAGCGGCATCGTCTGAAGCGTGTCGTTGATCGGGCGGACGAAGGCGGAGAGCCGGTCGCTGTGGGCCGCCCACACTCCGATCAGCCCGCCGATCACGAAGGAGGTGAGCACCGCGGCGCCGCAGAGGTAGATGGACTTCATCGCGAAGGGCCAGATCCCGGTTATCGCGATGAAGAGCAACCCGAACGCCGCGAGGGCCCCTACCCGCAGGCCCCCGACCTGCACTGCGATGACGATGACGATCAGCATCAATGCGGGCCAGGGCACCTTCTCCACCCCGAAGTAGAGCCACGTGCCCATCAGAAGCACGATCACCGAGGCCCGCCAGCCCCACAGCTTCAGCGCCCCCGCGGCGGCGAGCACGCACACCAGCGCATAGCCCGAGATCACGCCCGGGGTGAGCGAGAAGCCGAAGATGTGCGGGCGGATCGCGGTCTCGAAACCGACCCGGAGCGGCAGCAGGAAGAAAAACAGGAAGGTATTCTTGATGCTGTCCAGGATCTCGTGGTAGTGCCTGGTGATGGCGCTGACCCCCTCGTTCAGCTCCGCCGCGAGCAAGCGGTAGGGCGACCACGCGTCGGGGTACTCCCGCAGAGGGGGGACGAACCAGGCGAGCAGTGTCAGCCCCGCCATCGCCGCGACCGCGATCCAGAGCGTCCGGTGACGCTCCCACAGGGTGTCGCCCGTCGAGTGCAGGAGACGTTGCTGGTCGGTGAAGCCGCGGCTGATGCGGTCGAAGATCATGGCGATCAGCGCGATGACGATCCCGGCGAGCAGGCTCGGGCCGAAGGCGGCCTTGCGCATCGTGCTGACCACCTCCCAGCCGATGTCCGCGGAGCTGCCGATGAGGGCCGCGATGATGACCATGCTGAGCGCCGCCATCACGGTCTGGTTCACGCCGATCATGATGGTGGGCAACGCGCCCGGGACCTGCACCCACCACAGGAGCTGGCGCTTCGTCGCCCCGGCCATCACCCCCGACTCCACCATGTCGCTCGGCACCCTCTGCAGCCCCAGCACCACGTTGCGCACCATCGGGGGGCAGGCGTAGATCGCGCTCGCGATGAGGCCCACCACCGGTCCGAAGCCGAAGAGCAGGAGGATGGGGATGAGGTAGGCGAAGGTGGGCACCGTCTGCATGAGATCCAGGGTGGGCTGCACGACCATGTTCACCCGTTCGGACTTGAAGGCCGCGATGCCGAGTGCGAGACCCACCGACACCGCTATCGGAATGGACATGAACACCAGCGCCAGGGTGTTCATGCTCTCCGACCAGTAGCCGATCACCACCATGTAGAGCAGGGCGAGCAGCGTGAAGACGGCGAGACGCACGCCGTGCGCGACGTAGGCGAGGACCACGATCCCCGCGATCGTCGCCGGCCAGGGCAACCACTGGAGCAGGTCCTGGATCCAGCCCATCGGATAGCTCAGCAGCGCGCTGATTCCCCGGAAGAGGGGCTGCGCTCCGGGCAGCGCCATGAACCAGTGCATGCCCGCGTTGATCCAGTCGGCGAGGGGGAGCTGCCAGTCGCTCGGGTACTTCACGAGCCAGCGGTACTCCTGGTCCTTGCGCAGCGCGAAGCAGATCGCGACCACTACCCCCACCGCGATCCAGGTCAGGAGATCGATGGAGGGGCGAAACGGGGGCGTCGTTTTCCGGTTTTCTCCGGGCTCGCTCGGCATGGCTAGGGCTCGATTCGGGATTCAGGGTTCGAGGCGCACCGACCCGGGCCGATCGGCGACCGCCTTCCCGCGAGGGGCATTGTTGCATCGAATGCCGTCCATGATGCAAGCACCGTTGCGCTTGCCACCTCCCCGGTACCCGCGAGATCCGCTCTCGCCCCTCACCCCGCCTTGTAGGGATCGGCGGCGTCGCGCAGGCCGTCGCCCATGAAGTTGAAGGCGAGCACGGTGATGATGACCGGCACCACCGGGAGCATGAGCCAGGGGTAGAGGGCCACCGCGTTGATGTTCTGGGCCTCGCTCAACAGCACTCCCCAGCTCGTCACCGGCGGGCGGAGCCCCAGGCCGAGGAAGCTGAGCGCGGTCTCCCCGAGGATCATCGCCGGTATCGAGAGCGTCGCCGAGGCGATGAGGTGGCTCATGAAGTTGGGCAGCAGGTGGCGCGCAATGACCCGCGAGGGCTTCGCCCCCATGAGGATCGCGGCGGTGCAGAAGTCCTCTTCGCGCAACGCGAGGAGCTTCGAGCGCACCGCACGGGCGAGCCCGGTCCAGTCGATGAGCCCGAGGATGATGGTGATCCCGAAGAACACCCCGATCGGGCTCCAGGTCACCGGAAGCGCGGCCGAGAGCGCCATCCACAGGGGCAGCTCCGGGAAGGAGCGGATGATCTCGATGAGGCGCTGCACCGTGCCGTCCACCCAGCCCCCGTAGTAGCCGGCGAGCCCTCCGAGCACGAGGCCGATCACGAAGCTCACTGCGATCCCGACCAGCCCCACGGTGAGCGAGATGCGCGCCCCGTAGATGATCCGGGAGAGCAGGTCGCGCCCCAGGCGGTCGGTGCCGAGGAGGAAGAGGGTCCCGTCGCGCGGCGGGCACACCAGGTGGAAGTCTCCCTCGAAGAGCCCCCAGAACTCGTAGGTATCGCCCCGGCAGAGAAATCGCAGGCGCTGCACCCGGCTCGGGTCCTCGTGGTACTCGCGCTTGAAGGTGTCCATGTTGAGCTCGTAGATGAGCGGGTAGACGAAGGGACCGACGAGCTCCCCCTCGTGAAAGAGATGAAGCTCCTGTGGCGGCGCGTGGATGAACCGGGAGTGGCGCGAGTGGAGGTCGTAGGGCGCCAGCACCTCGCTCACCGCGATGGAGAGATACAGGGCCCCGAGCAGCAGCGCCGACCACAGCGCGAGGCGGTGGCGGCAGAATCGCCACCACATCATCCGCCACTGAGAAGCGACGTAGTAGCGCTCCTGCTCCGGCGTGAGCGCCTCGATCGAGTAGGGATCGAAGGGCGCGTCGGAGACGAAGTGCGCCAGCGCGCCGGAACCGGAAGACGGAGCGCTCACCGCTGCACTCCCCCTTCGAGCCGGATGCGGGGATCGAGGGCGGCGAGCGCGAGATCGGAGAGGAACATCCCCACCACCGTCAGCACCGAGAGGAACATGAGGAAGGAGCCGGCGAGGTAGGTGTCCTGGTTCTGAAGCGCCTGCAGGAGCATCGGGCCGGTGGTCGGCAACGAGAGCACCACCGAGACGATGGCCGCCCCGGAGACCACCTGCGGGAGCAGGTTCCCGATGTCCGCGATGAAGGGGTTGAGGGCCATGCGCAGCGGGTACTTCAGCAGGAGGCGCAACGGCGGCAGCCCCTTCGCGCGTCCTGTCACGACGTACTGCTTCTGAAGCTCGTCGAGCAGGTTGGCGCGCAGGCGCCGGATCATGCCCGCGGTCCCCGAAGTGCCGATGACGATGACCGGAATCCACAGGTGTTCGAGCACCGAGAGGAACTTCGCGAAGCTCATCGGCTGGTCGATGTAGTGCGGGTCCATGAGTCCGCCGATGGAGGTGCCGAACACGACATTGGCGAAGTAGAGCAGCACCAGCGCGAGGAGGAAGTTGGGGGTGGCGAGGCCGAGGAAGCCGATGAAGGTAAGCGAGTGGTCCGCGACGCTGTACTGGTGGGTGGCGGAGTAGACGCCGATGGGAAAGGCCACCACCCAGGTGAAGACGATGGTCGCGAAGGAGAGCAGGAAGGAGAGGAAGAGGCGATCGCCGATCACTTCGGTGACCGGCAGGTTGTACTCGTAGGAGAAACCGAAGTCCCCTTCCAGCATGCCGAAGAGCCAGTCGAAGTACTGCTCGACGGGAGTACGGTCGAGCCCGTACTGGTGCCGCAGGAACTCGATCTTCTCCGCGCTCACCCGCTCGCCCTGGGCCTCGAGCTCCGCGACGTGGGCGCTGAGATAGTCCCCTTCCGGGAGCTGGATGATGATGAACACCAGCGCGCTCACCACGAGCAGGGTGGGAATCATCACCAGGACCCGCCGCACGAAGTAGAGCAGCATCGCGATCAGCCCCCGGTTTTCATCGCCCGTATCGGCGCCCCGAGCGCGCTGCGTCGCCTCGAGGCGCGAAGTGGAGGCGGTATCCGGCGCGCCGGATTGGTGTTCGGGCAGGGTGAGAGATGGTCAAACTGCACGGAGATGCCCGCTCGTTCGTCCGGCAAAGCCACGATTCCAGCCGATGGCCGGCTCATCGAGGGAGTCCACCGGCTGAATCGATAACGGGTGCTTCGCGCCGCTCGTACGCGCCGGCGCAGGGACCTGGCCGATTGCGGCGACGCCTCACTCATCGAACCAGAAGGTGTCCGGGCGGTAGAGTCCGAAGTAGGCGCCCGGCTCCCAGTTGTAGGCGCCCTTCTCCGGCACGTTGCGCAGGCGCCGGTTCACCACCACCGGCTGGGGGACCCCGGCCACGATGCCGAGGGTGAAGACCTGCTCGGCGCGGATGGCGAGCATCTCGTGCCAGATCGCCTCCCGCCGCTCGGCCGGGGGCCCCGTCTCCCACTCTTCGTTGAGCGCGGCCAGCGCCCGCGCCGCCGGCAAGTCGACCGACTCGCCGACTTCCCCGCCGGACTCGACGAACTGGCCCCACTTCGGCCACTGGAGCTGCACCTGGCTCGTCGGCGCGAGCTCGTGCGGGCTCATGCGCGCGTTCGGCACGCCATTCTCCATGCCGCTCCACACCGACATCAGGGTCTTGCCGGAGAAGATCCGGTTGCGCAGCACCTCCCTCTGGAGCGGCTTGGTGTACATCTTGATGCCGAGCTCGGCCCAGGTGGTCTGGACGAGTTCCAGCACGTCGCTCTGCTCGGTGTCCTCACCCGCGGTCTCCACGATGATCTCCATGCGCCTTCCGTCCGGGAGCAGGCGGGCCCCGTCGGAGTCGCGCGGCCCGAGGCCGAGCTCGTCGAGCAGGGCGCCGGCGGCGGCGAGATCGTAGGCGGCCCAGCGCTCCCGGTACTCCGGCCGGTAGAGCGGGGAGCCCGGCAGCACCGAGTCGTTGCCTTCGCGCGCGAGGCCGTAGTAGATGACGTAGTTGATCTCCTCCCGGTCGATCCCGAGCGAGAGCGCGCGGCGAAAGCGCGCGTCGCGCACCAGGGCGCGCCAGGTGTCGTCCTCCACGTTGAGGTTCGGGAGAAGCGCGACGTGCGCCCCCTTGGTGGTGTCCCAGAGGCTTACCCTATAGCCGGAACGCTTCTCCCCCTCCTTGAGGTAGGGATAGTCGCCGAAGGCGAGGTGGCGCGCCTGCAGGTCCGCCTCCCCCGCGCCCGCCTTCGCCGGAATCAGCTTGGCGTCGGCGATGTTGAGCACCACCCGGTCGATGTAGGGAAGCTGCCGGCCCTCGTCGTCCACCCGGTGGTAGAAGGGATTGCGCTCGAACACGTAGCGCTGGGAGGGCGCCCGGGTGGTGTTGACCCAGGGCTGGAGGGTGGGAAGCTCGGGGTTGGTGTTCTTGTAGGGACGAAAGCGGTTGATGTGCACCGCTCCCCAGTTGCGCCGCCCCTCCGCGTCCGCGAGCTTCTGGAGCTCCGCCTCGTCGGTGTAGCGGGCGTGGAATCGCCGGAGATAGTGGGCGGGCGCGAGTATCGGCTCGGGCCGCGCGCGGGCGAGGGCGGGAAGGAAAAAGGGGTTCGGCTCGTCCCAAGAGTACCGGACCGTGTACTCGTCGAGCACCTCGAAGCGCGCAGGAAGCCCCTTCACCCGCAATACGCGCGAGGGGCCGAAGGGAGCGAGGGTTTCGTTGCCGGCGATGTCCTCCCAGAAGTAGCGGAAGTCTTCCGCGCTCACCCGGTGCCCGTCCGACCAGCGCAGTCCCGCACGCAGACGCAACGTGAAGATGCGCCCTTCGTCGACCTCGTAGGATTCGAGCAGGTCCGGTACCAGCGCGAAGTTGCGATCGTAGGCGACGAGGCGCGCGTAGCCGTAGACCACCAGCATGCGCACGTCCTTCTCCCGTCCCGAGAGCATCCGGAGCTCCCCGCCGTGACGCCCGATCTCCCGTCCGTCCCCGCCGAGATCGACGACGCTCGGACGCTCCGGCAGGCGCTCGGCGACGGCAGGCAGCGCGCCCGCCGCCACCGCTTCACGAAACCAGGGCGTCTCGACGTACTCGGCAGCACTGCAAGCGAATGCGAGCGTCCCGAGCAGCGCTCCAAGGCCGGCGAGGATGATGCGCCTCATGGCCCCCACCGGAAACGCAAGCCGTGCCTCTCGACGATGCGCAGGCATGGTTCTCAACCGAAGTAGCCCGGCAGCGCGCGCACGAAATGCCCTTCGTCGAGCTCCACCAGATCCGGGCGCTCCTCTCCATCGGCGCGAAAGGGGTGCGGCCACTCGGCCGGGTCGGAGACCTTGCCTTCCATCAGGGCGGAGAGATCGAGTCGCTGCCGGGGGTCCACGCGGGGCACCGCCGCGAGCAGGGCGCGTGTGTACGGGTGCACCGGCTTCCCGAAGAGGTGCGCGCGGGGAGCGACCTCCACCAGGCGCCCCGCGCACATGACCGCGATGCGGTCCGCCATGTAATCGACCACCGCGAGGTTGTGGGAAACGAAGAGGTAGGTCAGGCCGAGCTCGCTCTGCAGGTCCTTGAGCAGGTTGAGCACCTGCGCCTGCACCGAGACGTCAAGGGCGGATACCGGCTCGTCGCAGATGAGGAGCTCGGGGTTCAGGGCGAGCGCGCGCGCAATCCCGATGCGCTGGCGCTGGCCGCCCGAGAAGCTGTGCGGGTAGCGGGAGAGAAAGCGCGGGTCGAGGCCCACGAGGTGCATGAGCTCCTTCACGACCTCGATGCGCTCCGGCCGGTCTCCGATCCCGTGGATGACGAGCGGCTCGCTCACGATGTCGAACACCGTCATGCGGGGATTGAGCGCGCTCATCGGATCCTGGAACACGTACTGCATCTTTCGCCGGAAGAGAATGAGATCCCGTCCCTCCAGATCGAGGAGCGAGACCTCAGCGTCGCCGCCGCGGTAGGTCACTTCGCCCCCATCGGGTCGGAGCGCGCGCATCAGGACCTTCGAGAAGGTGGTCTTGCCGCAGCCACTCTCCCCCACCAGGCCCACGCATTCGCCCCGCCCGATACTCAGGCTCACGTCGTCGAGAGCGAGGAAAGCCTCCCGCCCTCCCCTCCCGGTCAGGCCCGAGGCGCGTGCGGCGAAACGCTTGCTGAGGTGGCTCGCTCGAAGCAGAGGACCCGCATCCCGCGTCGACTGCCCGGCTCGCTCGCCCCCGGATCGGGAATCCGAGGGTCTCGGGACCTCTCGCAGCGGCGTCAGGCGTTCGCCGGCCGCCATGCCGATGCGCGGCACCGCACGCATCAGGGCCTCGAGGTAGGGGTGTCCGGGCCGCTCGAAGATATCGTCGAGGCGACCGCTCTCCATCACCCGACCGTGGTAGACGACCACCACCTCGTCCGCCATGTTCGCCACCACCCCCAGATCGTGGGTGATGAGCAGCACTGCCATGCCGAGCTCGGCCTTGAGATCACCGATGAGCTTGAGGATCTGGGCCTGGATGGTCACGTCGAGCGCGGTGGTGGGTTCGTCCGCGATGAGGAGGGCGGGACGGCACACCAGGGCCATTGCGATCATCGCGCGCTGGCGCAGCCCCCCCGAGAGCTCGAAGGGATAGGTGTCGAGCGCCTTCACGGGGTCCGGAAACCCTACCCGCTCCAGCATGTCCCGGGCGCTCTCCCTCGCGGCAGCGACACCGGACGCCTGGTGCAGGAGCGCCGCCTCCGCAATCTGGTTCCCCACCGTGTGCAGCGGCGAGAGCGAGGTCATCGGCTCCTGGAAGATCATCGAGATACGCCCGCCGCGCAGCGACCGCATCGCGGCGCCACCGGGATCGAGCGCGGCGATGTCCACCGGCGGTGCCGGTGCGCTGCCTTCGGCCTCGGGCGCAGCGGGATCCCGGAAGAGAATCCGACCGCCCGCCACCACGGCCGGACTCGGCAGGATCCCCATGATCGCCTGGGAAATGACCGACTTGCCGGAGCCCGATTCGCCCACGAGAGCGACCGTTGCGCCTTCCGGTACGCGAAAGCTCACGCCATCGACGGCCCGTATCACTCCCTGGCGGTCGAGCCGGAACTCGATCGCGAGATCTCGCACGCTCAGCAGGTTCTCACTCACTGTCACCGCCGGGTTCGAGAGCAATGTCCGGAGCGAGATCCAGAGTCCGCAGGTTGGCCAGCGTCACCGGATCGAGATCGAGGCCCCGCTCGTGGGCTGCCGCCACCGCTCGGCACGCCACCTGGTCAAAGCCGTCGAGACGCGAGTCGAGTCGCATTCGTGAACGCCCCGCCCTCATCTTGAGCTCCATCCATCCTTGCTTGCCGCCGCGGCGCACCGTGAACCAGGCGAGGCGCAGGCGCGTCAGCTCACGCCAGTCGATGCGGGTGCCCCAGGGTCGCATCACCAGCGCGGTGTCGGTCATCTCGATCCGGCAGAAGTGCTGGATCAGGTTCTGCAGCGCGAACGCGAGGAAGAGCACCAGAAGACAGGCGAGCACGACACGCACCACACCCGGAAGCTCCATCGTGGCGAGCGGCAGGCCCACTACCACGATCCCGACCCCGGCGCGCAGGTAGTCGGGCGCGAGCTTCGCCAATGGGTAGCGGTACATCACGGGGACGAACGGCTCGAAGGTCAAGCGCCTCACACCGGCGTGTTGTTCAGTCGAGAAAGACTTCCCGGGAAGTGGGCCAGTGTACGCCAGGGTGTGCGGCAACCCGATCGAGAAACTCCTCCACGAAACTCCAGGCCGACGCATCATGATCGAGGTGATGGGTGAGCAGACCGGTCGGCTCTCCGGCGTCCGCCCGTCCTTCCCGGCGCGCGCGCAGGTGTCCCGCCAACTCGCGGGCCAGTGCGCCGTGATCCCGGCCTCTGCGCCCGCCCCGCCAGTCGATGAGGTCCGCGTGGCAGTTGACCTGGCGCAGACCCGGCGCAGGGTTGCGTGCCGCTCGGGGCGTGAAGGTCGAAAGTCCTCGCAGACCGAGCGTGGGCAGTGCAGGCAGCAGCTCCGCGGCGATTCGGTTCCAGGGAGGGACCAGCACCGGGAGAAACTCTGCCCCGAAGCTCGACGCGAGCTGCGAGAAACCATCGCGCAGCTCGCTCAGCACCTGGTCCCGTGGCCGGTGCAGACCAAGCTCCATCGACTTCTCGCCAACCCCCGCGTGGTTGCAGTGATTGAAGCCGTGCTGCAGCACGCACACGCCTTCCTCCGCCTGCACCCCTTGCACGAGCAGGGGATCGAGACGCCCTGGAATCACCGCGAGCGCCAGGGGAACCTGGTACCGGGACTTGAGACGAAACAGCCGCTCGAGCGCCGCGCTCGGCTGCGTCGCGTCGTCGTCTCTCCACCAGAAAGTCGCGACCCGTCCCGCTTCTGTCCAGGTATCGAGCTCTTCCTGAAGCACCTGCCATCCGTGCTCAGACATTGCGTGGTCCTTCCGCCAGCGCAAGGAGCAGCGAGGCGGCACGCCGCGCGCCGTCCAATCGGATCTGCTGCCCGTGCGGACGCGGGAGATCGGCGGCAGCGTCGAGGGCCTCGGCCAGGCTCTCCGGCGCCAGGCGATCGGGCGGGAGCACCGTCGCAAAGCCCCGTGCCGCGAGCACTTCGGCACGCAGCGTCTGCTCTCGCTCCCCGGAATCCGCATGGGGCACGAGCACCGCCCGCACGCCGGAGCGCAGAACATCGGTCGCGGTGTTGTAGCCCGCCTGCGATATGGACACATGGCAGCGCGCGAGGAGGTGAGGAAAGTCGCGACGGTTGCGTTCGATCCGAACACCCGCCGACGCCTCTTCCCGGAGGCGGGACAGTCCGGATTCCGGCACATCCGGTCCGACCAGGACCCGCCACTCTCTCCTCGAATGCGCCGAGAGGGGGCGGGCGGCGATCGCGGTGCGCAGAAGCGCCTCGCCTACCCGCCCTCCTCCCGCGGAGACGACAATCTCGTCGCGCCCGACCTCTCCCCCACCCGGACTCGGCGCCTGCGCCACATAGCCGGTGTACGCGAGCCGATCCCCGATCTCGGCGGCATGGGGAAAGCTCGCCCCGAATGACACGACCTCGGGATCGGAATGCACCAGGACACGGTGATAGCGGGCGCGCACCACTTCGAGGGTTTCGCGCTCGCGTTCGGGCTTCGATCGCCGCTCCACGATGTCACGCACCGACGAGACGAGGCGCGTAGCGGGATGTTCAGCCGCAAGGCGATCGAGCAGGGGAAGAAGCTCGAAGCGCAGCAACCGGCGGCCGAAGGGATAGGTCTCGGTGACCACCACATCCGGGCCGTGCTCTTGGAGGACTCGCAGCAGGTGATCGCGGCGCGCGCGCCGCCACGCCTCTCCGACCGGACGCAACTCCTCATCCACGAGCCCTCGATAGTGGCCGTCCGCGGCGCGCGCAGCCGGGAGTTGGATGAATTCGGCGCCTCCCACGTCGAGTCCCGGCACCGGGAACCCGCCCGAAACGTAGGTCACCTCGGCGCCGGCGGCATCAAGGGCGCAGGCGATGAGGGCCGCCCGGCTCTGGTGGCCGATCCCCATCAGGTGCTGCACGTGAATGAGAACGCGGGCGGTCATTTGGAATCCGCCGGCTGCAATCGTGTCAATAGCGGGCGAACGAGCAGGCAACCCCGGCCCGTTTCGCCAAGTCCCGCCTTACCCGAATACCTGTGCGCATCATAGCTGTCGTCGAACCCCGGGACTTTGGAAAGTGGACCGGGGTTGGCCGATGCGGCCCAAGCATTCGCGGCCGGAAACGTCGGCGGTGCTATCCGGCACGGTCCGGGTGCAGTGCGATGTTCATGTGTTCCATGTGGAGTTTCCCCTCCCGAAAGGCAAAGAGATGCGCGCGCTCCCAGTCGAGGCGTACCGGGGCGGAGCCCCGCAGATCCCAGCCCGTGGCGAGCGCGAGGGCCGCGCGGATGACCCCCTTGTGGGTCACCGCGATGACGCTCCGTTCGCCCGTGCACTCGTCGCGGAGCCATTCGTTCAGGCGATGTATCAGCTCCCGCGACGACTCCCCGCCCGAAGGACGGAAATCGACCCCGAGTTCCTCCATGCGCTCCATCCGCGCACCGAAGCGCCTCCGAAGCTCCGCGCGCGTCTCGCCCTCCCAGTCGCCCCAATGCATCTCCATCAGGCGGCCATCCACCTCCAGACTCGTGGCGCCGAGAAGAGCTGCGCTCTCCACCGCGCGCCGCAGCGGACTCGATCGCCAGACGAACTCCCCGTAGGCGGCAGGGATACGCGACTCCCGGAGCCGTGCGCGACCCGCCTCGCTCAGCGGGATGTCGGTATGACCCTGAATGCGTCCCCCTTTGTTCCACTCGGTACGACCGTGGCGCACCATGAGCACGCGGACTGCGCCGTCCGGCCTTCCTGCGTCCTTCGGCCTCACCGCGGCACTCAGTGCGACCCGGCTCGGCGATTGCGCTCGGCGCGAAGGGCAGCGGCGGCGCGAAGATGCACGTCGAGCTGCTTCGACGCGGCGTGCAGCGAATGGCGCTCCACCACCGCCCGGCGCGCGGTCCCGGCAAAGCCGAGGCGCCGGGCTTCGTCCTCGAGCAGCGCTTCCACCGCACCGGCGAAGCGGGCGGGGCTCGGATCGGTGACGAGCAGACCGGTGACCTCGTCCTGCACCACATCCGCTACCCCCCGGGTGGAGGTCGACACCACGGGGACCCCGAGCCCTTGCGCCTCCAGCATGGCCATGCCGAGGGGCTCGTCGAGCGCCGGCCACACGAAGAGATCGCAGGCGGCAACGATGGGCGCGACGGCGGAGTGCGGAAGCGCACCGGCAAAGCGCATGCGCGAGGCCGGCACTCTCCGGAAGGCGTGTTCGACCACGGCGCGCCGCGGGCCGTCTCCAATCAGGAGGATCCGCCAGGGCCGATGAAGAAGCCGGCGGAGAGCTTGGGCGAGGAAGCGGTAGGAGTCCTCCTTGTTGCCCGCGCGCATCATCGCCACCGTCACCAGCCACGGCTCGTCACAGGGAAGTGCATACTCGGTTGCGATCTCCTCCCGCCGTGACTTCAGTCCGCGCAAGCCGGCCACGGCCACGGGACCTGCCTCCACGGTCGCGGAGGGAGCTTCGGAGGTGTTCTCGAACGCAGACCGCCCACTCCCTTCACACCCGCGAAAGCCTGCCAAGGCCAAGGGATCCATCCCCGCTGTCGCGCAAGGAACTTCGGAGGCATTCGCGCGCGCAGAGCGTCCCCTCCCGTCATTCCCGCACAAGCGGGAATCCACCCGAGCCGAGGTGGCAGGGGAACTCCCGTCCAGGCCGGAGTCGTCGACGAAGGGCAACAAGTGGACGAGCGGGGTCTCCCGATCGAGCACCGCACGCAGGCCCGGCAGGTCGCTCGAGTTGAGCGCGATCACGGTGTCGGCGCGTGCGAGCGCTTCGAGGGAGGAGCGGTATCCGAGATCCCATGCCCCTCCCGCCTGCTTGGGCGCCACCGACGCCTCCGCGACCACGTAGGGCAGGCCGAGCGCGGTCGCCACGCGGGGGCCAATCCAGTCCGGCGCCTTGTGGTAGAGGTGGTAGGTGAACCAGCACTCCGGCGGCGCACGGCCCGACGCGTCGAGTTGTCGCAGGAATCGCTCCGCCAGACGAAAGCCCAGAGACCTGATCCGATGCTGGCGCGCGCCGTTCCCGGCTCCGTCCCGGGATCGATAGGTCGATGCCAGGCACACTTCGTGTCCCGCGTCGGCCAGCGCCTTCATCAGCAGGCGCGCGATCAGCCGGTCCCCCGACGCCACGGCATGGGTCGGCGCCTTGAGCGGAGCGTAGAAAGCGACTCTCAGCTCACCGGCTCCGGCGAACGCGCTTCGGTAAAGCGCCCGATCAGCCGCTCGATGCCGGCGCCCATGTCGAAGTTCGCCGCCACGTTCCGCCTTCCCGCCCGACCCAGCGTTTCGCGCAGAGTGGGGGTGACGATCAGGCGTTCAATGTGAGCTGAGAGTGCGGCGGGGTCGCGCTGCGGACTGAGCAGCCCGGTCACCCCGTGCTCGATCAGTTCCGGAATCGCCGACACCTGGGTAGCGACGCAGGGCAAGCTCTGGCTCTGCGCCTCCATCAGCACGTTGGGAAGGCCGTCACGGTCGCCGTCCGCCGCGACCCGGCTCGCGAGCACGAAGATGTCGGCGTTCCGGTAGCGTTCGATCACTTCGTCCTGGGTCAGGGCGCCGTGCCAGCGAATGCGGGAGCCGAGTCCCAGTTCATCCGCGCGCGCCTTCAGCCTCCCCAGCGCAGGTCCCGCCCCCACGTGGTCGAAACGCCAGTGCAGGCGAGCCGGCAACGCAGCGAGCGCCTCCAGCAGATCGTCGTAACCCTTCTTCTCCACCGCGCGGCCCACGGAGAGAATCACCACCGGCTCTCCGGGCGCAGAGCCGTCGTATCGCCTCGAGCGACGCCCGCCGACCGCGAATCGCTCGAGATCGAGGCCGTGGTAGACGCGCTCCACCCGATCGGGCGAAGGCGCCAGCGCGAGCAAGTGGCGACGGTTGGCCTCGGTGCAGGTCACCAGCCAGCGGCACTCGGCGAGCTTCTCCCGCTTCTCCCAATCGGGCGTGGTCCAGATGTCCTTGGCATGGGCCGAGCAGGTCCAGGGCAATCCGCGAACGAGGCTCGCGTAGCGTGCCACCGAGCCCGGCGTGTGGAGAAAGTGGGCATGCAGGTGCACGACCTCCGGCCAGAGCTCCTCGGAGAGCACCAGCGCCTGGGCGAAGCGCCGGGCCCGGTTCGGGGTCGGGTCGCGACGCAGGTCTGCGAGCCAGACGCGGCGCGCCTCGCGATAGCCGGGACGCCGCCGCGCCCGGCGCCATGCCCGAGCAACCCGCACCGGCTCATCGCGCACGTACTCGGGCAGATAGAGCACCGGAGCGCGGATGGCGCGATGGACCGGATGCCGACGGGTGTCGGTGGGGTGGCGAAGCGAGACGATGCGAATGTCGAGACCCGCCCGCTCCAGCGCGTGTATCTCCTGGGCGATGAAGGTCTCGGAGAGCCGCGGGTAGCCCTTGAGCACGAAAGCGAGCGCACCCGCCATGACCGGGCGAAGAGCGGCGCTCAGGCGCTGCGACGGGGCGCGATGCGCCCGAGCGCGAGCCAGTCTTCGACCAGGCCGTGCACCCGGTCCAGTCCGTCGAGGAGGCCCGGAACGACGACGTCGGAAGGCCGTTGCTGCCTCGGCATCGCCCTCAGGGCCTCGGCCATCGCCGCGGGGTCGCGACCCCCGTCTCCGCTCAGCATTCGCACCAGCCCCAGACTCTGGGCACGCGAGGCGCGGATGAACTGCTCCATGCGTGGGCGTCGGCGGGGCACGATGACCGCCGGGCGATCGAAGGTGAGAATCTCGCAGAAGGTGTTGTAGCCGCCCATCGCGACCACTCCCGCCGCGTTGGCCATCAACTGCTCGACCCGGGTCTCGAAGGTGAGCGCCTCTACTCTCTCGAGCTTTTCCACCCGGCTTCGGAATCGGGCGCGCCTCCGGGGATGCATGAAGGGGCCGAACACGATGAGTGCTCCGTAGGGCAGGTTCGTGTCGTGTTCGTAGGCGCCGAGCACCCAGTCGATGAGCTCTTCACCGTCGCCGCCTCCTCCCGGCGTGACGAGCACATAGGGCTCGGTGAACTGGCGCACCGCGCCCGAAGGAGGCTGCCCGCTCGGATAGCGGCTGCGCAGGTAGCCGGTGTACGCCACCTTGTCGGTAACCTGGCGCGGCAGGTCCAGCCCCGCCAGGGGATTGCAGATCTCGGGCAGGCCGTAAACCA
Organism: uncultured Ectothiorhodospiraceae bacterium; assembly: GCA_964420925.1. Classification (GTDB taxonomy): domain Bacteria; phylum Pseudomonadota; class Gammaproteobacteria; order HK1; family HK1; genus JAJEAD01. The sequence continues at coordinate 18,431 of CAYQVB010000058.1, read as the reverse complement.
GGATGTCGTCGTAGAGGTCGCGCAGCGCCGGCGTCGGATTCTTGCGTCTCCATTCCGTGGCGAGCGCGTCGGGGTCGTCCATCACGTCGCGCAGGCCGAGCACCAGGCGCGTGCCTCGGGGCTTCAGCACCCGCAGGGTCTCGTGGATCTCGCCGCGCAGGCCGAGCGGTTCCTTGTCGACGATGAAGACATCGGGATCGAAGACCTCGGCCGTGTAGCGGATGATCGAGGCGCGCATGTCGACCACTTCCGCGATGTCGAGGTCCAGGCTCGAAGAAGAGTACTCGCCGTTGCGGAGCTTGATCACGCCCGGCACGCGCACGAAGTCCACCCGGCTCGCGAAGTCGAAGCTGCCGATAATCGGCGAGCCGGAGAGAATGAGCACAGAGAGACGCTTGCGCCTCGCGACGAGGGAGTGGGCGATGGTGCGGCAGCGACGCAGGTGCCCGAGCCCGAAGGTGTCGTGGCTGTAGATGAGCACCCGCGCGTCTTTGGCGTGTCGACCCATTGCTCGAGCCCTCTCAGGCAACCGACTCTCGTGGTTCAACGCGAACACCCTTCAACCGAGGGTTGCGAAATCGGACTTCCTTGCGGGTCATCGCCCCCGGCCGCAAGCTGGCGGGCAAGCCTAATCGATGACTCCGCGGGCGACAATGAGAGCGGCTGGCGGCGGGCAGGGGAAGCGGATACGGTTGATTTCTACGCCGCCCCGGGAGAGACGCACCATGGCGAGCCCGCCTCCCGCAACCCCGCTCCCCGCTACCGACGCCGCCCGAGCGGGGAAGCTCCCGTCCCGGATTCGCGACGCGATCCGGGTGCAGCAGGAATCGAGCGAGATCCTCATCGGCTGGATCCAGCTCGCCATCGTTCTCACCTTCACCGTTCTCTACCTGCTCTCGCCGAAACCTCACGGCGACACGGTGATGGAGACGACGGAACCGTGGATTCTCGGCGCCTACATCGTGTTCACCGCGCTGCGCCTCGGCCTCGCCTACCGGCGCCTGCTCCCGGCGTGGCTGCTGCACCTGTCGGTGGTCATCGACATGGCGCTGCTGCTGGCGCTCATCTGGAGCTTCCACCTCAAGTACGGGCAGCCCGCTTCCTTCTACCTCAAGGTCCCGACCCTGCTCTACGTATTCATCTTCATTGCCCTGCGGGCCCTGCGTTTCGAGACGCGCTACGTGCTGAGCGCCGGTTTCGCGGCCGCCGCGGGCTGGCTGCTGATGGTCGCCTACGCGGTGCGGGTGGACTCGAGCGACCCGATGATCACGAGAGACTACGTCGAGTACATGACCTCCAACAGCGTGCTCCTGGGGGCGGAGTTCGACAAGGTGATCTCCATCCTCATGGTGACCCTGGTCCTCGCGCTCGCGATCGCCCGGGCACGGGACCTCCTGGTGCAGGCGGTGGCGGACCACAGCGCCGCGACCGAGCTCTCGCGCTTCGTCCCGGATCGCGTGGCGGAGCAGGTGCGCAGCGCCGACGCGCCGGTGCAGGCGGGTCAGGGGGAGGTCGGAGATGCCACCATCCTCTTCACCGACATCGAAGGCTTTACCACCCTGAGCGAGCGCCTCGCTCCCGAGCGCCTGATCAGTGTTCTGAACGAGTACTTCGCGGTGGTGAGCGAGCCCATCGTGCGCCACGGCGGGGTCATCAACCAGTTCCAGGGCGATGCGATCCTCGCCACCTTCAACATGCCCGACACGCTCCCGGAACACGCGAGCGAAGCGGTGCAGGCGGCCTGCGACATGCAGCGCGCCCTCCGGCAGCATCGATTCGGAGATGATCTCGCTCTGCGCTCGCGGATCGGAATCAACACCGGCCGGGTGGTGGGCGGCCTCGTCGGCACCGGTGACCGCCTCGGCTTCACCGTGCACGGAGACGAGGTCAATCTCGCCGCGCGTCTCGAACAGCTCAACAAGGAGCACGGGACCCGGATCCTGGTGTCGCGGCGCACCGCCGACCTCGCGGGCCGGGACCGCTTCGACTTCGTGCCCATCGGCAGCACGACGGTGCGGGGGCGGGAGGCAAGCGTGGAGATTTTCAGCCTGTCGGTGGAGGGAAGAGACGAGCTCGAGTCCTGAGTTCGTCTGACGAAGGGCCGGGGCGCCTACAAAGGTCGGGATATCAGCCTACAGGTTTCTTCCACACCCGATGATAGGCTCTTCCTCATAACCGGAATCGATCGTCTCCGCCCTCCCCGCTCGGGACCGGGAGCCGAGCAGGGAGATGCACCCCGAGCGAGGCGCCGGTCCAGGACCGCTGTCAAGGCCGGAAAGAAATGTAACGAACTGGTAGCATCTTCCATCGCCATGTCCACGGCAGACCTGTTCGCGATCATCGGCTCGATGTTCGGCACTACTCTCGGCGTCGCCCTCGCGCTGGGAGTGATGACCATGCGAATCACCGCACGCATCGACGCGGACCGCCGCGCCTTTCAGGCCGAGGCCGCGCAGGACCGCCGCGCACTGCAGGCCTCGATGGACAGACACCAAGCCGCAAACCAGGCATCAATGGACCGGCTCCAGGCCTCGCTGGACAGGCACCAAGCCTCAATGGACAGGTTCCAGGCGGAGATGCAACGCCTCGCCGAACGTCAGTCGCACGTCGAAGCAACTCGGGAAGCGCACCGCCGCGACACGGGCGGCGTGGGCTGACCTTGCGCAGTCCAAGACTCGCGCGCGCGCCCAATCGAGGCGATTACCGAGAGCGTCGTTCCTGGCGACCTCCCGTCTCGCGCAGCAGGCGCTCGATGTTGTCCCGCACCGTCCTCTCGTAACGCTCGGCGAAGAAGTCGGTCACGAAGAAGCGTTCCCGGCTGAGCAACATCCGCAAGAAGCGGTGCTGCTTCGGGAAGAACTCCTCGTCCGTGAGGTGGGTGAGCTCGTCGCGCACCGCCTGGCTGTCGCGACGAAACTCCTCCCAGGGTAGCCCGAAGCTCGACAGGTCGATGTCGACCATGTAGCCCTCGTCCGGGGTGGCAGGTTCGGAGGGATGCACAGTGACCATCACGAGCCGGTACACCGTGTCGCGGAACTCCTCGGCGAGCGCATCACCGAGCCGATTGACGAAGAGATCCGCGCTTTCCTTCTCGTTGGCCCCGGGCGCCGAACCCGGCTCCCAGACCACGTCATGGAACCACAGCGCCAGCTCCACCGCGTCCCGATCGTCGAGAAGATCGGCCGCGAGATCGAACTGCCCCAGGCAGTGATGGATATGCTGGGGGGTGTGGTAGCGGCGATGCGGCTCACCATAGCGACCTGAGACCTCGCCGAAGATTCGGCCGGGATCCACCGACCCCCGGCCGTCGATGCAGCAGCGGCTCAGCAACGCTTCGAATCGATCCCGATCCATGCCTCCTCCGCCCCGCGAACGCTCTGCTCGACCGGGAAAAGTATAGTGGAGACGGCCGCTGCACCGGGCGCGCTTGCGGGAGACGAAGACACCTCCGTCCAGTGGACAGCTCGCCGCCTCAACCCTCCGCCCGGAAGCGGGCGAGTTCTCGGCTGGCTTCCTCGTACTGCCGATGGGAACGGGTGAGCTTGAGGCTGAGCTGGCGCATCACGTCGAGCGCGAGGTCGGCGTTGTCCGCCAGGAGCTTCAGGAACATCTCGTCGCTGATGCGAAGCGCCTGCAGAGTACCCTTGGCGCGCAGGGTCGCGGAGCGGGCCTCGTTCGTGATGACCCCGAGCTCGCCGAAGAGCTCGTTGGCGTGCAGGGTGGTGGCCACCACGATTCCGTCGTCGGTATCGGAGAGCACGTCCACCGCGCCCTCCATGATGACGTAGGCGCAATCGGCCGGATCGCCACGATGGAAGAGCACCTCCCCGTCCTCGAAGGTCATTGACTCGCTCGTGAACGCGAGAAGCTTGAGCTTCGAGGGCTCGAGCCTCGAGAACATGGGCACCCGACGCAGGTGTTCGGCTTGTTCGTGGAGGTTGAGCGTCATTCCTTGCCTGCTGTTTCGCCCGATGAGCTCGGAAGGCCCTCCGTCACCTAAGCGCCGTCCGACTCCACGAGCTGTTGCACGAGGCTGCCCGGGCGCTTCAGGTCCGCGAATCTGCCCTGCTCGACCACGCGTCCGCCGTCCACTACCAGAGTGTGCTCGAACTCTTCCGCAAGGCTGGCATGGTGCACCGACCAGATCAAGGTTCGTCCTGCGAACTCCGAGAAGAGGTTCTCCATCACCCTTCTCTGGGATGCCCGGTCGAGCGCGGCGGTGGCCTCGTCGATCACCAGCACGTCGGGGCGTTTCATCACCGCACGCGCGATCGACACCTTCTGGCGCTGGGCGGGAGTGAGGCGCGCGCCGCCGATGCCGACCTGGAAATCCAGACCGATCCCGGCGATGGCGTAGTACAGACCAAGCTCCTCCACCACCTCCCGGATGAGCTCTCCGACCTCGGCCGCGCTGCGCGCTCGGCCGTACACGAGACGCCCGAAGAGGATGTTGTCCTGCACCGACACCCCGGCATTGAAGGCATTGCGGTCGAAGAAGTCGACGGGCGGAGGGCCGTCGCCGAAGCCCTCGGCGAATACCCGGCGGGCGCGCAGAAGGCTGTCGCGGAACGAGTCGTCGACGAGTCCCAGGCGATGCCGGGCCGGAGTCAGCATGAAGGGCAACGACACCAGCAGGACACGGTCCTCGGCATCCAGCGAGTCGAAGTCACCGCCTCCGCATCGGGCGAGGAGGCTTCGGAAGCGCGGCAGATCTTCGGCGCGGATGAAGCTGAAGCGCTCGAACATCTCGCTGCCGGGCTCCACGTCGGTGAATATCTCGAGCATCAGCTCCGCAACCGTGGCGCCGATGGACAGGAAGCGGCCCATGAGACCGGTTTCCACGAGCACCCGTTGGACGTAGGGGTTCTCGGCGAGCGAATCGATGGCGAAGGCCGGGTCACGGGGTGCGCCGAAAACGAGGTTCTCGGCCACGCTCAGGTTGGCGTTGTAGGCGTCGCGGTCGAAGAGCTCCACCAGCGAGCCGGTCTCCGAACGCCCGAGGCGCTCGTGGAGTGCGCTTCTCGCCTCGAGGATCCGTGAAGCGAAGGCGGGGACCGTAACCGGATCGATGTGCCCGCGAAGACCCAGATCGAGCACGTCCTCCCCCATGTCGACGACCTCCAGCACCTCGATCGCCCGAATCTGAATCGCCTCCGGGCTGTTGGCGCCGGCGCCGGCGTAGTCGAGCCAGTCCGCGTTCGGGTCGTGCTCGGAGTTGCCCGAGAGTCGGGCTTCCCGGATCTCTTTCGCCCGTGATTGGGGTCCGGCGCCGTTCGGCTCGAGGGCGGGCCGGTGCTTCAGGCTGTACAGCAGATTGTCCCGCACCGTGCCGGCGACCAGGTTGGCCTCCTGGCTCAGGTAGGCGATGCGCCGGCCGGTCACCGCTTCCGCGCTCTGCACCAGGTCGAGACCGGCCACCGTGATGGATCCTCGTTCCGGCCGCCGCAGCGCTGCGAGCACCGGCCCGAGGCGATCCCGGCCGCCGCCGCCGGGACCGAGCACCGCGATCCTCCCCGGCAGGCTCAGCCTGAAGTTGAGGGTGCCGGCGAAGGTGCTCTCGGCTTCGTCTTCTTCGCGCAGGTCGATTCCGGTCGCGGCGAATTCGCCCCGCAACTCCGGCACCGTCTCCGGCTCCGAGGAAAGCAGCTCCTCGGCCAGGAGTCCCGCGGGCTGGAAAGAGTCGTAGAGCAGCTCGTACTTGATACGCGCGTCTTCCTTGATCTGGTAGAAGTTGAGCAGCTCCTTCCAGGGGCTCGAGAGATCCTTGTAGGCGGCGAGCACCGCCACCAGGGCGCCGAAGCTGATGTCGCCCCGGATCACCAGCCAGCCCCCGATCGAGAAGAAGAAGAAGGGGGTGACCTGCGCGATGAAGTTGTTGATGAACTTGATGAAGAACTTGTTGAGATAGATGCGGTAGCGGATGTGGAAGATCTCTCCCACCCGTGACGAGAACTCGGCTAGCTCGAACTGCGAGGTATCGTGGGTGTGCACTTCCTTGATGCCCCCCACCACCTCGCCGATACGCTCGGAGAGCTTGCGCACCCGCCGGGTACGCTCCGCCTTCAGCGCATTGACCTTTTTCTGCAGCTTGGGGATCAGGTAGATCTGAATGGGATAGAGCGCGACCGCGGCGAGCCCGAGCGCCGGATCCTGGATGAACATGAAGGCGAGCAACGTGAGCAGCGTGCCGCCCTGGAACGCGGGCAGGGCGACGGAATCGCCGATGTAGCCGCCGAGAGGCTCCGTCTCCGCAGTGATCATGGACACGAGCTCGCCCTGGGACATGCGCCGGAACTGGGGGAGCGGGAAGCGCAGGACGTGCTGGTAGAGCTGGTAGCGCAGGCGGCGCAGCATGCGCTCGCCCACCGTCCCCCGGTAGACGTTGTTCGCGAACTTCAGCCCACCGTTGAGCAGCACCATGATCAGGAAGATGACGCAGAGCACCATCAGGTACGGGATCTGCTCGAGCTCCACTCCGAAGAACTGACGCGGGAACCCCGTGCCGTCGATCGCGTCGTTGATGATGATCTTGGGAAGCTCGAGCGACAGGTACAGGAAGGGGAAAGAGACGAGCGTCAGCGCCAGCAGCAGGAGCTGCGAGCGGAGGCTGTGTCGCGTGATGAACTTCCAGACGCTAGGTTCCATGGCGGACCCTCGACGCACGCAGGGAGAGCAGGGAGGTACCGCGACAGGTTATCCCAAAAGGCGCGCTCCGCCGCGCCGTCCGAGGGCCGAAAATTGGATCTTCGCCCTCCCGCCCGCCGCGGCATCCGCGATCGCTCAAGCCGGCGGAGGTGCCTCGGCACGACACTCCTTACTTCCTGGCCACACCATGCGGCACAGGCTTCCGCGCGCGCTGACGCGACGTCACGGCTCAGAAGAGATAGACGCCGTTGCAGTCTCGGGAGCCGGCCGTCAGATCCCACTGCGCGGGCGTGCCGGACACACAGGCGGCATCCATGGCGCCGTGGGCGGAATCGGGGCCTGGTGCGGTGAACACCGTCGCGTCGGCCGGGGCGCCACGCAACGCGCCGGTGTCGGGCGCTCCGTCGTCGAGCTTGATGTCCAGCTCGCGCATGATGCCGACCGGCACGCCACGTCCCAGGACCAGGTTCAGTCGCACCGGATTGTCGCCGAGGTAGTCAGAGGTACGCCCCATGACGATGACGTGATGATAGGCGTTGAGCGGAGACACCTCTCCGTTCGGGGTGGGCGCGTCGCTGCCGCCCCGATACGAGCCCTGGAGAAAGCCCGACTTCGACAGTTGCTCCCAGAGCGCATTGTTCTCCGTATAGTCGCCCGCCGGATTGTCGAGGCGCCCGTTGTCGTTGCCTCCCGTGTTGATGGTCACCCCGATCGCGGTGCTCGCGTCGGCCGCGTTCCAGTCGCCGGGCACCCGATGGTATCGGTCGATGAAACCGAAGTAGGCGGCCTGAATGCTCGACGTGGTGTCGGCGAGGCTTCGCACCCGGGCGCTGTTGATCAACTCCCGCCCCTTCAGAATGCCGCCAAGCAATAGCCCGACGATGACCAGCACCACTGCGACCTCGACCAGGGTGAAACCGCCTTGTCTCCCTTTCATTTCAATCTCCTTGCCGCGCCCCCGGGCCCGGGGACCGAGCCCCTTCCACTACACCGGAAGCTCCGCGCCGCGCGCTATCGCCCACCGCTCCGCCCGTGTAGGCGGGCAGAGCGAGACGATGTCCTCCTCCCGCTCGACGGCGAGGTCACGGGCCGACGTCGGACTTCCCCCGGAGCGCACTCGGGCCGGTCTCCGCACGCCTCTTTCAGCCCTTCGCACGCCAGAGCGAACCCGTTGGCCCATCGGCGCACCATCGAAGAGTCCGGACGGCGCGCTCCTGCTCGATCGGCTGCTGGCCGACGCCCTCCACTACGCAGCATGGATCGGTCGCCGAGTTCAGGCGGCGAGGCGCCCCGCGGCCACCGGCGCCAAATTCGCAATGGAACAATTGGCAACGGTCCTTTTGCCAACAGCAAGTCCTCGTTCAAGGCGCCGCACTGGTGCACACGTCGTGGGGCGAACGCGACGAGGTGAACGAAGCGATCAAGGCAGCTTCATGGCCTGCACCATCCGGTTCTTCAGAACGTGGGGCGACAGCCAGACCACGACGTCATCGAACTCCTTTCCCTCCGCTCGCGTGGGCTCATGGGAGACGTACAGATTCGGGTCGCAGGGCGGCGGAGCGGGGCCTCCGCCGCAGTCGCTCCGATTCTCCATTTCGTCGGGCGAATCGGCCGCACGGGGGTCGCCCTCGTTGAATCCCCGGGACAGCACAAGCGCGGGGACGCCGCGCACGACGGTCTCCGGCGTGCCGGCAGCTCGATCCTGAACGATGAGCACGCCCTCGGAGCACAGCGCGAAGGAAACTCCGACGCTCGCGGTGCCGCAACCGGTCCCGTCCACAGCGTCGGCAAAGCGAGCGTCGACCCGGTACCGGTAGTCGTTGCCCCAGGGGTCTGCACGCGAGACCCCGAGATCGGTCCCCGGCAGATTCCCTTCTTCGGCCACGCACCCCCCATCCCCGGCATCTTCCCTGCCGTCACCGTCGCTGTCCGGACAGGGCAGGCGCCCATAGGTCAGGGCAAATCCGTAGAGCGCTTCTCTCGCCTCCGAGAGCTCTCCGCGCGCCTGCCGGAGACGAGCGAGCTCGTAGCGTGCCGAGAGCGGTGCCAGCAGGGCACCGAGGATCAGACCGACGATTCCGACGACGATCGCGACTTCGATGAGCGTAAAGCCGGAAGCTCGCTTCGTCGAACACCCCACCCGGCGCAGCCGGCACCAGGCTCGTGGATTCCCGCCTCCGTCTCCATGGGGGCAGGCTTTGCGCAGGAACGACGTGGAGGGGCGCTCTGCGTGTGTTTCGTCACTCCCGCTCGAGCGGAGATCCACGGACAACGAACTGCATCCGTCATTCTGCATGAGACTTCACGGGCAAAGGACTGCGACGAAATGCCGGCGGAAGACGCGACACGGCCCTTCGGGGTAGCCGCGTGCGAATCACGGCCCCGAATCGGGGGTCCCGGTAGTGGAGAGCGAGTCGGCGGAGGGGGAGGCGCCGGGGTCCACCTCGTAGGCGTCCCGGATCGAGCCGGTGACAAGGTCTACTTTCTGCCCGGCCTTGAGGCGGATGGAACCCGCGGCGCGGGGCAGGATGAGGCGTACCCGGGCGCCGGCTTCCCCTTGGACCCGAATCCCCTCACTGGTCCTCTCGTTCCGGGACACCCGCTCGCCGTTGATCCAGACGGAGTCCGGTCCCCGCTCGCGCGTCACCAGCCCGTTGACGGTGAGTCGGGACGTGACCCGAGCCGGCTCGCTTTGCCCGGAATCAGGAGGTGCGCGGTGTTCGTTCCCCGCACGCAACGCGTCGAGCAACTCACGCTCCTCCGCCGTGCTGAAGAGACGTCCGAGGGCCTGCGCACCCGCATCCGATGAGAGCAGGACCGCCGCGACGAGCGGCCAGGCGTTCCGGATGCGCATCAGGCGCCGCCCTTCACCGTTCGGCTCCCTCCTGATGCAGGCTGAACCATTCGAGCGTGCATGCCGCCCGCAGGTTCACGGCCGCGGGGAGACGAACGAAGTGTGAACCGGCACGCCGAACCCGGCAGCTCGCCACACTGAACAGCCCCGGTGACTCCCGCTCCATCACTTCGAAGAGACGAATCAGGTCTTCTTCGTGCAGCAAGCCAAGCTGGAGATCCATGAGGGAGCGATAGACACCGAAGCCCGCGCCCTCTGCGTCAGGGTCCGCGGGCAGACGCTCCTGGGCGCCAAGTGCGTAGCGAAGCTCCGGCAGACCGAGGCGGCGCGACGCCGCGCGCAACGCTTCCACCCAATCGAGACGCGCCTCGGACCCGATGACTCCCTCTGCCTCGAAGGCACGATAGCGCGGCAACAGGTCTTCGATCAGGCGTTTCTCATCGTCGATGAACCGGAATCTGTTCCTGGACTCACGCAGGGTCTGCCCGGCCTCCCCCAACCGTGCCTCCTTGGCGCCGCGGTAGTGATGGGCACCCCCGATCATCGCGGCGCTCGCCCCGAGCGCCAGGGCGAAAGGCAGGAGAACGCGGACGAGCCCCTTCCACCCGACTTCAATCCGTTCCACCGGTCGCGCCGTCGGCACGGGATCCCGCCCCCCCGGATTCCTGCCCGGCCGGCCGGGACCAGTCAACTCCATGCACGGTGATCCCACAGGATGCGAAGCGCAAAGGGCGCCTCCCCGGCGCCGGCGCGGGTGCCCGCATCGCCACGAAGGCTCGCTCCCGATCCGACGTCGAGGGGCAAGGAACGCACCTCCACGGCGACGACCCCGGACACCGCGCGCAGGGCCTCCGCGAGCGCATCCACCTGCTCGAGCGCACGGCGATAGTCCCCGTCGAAAGAATCGACGCGTCCCTGGACGTCGACCCGGAGCACGGGTGCGCGGACAGAGCCCGTGGCGTCGCGCGGTGTCCCGGACTCGAGCGTGGAGGCCGTGTCCCCCGCCCGGCGTACCGACGCATGTTCCGCCCCCGCACTCCAGCCGATGCTCTCGAGGAGCAAGGCCGGGTGCGGATCGAGACACCGGCTCACCGCAAGCAGCATCGCATCCGGTCTCCTGCGGGAACCCTCGAGCCCTTCGGCCGTTTCGACCGCCACTTGCAGTGCCGATACCTCCACCGGAGTCGACGGGAGGCGAGTCCGTGCCTTGTCGTAGCGTTGCCGGTAGAGAACGGCCTGCGCCTCCAGCGAATGCGCGAGGCGCCCGGCGTCGAAGGCGCCGGCGAGGCCGGACCCGCCGCCGAGCAGCCCGCCGGCGACCACGAGCAGACTGGCCGCCCGGAGTCCCGCGCGCACCCGGTGCAAAGCGTAGGCCCGGGTCTCACGCGCGGGCGCATACTGGTGGCGGGGGGCACGCCGCGCCATGAGGGAGACGAAGAGCCGATCGCACCAGACGAGCTCCCCGGCCTCCGCGATCCCGAGCCGTCGCCCTACTTCGGACAGGGAGACGAAGCGATAGCGAATCGACGGGGAAGACGGGGCGAGCCGCCCGACCGCTTCCCGGAGACCGGAATGCGAGACCACGTACACGTCGAGCGTCCGGCCGGCCTCGAGCAAGCTGTGTCGCCCCAGGTAGCGACGCACCTTCTCGACTTCGCGACCGAGAAACTCCGCGTCATCGCCGGCCCCGAAATGCGGCGCCGCGAGTCGTGAGAGCCTGACTCGCCCGTCGACGAAGCAGGTCTGGCGCAGACCGCCCGCAGATTGCCGGGTGACGACGAGAGCCGGGGAGGTCTCGACCTGAATCCACTCGAGCATCTGCTCCTTCAGCAGGGGAAGCGAATGGACTCCCGCGAGCGGCGCCCGATTGCGCGCGATGGCCCGCAGCCAGGGCGTGAGCCTCTCCGGCCGGGTCAGGGCAGTGAACAGCATCCGGTCGTTCCGGCTTCCCTCCCCCTCTCGTCCCAGCTTGAACGAGCCGCCATAGGTGGGATCACTGAACAGGCGACGGCGGCGAGCTTCGATGAGGGCGCGCCGGTCCGGTCCGATGACGCGCGGAATCGTGTCCACCCGGAACTCTTCTTCGACCAGGTCCACGAGCACGCGCACCGGTTCCGGTGGCTCCTCCGACAGGTACGCAGAGAAGCGTTCGAGCCCTTCCTCGTCCGCGGCGAAGCGCAGCGGTCCCTCGCAGCGACCCTGCCGCCATCGATACACGTCGAGGACATGAGCGGACAACAGGCACACCCGATAGCCGCGGCGCTCTCCTTGCCGCCATGCCCGGAGAAGGCGTGAGCGCCGGGAAGCGGGCGGCGCCGCTTCTTTCGTCCGTCCTCGGCGGCCGACTCTCCCCCGGCGAGGAAATGATGCGAACCGGCGAGTCCACCCGTGCGGTGGTGCCGAGGCACAGGAGTCGGGACCCCCGCGCTCCTTCTCGTGAGGGTCGAAGCGCCGGGACCCCCGCGTCGGGGACGACAATGGAGCCGGACGGACTTCCTCCTTCGAGGTACTCACGTCGTCTCCTCCGGAAGCCTCATGCCGGCTCGTGCGCACGTCCCGATCCACCACGTCGCCCGGGCTAGAAGTCGATGCTCGTTATCGCGCCGTAGATCGGCCCGAGCACCGAAACGATGATCCAGAAGAGCAGGGCGCCGAGGATCAGGGTCATTGCCGGAGCGATCAGGGTCTGCAGGCGATCCATGGCTTCCTGAACGTCGCGCTCGTAGAAGTAGCTCACGTTGCGAAGCGCGCGATCGAGCGCTCCCGTGCTCTCTCCCACCCGCAGCATTCGCAGCACCAGCGGCGGGAAGAGCCCCGAGTACTCGAAGCCCTCGCTGATGTTCGCTCCCTCCGCGATGCGCCGCCCGGCCCGGCGGGTCGCCCTCGCTACCGCTTCATTGCCCACCAGTCGTTCGCAGATGCGCGTGCACTCGGGCACCGTGATGCCCGATGAGTACATCAGGGCGAAACAGTTGGCGAAACGGGCGAGAATCATCTTCCTGAGCACGGGCCCGACCCCCCATGCCTTCAGCTTGAGGCCATCGATGGCGAGACGCAGGGTCGGACTCACCCTGGCCAGCATCGCGCACGCAAGGAGCAACCCGGGCGGAGCGAACACTGCGACGTACCAGTAACGCACGAAGAGCTCGGAGGTCGCGATGAGGGCCCGAGTGTGGGCCGGCAGCTCCTGTCCCATCATGGTGATGAAGGACACGAGCTGCGGCACCAGTCCGGCCATCAGGAAAACCATCACCGTCACCAGCACCCCGCCCGCGAGAATCGGATAGGTCAGCAGCTTGCGGATTCTGGCTGCCTGCTCGTCCTGCCATTTCAGGTTGTCGGTCACGTCGCGAAGCACCGCTTCCACTCGTCCGCTCGACTCCCCCGCCTTCACGAGGCCGGTGAGCACCGCGTCGAAGGCCTGCGGCACTTCCTCCATCGCTCCGGAAAGCGTCTTGCCCGCTTCGATGGACTGCTTCATGCCCGCAACCAGCACGCGAAGGTTCGCGCTTGCGGCGCTTTCCTCGAGATCCGAGAGCGCGTCGAGCACCGGAACGCCCGCGCTCAAGAGCTGCTCGAGCTGAAAGCAGAAGTGGATGAGTCCGCGGCGTCCCACCCGCACGCCGCGAGCTCGAATCTTCGCTCTTGCCTCGGCGGCACTGATGAGCTCGAGGCCCATGGCCGCGAGGCGCGCTTCCAGGTGCGTGAGGTCCGCGGCTTCGAGGCGGCCTCGGGACATCCGGCCCCCCTCGTCCATGGCCCGGTACTGCATCAGCGGCACCGACGTTGCCTCCTCAGGCGATCCTGCCGGTGAGATCGAGCACCCGCGAGACCTCGTGCACGCTCGTCACCCCTTCGCGTATGCGCCGGATCCCGTCTTCGGCCATCGTCTCGAAGCCGTTCGCCTTCGCGCTTTCGAACAGCTCGCGACCGGTCGCTCCTCGCGCCACCGCTTCCTCCAGGACGGCGTCGAAGCGGAGCAATTCGAGGAGCGCCAAGCGGCCCCGGTAGCCGGTGTGCCCGCACTCGTCGCACCCGGAGGAGCGGAACAGGCGCGGAGCATCCGGACCGTCTTCGATCTCGAGGCGCTCCATTTCCACCTCCGGAGGATCGTAGACGCTCTTGCAGCGGCGACAGAGCCGGCGGACCAGGCGCAGGCCGAGCACTCCAACGATGTTCCCCGCCATGATGCCGGGGGCGACTCCCGCATCGATGAGGCGCGCAATGGCTCCCACCGCCGAGTTCGTATGCAGAGTGGAAAACACCTGGTGGCCGGTCATCGCGGCGCGGAATGCCATCAGCGCGGTATCTTCGTCGCGGATCTCGCCGACGAGAATGATGTCCGGATCCTGGCGCATCATGCTGCGAATGCCGTTCGCGAAAGTCAGGTGCACCGCGTCGTTCACCGAGGTCTGACGGATCATTTCCATCGGATACTCGACCGGATCCTCGAGCGTCATGATGTTCACCTCTTCGCGGTTGAGGTGGTTGAGCATGGAGTAGAGCATGGTCGTCTTGCCGCTTCCGGTCGGCCCCGTCACCAGGATGATGCCCTGGGGCCGCGCCAGCATGCGGCGCAGAGTGGCGAGCTGTCCGGGAGCGAGGTTCATGCCTTCGAGGGCGACGATGCCCTTCTCGCGGTCGAGCACCCGCAGGACGATGTTCTCGCCGAAGGAGGTCGGCAGCGACGAGACCCGGAAGTCGATGTTTCTTCCGGAAACCGACAGCGACACGCGACCGTCCTGGGGCGCGCGCGTCTCGGCGATGTTCATCCCGGCCATCACCTTGACGCGCACGGCAATGGCGGACCAGTAGTCGCGATGCAGGCTGCGGACCTGTCGCAACACTCCGTCGATTCGATAGCGCACCCGCAAGAAGTCGCGCTCCGGCTCCAGGTGGATGTCCGACGCGCCGCGTTTCACCGCGTCGCAGAGCAACGCGTTCACCAGGCGCACGAGGGGGTGGCGATACTCGTCGGCGTGGGCCTTGATGCCGCGGTAGTCCACTTCTCCGGTCTCGATCTCCCGGAGCACGCCGTCGACGGAGAGCTCGAAGCCGTAGGAGCGGTCGATCGCCTCGTCGAGGTCCGCTTCCCCCGCCAGCAGCGGCCGGACTTCGACGTCGCCGCCCGCGAAGGCGCGCACCTGGTCGAGGGCGATGACGTCGAAGGGATCCTCCATCGCGACGGTGAGCAGGTTGGCGCGGCGACTCAGCGCCAGGACCCGGTGGCGGCGCGCCACGTCCTCGGGAATGAGCGTCAACGCGTCGCCGTCGACGACGACTCGGCCGAGATCGACGCTCTCGAAGCCCAGCGCGCCGCCCAGCACGTCGCGGATCACCGCCTCCGTCGCAAACCCGAGGCGCACCAGGATCCTGCCCAGTTGTTCCCGGGGCTGGACGCTGCGCTGTTCGGTGAGCGCGATGCGCACCTGGTCCTCGCTCACCACGCCCCGGGCGATGAGCAGCTCTCCGATGCGCTGCCCGCCCATCGACGCCCGGGGCGATGGCCCATCGACCCTGGAGAAATCCTGCGATTGCCCGGAGGAGGCGCGGCGTCCAGGCTGCGGCATCGGCGCTTGCGACCCCGAGAGCACCTCCTCTCCGCGTCGGGCGGGATCGGAGATCACGAATGCGGCCGCGCGCGGCAGGCGGGAACTCTCCTTATCGAGCGAACGACGGACCTCGTCCGATCTCCCCGGCACGTTCATGCAAGCATCTCCGAAGGCGCGGCCGCCACGGGGCGGGACGCACCCGCCTGCGCTCCGGATGCTCCCGGGAGCAAGTAGCGGTAGTCCCGGAGCTCGCCCTCGATGCTCGGGCTGCGCACGACCGTCGCCCGGAGGAAGATGATGAGCTCGGTCTTCGTGAAGTGCCGGTCCCGGTATCCGAACAAGGGAGCCAGCACGCCGAGACGGGAGATTCCGGGGACCCCGTCACCGGTGCGGGTCCGCCGTTCCTGCATCAGTCCCCCGAGGACCGCGACCTGGCCGCTCTCCACTCGCATCATCGTCTCCGTCTCGCGCACCTGAATCACCGGCACGCGGTTGACCGCGGCCGCCGCAACGCCGGCCGGGAGAGCTGCGGCGGCGATGGCCACTCCGGGATCGTTCACGAACTCCCGAATCCGGGTGATGGTGGGACGAATGTTCAGGGAGACCGCATCGGCCTCGCTGATCCGGGGGGTGACGTTCATCACCAGCCCCACCGGCACCGTGTTGACGGTGCTCGTCACCTCCTGCGTCACGTCGCCGGTTTCGGCATCCTCTTCTTCCTTGACGTTGACGCTGAAGTAGACCTCGTTGTCCACCACCTTCAACACCGCGGTCTGGTTGTTGAGCGCCATCAGCTTGGGACTCGACAGGACCCGGGTATCGCCGAAGGCCTCGAGCAGGCGCACGACCGCCGTCAAGTCCGAGTCTCCTCGTTCATCGTCCGCGTACTCGAGCAGAAAGCCGGTCACTCCGCTCGAGGGCGTGGTGATGGCGCCACTCGTGACGTTTTCGATGGAAACGCCCAGCCCTTCCGCGAATCCTCTCCAGTCGATTCCCGCCTGGAAACGATCCTTCAACTGGACCTCGACGATCGTCGCCTCGATGAGCACCTGCCGGTGCAGACTCGCAACGACCGCGTCGAGGTAGGCGCGAACCAGGTCATGCTGGCGGGCCCGCGCCCGCACCACGACCACGCCGCTCTCGGGGCTCGCGATGACCGTCTCCCGGGAGTCCAGGCCCTCGGAGTCGGGCGTTGGCTGCACGATCTCCCGCAGCGCCGCCACGATGCTTTCCCATACGCGAGTGTTGGATACGTTGGTGACCTGGGTGGCGGAAGCGTTGGCGGCGGACCCGCCGGTGGGCGCGGCGACCGCGGTGGAGGTTCGCGTGTCGCTGGTGGTGTCGCGCGCCACGTTGACGTAGTCGAGCTCGTAGACGCGAAGGAAGGGACGATCCGGGAGCACCAGCAGCGTTTCCCCGCGCAGCTCGTAGCGCATCCTCACCTGGTGCGAAATCCGGTCCAGGAGCTGGGTAAGGGTCTGGTCCACGGCGTTGAGGGTGACCCGTCCGGAAATGTCGGGGTGCACGTCGACGTTTACCTCGGCATCCCGGGCCAGCGCGAAGAGCAACTCCTCCACCGGAACCTGCTCGACCACGACGGTGTAGGTCTCGGACTGGAGATCCACCGGCGGAGTCGGATCCTCCGGTGCGACGGCAGCCGTTTCCGGACTTTCCGGTGCCGGCATCGCAAGCCACTGGCCACCCCCGATGTGGCCCGCGGACACCTCCGGCGCTTCCGGCAGCGGGGCCTGGCATGAGGCGCACAAGGAGACAGCGAGACCGATGCCGAGAAAGTCGCGGAGCCCGGACCGGGCCCTTCGCCGACCCGCGAGATCTCGTCGCGTGCGGCGTCCTGACCGGCCGCACACGGATGGGAAAAACCGGCAAAGCCCGAGCAGAAAACGGGCAGGGATGATTCGGAGGGTTTCCAAGCGATGCTCCCGAGCGGAGTCGACGCTGGGAATGGTAGTCAGGGGCGGCGCGGGTTCCCCGCGCAAATTGCCGCCGAATGTCCTCGAAACGCGCCGCCCGGGGCTCGCGCGAGATACTGTGGCCGCCTACACGATGCAGGGCGACGGCGACAGCGCGGTGGCCGCCGCGCCGACACCTGGATCAGGTCAGTAGCGGTAATGCTCGGGCTTGAAGGGTCCTTCCACTGGAACCCCGGTGTACTCGGACTGATCGGGCCGCAGCTCCGTCAACGACGCGCCGAGCTTGCCGAGGTGCAGTCTCGCCACCTTCTCGTCGAGGTGCTTGGGCAGCACGTAGACCTCGTTGTCGTAGCGCTCCGGATGCTGCCAGAGCTCGATCTGCGCGAGCACCTGGTTGGTGAAGGAACACGACATCACGAAGCTGGGATGGCCGGTGGCGCAGCCGAGGTTCACCAGGCGCCCTTCCGCGAGCACCGTGATGCGCTTGCCGTCGGGAAACACCACCTGATCGACCTGGGGCTTGACGTTGTCCCAGACGTGGTTGCGCAGGCCCGCGATGTCGATCTCGGAGTCGAAGTGGCCGATGTTGCACACGATCGCCTCGTTCTTCATCGCCCGCATGTGCTCGAGCGTGATGACCCGGAGATTGCCGGTCGCGGTGACGAAGATGTCGGCGAGCGGCGCGGCCTCCTCCATCGTCACCACCCGGTATCCCTCCATCGCCGCCTGCAGGGCGCAGATGGGATCGATCTCGGTCACCCACACCGCGGCGCCGAGGCCGCGCAGGGACTGGGCACAGCCCTTGCCCACGTCCCCGTACCCGCACACCACCGCGATCTTGCCCGCGATCATGACGTCGGTGGCCCGCTTGATGCCGTCCACCAGCGACTCGCGGCAGCCGTAGAGGTTGTCGAACTTCGACTTCGTCACCGAGTCGTTGACGTTGATGGCGGGAAAGGGCAGCTCCCCTTCCTTCGCCATCGCGTAGAGGCGATGCACCCCGGTGGTGGTCTCCTCGCTCACCCCCCGAATGCCTGCCAGCATGCGGGCGTACCAGCCCGCATCGCGGTCGAGGCGCGCCCCGATCGCCGCGAAGAGCGCCTCTTCCTCTTCGTTCGAGGGCGACGCGATGCGGCTCCGGTCGCGCTCCGCCTGCGCCCCGAGCATCACGAGCAGGGTGGCGTCTCCCCCGTCGTCGAGGATCATGTTCGCGCCGCGGCCCCCGCCCCAGTGGAAGATCCGGTGCGTGAACTCCCAGTACTCCGAGAGGCTCTCTCCCTTGTAGGCGAACACCGGAATGTCGCGGGCGGCGATCGCCGCCGCCGCGTGGTCCTGGGTGGAGAAGATATTGCAGGAGGCCCAGCGCACCTCAGCGCCGAGGGCGACCAGCGTCTCGATGAGCACCGCGGTCTGGATCGTCATGTGCAGACATCCGGCGATCCGGGCCCC
>CAYQVB010000057.1:0-17914 GCA_964420925.1 uncultured Ectothiorhodospiraceae bacterium | reverse complement strand
ATCCTGCGCCCTCCCATCAGGTGCAGGTGCACGTGCATGACTTCCTGGCCGCCATCCCGGTTGCAGTTGAATATCAGGCGATAGCCGCTCTCCGCGACCCCCTCCTCCCGCGCGATGCGCCGGGCCACCAGCACCATGTGGCCGATCAGATGCTCGTCCCCGTCCTCGAAATCGTTGACGGTCGCGATCTCGCGGTTGGGAATGATCAGGACATGGGTGGGGGCCACCGGATTGATGTCGCGAAAACAGGTGACGAGCTCGTCCCGGTAGACGATGTCGGCCGGCACCTCTCCATTGATGATCTTCGAGAAAATCGTCGACATGTCAGCTCCTGTCGGGTCTGGCCCCGCGATGTCTGGCTCGGGAAGGGTAGGCTATGCTATGGACGCAAGAAGCGCACCGGATCATGCCACGGGCGGGGCGACAAGCGAGGAGCAGACATGAGCGAAGCCAGAGTTCTCAGCCACTTCATCGACGGGCAGAGGGTCCCCGGAGAAAGCAACCGCTTCGGAGACGTGTACAACCCCGCTACCGGACAGGTGAGCGCACGGGTGCCCTTCGCGAGCGCACCGGAGGTCGGCCGGGCGGTCGCCTCGGCGAGGGCCGCCTTCGCGGGATGGTCGGCGACTCCGCCCGCGCAGCGGGCGAGGACGCTCATGCATTTCCACCGGCTGCTCGAGGAGCACCGGGACGAGCTCGCGCGGATCGTCTCCGCCGAGCACGGCAAGACCCTGGACGACGCGCGCGGATCCGTTCAGCGCGGCACCGAGGTCGTCGAGTTCGCCTGCGGCATCCCCCAGCTCCTGAAGGGCGAATTCAACGAGAACGTGTCGGGCGGCGTCGACAGCTACAACGTGCGCCAGCCCCTGGGCGTATGCGTCGGGATCACTCCGTTCAACTTCCCCGCAATGGTGCCGATGTGGATGTTCCCGATCGCGCTCGCCTGCGGCAACACCTTCGTGCTGAAACCCTCGGAGAAGGACCCCTCCTGCGGCCTGCGCCTCGCCGAGCTGGCGATTGAGGCGGGCATTCCCCCCGGAGTGCTGAACGTCGTCAACGGCGACAAGGAGGCGGTCGACGCCCTGCTCTCGGACCCGCAAGTGGACGCGGTGAGCTTCGTCGGATCCACTCCGATAGCGGAGTACGTGTACAAGACCGGCACTGCCAACGGCAAGCGGGTGCAGGCTCTCGGCGGGGCGAAGAACCACATGGTGGTGATGCCCGACGCGGACATGGACCAGGCCACGGACGCGATCATCGGCTCCGCCTACGGCTCGGCCGGGGAGCGGTGCATGGCCATCTCGGTGGCGGTAGCGGTCGGCGAAGGCACCGCAGAGACCCTGATCGACAAGCTCGCGCCGAGAGTGCGGGGTCTTCAGATGGGTCCCTATGACCAGGAAGGGGTGGAGATGGGTCCCCTGGTGACGGCGGAGCATCGCGACAAGGTCAAGGGCTATGTGGACACCGGTGTGGAGGAAGGCGCGGAGCTCGTGGTCGATGGACGCGACGAGGTGGTGAGCGGCAGCGAGGACGGCTTCTTCCTCGGCGGCTGCCTCTTCGACCGGGTCACTCCGGACATGCGCATCTACCGCGAAGAGATCTTCGGACCGGTGCTCGGCATCGTGCGGGCCGGCGACTACGAAGAGGCGCTCGATCTGGTCAACCGGCACGAGTTCGGCAATGGGGCCGCCATCTTCACCCGCGACGGCGACGCCGCGCGCGACTTCACCAACCGCGTGCGCATCGGCATGGTGGGAGTGAACGTGCCCATACCGGTGCCGACCGCCTACCACAGCTTCGGCGGCTGGAAGCGCTCGCTCTTCGGCGACCACCACATGCACGGCCCGGAGGGAGTGCGTTTCTTCACCCGGATGAAGACCGTCACCTCCCGGTGGCCTTCCGGCATCCGCACCGGAGCGGAGTTCATCCTCCCACAGACGCGCTGAACGCATCGCGGGCTCCGGCGAAGCGCGTTCCCCGGCGGGAACGCGCGGTCTGGACGGATTGGGGCGGACGGGAAGGACGCAGCCCCCCGCCCGGTCCCGCGACCTTCAGCGCAGCCAGTGCGCGGTGCCGTCGCGCGCGATCTGCTCGACCAGCCCCAGCTCCCAGGTGAGATAGTCCCGCATCGCCTGCTCCACGCCTTCGTCCCGCTCATAGGGCTTGAGCCACCGGTCGTCCGGCTCGGCGACCGTCTCGGGAGCGCCCCGCTCGAGCTCGCCCGTTTCCAGCGCGTTCTCGAGCACCGCGACCTCCCGGCCTCCCATCTGCTCGAGCCAGGAAGCGGTCATGGTGGCGCGCACCCCATCGTCGTCCACCAACACCACCCGGGATCCCAGAACGGGCGCGTAGACATCGGTCTCCTGCACGAGCTGCCCCCCCGGCGCGCAGCGCGAGCCCGGCAGGTGACCTGCCTCGTACTCCTCGGGACTGCGCACGTCGAACACGTACAGGGTACGCTCGTCCCGCTCGCGCCGCCACGCCTCGAAGGCGGCGCGGTCGAGATAACGCACCCCGAATCGTTCCGCGACCCGGGCCGCAGAGCGTCCGGCCTCGTCCCGCCCGGTCTCGCTCAGCGAGGAGTAACGCTCATCAGCCCCGAATGCGAGCTCGAGACCGGCGAGGCGCCATCCCATGGTGCCGTTTCGCAGCGAGGTGACGTTGACGACCCCGGCATTGATCAGGGACTGCGCACCGATGATGCTCCGGGTTCGCCCCGCGCAGTTGACCACGACGCGCGTGTCGGGGGAGCGCCGCAGATCGTGCACGCGATAGGCGAGCTCGGCGCCGGGAACGCAGATCCCGCCCGGGATGCTGTGGGCGCGGTACTCGTCCATTGGGCGGCTGTCGAGAATCAGCACGTCTTCGCCCGACTTCACGAGGGAATCGAGCTCCTCTGCCGAGAGCGACGGCGTCCCCTCGATGTGCTCGACATGCTCACCGAAAGCCTTGCTCGGCACGTTGGTTCCGCTGAAGAGGACGCCACCCCGGGCCGCCCACGCCTCGACTCCGCCCTCGAGCATACTGACGTCGCAATATCCTGAGTCGGCGAGGCGTGCCACCGCCCCCGCCGCGATCCCTTCGCCGTCGTCGCATACCACGATCGGCACCGAGCGTCGGGGCAGCGCCGGCGTCGCGAGCAGGTCGAGGCGGCCGAGCGGAAGGTTGGCGGCGTAGAGGATGTGGCCCTCGGCGTAGGCCGACGCCTCCCGCACGTCGATGAGCGCGAGTTCCCTCGTGCCCATGATGCGCGTCCTCAGCGCGCGGGCGTCGATGCTCGGAATGTGTTTCATGGTTGCTCCGTCAATGGCCGTGCGTAGTATTGCGCAGGAATGAAACATGGGCAGCAAATCGGCTTCCCGGCATGCCTGCTCCGGCGGGAGGACGAGGCATGACCTGGCTGAAGGGAATCGGACTGCTCCTCGCGCTGCTGCTGGCCGGCCCCCTCCTGGTGGTGTCCTGCGGGAAGGTCAAGCTCGGTGAGGACTGGCAGACCGCGGACCGCTCGGGGACCGGGATCGCCCCCGATCCGGCGACGACCCGGGAAGCGGTGGTACAGGTCTACTCGGCCCGCGCCTTCAACTGGCGCGGGATCTTTGCGGTCCACACCTGGATCGCGACCAAGCGCCGCGACGCGGACCACTACACGGTGCACCAGGTCGTCGGCTGGCGCGCCTGGCGTAATCTGCCGGTCGTGGTGTCGTCGCGTGACCTGCCGGATCGCGCCTGGTACGGCTATACGCCCGAGATCATCGCCGACCGGCGCGGCGCGCATGCCGAAGTGCTGATCGAGCCGATCGAGCGGGCGGTCGCGAGCTATCCCTTCCCTCGCACCTACCAGGTATGGCCCGGCCCGAACAGCAACACCTTCACCGCGCACGTCGGACGGGAAGTGCCCGCGCTCGGGCTCGACCTTCCGGTCACCGCGATCGGCAAGGACTATTTCACCCGCGGCGCCTTCCTCGACGCCGCGCCGAGCGGCACCGGCTGGCAGCTCTCCCTGCGCGGTCTCGGTGGAGTGATACTCGCCCCCCGGGAAGGGCTCGAAGTCAACATCCTCGGACTGAGCCTGGGAGTGGACCCCTTTCCGCCGGCGATCAAGCTGCCCGGCATCGGCCGGCTGGGCATGCGCTGAGTCAAGGCGAGCCCGCATTTCCCACCGAGCTTCGTAGCGAAGGCATCGAGACGCCGTGGCAAGCGGGCGCGCGGACCGAGAGACGCTGAAAGCGTGGTAGCAGCCATGTTGAAGCGGCTCGAGGGAGTACACCCGCTCACCGCGAGTGTATCGGCGTCCGCAGCAGGAGGTCGGGGGAAAATCCGAGTCAGGGCTCTTCGGCCTTCCAGCGCCGCGCGGCCTCCTCGTCGCTGCCCCTCGAGGCCACCCAGCGCTCTCCCTGCGGCGTCGACTCCTTCTTCCAGAAGGGGGCCCGGGTCTTGAGGTAGTCCATGACGAATTCGCAGGCGTGGAAGGCCTGGTGCCGGTGGGCACTTGCGGTCACCACCAGAACGATGGCTTCCTGGGGCTCGAGACGCCCCACCCGGTGCACGACGCTCGCGTCGATCAGGGACCATCGTTCCATCGCCTCGCGCACGATCTCCCCGATCGCGCGCTCGGTCATGCCGGGATAGTGTTCGAGCACCATCGCGTGGACGTCGGCATCGTCGTTCAGGTCCCGCACCACGCCGACGAAGCTCGCGATCGCGCCGATTCGGGTGCTGCTCCGGCGCAGGCGATCGATCTCGGCGCCGGCGTCGAACGCTTCGGTCTGGATGCGCACGCGCACTACGATCCTCCTTCCTCACGCGGCCGCCGGTGGAACGGAGCACGGATGGCGTCGCGGGCGCGCTCCGATGGGACGGGCGGCGGCCCATGCCGGAGCCCCGACGCTCGCTGCCGGAGCAGCCTCGCCCGACCCGGATCCCCCGTCGCCATGTTCAAGCCAGCAGGTCGTTGAATGAATAGTAGTCCACGGAATCGCCGGGACGGATCACGGCGCCTTCGGGGATATCCGCCAGTCCGTCCGCCCATACCGCCGAAGTGAGCACGTCGGAGCCCTGGCGGGTGAAGATCTCGGCGCGGTACCCCGCACCGGCGTCGTAACGCAGGCGCGCGCGCACGAACTCCCGGCGGTCTCCCGGCCGGGGCCAGGAGAACGCGGCGCTCACCCGCATCGGTCGCGGAAGCACTTCGCGCACGCCCTGTCGCTTCAGAATGAAGGGGCGCACGAACAGGCAGAAGCCCACCAGGGTCGACACCGGGTTTCCGGGAAGACCGATGAAGTCGGCGCCGGCGATGCGCCCGTAGGCGAGCGGCTTCCCCGGCTTGACCGCCACCTTCCACATCTCGAGCCTCCCGGTCTGCTCGAGTGCCGCCCTCACGTGATCCTCCTCTCCCACCGACATGCCGCCGCTGGCGATGACGAGGTCCGCCCCCCGCACCGCCTCCCTGAGGGCCTCTCGTGTCGCATCGAGGCGGTCGGCCACCATGCCGACGTCGATCGCCTCGCACCCGAGCGCATCGAGAAGGCCGAGCAGGGTATAGCGGTTCGAGTTGTAGATGGCCCCGGGACCGAGCGGCCGACCGGGCGCCACCAGCTCGTCGCCGCTCGAGAAGATCGCCACCCGCAGGCGGCGGAACACCGGCAGACTCGCCAGACCGACGCTGGCGGCGAGGCCCAGCTCCTGGGGGCGCAAGCGCGCTCCGTTCGCCAGGACCTCGGCACCGGCTTCGATATCGTTGGCGCGCGGCCGTACGTTGGCACCGCTCTCGATCGGGCCGTCGAAGCAGACGGTGTCGCCGTCGCGGACGCAGTTCTCCTGTATGACCACCGCATCCGCGCCTTCGGGAAGCGGGGCCCCGGTAAAGATGCGCGCCGATTCACCCCGGCCGAGCGGAACCGGGGTCTGCCCCGCCGCAACCCGCTGGGCGACGCGCAGGCGATGCCGGCCGGCGGTGTCGATATCGGTGCTGCGAACGGCATAGCCGTCCATCGAGCTGTTCGCGTACCGGGGAACGTCGATTCTCGCGACCTGCGAACGGGCGAGCACCCGCCCTCTCGCGCTCGTGAGGTCGATCTCCTCGACCTCTTCCGGAACGCGTGCGCGTGCGAGGAGGAACTCGAGCGCCTGCTCCACCGTGATGAGCCTTCCGGGGGCGCGAGCTTCGCGTGCGGGAGCGGCGGCGTTCATCGCTTCATCGCCTCCGGCCTTCCTCGAGCCCTGCAATCGTCGAACTCCTGCACTTCACCCGCATTATGGATACGTGTGCGAAAAAGTGCGATTTTCCCGTGCATGAAGACCTGCGACCATCTGGGTGTTCTGCTCAGCAATCTCGGCACGCCCGATGCGCCCGACACGGCCTCGGTGAGGCGCTATCTGCGCGAGTTCCTGTCCGACCCCCGGGTCATCCAGTTGCCGAGATGGCTGTGGCTGCCGATTCTGCACGGGTTCATTCTGAGGTTCAGGGCGCCGCGTTCCGCTCGCGCATACCGATCCGTGTGGACCGAGCACGGATCTCCCCTCGCGGTGTACTCCGAGCGCCAGCGGGCGGCCCTCGAACCCGCGCTTTCCGCCCGCCACAGCGACCCGGTGACGGTGGCGCTCGGCATGCGCTACGGACAACCGTCGATTGCGAGCGCCCTCGACACCCTGCGTCGGGCGGAAAGTGAAGAACTCGTGGTGCTGCCCCTCTATCCGCAGCGCTCGGAGACGACCACCGGCTCGACGGAGGCCGCGATTCGAGAGGCGCTTGCCCGAAGCGGCTGGCGGGTGGTGCCGCGATTCGTCGAGAGCTACCACCTCCACCCGTCCTACCTCGCCGCCCTCGAGGAAAGCGTGCGCGAGCAGTGGGCGGCGAGAGGTCGGGGAGAACGCCTGTTGTTCTCCTTCCACGGACTGCCGAAACGCTACTGCGAGCGCGGAGGCGACCCCTACGCCGCTCAGTGCCACGCCACCGCCCGGGAGTTGGCGAGGATGCTGGGGTGCGAAGCGACGCAGTGGGCGATTGGATTTCAGTCCCGGATGGGAAGGGGCGAGTGGCTGCGCCCCTACACCGATGAGCTTCTGGTGGAATGGGGCCGCCAGGGCATCGGGCACGTGCAGGTGCTCTGCCCGGGCTTCGCCGCCGATTGCCTGGAGACGCTGGAGGAAATCGCCATCGGCGAGGCGGCGCGATTTCGCGAGGCGGGCGGCGGGCGACTGGATTACATCCCTGCCCTCAATGAATGTCCCCGGCACATCGAGGCGCTCGCGGATCTGGTGCTGGCATCTCGTTGAAGCGCCGGTGCGTTCTGTGCGATCTTCCAAAGTTCCGGGTCGCCTGATGCGCGGGCGCCCGAACCGGCTCCACTGGCCCTTCTCCCCGGGTCCGTCGGGCAGGAAAGTGCATCTGCATCCACAAGCTGCCCTGCGGAGAAAAGCCCCGGTCGAGGTCCAGGCGATGCGAAACAGGACACCCAACCCGACCGATACCACTCGATTGTGCACCCTGACCCCTGCGAGATCCCGGCGGTGAAGAGCACCTCGCGATACGGCCTGCGGGCGCGCGGCAGGTGGCGCCCGCTCCTGGTGTCGCTCTGCCTCGCGTCCGCCTCCCCTCCCGCGTTCGCCACCCAATGGGAGCAGTGCGGCGGCCCCCTCGCGTTGCCGCAGGTTCCGGCCTCGCTGCCGGGCGCAGAGCCGGAGAAGCCGGAGACGGTGCACATCGAATCCGACGACGCCGACCTGTCGCGAGAAGGCGCCTCGAGCTTGAGCGGCAATGTGCACCTGCAACGCGGCGCTCGCCACCTCAGGGCGGAGCGACTGGTGTACGAGCACGAAACGGAGGAGGCGATAGCGGAAGGCGGGGTCGAGTTCTGGGACGAGGGCCTGTACCTCGGGGCCGAGAAGGTGCAGATCGGACTCGCGGAGAACTACGCCATCGCCGAGCACGCCCGATTCATGCTGCAGGAGGCTCACGCGCAGGGTGGAGCGCAGCAGATATCGCTTCGAGGTCGGGAGAGCGTCCTGGTCGAGGACGGCCACTACACCACCTGCAACCCGGATGACGAAGTGTGGGTGCTCGAAGCGAAAAGGGTCGAGCTCGACCGCGTCGAGCACATCGGCGTCGCGCGAGACGTATGGGTCAGGGTTCGTGGGGTGCCCGTCTTCTACTCCCCCGTCCTCGCTTTCCCCTTGAGTGACGAGCGCAAGTCCGGGTTGCTCCCCCCCACGGTCCGGGTCTCGGATGCGAGCGGGCTGGAGCTCGGCGCCGACTACTACCTGAATCTTGCGCCGAACCGGGATGCGACCCTCGGCGGCCGCTGGCTGCAGGAACGCGGCGTCCTGGCGAGCGGCGAGTATCGGTACCTGATGCCGTGGGGCAGAGGACGGCTGAACGGAGAGTACATGCCGGAGGATCGCAAGTACGGCGGGGAACGCGGTGCACTGGGCTTCCGGCATCTCGGCTCCTTCGCATCCCGGTGGTCCGCCGACGTCGACTACCAGTGGGCGTCGGACTCCGACTACTTCGAGGACTTCGGAAGCGATCTCGACGAATCGGCGCGCTCCCACCTCCCGCAACGCGCCGATCTCGTGTATGCCGGCCCCTGGTTCTGGACTCGAGGCCGAATCCAGGACTATCAGACTCTCGATGACCTGGAGGCGGAGCATCTCCCCTACGCCCGGCTTCCCCAGATTCTCGCGATGACCCGGCTGCCGGAACGAAACCGGCAGATCAACTTCGCGGGCGCGGTGGAGCTCGCGCGCTTCGAGCGGGCAAGCGGAATCACCGGAAACCGAGCCGATCTCCACTCGTCCCTTCACTTCCCGCTGCGAGGCCCTTCCGCCTTCCTGGTACCAAAGCTCGGACTCCGTCTCACCCACTACGACTTGTCCGGCACCGCCTCCGGCGCCGATGAGACGCCCTCCCGACTGGTGCCTACCTTCAGCGTGGACGGGGGCCTCGCCTACGAACGCAACATCGCGTTCTCCTCGCAGGACCTGGTGCAGACTCTGGAGCCCCGCGCCTTTTACCTTCTTGTCCCTTCCACCCGGCAGGACGACCTGCCTCTGTTCGACACCGGGCACGCCAGCCTCGATTTCGGGCAGCTTTTTCGAGAGAACCGCTTCAACGGTGCGGACCGGATCGGAGACGCCAACCAGCTCACTCTGGCGCTAACCAGCCGCCTGCTCTCTCCGACCCGGGGGGCGGAGCTCGCCCGCGCCAGCGTCGGACAGATCTACTACTTCCGCGACCGCGAGGTCACGCTGTCCGGCCTCGCTCCCGATGACGATTCGGTCTCGGACCTCATCGCCGAAGCCACCATGGACGCGCTCCAACCCTTCCGCCTGCGCGCGGCGCTGCACTGGGACCCCGACGAGAGCCGATCCAGCAAGCTGAGCGCCGGACTGCGCTATCAGCCCGATCGCGGCCGGGTGGTCAACGCGGCGTATCGCTTTCTCAGAGCCGATCCTTCGCGCGAGCAAGACCAACTCGAGCAGGTGGACCTCTCCGTCACATGGCCCCTGGGGTGGAGCTGGCGAGCCATCGGACGCGTGAACTACGCCATCCGCGAGGGGCGCAACATCGAGTCCTTCGCCGGACTGGAGCACGATGGCTGCTGCCTGGCGCTTCGCGCGGTGGTGGGCCGGCATCTCAGCGGCCGCACCGGCGACTACACGAATGCCGTGTTCCTGAACTTCGAATTCAAGGGACTCGGCGGGACCGGCACTTCGGGAGCCGGTGCCGCGTTGCGAGGCATCTCGGGGTACGAGGACCCCTTCTGATCCGTGATTGCGTTCCGGCGCCGCTCCTGGCCGCTTCCGCTCCGCCTCGCCTCCTTCGTCGCGGCGCTCACGGGTCTCCTTCTTTCCCTTCCCGCTTCGTCCCAGCGGGTCGTCGATCTCGATCGCATCGTCGCCGTCGTCAACGACGACGTCATCATGCAGAGCGAGCTCCTCGTTCGCATGAACATGATCCGCAGCGGGCTGGAGGAGGCGGGCACACCGGCTCCCCCCGACAATGTGCTCGCCCGCCAGGTGCTCGAGCGTCTCATCGTCGATCGCATTCAGCTCCAGCTCGCCGAGGAGTACGACCTGCGCATCGAAGACGATGAGCTCAACCGCACGATGGACGACCTCGCGGCACGAAACAACCTCTCCACCTCCGAGTTTCGCGAGATCATGGAGCGCGACGGACACGACTTCGCGAAGCTTCGCGAGGAGATCAGGGACGAATTGCTCGTGTCGCGGATACAGCAGCGCTTCGTCAACAATCGGGTCGCGGTGTCTTCCCGCGACATCGACGACTACCTCGCGACGGTGGAGATGCAGGGTGGCGGCAATCGCGAGTACCGGCTCGGACACATCCTCGTCTCGGTGCCGGAAGGAGCGTCTCCGGAGGAAATCGGCGAATCCCGGGAAAAAGCGCGGTCGCTGCTCGCGGAGCTGCGCGCCGGGCTCGATTTTTCCGAAGCCGCGGTAACGCATTCGGATGGGCAGCAGGCCCTGCAGGGTGGGGACCTCGGTTGGCGCAGGGCGAGCGAGCTGCCGACCCTGTTCGCGGATGTCGTGCCGACTCTGTCGCGCGGCGAGATATCGGAGCCGATCCACAGTCCGAGCGGATTCCATATCGTCAAGGTCCTGGACACGAGCGCCGGCCAGACCCATGTCCTCACCCAGACCCGCGCGCGCCACATTCTGCTGCAACCCAACGAAGTCCTGAGCGAAGCCGAGGCCCGCACCCGCCTCGTGCACCTTCGCGAACGCATCGTCAACGGGGCCGACTTCGCCGGTCTCGCGCGCGCCCACTCCGACGACCCGGGCAACGCCGCGATGGGAGGTGATCTCGGATGGACCGGGCCCGGCGACCTTCACCCCGCGCTCGAGGAGGTGATGCGCACCCTCGAGGAATCCGAGGTGAGCGTCCCCTTCGAGACGGAACGCGGGTGGCACATCGTGCAGGTGGTGGAGCGCCGCGCCTACGACGGCACCGAGGAAGTGCGCCGTGCCGGTGCGGTAAGAGCGATCCGCGGCCGCAAGATCGAGGAAGAGCTGCGGACCTGGATCCGCCAGATCCGGGAAGAAGCGTATGTGGAGTACCGAATCGACGAGGAGTGAGCCGCCGCTTCACGGGTGGGTATGAAGGGAAGCGGCGACCGCAAGCGGAATCGGAGCCGCCCCCGCCGGCGATTCGGCCAGCACTTCCTGCACGACGCAGGGGTCATCGAACGCATCGTCGAAGCGGTGAATCCCCGGCCCGATCAGACGCTGGTGGAGATCGGCCCCGGGCGCGGGGCACTCACCCTCCCCATCCTGCGACGCTGCGGCGAGCTGCACGCGATCGAGGTCGACCGGGACCTGTGCGAGCACCTTCGTCGGGAATGTCGTGGCGCCGGAGCGCTGCGCCTCTTCAACGAGGATGCGCTCGCTTTCGATTTCGGCGCCCTCGCCGGCTCCCGGCGCCTGCGCGTGGTCGGCAACCTGCCCTACAACATCTCCACTCCCCTGCTCTTTCGCCTGCTGGCGCAGCTTTGCCATATCGAGGACATGCACTGCACGCTGCAGCGCGAAGTGGGAGATCGCATCCTGGCCGCGCCGGGGTCCAAGCACTACGGCCGACTCAGCGTCATGGTGCAGCTCGATTGCACGGTGGAACGCCTCTTTCCCATTGCGGCCGGCGCCTTCGCGCCTCGGCCGCGAGTCGAATCCACCTTCCTCCTTCTTAAACCCCACGTCCAAGCGCCGGTCGAGGTCACGGACCGCGCCACCTTCGAGGCGCTCGTTCGCCACCTCTTCTCTCGCCGGCGCAAGACGCTCAAGTCCTCGCTGCGGGGGCTTCTCGACGAGACCGGCATCGCGCGTGCCGGTTGCAACCCCGCATCGCGCCCGGAGACCCTTGCCATCGCCGACTTCGCACGCCTCGCCGAAGGGATTGCGGCAGCGGGATGCGGGCGCGCCCTCAGCCTCCGCCCGGGGCGCGCAAACGCTCCCGAAGCGCATCGATGACCGGTTGCGTACGCGGCCGGACCCCGCGCCAGCGGCTGAACGCCTCGGCCGCCTGCTCCACCAGCATTCCCGCACCATCGGCGATGAGCGACGCCCCCGCGCACTCGGCCCAGCGCATGAACGGAGTGGGCTCGGCCGCGTACATCATGTCGTAGGCGGCGGCGCCTGCGCGAAGCAGGCCCGGGGGCAGCGGCGGCATGCGGCCGGACAGACTTGCGGAAGTCGCATTCACAACGAGGTCGAAGGGCGTTGCGTGCAGGCGCTCGAATCCGCAGGCTTCTATCTCGCCTCCGAAGTGCCGGCGCAGCGCCTCGGCGCGCGACACGGTCCGGTTGGCGACGACGAGCCGGGCCGGAGAAGTCGCGAGCAGGGGGCCGATGACGCCCCGCGCCGCGCCGCCCGCTCCGAGCAGCAGGACATCCCGAGCGCCGAGGGTCAATCGGAGGTTGGTTTCAAGATCCCTCACCAGGCCGATACCGTCGGTGTTGTCGCCCCAGATCGACGCGCCCTCGAACCCCAGGGTATTGACGGCGCCGGCCTGCTCCGCCCTGTCGCTTCGGTGTGCACAGACTTCGAAAGCCTCTTCCTTGAAGGGCACGGTGACGTTCGCCCCGCGACCGCCCTCGGCCCGAAAGGTGGCGAGCGCCTCGCGAAAGCGACCGGGCTCCACGTGGCGCCGGGTGTAGACGATGTCGTGGCCGAGCGCGCGGGCAAACTCGCCGTGAATGAAGGGTGACTGACTGTGGGCCACCGGATTGCCCATCACCACGTAGGCGTCGACCGCTTCGTTTTCCTGCACCTGTCGGGCCCGTGTTTCCTCCGATTCGACGTTCGACATTCTAGCTCGCGCCCGCCGGCACGCTTGAGCCCGCCGCGGCGAGAACTTATCGTACCGAGTCCGCAGCCCCGGGGTGTGCCAGGGAAAGATGAGCCGGCCCTTCGATCCCGAAAAACTGGACGAGCTGGTTCGCCGCGTCGTCGACGTGCTGCCGGAAGGCGCCGGCACCCTGGAACGCGAGGTGCGCTCCACCCTGCGAAGCGTCCTCGGCGCCGCCCTGGAGCGCATGGACCTGGTGAGCCGCGAGGAGTTCGACGTGCAGCAGGCGGTGCTCGAGCGCACCCGCGACAAGCTCGAGCGCCTGGAGCGCACGGTCGCCGAGCTGGAAGCGAGGCTCGACATCCCCCAGGGCGACTAGAAAACGGGCCGAAAGCTGACGGGAGACGCGCCCGGAGTCGACGGGCACGCGCTCCGAAAAGCAACGGGAATGCGAGTCGCACTCCCATTCCCGGAGCGGTGCGGGTCGTCGAAGAATTGAACGACTCGGAACCTCGACCGGGCGGGACCAGGCCCATGAGCGCAGGGGACAAACCCGCGCCGCTCACCGGAATGGACCTCGACACCGGCGCTTGCGTTCCGACGGGAAAGGCGAGGCGCGAGGACTCCGATGTCGCTTGCCGTGGTGTTCAGTCGGGCTCGAACCGGCATCGAAGCCCCTCTGGTGACGGTGGAGGTGCACTTGAGCGGCGGGTTGCCCTCCTTCTCCATCGTCGGGCTCGCGGAGACCGCGGTAAAGGAGGCCAAGGACCGCGTCCGCAGCGCGCTCCTGACGCTCAACTTCGCGTTTCCGCGACAACGCATCACCGTCAACCTCGCCCCCGCGGAGCTGCCCAAGCATGGCGGTCGGTTCGACCTGCCGATCGCGGTGGGAATCCTCGCGGCATCGGGCCAGGTCGACGCGCGCCGCCTCGAAGCGTACGAAATGATTGGCGAGCTCGCGCTCACCGGAGCGTTGCGCCCGGGCGGCGGCACGCTGCCCAGTGCATTGCAGGCGCGCGAGGCGGGCCGCGCCCTGATTCTGCCCGCGGGCGACGAAGTCGCGGCGGGCCTGGTGCGCGAGGTGCGCGTCCTTCCCGCGCGCGACCTCCTCGAGGTGTACCGGCACTTGAGAGGAAACGCGCCGCTCGAGGCGCATGTCACCGTGAGAGAGGAGATCTCTCCGGACTCGGTGGGAGACATGAAGGACGTCCGGGGCCAGCACCGGGCCCGCCGCGCCCTGGAGATTGCGGCGAGCGGCGGTCACCATCTCCTCATGATCGGCCCTCCGGGCACCGGGAAGACGATGCTTGCGCAACGTCTCCCCGGCCTCCTGCCCGCGATGAGCGAAGCCGAGGCGCTGGAAGCGGCCACCGTGCTCTCGGTGGCGGCAAGGCCCTTCGACGCTCGGGACTGGGCCAAGCGACCCTTTCGCGCACCCCATCACAGCGCGTCCGCGGTTGCCCTGGTTGGCGGAGGCGTCAATCCGAGACCCGGCGAGATCTCGCTCGCCCACCAGGGGGTCCTCTTTCTCGACGAGCTGGCGGAATTCAACCGGCACGTGCTGGACGTGCTGCGCCAGCCCCTGGAGTCGGGCTGGGTGACGATCTCCCGCGCAGCGAGGAGCGCGGACTTCCCCGCGCGCTTCCAGTTGGTCTGCGCGATGAATCCCTGTCCCTGCGGCCACTTCGGCGACGGGACCGAACGCTGCGCGTGCTCCCCCGCTCAGCGGGTGCGCTACGGGGCGAAGGTGTCCGGCCCGCTCCTCGACCGCCTGGATCTGCTGGTGGAGACCCTGCCCTGGTCCGACGACCTCGGCGGGACGAAGGCGATGGTGGGCGAATCCACGGCAAGCGTCGCCGAGCGGGTCGTCGCGGCCCACACAATACAGGGAGAACGCCAGGGCACCCCCAACGCCCGGCTCACGCCGAACGAGACCGAGCGCCACTGCGACCTCGGTGAGGCCGAACGCAGCCTGATGCACCGTGCCGCGCGTCGTCTCGGGCTCTCCGCGCGCAGCCACCACCGGGTGCTCCGGGTGGCGCGCACTATCGCCGACCTCGCGGGAAGCGGGCGCATCGAGCGCGCCCACGTGCTCGAAGCCCTGTCCTACCGTCGACTGGAGCGATTTCGCGCTTAGCTCCGGCTTCGGTCACCGGCCCTTGCCGCGGTCCCGGGAGGCGGCGATGTCTTGTTCCCGGAAACACACCCCGGCGTCTCGAGAAGCGCGTCGAAAGTCATGCTTGCGAGCGCGGCGGGGCAGCGTCGGGGCCGCAGTGGATTCGCCCGCCCGGAGACGCGGTCGAGCGATCTGCTCCCGCTCACGGCCCCGAAACCTCCGGGACCACATACTTGAACCGGGGACCGGCATCCGCTCAAATGCCCTCATGAACGACCCTGGCCCCCATCGCATCGAGGTGTCCGCCGAGAGCTTCTACATCGAGGCCCAGTCGAATCCCGAGGCGGATCGCTACGTGTTCGCGTACCGGATCACCATCCGCAACATCGGCCGGGTCGCGGCGCAACTGCTGACCCGGCACTGGGTGATCACCGACTCCCACGGCAAGGTGGAGGAGGTCAGAGGCGATGGCGTGGTGGGGGAGCAGCCGCACCTGAACCCGGGCGAGATGTTTCGCTACACCAGCGGGGCGATTATCGAAACGCCGGTCGGCACGATGCGCGGGAGCTATCAGATGGTGGCCGACGACGGCTCGCATTTCGACGCGGAGATCCCCGAGTTTGCCCTGCTCGCTCCGCGCACCTTGCACTGATCCTCTGATTCCGGCGGTGGCCTGCGACGCCCGGCCGTCCAAACACCGCATCCGTGCTCGGCTGAGCCGGTGGATTCCGGCTCCACTTGTGGCCGTGCAGGACGAACGAGCAGGCACCTCTCTCCAGTCTCACCATTCCTCGCCCTATCCGTACCTCAATGCTGAACGCTGCGCTTGGCCGCGACCGACACAAAAGCCGGTCGGGACGGCGGGCTGATGGAGCCGCCGGGCGAAGGAGCGACCGGAACCTTGGCCACATACGCGATCGGAGACGTCCAGGGATGTGCGGAAGCACTCTTCTCCCTCCTCGACCTCGTCGCATTCGATCGCGAGCGCGATCGGCTTTGGTTCGTCGGCGACCTCGTCAACCGAGGTCCGAATTCCCTGGAAGTGCTGCGCTTCGTGCAGGGTCTCGGGGAGCGAGCGGTGAGCGTCCTGGGCAACCACGATCTGCACCTGCTCGCTTCCGCCGCCGGTGCGCGCGAGCCAAGAGCCAAGGACACATTCGGAGACGTGCTCGGCGCTCCGGACCGCGAGACGCTGCTCGATTGGCTGCGGACAAGGCCGCTACTGCACCACGACGACGAGAGCGGCTTTGCCATGGTGCACGCCGGGCTTCCTCCGCAATGGACCCTCCAGGAAGCGCGGGCGCTGGCCCGCGAAGTCGAAGACGTGCTGCGCGGTGCGGCGGTAGGCGCTTTCTTCCGTGAGATGTACGGCAACGAGCCACGGCGCTGGTCTCCCGCGCTCACCGGTTCCGCCCGCCTCCGCTTCGTCGTCAATGCCCTCACCCGGATGCGCTACGTCACGAGTGACGGCGCGCTCGAGTTCCGACATGCCGGTCCCCCGGGCACTCAGGCACCGGGGCTGGTCCCCTGGTTCGAGGCACCGGGGCGCCGGAGTCACGGAACGCCCGTCGTCTTCGGCCATTGGGCGACCCTGCAGCTTCGTGAGCCCGTCGACCCCGTGCACTGCGTGCATCACCTCGACACCGGTTGCGTGTGGGGTGGCGCCTTGAGCGCCATGCGCCTGGAGGACGGGTGCCGCTTCAGCGTGCCGGGGCCGCGCATCGGCGCCGGTAGGTGACGAAGCGATACGCGGGACCGTCGGCGTCGACCCCCGCTTCGCATTCCTCCTCAATCCAGTCCGACTCGTCGTAGGGAGGAAAGTAGACGTCCCCCTCGAAGCGTCCCTGCACGCGAGTGAGATAAAGGCGGTCCGCGACCGGCAACGCCAGGGCGTAGACCTCGGCTCCCCCGATGACCATCAACTCCGGCGTCGCGCCGTCCGCCCGCGCGACGGTGAGCGCGCCCTCGAAGCTCGTCGCGACCCGGCAGCCGGGCGACTCGTAGCCGGCCCGACGGCTGAGCACGATGTTGGTGCGCCCGTCGAGGGGACGCCCGATGGACTCGAAAGTCCGTCTTCCCATGAGCAAGGGCTTGCCCATGGTAATGCGCCGGAATCGGCGCATATCGCCACGCAACCGCCAGGGCAGGCGCTTCCCGGCTCCGATGAGCCCGCTTTCGTCCAGCGCGGCGACGATGGAGATCAGCACGGGATTCGAGGAGCCAAGGGCAATGCGGGTCAGATCGCGATCGGGGCGCGAATCGAGGGATGGTGCCGGTAGTTCTCGAGCGTGAAGTGCTCGTAGCGGAAATCGAAGAGGCTCTCGACTCCCGGATCGAGGCGCATGGAAGGCAGCGGATAGGGTTCCCGCGACAACTGCGTCTCGACTTGCTCGAGATGGTTGAGGTAGAGGTGCGCGTCGCCGAGGGAGAGCACGAACTCGTCCGGCTCGAGGCCGCAGACCTGCGCGATCATCATCGTGAGCAGCGAGTACGAAGCGATGTTGAAGGGATTACTGTGATCTACCGCACCTCTTCGCGCACCTCGGAGCTCCCGCACCCCCACTTTCTCATTTTCATCACGTGCGGTCCAACCACCTGTGGCCCGTTCCGTTTCCCATCCTCCTGCTCGCCGTCGGACTCCTTCTTCGTCGTATGGTTCTCGGCTCAGCCCGTGCTGCAGGGTGCGCACTGCGAGGCCCTGCGCGAGACGGAACCGACGCAGTCTTGGCCCACAGCAGAGATTGCGGACTCCCCAGATTCTCGCAGCGTGCCGCCGCGGCGGTAGGTGCGCATGGCCAAGTTCGTGCGAAACGTGTGGTCCGACCTGCAGAGTTGGGACCAGGGCAGGCGGTCGACCTAGTGTAGTGTCCTTAACAAAACGGTTTTTAAGGTGTTTTTAGTAATGCCGATCGGCCCCGACGGACCTTTTCGACGATCTCCTCGACCGTCTTTGTCCACACCAAGGCTCGAGGGTTTTCGTTGTAGCTCTGTAGATA
>CAYQVB010000056.1:0-16724 GCA_964420925.1 uncultured Ectothiorhodospiraceae bacterium | reverse complement strand
GGTGACGAGCACGGGCCGGCCCGAGCGTACCTCTTCCGCTTCCCTCCGCATGAGCGGCAGATCGACCCCCACGTGGGGCGCGAGGTCGGATTTGTTGATGATGAGCAGGTCGGCCCGGACGATGCCGGGGCCCCGCTTGCGCGGGATGTCGCCGCCGCCCGAGACGTCGATCACGAACATCCAGTAGTCCACGAGATCGAGGGAGAAAGTGGAGGCGAGGTTGTCGCCGCCGCTCTCGATGAGGATGACCGAGAGGTCCGGCACGCTCGCGACCAGGCGGTCCACCGCCTCGAGGTTCATCGTGGGGTCTTCCCGGATCGCGGTGTGGGGACAGGCCCCGGTCTCGACCGCGAGGATCCTCCGGGGGTCGAGGAGGCCGCCGCGGCGCAGGCGCTCGGCGTCCTCCCGGGTGACGAGGTCGTTGGTGACCACCGCCACGCTCGAGCCCCGTGTGCCGAGGAGCGGGATCAGCCTCTCGATGAGCGCGGTCTTGCCCGAGCCCACCGGACCTCCGATGCCGACCCGCGCGGGCGCCGGCAGGTCCGGTTCTGAAGTGGACGTGGGGGGCACGGCGCTCACCGCAGCATGTAGCGCTGCGCGAGCGGCAGCTCGCTCGCCGGCGCGCAGGTCGCGAGCTCGCCGTCGACGCGCACGTCGAAGGTCTGGGGGTCGACGCGGATCTCGGGGCAGGCGGCGTTGCGCAGCATGTGCTGCTTGCCGAGCTTGCGCGTGCCCCGCGCCGGCAGCAGGGCCTTGGTCAGGCCGAGCCGCCCCGCGAGGCCGCCGTCGATCGCGCCGGGGTGGACGAAGCAGGCGCCGAGCGCCTTGCGCGCGGCCCCGAAGGCGCCCCACTGCGGGCGCATCAGCAGCGGTTCGCAGGTCATCAGGGAGGCGGCGCTGTCGCCCATCGCGGCCCAGACGATGAAGCCGCCCTTGACCACCAGCTCCGGCTTGATGCCGAAGAATGCGGGGCGCCAGAGCACCACGTCGGCGAGCTTGCCGGTTTCCAGCGAGCCGATGTGGGCGTCGATGCCGAAGGTGCGCGCCGCGTTGATCGTGTACTTGGCGATGTAGCGCAGGATGCGCTCGTTGTCGCCGATGCGGGTGCACTCTTCCGGCAGCCGCCCGCGCTGGTCCTTCATCTTCGACGCGAGCTGCCAGGTGCGGCAGATCACCTCGCCGATGCGTCCCATGCCCTGGCTGTCCGAGCCCAGCATCGAGATCGCCCCCAGGTCGTGCAGGATGTCCTCGGCGGCGATGGTCTGAGCGCGGATGCGGCTCTCCGCGAATGCCACATCCTCGGGGATCGAGGGGCTGAGGTGGTGGCACACCATCGTCATGTCGAGGTGCTCGTCGAAGGTGTTGACGGTGTAGGGGTTGGTCGGGTTGGTGGAGGAGGGGAGGCAGTTCGGCTCGCCCGCGACGCGGATGATGTCGGGCGCATGGCCGCCGCCCGCGCCCTCGGTGTGGTACATGTGGATGGTGCGCCCGTTGATCGCCTCCAGCGTGTCTTCCAGGAAGCCGCTCTCGTTCAGAGTGTCGGTGTGGAGCTGGACCTGGAAGTCGAGCTCGTCGGCGACCGCGAGGCAGGTGTCGATGACCGCGGGCATGGCTCCCCAGTCCTCGTGGATCTTGAGGCCGACGCAGCCGCCCGCGATCTGATCGAGCAGCGACTTCGGCCGGGACGAGTTGCCGCGCCCGAGGAAGCCGAAGTTGAGCGGCCACTGCTCGGAGGCCTGCAGCATCTTGCCGACGTTCCAGGCGCCGCCGCAGTCGATACCGACGGTGATGGGGCCGAGCGAGCCGCCGATCATCGTGGTGATGCCGGAGGAGACGGCATGCTGGCAGAGTTGGGCGGAGTCGAAGTGCACGTGCACGTCGATGCCGCCGGGCGTCGCGATCAGGCCCTCGGCGTCGCGCACCGTGGTCGCCGCGCCGCAGATGAGATTCTTGTCCACCCCGTCCATGGTCGCCGGGTTGCCTGCCTTGCCGACTCCCGCGATGCGCCCGTCCTTGATGCCGATATCGCCCTTGACGATGCCGAGCACCGGATCGATCAACAGCGCGTTGCACAGCAGCATGTCGAGCGAGCCCATCGCGCTGTCGTAGCCCGGCGTGAGGCCGAGACCGTCGCGCAGGGTCTTGCCGCCTCCGTGCAGGCTCTCGTCGCCGTAGGCGGCGTGATCGCGCTCAACCTCGGCGAGCAGCGAGGTGTCGCCCAGGCGCACCGCGTCGCCGGTGGTCGGGCCGTACATCCGCGCGTAGTCCGCTCGGGTCATTCGGGTCATGATTCAAGCCCCCCTGAAGCCGCGCTCCCGCGCGCGGCGTAGCGCCGCATCCCGGCGCCGCTCGCTGTGGATGCTGCCGTCGGTCAGCCCGTTGAGGCCGGAGAGCTCGCCGCTGCCGCCGAAGCCGGCGAGCGCGACCTCCTTGCTCTCGCCCGGCTCGAAGCGCACCGCGGTGCCGGCCGGAATGTCCAGGTGCATGCCGAAGGCCGCGGCGCGCTCGAACTCGAGCGCCCGGTTGGCCTCGAAGAAGTGGTAGTGGCTGCCGACCTGGATCGGCCGGTCGCCGGTATTCAGGACCCGGATGGTGCGCTTGCCGCGTCCCGCGTTGATCTCGATGTCGCCTTCGGCGGCGATGACCTCGCCGGGGGTGACCGCGCCCGCGGGCGGAGCCTCCGTGCCCGGCCGGATGGGGTCGTGGACGGTGACCAGCTTGGTGCCGTCCGGGAAGGTGCCCTCGACCTGGAGCATCGGCATGAGGTCGGCGACGCCGGCCATGACGTCGTCGCTGGTGAGGATGGTCGAGCCGAAGGCGATGAGGTCGGCCACCGAGCGCCCGTCGCGGGCGCCTTCCAGGATCTCGTCGGCGATCAGCGCGCTCGCCTCGGGGTGGTTGAGCTTCAAGCCCCTGGCGCGGCGCTTTCGGGCGAGCTCCGCCGCCGTGAAGATGGTCAGGCGTTCGAGCTCGGTGGGGGTCAGGATCATCTTCCGGCCTCCATGGTGTTCGGGCGCGGTTTGTGGGAGGTGTGTATCAGGATAAGGGTCTTCAGTTCGCGAAGAGCCGGGTGGCCGCCGTTTCGTGGCGCATGACCGCGATCTCGGCCTCGGGGGTCGAGGCGCAGAGATTCCCGAGCTCCGGCGCGGGCTCTTGCAGCAATCGGACGACGAGGTCCCGGGCGTCCTGCAGGATGCGTTGCGCCCCGACGTGCCCGAGGAGGCCGAGGCGGATGGCCGCCCCGAGGACGCCGGTAGCGAAGGTGTGGGCGGACAGGGTCTCCGCTGCCGTGACCTCGAGGCCGGCGCCGCGCCAGACCAGGCCCTGGACCGCGGCGCTGTGCCCCGGGGCTTCACCCTTGCTCACCAGGGCACCGTATGCGTCGGCGCCGGCCGTGCCCAGGGCGGCATGTATCTTGAGGAGCGCGCGGCCGGCGCGGCGCGAGCCCTCGCGCAGCTCGGTGGCCAGAGTCGCGGCTTCGAGCAGGGCGTCGACCCGGGCGACGGCAAGGGCGTCGGGCGCCGCGCGATGGGCTGCGACCAGGGCGCCCCGATCGAAGGTCGCCCAGCGTGCCTGCAACTGCCCCTCCAGGAAGGAGGCCACTGCCGCCGCGGAGTCGATGCGGCGATCCTCGCTCAGCGTCTCCAGACCGAACGAGAAAGAAATCGCACCCGAGGGGAAGAAGCTGTCCCCGTGCTGCAGCAGGGCCAGCCGCTCACCCGGGGATTGCATCGTCCTCGACCTCGAGCGCACGCCCGTCCCGGAGCAGGGGGTCCAGGCGCGCGAGATAGTCTTCCTTCGGCCCTTCCAGGGCGATCAGCAGTCGCGGGCCCGTAAAGCGCACGCGCCAGTGGAGGTTGCCGGCGAAGTAGCCGAGCTCCAGGGCCGCCGCCTCGTCCCGAGGGGCGAGCGTCAGCCAGTGCTCCACTTCGAGGCGCACGACGATGGCGCGCGCCTCGTCGAGGGTGAGCACCGCGCCTTCGCTCAGGGCCTGGTCGCGGGGCAGCGCGATCAGGCACTCGGTCGCCCGGTCGGTCGAAGCACGCAGGCGGCGCCGGTGCACGTCGTTGC
The DNA here is from genome assembly GCA_964420925.1 of uncultured Ectothiorhodospiraceae bacterium. Lineage (GTDB taxonomy): Bacteria > Pseudomonadota > Gammaproteobacteria > HK1 > HK1 > JAJEAD01. The sequence continues at coordinate 12,653 of CAYQVB010000056.1, read as the reverse complement.
GCTCGAGCGTCAGGTACTCGACGAGGCCCTCGTGTTCGAGGCGGTGCAGGCGTTCGGCGAGCTCCGCATCGTGCGCGTTGCCAATCACGCGGTGAATCCGGATCGCCAATGTCAATCTCCGTCCGGAACTCTTGCGGCCGAATGCGTCATGGAAGAGCGAGCCCCCTGCGTGCGGGGGTATGACGTGCGCGGCGGACATACTGGAGTCCACACGGAGTTTCGCCTCCCGTCATCACCTAAATGAGCCGGCCACGGCGGCGGACCGCAGGGGCAGGGAACCTGTCCGTGGCAGGCTTTCGCGGTAATGACGGAACCTACTTCTCGTCATTCCCGCGAAAGCGGGAATCCACCAGAGCCGAGGTGGCAGGGGAACTTCCATCCGAGCGGGATTCCACGAAGAAAAACTCACGGTGAGTGTCTCGTCAGCCGGCGATGGTGGTGAGCCGCCCCGCTTCCCGCCACTGGACGGATCAGGAGGCTGGACGCCGGAGCGACTGATCCACCAGCTCGCCGCGGGACTGGGCGATCGCCGCCATGATCCGCAGTACGACGCATACCGCGAGCCGCGACGTGGTGCCGCTCACGTCGTAGATCGGACAGAGCTCCGAGATGTCGATGACGCTGACGCCGCCCCGGGCGCCGAGCAGGCCGGCAATGCGCATCATCTCCCGCGACTCGATGCCGCCCGGCTCGGTCGCGGTCACCCCCGGCGCCATGGAGGCGTCCATCACGTTGAAGTTGAAGCTGAGGTACTGGGCGTCGGTCCCCTCCCAGACCTGCGCGATCGCCTCTGCCGCGCCGGTGTCGACTCCACGCTCGAGGAGCTCGAACATGGGGTGGAAGCGGATACCGCGCTCCGTCGCGAGATCGATCCAGTCCTTGGGATTGAGGGAGTTGCGCGCGCCGATGTGGCCCACGTTGGCGCCGGCCAGATTGGGCAGTTCGGTGATGCGGGCGAGCGCGCAGGTGCTGACGTTCCTCTCCCCCGCCCAGGTGTCGGCGAGGTCCAGGTGGGCGCCGAAGTGCAGGTAGCCCATCTTCGCCTCGGCGCCGATATGGTCCGACAGGGCCCGAGCGGCGGGAATGGAGATGGAGCGATCGCCGCCGCAGATGATGGGGGTCAGTCCGGCGGCGAGGATCTCGCGCACCGCCTTGTAGATGCGTTCACGGCTGAGCGCCGGGTTGACCTTGGGCATCTGCGCATCGCCGCAGTCGACGCTGCTGCCTTCGAGATCGACCCTGAACTCGAACCAGTAGGGAAAGTACTCCTGGGAGGCGAGACGGAACTCTCTCGGACCCTCTTCGGAGCCCGGTTTGCCGACGTTGCCCTCGTCGAAGGGCACGCCGAGGAACGCGTAGCGGGCGCCGGTGTCGCGGAGCTTCCCGGCGTCGAGCGCGACGTGATCCGAGCGCAGGAAGGTGATCTGCCCCGGGGCACGGTAGTTGTCGGCTTCGTCGCCTCCCCGGGGCGAGAAGAGATGCGCGTAGGCTTTGGCGGGGTTCATGGGCAGGTTTTTCTCCTTGGGCAGTGGGGCTGCTTTCTCCGGCCGGTGATTATGCGTGGAACGTCGACCGATTGGGGCCGATCTTGCGAAGTGATTTCCGAGCCGATTGAGCAGGACGGTGGCATCTGGCGCTCGACGGCGATCCTGACCACAATCGAGGTTCCGGCAGGCAGCGCTGATCGTCGCCGGCTGGCGAATGGTTCGCAGGGTTCGACGCTCGAGGACGAAGCGCGAGTGGAGGTGAGAGCCATGCCCCTTTCGAGACGGGAGTTTCTGAGGCGCGCCGCATCGTCCGCACTGCTCTGCGGCCCGGTCGCAGTGGTGTCCCCGGCGCGCGCCCGGGACCCCGAGGCGGTCACGCTCCACGCCAGGCCCGCGACTGCGCGTCTCGCGCCGCCGGACTATCCGGAAACCCCGATCTGGGGGTACGAGGGGCGCGTGCCGGGTCCGACGATTCGCGTGCGCCAGGGAGAGCGGGTGGTGCGCCGCTTCCTGAACGGGCTACCCGAGCCCTCGACGGTGCACTGGCACGGGATTCGGCTCGAGAACGCGATGGACGGCGCGCCGGAGCTCACGCAGCCGCTCGTGGCGCCGGGTGGTGAGTTCCTCTACGACTTCGCGCCGCCCGACGCCGGGACCTACTGGTATCACCCGCATCACCGCGCGTTCGAGCAGATGGCGCGGGGGCTCTATGGCGCCCTCGTCGTCGAGGAGCCTGATCCGCCGCCGGTCGATCGCGAAGAGCTGCTTCTACTCGACGATTGGCGTCTCGCTTCGGATGCGAGCCTCCACGACAGCTTCGGCGCCCTGCACGACTGGGCGCACGCGGGCCGGGTCGGAAACTGGGTTACGGTCAGCGGCGAGGGCGCGTGGAGTCGCGTGGCCTCACGATACGAGCGATTGCGCCTGCGACTCGTGAACGTGGCGAACGCCCGGGTCTTCACTCTCGACCTGAAGCACCTGGAAGGCTGGGTGGTGGCGCTGGACGGCCAGCCCCTCCCGGCGCCGGAAGTGGCCGGATCGCTCCGGCTTGCCCAGGGCCAACGCGTCGATCTGATCGTCGACGTGGTCGCGGGCGAGGGAGAGGAAGCCTTTCTCGTATCCCGCGAGCGCGACGACGACTATGCGCTGGCCGCATTCCCGGTCCGGGGCGAGGCACGAGGAGCCCGACAGCCCGCACCGGAGCCGCTCGCGCCCAATCCGGTGCCGGCGCTCGGAGACCTCGCGCGGGCGCCGCACGTGACGCTGCACATGGAGGGCGGCGCGATGGGGGGGATGCGTCAGGCGATGCTCGACGGCCGGATGGTGGGAGCGCGGGACCTCGCCGGGCAAGGCAAGGTCTGGGCCTTCAATGGGCTCGCGGAGATGCCCGACGCGCCGCTCTTCACCGCGCAGCGCGGCGAGACCTTTCGCCTCACCATGATCAACGACACCGCGTGGCCGCATGCCATGCACCTGCACGGGCACCACTTCCGTGCGGTCTCGCCCGAGGGCGCCACCGGACCCCTGCGCGACACCCTGCTGATGGACGCCGAGGAGACGGTGGAGATCGCGTTCGTTGCCGACAATCCGGGTGACTGGCTGCTGCACTGCCACGTGCCCGAACATTCGATCAGCGGCATGATGACCTGGTTTCGCGTCGCGTGACGACTCGCTCGCTCGCGCCGGTCCGAATCCCCCGGGGGGCTTGCGCGTGACCCGGTCCCGGTTGCGCCCCGGTGCGGCGTACATGCTGGGCATCGCGGCCACCGCAATTGCCGTCACGGTGGCCGTCGTCGCGTGGTACGCGATTCGCGGCGACGGTGGACCGGGCGCGGACGCCTCGGACCCCGAGCTGGTGGCCCTGGGCGCCACCGTGTATGGAGAGCACTGCGCGGTCTGCCACGGCGCCAATCTCGAGGGCGAGCCCGATTGGCAGCGGCGCAAGGCCGACGGCACCCTTCCCGCGCCGCCCCACGACGAGACCGGCCACACCTGGCACCACTCCGACGAGCTGCTGTTTCGCCTGACCCGCGACGGGCTGGGCGCTATCGCCGGAGACGACTACCAAAGCACCATGCCCGCCTATGCGGGCATTCTGTCGGACCGGGAGATCTGGGCGGTCCTCGCCTACATCAAGAGCCGCTGGTCGGCGGAGATCCAGAAGGTGCAGGCGGAACGGTAGATTGGCCGCTCCTTTTGCTCTTCCAAGTCGAATTACAATCCGACCTTCCTGCGCTTGACGGGGTTTGAACACAGAGTGTGGCAGTGCAAGCCTCGAGTCCGCCTCCTTCGTTGGCCGCTCGAAGGTCCGACGGCGCGCGAGTTCCTGCGGGGCGCAGCAGAGTGTCTTGGTGGAGCGTCGTTTGATGAAGCGTAGTCATCGACTCGTCGCCCTGGGGTGGGCAGTGCTCGCGACGCTCGTCATGTCGGTCGCCGGCGAGATTCACGCGCACTCGAAGCAGGAGACGACCTTCCCCGAGGACGGCGCCGTGCTTGCCGCCGCGCCGGATGTCGTGTCCCTGAGCTTCGACGAGCCGATGCGCATTACCATGATCAGTCTCACCGGCGAGGCGGGCGACACGTTCGAGCTGGAACGCTCCGACGAGATGGAGCCGGTCACCGAGTTTCGCGCGACACCGCCGCCGCTGCCGAAGGGTCGGTACACCGTGGAGTGGCGCGGCCTCTCTTCGGACGGTCATCCGATGCAGGGACGCTTCTCCTTCGAGGTCGCACCGTAGAAGCTGCGGTGTGGCAGTCGCTGCTCTCGCTGGATGCGACGGCCGTCGCATCGGTGGCAGTGAAGGCGCTCGCGTATCTCGCCTCGCTCACCGCGGCGGGAAGCGCGCTCTTTCTCGTCACGTTCTCGGCCCTCGACGCCGAGACGAGAAAGGCGGTCTGTCGTCTCGGCCTTGCCGGCGCATGCGCAGCGGCGCTGGCTACTCTGGCGCTCGTCCCACTGGGGGCGGTCTTCCTCGCGGGCGGATGGTCGGGGGCCTTGGACCCGATGCTCACTCGCATGGTGGCCCAGAGCCCCATCGGAGAGAGCGTGGTGGTTCGTATCATCGGACTCGCCCTGGTTGCCATTTTCTTCGTGGGTCGCAGGATCGCGAATCCTGCCGCACTGCTGGGCGCGCTCACCGTGTGCGCATCCTTCGCCTTTCGCGGTCACGTGCTCGCCGAGCCGCGGCTCGTGCTCGGCATCCTGCTCACCGCGCACCTCCTGGGCCTCGCCTTCTGGATCGGCGCGTTCGCGCCCCTCTTCCGGCTCGCCCGGCAAGGCGATCCGATGCGTGCCGGCGCCCTCGCCGATGCGTTCGGACGACGGGCCGTGGGGGTCGTTGCCGTGCTGGCGGCCGCCGGAGCGGGTTTGCTCGTGCTCCTGACCGGCAACCCGCTCGGTGCGCTGGCGCTGCCCTACGGCCAGTTCCTCGCGATCAAGGTGTCGGTCTTCGTGCTCTTGCTCGGTCTCGCCGCCTTCAACCGGTTTCGCCTCACGCCGGCCCTGCTTGCCGGTGACTCGCGCGCGGGAGCGCGCCTGCAACGCTCGATTGGGTGCGAGGTCGCCGTGGTGTGCGTCATCGCGCTCACGACGGCGACGTTGACGACCGTCTCCTCACCCGAAGCTCTCGAGTAGTCCGAGCCGGCGTGCCGCAACCCCGATTCGAGCCCCTGAGAGAAATCACTGGCCGCCCCTTGACTCTCCAGTGACTGGAGACCTTAGGCTTCCGGCAAAGAGGAATCAAACGGTGTCGACATGGTTGCAATAGCCGAACAAACTCACATCGACTGGCGTTGTCGCCACACGTGGCGCCGGGCATCGAAGAACACCGCCTGGTGCCTCCTGGGCTGTGCCATTGGCGATTTCGGGACCATCGCCTTCTTCCAGCTCACCGGCATCCCCTGGCCGACGCTGGCGATCATGACCCTCGCGATCGTCAACGGGCTGTTGACCTCGATTGCCCTGGAGACCTTCATCCTGGCTCGCCAGATGGATCTCCGGACCGCGATCCGAACGGCGATCAACATGTCGTTCATCTCGATGCTCGCCATGGAGACCATGATGAACGCGGTGGACTGGATGCTGACCGGCGGCGCCGTGCTGACGTGGTGGGTGGTGCCGATCATGCTGGCGGCCGGATTCGTTACCCCCCTGCCGTACAACTACTGGCGGCTGAAGGCGCTGGGGCGGGCTTGCCACTGAGCCGGGCGGCGATTCCGATCGCTCCGGCCTGCGCCTTCGGCGTTGCCTGGATAGCTCAGGCGATGTCCGGACGTCTGTATGTTGTGGATATGGGGAGTCTGTTTCGCCGCTGACGCCTCGTGCGTCGAGAGACCGTACACTCGAAGCTCCGAGATCAGCCCGCTCCTGGGGTCCGACCACGAGAGCCCCGCACCCAGCTCCCTGCCCGCGCCCGTCTCCGCATCTGCGCCGTCGTCGGCGTCGCACCCGCCAGCAGTGCGGCCCCCATGGCCAGTGCGGCGGCGAACGAGAGCGGGCGGCGGAGGCCCACGGCAAGAGCCCGCCGGTCCGGATCGCGCCAGCGCCGCCAATGCGGTGCACCCGGCCCTCGCCCGCGCTCCGGGCGAGTACGGGCCGATACGAGCATCACGTGGTCGGGAACCAACTCAACGGCAGGATCCGAGGGCGGGGGCGTTCATCAAGCCGGCCCCCGGGGCGGGGTCGGCGGACGCACGGAGGGCTCTCGGCCCTTGATTGCCCGAAGCACTCGGTAGCGCGTGGGTGGCCGAGCGCCAGACCGTGCGACGGCAGGCTGAAGGCGGCGTGGCTCTGGGGGCAGGACCACTAGCCCGCGTATGTCACCGATTTCCTGCTGCGGACGCCGAACCGCTCACGCTAGCGGGGCGTCCTCCCTCGAGCCGCTTCGACATAGTGTCGGCTATGCCTTCAGCGTCTCTCGGTCCGTTCACCCCGCTATCGCGGCGCCTCGGCGCCCTCGCGACGTAAATCGGTGACATAGGCGGGCTAGGCGATGCGCGTCCCGCGCGGGGTCTTGCGTGCGTGGGTGACGTGCGAGTGAACATCCGCCGTGCGGATGACTCGGACAAAGCGGAACCCTTACCCCCGGGCCGTAGATATAGACCTCGCGTTGCAATTGGTCATGAAATAATCATCTATGTAACACGAAAAAGCAGATAATGATCATGTTTCGTGTGGTAGGATGTTTGTGCAATCCAGGAGCCGCCCCCGCACCACGAGGATGCGGAGGGAGTATCGACGATGAGCTTCGACGAAGGCGTGAGTGCAGAGAGACTGAGACGCAATCCCGATCTGCTGCGCTCTCTTCTGCGCGAGATGGCCGAGGCACACGATGGTGGAGTCATTCTCTACGCCCGTGTGGGGATGTCCGAGGTAGAGTCCAGACGCCATCACCACGTGGAACTCCTGATCTGGACGTCGGGCATGCACAGTGGAATGAGCCCAGGGCCATCCTGCGCATCACCAATGCGGGTTACGAAAAGCTCAACGCCTCGACAATCAGCGCGGAGTGAAGAGCATGTACTTCGATTTGTTGGAGACGGGGTGCCTCATGCAAAGGTCCCAATGCGATTTGCGACTACGTCTCTGGTGACGGATAGACACAATGGACATCGATGAAAAGCTGGAGCTGATCCTTCATGAGATTCGCGGCCTCTCCATGCGGGTCAATGCACTCGGCGCCCAGATAGAAACGCTCGAGGGCCGGATGGACCGGCTCGAAGAGGACATGCGCAACCTCAACGCGGCCCAGGAGCAACGGTTCGAGGCATTTCGAGAGGAGTTGCCGGGTATCGCCAGCCCAAGTCTGGCATGAGTCGGAGTGCGCTCTTTCCAGGTCGGTCATTTACGAGACCTCGAACGGGCGAGTGGCGCTACAACTGCGTGCCCGGGAGTCCCCTACCCGGTTCGGGCCGCACGCGTTCAGAAACTCTCCGGCGCCGCCGGCGAGCACCTCAAAGTCGCTCGAGGCAGCTCTCCGCCTGCATGAGGAGCTTGCACGGTGGGCGCCGGAGGCGACCGCTGCGAGGCCGCGTGCACCGGCGGAACTCTCCGGTCGCTCACACCTCGTCGGGCCGGGGCATGCGGTAGCCGACCCCGCGCTCGGTGAATATCCAGGTCGGGCTCGTCGCATTGTCGCCGAGCTTGCGGCGGAGCTTCTTCACGAAGGCGCGCACCGCGCCGGGATCTTCGTAGTCCTGCCCGGCCCAGACCCGGCGCAGCACGGTTTCGTAGGTAACCGGGCGGCCCGCGTTCATCGAGAGCAACCTCAGCATCTCGAACTCCATGGCCGTCAGCCGCACATCGCGCCCGGCGACGCTCACCTGGCGCCGCTCGTAGTGGATGGCGAGGTCGGCCAGCACGAAGGGCTCGGGCTCGGCCCGCACGCGCAGCGCCGCCCGCACCCGCGCCGCCAGCTCGGTTGGCGAGAAGGGCTTGACGATGTAGTCGACGGCCCCGCTCTCGAGCGCCCGCGCAATGGTCTCGTCGCGACCGTAGGCGGAGATGAAGATCACCGGCAGCTCGGCAAGCGCAGGCAGGCTCTCCATCAGCTCGATCCCGTCGGTCCCGGGCAGCATCAGGTCGAGCAGGACCAGTGCCGGCTGCTTTGCCCTGAGAAGCCCCGCGACCTCCCCCGGCTCGCCGGTCACGATCGGCGCGTAGCCCGCCGCGGCGAGCGCATCGCGGACATAGCGCAACGCCTGCGGATCGTCTTCGACGACCAGGACCCGGGTCGCCTCGCGCCCGGCGCGCGGTGTGCGGGCGCGGCTCGTGGCGAGCGCCGTCACCGCCCCGGCGGCCTCATCGGCAATGGGGATCGTGAAGGTGAACCGCGCGCCCTGGCCGACACCGGCGCTCTCGGCCTGGATGCGTCCCCCGTGGGCCTCCACCAGCCCCTTGCAGATCGCGAGGCCCAGCCCGGTACTGCCGACCCCGGGCTTGCGGTCGCCCGTCAGGAGCCCGGCATGTTTGCGGAAGAGCTGCGGCAGCAGCTCGGGCGCCACCCCGCGACCCTCGTCGCAGACCGAAACCGCGACATGCACGCCCTCGCGAGCCGCCTCGACCCGGATGGGGGAGGTGTCCGGCGCGTGGCGGGCGGCGTTCGTGAACAGGTTGTTCAGCACCTGGACGATGCGCTGGCGGTCCACCATCACAGGGGGCAGATCCGGCGGCAGGTCGATCGACACGCTGTGCCGGCCACCTCCGCTCAGGAACGTGTTCCGCGCCTGGTCGACCAGCGCAGCCAGGTCCGAGAGCTCGGCGTCCACCGACAGCGTGCCCGCCTCGATGCGCCCCATGTCCAGCAGATCGCCGATCAGGCCGTCCATGTGGTCCGCCTGCTCCTCGATGATCCGGAAGAACTGCCGCACCTCGGCCGGGCCCACCACCCGCGAGGTGCCGAGCGCAGTGGCCGCCGAGCCCTTGATGGAGGTCAGCGGCGCGCGCAGCTCGTGGCTCACCATGCCCAGGAACTCCGCGCGCAGCCGCTCCAGCTCCTGCAGTGGCGAGAGATCCTGCATGGTGACCACCACCGAGGCGACCGTGCCGTCTCCGGTATGGATCGGCGTGACATTGACCAGCGTCTCGACACTTCGCCCGTCGGGGAGCGAGAGCACGATCTCCTCGGCACGCACCGTCTCCGCGCTGCTGAGCTGCTGCGCGAGCGGGAACTCGGCGAGCGAGACCTCGCGCCCGTCGGCGCGCCGGAAGGTCACCACCTCGAGCAACTCCTCCTGGGAGCTGCCCGGCGGGCACAAGTCCTCGACGATGCGCCGCGCCTCGCGATTCAGCGGCCCCGGGCGGCCGGTGCGGGCATCGAAGACCACCACCCCCACCGGCGCGGTCTCGACCAGGGCCTCGAGGTCGGCCCGGGTCCGCTGCTCGGCCCGATGCGTGCGCACATTGACGATCGCGGCCGCGGCCTGCGAGGCGAACAGCACCAGCACCTCCTCGTCCTCGTCGGTGAATGCCGGCCCGCCCTCTTTTTCGCCGAGAAAGAAGTGCCCGACATGGGTGCCGCGATGGCGTATCGGCGTGACCTGCAGGGTCTTCGACACCGGCAGCTCGGGGCCGTAGCCCAGAGAGCGGATGTAGGCGGGAAGATCGTCGAGCCGCATCGGGCCCGGCAGGTCGCGCAGGTGCTCGAACAGCCGCAGCCCGTAGGGCAGATCCAGCAACCCCTGCCGTTCGTCCTGCGTCAAGCCTGAAGTGACGAAGCCGTCCGGTTGGCCTGCCTCGTCGACGGTGGCGATCACCCCGTAGCGCGCGCCGGTGAGCACGCGGGCGTTGTCGGCGGCCTCCTGGAGGACGGTAGTCATGTCGAGGCTCGCGCTGATGCGCAGGATGGCCGCGCTGAGCGTGGAGATCCGCTGCCTGAGCGCTTCGGCCTCGGGATTGGGCGGGTCCGCGGTGCTCACTGTCGGCCTCCTCGTCAGCCCGGGCTCCGGGGCGTTCGGCTCGCGAGTCCGGAGCCGATCCGGGCGTGGAGGATAGCGCTGTGGCGCGGAAAGGTCATGGGAAAATCATGAGCGGTGCCCGATGAAGCACGCCATTGCCATATTGAGGGACTTTCATTGCTCTTCATGAAGCGTGTGTGAGAAGTTGGCCAGGAAGATTGGAGTTACCCCGATCTGGTGGACAGGTAAGGGCTTTCCCGAGGCGATCGAGGCGGTGTTTCCCAGGCTGCGGTCCAGACCTGCCTGGTGCACCTCATCCGGCGCTCGCTGGCCTATGTGTCGTACAAGGAGCGCCGGGCACTGGCCGCGGCGCTCAAGACCATCTACCGCGCGCCCGGTCCGAAGCATCGAGCCCTTCGGCCGCGCCGCGCGGCCAAGCCTCCGGGCTTCCCTCAACCGGGCCGAACAACTACGGAGGAAGCAAACGACTTGATAGGGAAACAGCCGTTGATCAATAGATCTTCCTCAACGCCTTCAACCGCCCGCCTATCGTGCTGAAGGCGGTGCGCAAATCCGCCGCGGTAGCGTTGTTGATGAACACGTGAGACGCGTCATCCATGGTCGCGCAGGCGCGCAGCTCGCGGCCAAGCACACCGGAGACGTGCTGAGGAGCCATTGCGGCAATCACGAATATCTCGATGTCGGCGGCTTTGGCCGCAGCACACGCTTCGCGTCGAGGGTTCAGGCACTTTGGCCCTGGAGGCACACCACGCCCGGGACCACACGCGGCCCCCTTGCTGTCCCTGGTGTCTTCGCCATCGGTAAGCAGAACGAGCGCACGGTGCATCTCTTCTTCGGCCGCTTCGAGTTCTTCGCGCGCAGCGTGCAGCCCTGAAGCGGAGTAGGTCCAACTGCGCGTGGAACGTAGTTGGTCGATGGCATTCCTCACCGCCACGCGATCGGTTGACAGCGGGCGCAACACCGGGTAGTCGCCGTCGTCGCATGCTTCTTTCGGGCGGCAGACCGTGGTGCCCCACGGAACGATCCCGATAGCAATCGGATCCTCCGGGTTCGGCTCGAGGATGTCGGCAAGGTTGTGCGCTGCCGCTTTGACGATGGACATGCGCGAAGGTTTGACTCTACGGCCTCTCAAGTCCCTGGCCATTGAGAGACTGACGTCAATGGCGAGCATGAGCGCCAAGGGGCGCGTAGCGGCCTCCGCGCCGGAGGCAGTCGTGATGTCCTCGGGCCCCCGATAATCGTGCAGGAAGCCCATTAGAAGCCCTCCAGTGGGCGCTTTCGCGGTGACGCCCACCGTCCCCGCATCACGGTCAATGTCGAGCGTTGCTTCGATCTCCCGGGGCTCGAGCTTGCGACCCGCTCTCAGGTTCGCGAGCACGTTGAACCGGACGTGGCGCTCCGCGATGTCCTGTAGCTCCGCATCCGAAGCGCCGGACTGCTGTAGCGCCAGCGTAGCGGCCACGGCCGCGGAATCCGATGCGGCCTTGAGCAGATCGCGCTTGTGGACCAGCCAGAGGTGGTCGACGAGCAGGCCAAACCCGCCCATCGTCATGATGATGACCCCCGCAGCGACGATTGCCGTCGCCCCGGCGCGGGTGTCGTGCAGGAACGCGCGTACCATGGCGTCTATCCGACCGGCCCAGAGAAACAGTCTGGCCGCGAGAGCGCGCCTGTCGCTGCTCACTTTGCCTTCAGCCCCCTTGGTTGAAATGTGTTCACCCGCCGCGGTCCGAGACGGGGCACGGGGAGGAGCAAAGGGGCGGAGCTGGATCAGGTCTTCGAGGACCAGACCTGAAGGCCGGATCACGCCGGCCCTCGCCTGTTCCAGGCGGTAGTGACGAGCGCATGTTTGCCGGCATCGCGAGCGGGCTGGCGCCGGACATTCGTTCCTCTCGTGTCTCACGACAGACGGCAACGGAAAAGATGCCATTCATGTTTGGATGAATCTTTGTCGTGATCACAATGGAACGATTGTACTTACATAATATGCTCCTAGTATGTCTAAAGGCGTTGAAAAGATGATTTTTATATGCTCACATGCAACGAGAATACCACTACGTGCACATGGGAGGCCCTCGCGAGGCACCAATCGAACGGCCCGAGTGCTCGGAGCGATTCGATGAGGAGGCGACGACAAGTTGCACCGATGGAGAGAGAACTCGAGCAACCCACGCCGGCGCTGATCCGGGTCTGCCTGTCGTCGACCGTGAGCAGCAGGACCCACGTAGTTGCTACGAGATCAGCGTTCTCTTTGGCGACGAGGTCTTCGGACGAATCCCAATGGGGCCGGAGAACAAGTAAACCGAGCGGTGTATGGGCGATCCGGCTTCAGGCCGAGAGTCCCTGGTCGCGCAGCGTTTTCGCCCGGCTGCCGAGGTAGTGGTAGATCATGCAGCAGGCGAGCTTGGTGCTCATCTGGCTCACGTCGAAGAGGGGACAGAGCTCGGAGATCTCCAGCACGTCGGCGCCGTAGGTGCCGGCGATGCGGGCGAGCTGAATCGCTTCCCGGGACTTGATGCCGAAGCACTCCGGCGCGGTGGTGCCGGGCATGCAGCCGGCGTCCAGGGAATCGGTGTCCCAGGAGCAGTAGACGGCGTCGGTGCCGTTCCAGGCGATCTCGAAGATCTCCCGGGTGCACCTCTCGATCCCTCGCTCGACCACCTCCATCATCGGGATGAGGCGCACCTCCTTGTCGACGAAGAAGTCGTGCCAGTCCTTGGGATTGAGACCGTTGCGCGAGCCCATGTGGGC